>JBLNEP010000237.1:0-26514 GCA_050262755.1 Actinomycetota bacterium | reverse complement strand
ATCACACCTACGGCCCAATTTACGCCACGCCGGAGCTGGCGTTGTTTTTTTCGAGTGATGGGGGGTGGGGGTGGTGAGTTGAACATCTTTTACTGAATGGGGTGATTGGTGAGGAGGTTGGCAGATGCAAGGCTTTTAAATTTCAAAATTAAATCCTTTCTCTTTCAGGTGTTGATACTTGAACTCGTCAAATTGATAGAGTCTGGCGGCTCGGTGAGCCACCTCTTGTTGTGTTTCATCCAACGCCAGTAAAAGATCCATTTTGAGGATTTTTTTACGGAAATTTCGTTTATCCAGTTCCTGCTCTAGAATGGTTTCGTAAAGCTTCTGGAGTTGGGAAAGGGTAAATTTTTTCGGCAAAAGTTCAAAGCCGATCGGCTCATAGCGAACTTTGCTTTTTAGTCTAGCAAGAGCTGTCGCTAAAATGCGCTGATGGTCGAAAGGCAGTGGCGGAGTTTTGGTCACAGGAAACCAAGCGGCATCTCTGGCATCTGTTGTTGCTTCGATGCGGTGTTCCCAGAGGTTGACTAAGGCGTAATAGGCGACGGTGACGACGCGATCGCGCGGATCTCGGTCTACTTCGCCAAAGGTGTACAACTGCTCTAAAAAGACATTTTCAATGCCGGTTTCCTCCCGGAGTTCCCGCCGCGCCGCAGCTTCGAGGGATTCTTCAACGCGCACGAAACCCCCTGGTAGGGCCCACTGACCGGGAAAGGGGGGGAGTTGGCGCTGGATCAATATGATTTTGAGCAGGTTGTCTTGATCGAGTCCGAAGACGACGCAATCAACGGTGAGGGCCGGTCGGGGAAATTCGTAGCTGTAAGGCATGGGTTTTGGGTGCATAGAAGGTTTGCATTCAGAGGTAGAGAGGTACAGGTCGCCTCTGGAAGGCAACTGCAAGGAATTTGACTCTACCTCTTGACAATGTGTTTTTTAAACACTAACCTAAGTGTAGGTACAACACTAAGGAACAGCCATGCAAGAGCTGTTGGAACTAGCAGGGGGATCGGTCACCGGACGGGAACACCTGCGACTTGGGAAAAATAACCAAGATGCTTATTATGGCGTTTGTTCAAAAGGATACGCGGTCGCAGTTGTGTGCGACGGTTGCGGGAGTGGTGAGTCTAGCGAGGTGGGAGCGAAGGTAGGGGTGAAGTTGGTGGCGAGTGCGATCGCCAAGGCTTTGAGCGCTCCTCACCACAGGGTTAAGACTGAGGGGGAGTTGAACGCGATCGCATGGCCAACAGCGGAATTTTGGGAACAAGTACAGCAAGATGTTCTCACACAATTGCAACTTTTAGCAACAGCAATGGGTGGCAATTTTTGCCAAATTATTTTGGACTATTTCTTATTTACAGTGGTCGGTGCATTAGTAACACCAAGGGGTGCAACAGTTTTTTCCCTCGGAGATGGTGTCTTTATGATCAATGGCGAAGTGAAACAGTTAGGACCTTTTCCTGGAAATGCGCCTCCCTACTTAGCTTATCGTTTATTGAGCCGCAAAGATGGCTGTTCCTTTCCAGAGAATGAGCAGTGCAGATTTCAAATCCATTGCCAATTACCTTTTGAGCAATTCCAATCAATTTTAATTGGAACGGATGGAGTTCTTGATTTAATTAAGGCAGGTCATCAATGGATGCCAGGAAAGCAAGAATCTGTAGGCTCAATCAATCAATTCTGGGAAGAACACCGTTATTTCAAAAACCCTGACTCGATCCGTCGCCAGTTATTTCTTGTGAATCGATCGTCCCAAAAAATGGATTGGGAGAACCAGCAGATTTTGAAAGAAGTTGGTTTATTACCCGATGATACAACTTTGATGGTTATCAGAAAAAAGCAGGAATCAATTCGGTAATCGATCGTTTCCTCAAAAAGCCGAGCGATTCACCCTTTCTCTATCACCCAAAACCAATGGATGTCTACATTAATGGTAAAAAAATCCGGCTAAAACCAACCCACTCTATCGGTAAAGGTGGCGAAGCAGATGTGTATGATATTGGCAAAGGCAAAGCACTAAAGCTGTTTAAACAACCAGACCATCCTGATTATCAAAATTTGCCAGAACAACAGCAAGCTGCACGCGATCGCCTTGCAGAACATCAGTATAAACTGCGACTATTTCCTAGCAATTTGCCCAGTCGCGTCATTGGACCACAAGAGTTAGCAACGGATGTGTCTGGCAATACCATTGTCGGTTATACCATGCAATTGCTAGCCGATGCAGAAGTATTGTTGAAGTATAGCGACCGCAGTTTCCGACAATCAGGGATTCCTCAGCAAAGGGTTGTTGAAATCTTCCGAGATTTGCATACAACCGTGGCGACTCTTCATCAAGCAGGCGTGATTATTGGGGATTTTAATGACTTAAATGTATTAGTTCGGGAGACTGAAGCTTATTTAATTGATGCCGATTCTTTTCAAACACCCACTTTTTTATGTCGCGTGTTTACCAATCGGTTTGTCGATCCGCTTCTGTGCGATTCCCAAGCAGCTAAACCCATTTTAGCGGAGCCTTATACCCTAGAGTCTGATTGGTATGCTTTCGCAGTCATGTTCATGCAATCTTTACTGTTTGTTCATCCATTTGGAGGGGTTTATCGACCCAAAAATTCGGCTCAACGTATTCCTCAAGAGGCTCGATGTTTGCAGGGGATTACCATCTTTCATCCTGAAGTAATTTACCCCAAACCAGCAATTCCCTACAAAGTGTTACCCGATGAACTGCTCCATTATTTTTATCAAGTTTTTGAGAAAGACGAGCGCGGTCAATTTCCGCGCCAACTCCTCGATAACCTTCAGTGGACTCAATGCCCGCAATGCAGAAGAGAACACGCTCGAAGTATCTGTCCGGATTGCACTCCTTCTGTACCAGTTGCGACAGTTGTCTTAACGAAAGTGCGAGGTAATGTCACAGCAACGAGGGTATTTTTCACCGAAGGTGTCATTCTTTTTGCTACCTTACAATCGGGAAATTTACGATGGATTTATTATGAAAAAGGAGAATTTAAACGAGAAAATGATTCAGTCATTCTCTCAGGAGAATTAGACGCTCAACTGCAATTTCGGATTCAAGGAAAATCTACAATCCTTGGTAAACAGGGGCAAGTGATTACATTAACCCCAGGTCAACCTCCTCGTCAATTAGCAGCAGAAAGATTTGATGCAAATGAATGGGGTCGATATTGGATTGAAGGGGGTCAATTGCTACGAGATGGTTCCTTAGGTGCTGAATATATCGGTGATGTCTTAGCGAGACAAACTCAATTTTGGATCGGCGAACATTTCGGATTTGGGTTCTATCGAGCGGGGAATTTAAAGGTAGCATTTGTATTTGATAGCAAACGACCGGGAATCTGCGATCGCGTCCAACTCCCCCCTGATTCCGGTCAACTCATTGATGCCACCTGTACTTTTAGCAAGGATCGCTGCTGGTTTTTCTGGAGTACCCAAGAACAAGGAAGGACGGTAAAAAGATGTGCGATCGTTCGTTCTGACGGCACTGTTGAAGCTTCGTTAGCAGCAGCTGGTGATGATTCTTGGTTAGGAAAGACAGGCGAAATGCTGCGGGGTCAATTTGCAGTTGGTAACTTTTTACTCGTCGCTACTGATGAGGGTATTATTCGCGTTGAGGTGCAAAATAATCAAATTTTCAAAGCTAAAGAATTCCCGGATACGGAACCTTTTGTAGATAGTCACTGCGAACTTTTTGCTGCTCAGGGAGGATTATATATTGTGAAACCGCAGGAAATCGTTCTGCTAAAGATTTCTTGATTTTTTATTAAATCAGAAGGGCATCTAGCTGGTCATTCTTTCTCAGAAATGAGGATAAAGTTCCTCACAATACACCTTCAATTAAACAGGAGTTAAATGATGGCTGCTAAAACTCAATTACCCATTCCTACTCACTTTGACCCCAAGAAAGTCGGCGAAGTTTGGCGAGTGCTTTATCAAGATCGAGCAGTTGAAGCTAAAAATTGGGCCAAAAAATATAGTATTCAACCAGCAGCAAAAGATATAACCCGCCTTTGCTTAATGGTAATCGATGCCCAAAATACATTCTGCATTCCCAAATTTGAATTATTTGTTGGGGGTCGTTCTGGTACGGGTGCTGTTGATGATAATGTGCGACTCTGCGAGTTTATCTATCGCAATTTGGGAGTGATTACCGCCATTGCCCCAACCATGGATACCCACACCGCCATGCAAATTTTCCACCCGATTTTCTGGATCAATGATGCTGGCGAACATCCCGCTCCCGCTGCAACCCTCATTAGCTTAGAAGATGTCCAAAAAGGCATCTGGAAAGTCAATCCTGCTATCTCCTATAGCATCGCTAATGGCAATTATTTAGCGTTGCAAAAGCACGCTTTGCACTACGTGCAAAAATTGAGTCAGGATGGCAAATATCCCCTCACGATTTGGCCCTATCACTCGATGCTAGGTGGCATCGGTCACGCTCTCATTTCCGCAGTGGAGGAGGCGCTATTTTTCCACAATATTGCCCGGAACAGCCAAACACTTTTTGAAATCAAAGGTGGCAACCCCCTAACAGAAAATTACTCGGTGCTGCGTCCGGAAGTTTTAGAGGGTTCCGATGGTCGTCCAATTGCCCAAAAAAATACCCGATTTATTCAAAAATTGCTGGAATTTGATGCAGTCATCATTGCTGGACAAGCAAAAAGTCACTGTGTTGCCTGGACAATTGACGACTTGTTAACAGAAATTCTCGCCCACGATCCGCAACTGGTTCAGAAAGTTTACTTGCTAGAAGATTGTACCTCTCCCGTTGTTGTTCCTGGTGTGATTGATTTCACCGATCGAGCAGATGCTGCTTTTCAACGCTTTGCTGATGCAGGAATGCACATTGTGCAATCCACTCAAGCAATCGAGACTTGGCCGGGTATTTCCCTTTAAAAACTCTGCCTTTGGCAATTGCACGAATTCACTTCTACCCTTGTTAATTACCATGAGTCAAAATACACCCAACCTCAATAATCTCTTTCAAACAGCCCACGAAGAAGGCTTACTTTCTGCGGCCTCTCTGCAAGCACTGAATGTGATTGATATCGGCGCCCAGATTCAAGCGGGATTAGGTGTCAATGTCGATGATGTTGCTACGAGCGAAGTGGTACTCGTGACGATTATGCCTGACGATTCCGGTTCGATTCAATATGCCAATAATGCTCAAGCTGTACGCGAGGGTCACAATGCAATTCTGGATGCTTTGGCAACCTCTCAACAGCAAGACAACATTTTAATTCACAATCGTTACCTAAATGGTCATGTCTTGTATCCCTATTGCCAACTGTCTCAAGCAGTGCGGATGGATCGGCATAATTATCATCCCGATCAAGGAACACCACTGTACGATCAAACCGTGATTTTACTAGGGACTGTGCTAGCAAAATCTCAGGAATTTGCTGATAACGGTGTACCTGTGCGAACGGTCACTTTAATTATCACGGATGGTGCCGATGAATCCTCTGTCCGGGCAAATGCCCAGACTGTTTCTAGCTTAGTCAAAGATATGCTCATGTCAGAAAATCATATTATTGCTGCAATGGGGATTGATGATAGTCATACTGATTTCCATCAAGTCTTCCGAGAGATGGGAATTCAAGAGGATTGGATTCTCACTCCTGGCAAGAGTGCTACGGAAATTCGCAAAGCATTTCAGGTCTTTTCTCAGTCAGCCGTTCGTGCTTCTCAAGGGGCAGTTGGTTTTAGTCAAGCGGCTTTAGGTGGATTTGGGAGTCCTTGAGGAGATCAGAAAGAGAGAACCTGATGAGAATAACTGGAATTGCCGATCCACCTTGAGGTTGATGTCGTGGTTCGATGGAGTTGATGCAATGGATTTAAATTCAGTTCGCTCAGGCAGTCATTATGGCAGAAACTAACGGTGTAAAATCTAAACGAGTCGCCATCCTCATTGAAAATGGTGTTGAGGATGCCGAATTTCAAGTGCCTTATAACGGGCTTAAACAAGCTGGATTCGAGGTGGTTGTACTCGGTTCTCGCCCGAATGAAAGGTATGTGGGAAAACAGGGCAAACTGACCATGCAACCAGACGGAACGACAACGGAAGCGATCGCATCCCAATTCGATGCAGTGATCGTCCCTGGTGGCATGGCCCCCGACATCATGCGGACAAACCCCAATACAGTCCGCTTCGTGAAGGAAGCGATGCAGCAAGGAAAATTAGTGGCTGCTGTGTGTCACGGGCCGCAAGTTCTCATTGAAGGCGATTTGCTACGCGGTAAAAATGCAACGGGTTTCTACGCCATTCGCACGGATATGAGCAATGCGGGAGCTAAGTATATCAATCAACCTTTAGTGGTGGATGGTAACTTAATTACCTCGCGACAACCGGGTGATTTAGCAATCTTTACCACAGCGATTCTTGCTCGCCTTGGTTACGGTGGTAAAGAAGCTGCGTTGCCTGAAGAAAACGACTCCAATGCAGAGTGGTGGAAACTAGCGAGTGCTTGGGGCGGTTCTACCAAAGGGGAAATTGTTAATGCTTTGAACACTGCCCTGGCCGGTGAACGCTATGCCTGCGAAGCGTTTGAAAACTATGCCGACAAAACTCAAGACGGCGAGTTTCGCTCGCTCCTCCGGGAGATGGTCATTAATAAAAAGCATCACATCCTTGCCCTCGAAAATCGCCTTGATACTTTAGGCGAAAAGCCTTCTCTTCCTGCCCAAGTTGCTGATAAATACGCTAAGCTCAAATCCGCCCTTCAAGGAACGGATGAAACCTTCCTTCTGCGAAGTGCTTTGGGTGACTTGCAGACTGGCGTTGTCGATATCAACAACCTGCGGATGAAATATACCGATCCAGTTTCTACAGCGATTTTCACTGAAATTGAATCAGATTTATCCAAGTACGAGCAGTGCTTAGCCTCTCTCTACCGCGCACGCCTAGGAGCAGAAGGAATCCAAGCTGCAAAACCTTCCACAAACCCCGCTGTCAAAATGTAACCCTCGGTGGTACTAGCCAGCAGTTAATCTGGAATTGTTGCCCCAACAACTCGCAATTGTTGGGGCCAATTTTTTCACTAGGGAATTAAGTTTTTCCTGAAATTAAGAATCTCCTCAAACCGCTTTAAATCATAGTTAACCCTTAACAATCATTTCCCTGCAACCGAAATCAATCGCAACTAGAATTTTGGATTATAGGTGCCATAACGGTCGCCATAGGCGCCACAGTGGCAGTACCACCCTTGAGGATCTGTTTGAGTCCGTCGGTTGCAATAAGGACATTTCTCAATGTAATCAGCTAACTCGCACTGAATCGGATTGCCTTGGGTGTCGTCATTAAACAAGTTTGTCCATCCAGAAGAGAGGACATGAATAAAGGTGTTTTCAGCCATGTACTTTTCTCAAAAAATAAACCTTCTATGAAACTTATATAGCAGGTATAACTAGAGAATTCATCTCACTTCCGGCATAGGTTAGAAGTCTTAGGAGTGATACCGTTATTCATCCTTTTTTGGTTAAGTCCTGACCTTCCCTTCTGAATGACGACTGCTAAACCCCACTCGGTTGGAGCCAGAGAAATTCAACGTTGGCACTCCTTTCAAAAAAGGGCCACTCAATAACAAAGCAGTCTCCTTGTCTAACTTGCCAGTAACCCTTAAGCTTTGATCCGCTTGGAAGCGAGCGATCGCAGCACTCAAATCCTGGGATGCTCCTGAAGCATTTAGATATCCCAATTGTTGCAGGTAATTGAGTGCTTGCTCCTCTGCAAATGCGAATTCTCCCTTAGAAAAAATCGGAATATATTGGTTGCGCCAAACCATTGTAAAAGTAGCTCGGTCTAAATAAAAAATTCGCCCCCGTGCTGGATCGCCGATCGCAGCTACTTCAGAATTCATGGCTAATAAAGCAACGGCGTGGGGAAGTTTTCTGCCTTCATCCAATAGCCAAACTGCTAGCACTCCCGGTCGATTTACCTGCTGTATTTGCTCCCAAGTTGAAGAGAGTTCCATGCCCTCCATTCCCAAAGCTTGAGCTGCTACAATTAATTGTGGCATTGAAGTGCCCATCCGGCTAGTTCCTGCTAAACGAGCCACGCTGGATTCGGTGGCATTGATGCCCCACCGTCGCAAAACTGTCGCCAAAGCTGCCGGAGCACAACTGCTGTTAGAAGTTTGTCGAAAAATGCCATTCGGCCGCAAGTTATCCTGCAATTCTGAGTAGATCGGAGCTAAAAAATAAGCTTCAACCCCTGTAAACCCACCCCATCCCAATAAACCAATTAAAATAACAGCTACTACCTGCGATCGCGCGGTCCGCCAGCTTACCGTAAACGCTACGCCACAAACACCCATCAACAAAATCCGTAGCAAAGTCCAGGTGATTCGCATCCCGTGAAAGCGCCACTCCAGAGGCAATGCAGGCATTTGTGGCAGATTAAGCGCCAACAGCAGCAGACCCATGTAAACACCCAAAAACAGGAGTGCGACCGCAGTTTTCCCCTTAAATAAATCATTCGCCGTCACCCCCGATCGGACGAGTACCCGTCCCACTCTCATTCCCCATTGAAACAGTAGCGACCCTAACAGTAAGCTAAGTACGATCCCTAGCAGCATATTTCCCTTTCCTAGGGTTTCCCTAAAATTTTATGATTGATGGTTGAGTTCAAGTTCCAGAAATTCGCGATCGCTTTTCGGCGAGGGTCTCGCCTGCCAACCAGCCGTTCGCACTTCTATCTTAACTCATTCATCCCCAAAATTCAGGCGAATCGGTGAAGATATGCCCATTCTTAATCAAGAAATAATTGTTGAAACTTCTGAAGGAATCAGTATTTACAATCTGACTCCCGATCTGCTCAAACTTCTAGAAGCAAGTTCGATTAAAAAGGGTCAGATCACAGTCTTTTCTCGACATACAACAACGGCTTTAGCCATTAATGAAAATGAAGCAAGGTTGTTAGAAGATGTTAAAGTTCACCTCAAAAAATTAGCACCTCCCGAGCAGAAATACTTACACAACGACTTGCACCTCAGAATCGTTCCTGAAGATGAACCCATGAACGCTCACTCTCACCTGATGTCAATGATGCTCAGTACCAGTGAAGTGATTCCTGTGATTGATGGCAAACTCGCCTTAGGAACTTGGCAGTCCGTCTTATTTTTTGACTTAGATGGGCCCCGAAAAAGAACGGTTCTGGTCCAAATTTGGGGGGAGTAATTCGCGAGGCGTTAGTTGTGAGGGGTTGCGAGCAAAAAATCAGTCATTCACGACTCACCACTTGGCGGAACGGAAGGAGTGAGAATCCGTGCAATCTCCCTCACTCAAACCGCCACAAGCTCAGGTCCTAAACCGTTGGGGGTACTTTCTTTCGGAGATTTAGGACAACGATCCGGATCAAACCGAGATTAAGGGAAAACAGGATTACTTTATGCAGCGATTGAGTCGGGTCGGTATTTCCCACCTGACGCGCTGCTCATTGATTGATGGTGGAGATATTCATGCAGCAAACTCAGACCGAATCTCTTTTTACAAACATCGCTCCAGATGAGTCGGCACAAATTAATGGCGGCTACTCTCGCTATTGCAATTCCACTTTCCGTTACAGATCCCCCCAGGAACATTATGACCGCGTCCAGCGCTTACTCTACCCGGATGTCGTAGTAGTAAGGTATACCGATCGCGGCACAAGAGTTCGCAGCTACTATTACGATTAAACTTCAACTTCTCTGCGGGGGAATCAGAAAGCTAAAACTCAGTCAGGCGCGTGAATCTTGACCTTGGTGTACCGTTCGGGATGGGGATTCCACGCTAGAACTGTGGCAGTTTCTTTCTGCTTGGTGAGTCAGTCCTGAATTTGGGAATTCTCTAGCCTGTGGCGTTGGCTTAAAGCCTGTGCCACAGGCTTTAAACTAAAGGGTATATTCTACCATACGCCCCAGGGATTGACTCTGGAAACAACTATGCCCTACCAGTTGTCAGCTAGCAAACTGCAAGCGTATCACCGCTGTCCAAAAGCTTATTATTTTCAATATGAACGGGGCTTAAAGACAAAAGCTTTTTTTGGCTCGGCCACCTTTGGAACTGCTCTGCATCAAACTCTGGCAAAAGTTTACCGCGACTGGCACTACTGCGATCCTTTACCTGAGCTTAATTGGCTCTATGAATGTTGGGAGTTATTTTCTACGAATCTCACTTCCAACCAAATCACTGAAGGTCAAGAAATTCTTGAGAGTTACTATTATAAATTCATGACTCCCTTGACCTCTCTCCGGCGGCCGTTAGCGGTAGAAGGCAAAATTGCGGGTCGGTTAGAAGTAGCAAATTTAGCCTTTAATATTGCGGGTCGTTATGACCGCATTGATTGGCTGGATGAGGGGTTAGAGTTGATTGATTACAAATCAACCAAGCAACCTCAGGAACTAGACTCTAATGAAATAGATTTGCAAATCGGCTTGTATTATGTTGCTTTAGAGCAACGGTACGGCCAAAGTTTAAAGAGGATGAGTTTGCTTTACTTGCGATCGGGAGAGTTGCTGACTTTTGATGCGAGTCCTGAACATAAGCAGATTTTAGAGACAACCATTCGAGAGTTGGCCCTACAATTGCGGACGGATAGCGACTGGGAACCGGCCCCTGGCGACCAATGCGACCGCTGCACATTTACTCGCTATTGTCCGGCGGTCACTAACCCCCCGGAACCTCTACCTGAGTCTGCGAAACCGGCGCGATCGCTACAGCTTAGCCTAGAATTTACCAGTGGCGACTTTCACCCCGATCGTTTCCTGAATTAAAGGGGCGTTTTCTGCTAGACGCACCTTCATTTTTAACTGCATGATTCAGGGAGGAGAGCCGTCGTAATTTGTGATACCAACAAGCTAGAAAAGTATCAGGACCCAAGCTCAATTTTACAGGGAATTCCTCAAAATCTTGAGGTAGTTGGGATAATGCCAACGCCTGCGGTGTCTGGGGCCACTTGATCGCTTGTAAAATAAAAATGGCCCAGCGTGCGACCTTGGTAGGATCTTTTTGTAAACCGCCAGCCTGGTTCTAAAATAATTTTGAGAAAGCCGTCACTCATGCCTTTGGTTCGACCAATCACAAGGGGTTGAACATTGCGATCGCCAGAACTAGCCATGAGCAGAACTTCGCCGTTAATATTTTGCAAGCTGAGGCTATATTTAAGGGCGAGGTCAGTACCAGCCATGCGGAGCGAAAAGCCGTTGCTGTCTGTAGCCCGCTTACAATCATTGGTAAAGTCAAACCCCAGCAACAATGGCTCAATTTTGACTGGGCTGCTGCCGCTTTCACTCCAGCACTGCCGTTTATGGGGAATCTGTTCTATAATCAGTAATTGATAACTACCATCTTGGCGGGGTTGTGCAATCGCTGTTACGGTGGTTTGGTCAATTTCTGTTTGGTCGAAACTGACTGCGATCGCAGAACCAGCGACACCCACGAGCATCAGTGCTGAGGCACTTAGCGTCGCCATTATTCGCCCAAGCAAAGTTTTCATCGCATCTACCTCGTCCTCAATCTTTTGTATCTTGCAGGTCAACAGCTTTTTAAGATTTAGTTGCTTTTCTGGGAAGGGTAAAACGTTCTAGTTCCCTAGCTCTTAACCTTCGCGTCTTTGGGAGCGAAGTCTTCCTCAAACCAGCAACTCTTTAGCAGGATTTCAAATTCTAAATTTTAAATGAAAGATACTCCGGGAGTCTAGCCCCTCCACTCAGTTTACCTGACCCAGATACTTCTGAGGAGAGAGGAGCGAAGGGAACAGCAGCATCACCTCAGTTTGAGAGCCGTTCGCTCCTCCCTGTATCTCAAAATACGGGTTTTCGCTCACAATTCACCCCATCGGTAGCAATCAAGCTTTGTGTTTACCTACCAGAATTCAGTGCTTTTTGCTAAAAACTGTAGCAATCTGAGCAAGTTCAGTAGAGCAGTTGCATCCTGAAAAAATATCTCCCGATCGACAACCCATCCAACCTAAAAAAACTGGCGATACAGGAATCATTTTTACACTTGAGCGCGGTCAATTCAGCAACTCAGCGACTATACCAAAGATAGATACCACCCAGAAAATTCCCTTTTAAAGTGAAAACTATTGTAAAAGTTAATTTTCAAGATTTATCAGATTAGCGATTCGTTGGGATTGTCTATAAGCGGTCAAAGACACAGACATTTTTTGATGTCTTCCCTTCACCCCAACGAAGCGTTAGTAAAGCTGACCGCTCACGACAGGAGAGAATAATTAATGAAAGCTGTTTGCTGGCATGGTGCCAACGATGTGCGTGTCGATCGGGTTCCCGATCCAACGATTCTTAACCCGCGCGATGCGATTATCAAAATCACCTCTACAGCCATCTGTGGTTCCGATTTGCACCTCTATGATGGCTACATTCCCACCATGCAATCAGGTGACATCCTCGGTCATGAATTCATGGGTGAAGTGGTCGAAATTGGTAAGGAAATTCAGAATTTAAAAAGAGGCGATCGGGTCGTCATTCCGTTTACTATTTCCTGCGGGAATTGCTTCTTTTGCAATCGGGATTTGTGGTCACTTTGTGACAACTCCAATCCTAATGCTTGGATGGCTGAAAAAATGTATGGTCATTCGCCAGCCGGCTTGTTTGGCTACTCTCACTTAATGGGCGGTTATGCAGGGGGTCAAGCAGAATATGCTCGTGTTCCCTTTGCGGATGTGGGTGCTTTTAAAATTCCCGATGGGCTATCAGATGAACAAGTGTTATTTCTCACTGATATTTTCCCCACAGGTTACATGGCCGCAGAAAATTGCAACATCCAGCCAGGAGATACGGTTGCCATTTGGGGTTGCGGACCGGTTGGGCAATTTGCGATCAGAAGCGCCTTTATGTTGGGAGCAGAACGAGTGATCGCGATCGATCGCATTCCCGAACGCTTACAAATGGCCCAGGCAGCCAAGGCAGAAGTCATCAACTACGATGAAATCGACGCCGGCGAAGCGCTGACAGAAATGACCGGGGGACGCGGACCCGATGCCTGCATTGACGCAGTGGGGATGGAAGCCCACGGCACCGGCATTGACGCCTGGTACGACAAGGCCAAACAAGCAGTGCGCTTAGAAACTGACCGCCCCACAGCTTTGCGACAAGTGTTGCTCGCCTGTCGCAAAGGCGGCAACGTCTCCATTCCCGGCGTTTACGGCGGCTTCCTCGATAAAGTACCGTTTGGTGCAGCCTTCAACAAAGGGTTGACCCTGAAAATGGGGCAAACCCACGTCCACAAATATCTAGGACCACTGCTCGCTCGCATCCAGAATCAGGAAATAGATCCGTCCTTCGTGATCACCCACCGCCTGAAATTAGATGATGCCCCCCACGGCTACGAAATTTTTAAACACAAAAAAGACAATTGCATCAAAATTGTCCTCAAACCCTAAATGTGATTTAGTCAATCAGGAGAACCTATGTTTTTAAAAGAGAAGGAAAGTGGCAATCTGGTAAAAATCCTTGATGTGGATGCTTTAACCAGCCCGACTAGAAATGAAGTTTCAGGCTGCATTCAAGCAGGTCAAGAGGAGCAAAATGCTGAAAATTTCGGGAAAGAGCAATTAATTTTCCCCTCAGGTGAGGGGCTACCACGCTGCTGGATGGATGCTGATTACAAAAGTAATTGATTTAACAGGGAAGATGGGCAGCATTCAGCAGAAAAATTGTTTGGAAACATCTCCCTAAAACAATGTGGTGTGGGTTTAGCCATTGAGGTGAAAAGCCGACACCACAAAAAATCAGGTTTTCTACAATTACCCACCCGACTACCAGGCAAAAACTACTAATTTTTCAAGGGGTGACTACGATGACTGATAAAACGGTTCAAAAAGTCGATGCCAATTATTCACCTCAGGGTGAAATTGGTCAGAAGTATCTGGCATCCGGTAAAGCTCTTTCCATGCGCCTTTGGCAAAATGAGCAGCCTAACGAAGCGAAACCAGAAACTCAGCGCGAGTATGAAACAGTTGGCTATGTGATCGCAGGTCGCGCTGAATTACACCTAGAAGGTCAGAAGATTGACCTAGAGCCTGGTGATAGCTGGGTTGTTCCAAAAGGCGCATCCCACACTTATAAAATTCTGGAGCCGTTCACGGCTGTCGAAGCAACCAGTCCTCCGGCTGAAGTTCACGGTCGCGATCGACATTGAACAAGAAATTTTGAGCTGAATTCGCAATTGAGCGGCGAGAGAGTGAGGAATAGAATTAATGGTTGATTACCAGTAGTTTTCATTTTCTTAAAGTGAGCGAAGCATAATAAAAATTATGGGAGTTTAACTCAAATTAAACCCTCTTAATTAAGTTAAACAAAGCCTGAGCGAAACTTAGAAAACTACGGGAATTTCAGCAGAAAATTTATCAAGTATTGATTGATTTAAATTTGGCAATAATCGATGCAATTACAAGCAGTAATTCTGGATGTAGATGGTACCCTTGTACTCAGTAACGATGCCCACGCTCAAGCTTGGGTCGAGGCATTTGCCACCTATGGCTATGAAGTACCCTTTGATAAAATTCGCCCGCTGATCGGGATGGGTGGCGATCAAGTCATCCCCAAGATGGTGCCAGGTCTGACCGATCGAGAAGGCGATGGTAAAGCCATTAGTGAACGCCGGAAAGAACTAATGATTACCCGTTTTGCGCCAACAGTTTCTGCGGCTAACGGAACGCGGGAATTAATCTTAAAAATGCAACAAGAAGGATTGCAACTCATTATTGCAACTTCAGCGACTAGCGAGGAACTTTCGCTCTTGCTAAAAGCTGCACAAGTTGATGATTTACTGCATGAAACAACCACCAAAAATGATGCAGCAGCCTCGAAACCTTCCCCGGATATTGTAGAAGCAGCTTTGAACAAACTCGAACTCAAATCAAGTCAGGTGATGATGTTGGGTGATACCCCTTACGATATCGAAGCTGCTGCTAAATGTGGAGTTGGGGCGGTCGCAGTGCGTTGCGGTGGTTTTGATGATACTGCCCTCAAGGGAGCTCTAGAAATCTATAATGACCCTGCTGATTTGCTGGCACATTATGCTGATTCAATATTAGGTAAAAAAGAAGTGGAATCGTTAGGGGCTAAGGCCCCTTAAGGGGTTGAGCTATCAATTAAATTAGGGGGAATTTTCAGCAACGCTCTCTAAACCTGAGACTGAGTTTGCCGATCGCTAGGGTCATCCAGGGTTTACGGGATATGCTAGACTGTTGGAGCAGCAAGCAGATGAGACATTGCCAGATGCCTCAGAGACAATTGAGCATTAAGCTGAAGCAGTCTTCTTGAAAATCGCAAGATTGGAGCAGGCTTTTTGGCAGATGGCTTTTAATGCAGCGAACTGACTCAAAAGAAAAAGGAAAAACCATGACCCGCGCTATTATTGAAACGGACAAAGGCACGATTAATTTGGAGCTATTCGATCAAGATGCGCCTAATACCGTGAAAAATTTTGTAGACTTGTCTGAAAAGGGGTTTTATGACGGGTTAAATTTTCACCGAGTCATCCCAAATTTTATGATTCAAGGTGGCTGTCCAAAGGGTAATGGTACAGGTGGTCCTGGCTACAAAATTAAGTGTGAAATCAACAAAAATAAACACCTGGCAGGGACTTTATCAATGGCTCATGCCGGTCGCGATACGGGTGGTAGCCAATTCTTTATTTGTCATTCTCCTCAGCCCCATTTAGATGGAGTTCACACGACTTTTGGTCAAACCCAAGATATGGACGTGGTGAATGCCATTCGTCAGGGTGATAAGATTCGTTCGATCAAAATTGAGCGATAGTTCATAGCTTATTGAGTTGGTAGTAAGGGCTTAAGCTCTTACTATCAGTTGAGAGAAAATGACTCTGAAAAGTAAGGAGATGATTTCAGTCAAGGCTCCTTTGAAGTGACAGGGTTTTAATGAGTCTCAACTCACCTTTCTTGAAAAAATTGTCTAAGCTGAGATGGCGAGGTAGCTGAATTTCAGCAATTAATACAGTTCATACTTGAGCAAAGTACAGGGCAAAGAACCATTATAAACCGGAATTCGACGCGAGGTTTTCAGACCCACCCGTTTAGCTAACTCCTTATTTCCTGTTAAAATAAACGCTGTCCAACCCTTAAAACGCTGTTTAAAAACATCGCCCAACAGCTTATAAAGTTCTCCCAATTCACTCGCATTACCCAGTCGCTCACCGTAGGGAGGATTGCAAATGAGCACGCCCCTATCTGCTGGTGCTTCCAACTCAGATAACTCTGTTAGAGCAAACTTA
Source organism: Actinomycetota bacterium (assembly GCA_050262755.1). Classification (GTDB taxonomy): domain Bacteria; phylum Cyanobacteriota; class Cyanobacteriia; order Cyanobacteriales; family Microcoleaceae; genus JBLNEP01. The sequence goes on along the minus strand of JBLNEP010000237.1, from coordinate 10,260 downwards.
ATTTTATCGGTGAGACCACATCTGTGGGCATTGATGCGAGCTTGCTCTAACATTTCTGGGTCGCGATCGCTCCCGGCAATTAACGCTTTTAGCTCTGATAATTCACTCTGCTCTGCTTCTGCCCACAATTGATCCCAGAGAGTTTCATCAAAATCTCGCCAACTCATAAACCCAAACTTTTCTCGATACAAACCCGGTGCAATATTCAATGCCTTTAAACTGGCTTCTAAAGGCAAAGTTCCCGAACCACACATCGGGTCTAAAAAAGGTAAATCTGGTGTCCATTCTGCCATTTCCAACAAAGCGGCCGCCAGTGTTTCCTTAAGGGGGGCAATTCCCATGGCGGGACGGTAACCCCGGCGGTGCAAACTGCCACCAGAACTGTCTAAACTTAAAATGGCGCGGTTTTCATGGATGTGGAGATTAATGAGTAAATCGGGGTTTTGAGTGTCAACGCTTGACCGTTTGTTAAATTGATGGCGTTGTTGGTCTGCGATCGCATTTTTGACCTGGAGAGCTGTAAAGTGAGTGTGGTTTAATTTTTCATTGCCACCCGTGCAGTCCACTGCTAAAGTATTGCTTGGATCGAGGTAGTCATCCCAAGCAATTTTTTGTACCTCTCGATAAAGCATTTCGGCGTGTTCGCAGCGGAATTCAGCAATGGGAACGAGCACTCGAAAAATTGTCCTCGCCCATAGATTCACGCGGTAAAGTAAAGCGCGATTGCCGGTAAAATGCACGCCAGTAAAATCAGGGTGGACATCCTTAGCTCCCAAGTTTTCTAATTCTTGAGCAGCAATGGGTTCTAAACCGCGAGCAACGGTAGCAAAATATTGGTTCATTGGTTAGTAGTTAATAGAATTTAAACAATAAGTTTAACTATTATAATAGTAGTTGATTTAGGGTAAATTGTCAACTACTAACAACTCCTTAAAGTTAAACACCACCAATAATAACTCTGAGGTTAAATCTTGCAAAATTCTAAAATTTAATTCCTAAAAATAGGCTTTTATTTGTAGTAATTAAATCTGTATTTCTTGTATAATCCAGTCATTTCAACTCGGTAAAAAACTGCAAGTTTATATTGTTTTTGCTGCCTAATCCCGTGAATAAGAGAGGGTTTGAGGGAACTGATTTTTAATCGTTTCTCAGGAGCGATTCCTGATGCCATTCTCAGAAAAAGTACCTAATTGTAACAAGCTGGTTCGATCGCACTCAATATCGGTTTGCTGATGCAGTAACCAGTTGCTTTACCCGTTGCATCGGTACGAGTTCGGAACGATCGCCCTTTGATAGCTCTTGCATCCAGAGACTACAGCACCCAAGGAAGCAAAGCGGTAAAGGAGGCGGTCGCAGACAGAGACGCTTTGAACAACCTCCCCCAGGCTGCATCATCTAGCGCTCAGTCAACCATCACTCGCCCACTATTCCCAGTCACCAGCCCCTAATTCCCAGTCTTCAATATCCAAGTCTTCTATTAACTGTAACCCGCGCGGATCGCCCACTCGCAATAACGAAGACTTCGCATCTTCCTGTACGCCCATATCCTCATCTTCTTCTAAAGCTTCAATCAAAGCGTCGATCGCACCTGCATACACGACATTATTCGGCAATTCCCGGCAGAGTTGGCCCAATGCCCAAGCGCAATTACTCCGCACCGCCGCCACTTCATCTCCCCGCAACGCTTCAATCAGCGGAGGGACCGCCGCGACTACGACATCATAACCGACTGTTGCCATCTGACCGAGGGAACTGGCCGCCCACAGTCGTACCGCAGAAATATCTGTGCTCAAAGAATCCAGGAGGGACGCTAAACATCGGCGATCGCCACAATTTCCTAAGGCCCACACGACCCCTTTGCGGACATAACCGTTCCAGTCCCGGTTAAGCTGCTCAATCAGGGGTTCTACTGCATCAGAACTGGGGTTGCGTCCCAAGGCATAAGCTGCACTGACCCGCACCAAAGGACAACCATCCTTCAGCAGGCGAATTAAATGGGGGATGGCTCGTTCGTCTTGAAGTTCGCAGAAAGCCCGCGCTGCAATCATACGGTGTTGGGGTTCCGGGGATTCCAGCAATGGCAGCATGACCTCTGGATTCGGCTTTGGGGGTTCCTCCTGCAAGCGATCCAGAGGGCTATCGAATTCTGCCTCAGTGTCGAGTGAGCTTAGGTAGTCTTGATCGTCCATACAAGTAATTTACCGCACAGAGGCTGCTTCTTTTTAGGTTGAATCACAAGCAAGTTGAGTGGAGGCGCAGCAGTGGTTCAAGCTGCCATCAGACAGCACCCCTTCCACAAAACCGATCGTTTTGCAAGAGGTCTAATCGTCTGAGAGTGATTTGACCATCCAGAAGGAATGAGTTTGATAGCCAAGTTTTTGGTAGAGATTGAGGGCCGGCTGATTGGAGACAAACACTTGCAATCCAATGCCACGATCGCCTCGTTTCCTGGCCCAATCCTCAGCACGCTTGAGTAAAGCAGAACCAATTCCCTGACGGCGGTGTGCGGGTGCGACATAAATCAGAAAAATGTGAGTGTGGCGATCGCCACTCACCTGGTCGATCGCAGTACCCACCCACAAACAGCCCACGGTCAGAGCAACAGTCGGCGCAAGATTTGCGGTTGTGTCTTCCGCCTCCACCCACCAAAGTGGTGTTTGCTTAGAAAAATACTGCTCAACTGTATTCGCCAAATGACCGTATTCCTGACTGGGATAGAGTTCCTGATAAGTGCGGTGCAGGAACTGTACCAGCTTTGCTCGGTCTAACCCTGAACCCACCCGCAGGCAGTAACCTGGTATCAACTGCTCAGATACCATTATGGCTTAGCTCAACTTGAGAAGCGCCACTGAGACGCTCGGATCGAGAGATGCAACCCCAGCGACTTTCGAGCCTTGAGCTTGCTGATTTGGAGGATTTATTTCCTCAACAGGAGCTGGAGCAACCAAATCATTTGGCAAAAAGATCCGGGCGCTGACTGCTATTAAAGCCATCAAAAATATTACTAGCGCGATGAAGGGGGCGACGTACTGACGGAAGAAAGCCATAATAACCCAAAAATTGCAGGTTAAGTTTTGCAGAAATATTCTCAAGTATATCATAGAAATCCGATCGGCTATAATGACTGAGGTTCCCCAACCACCTTGTCATCCAACGACTGTCAAGATTGCTCCGTATTAATTATCAAAAATATGAGTGTCTCTCCTGCCATTTATGAAACTCTTGCTAAGTCAATTGCTTATAACTACAGCAAGCCAGAGTTCCTCGAACAAGCATCAGCTTTTCTGGAAGAAAACGGCTATCTTATCGATCGGACATTTGAAGACCCAGAGACAGGCTTGCATGGACTCGGACTCATCTCTACGACTGCCGACAAACCACCGGTTTTAGTCTTTCGCGGACCGGAATTTGTGGGAGACGATCGAGCATTTTCTAATGATGGTGGCATTGGTTTTCAACAATTTGAAGCCAATCGAGAACAAATTGGCAACTGGCTCCAAAAAATCAGTGCTGATTCTACAAAAAACCCCAAACGTTTGCTTCCGGATGTCATTGGTCACGGTTTAGGGGGAGCCTTAAGCCAATACACTGCTGCTGAGTTTACCCCATTTATTGGCGATGTTGTCACTTTCAATTCTCCTGGAGTTCCTGCTAGGGTGGTCGCGACTTTTAAGCGAAACCAGAAAGTCGCAAAAAATATCAGCCATTACATTGTGAATGGAGACCTCGTTAGCTTGTTCGGGGAAACTTACCTGCCGGGTAAAGTTTTTATCCAAACCTTTACCGATAATACAATTAATCCTTTAGCCGTCCTCAACAAAACCAGAACCGAAAATTTACTCTCCGATCCGCCGACTGGGTTGCTCCAGCGACAGATTAGCGTCGAGCAATTAAGTAGCTCAGATTTTAGTTACACAAACGATCCCGACTTTAAAAAATTTCAAGCTGCCCTGTCTGTACCACTCCCGGATTTATTAACCGCTTTAAGGACGCGATCGAGTGCAGAAAGTTTGAGACTGAGTGGTAGCTTTTCCTTTGCAGACTTCTTAAAAACAATTCAAATTGACCTCGCTCCTTCTCAACCCAATTATCTCGTGGGTGACGAGCAGAATAATCTGGCTAAAGGCGCTGGTGGGAACGATACTTTGATCGGGAATGGCGGACAAGATGTCCTTTATGGCAATCAAGGTGAGGACATTTTAAGCGGTGGCGCAGGTAATGATTTACTCTTCGGAGGAAGAGGCGATGATATTCTGATTGGGGGAGAGGGAAATGATACCCTGAGTGGGGATGGTGGCAGTGATATCCTCACAGGCGGTCCTGGACGAGATGTATTTGTAGTGACACCTCGTTCAGGTTTAGATAAGTTTAGCGACTTTACCAATGCTGAAGATTTAATTGGTTTAGGGGGCGGCTTAACCTACACACAAATTCGAGTGGTTCCTACGGTAGATGGCTCGCAAATTGTCGAGTCTCGTACAGGTGAAGTTCTTGCCTTTATTCCGGGAGTGGCTTTCACGGATTTATCACAAGCAGATTTTGTCAAAATTTAAAGGGGAAAATAACTTCGCTAACTTCGGCAGCACTGGTGTACAATTGCCCACTAGCTCGATCCTCCAAGTTCAGCATCAAGGAGACGGTTTAAGATGAGTGCATCACCTGCCATTTATGAAGCTCTAGCCAAACGGGTGGTTTATCTAGATGACCAAGCTGCACAGCAGAATTTAGTTCAAAATTTCCTCAATAGTACAGGCTACAAGATTGACCAGACTTTTGATGACCCACAAACTGGATTTCACGCGATCGGGCTGGTTTCTACTAACTCCACTCAACCTCCGGTGCTGGTATTTCGGGGCTTTGACAGTGTGGCGGACGATCCGGCTAATGCAGATAAGCGAGGGCCGGGATTCAATCAATTTGAGGCGAATAAGCAGGCGATCGGCAATTGGCTGAGCCAAATTCGCCAAGATCGAACAAAAAACCCCAATCAGTTAGCTCCTGATGTCATTGGTCATAGTTTAGGGGGTGCTTTAACACAACTAGCAGTCGCTGAGTTTACCGATTTAGTGGGGGATGCTTTCACCTTCAATTCTTCCGGGATTTCTCAGGCAAGTGTCAATGCTTTTAAGCAGAAGACAGGAGGAGTGACTAAAAATATTACCCATTACATTGTTAATGGTGACTTTGTGAGCTTGGGTGGCGAAGCGTTTATCCCCGGAAAAGTGATTTTACAATCCTTTACCAGCCCAAATATTGACCTGCTGGTTACTTTGGCTAAGCATACCGTTGCAGGACTGTTAAGCAATCCTCCACAGGGTTATAGCGAGAGTGTAATCTCAGTCGATCAATTGAGTAGCCCTGACTTTAATTTTAACAACGATTCTAATTACATACAGTTTCAAGCAGCGCTGAGTTATGCACTTCCCCAATTAGCGATCGCGACTCAAAGCCGCAGAAACCTCGAGGCATTAAGAACCTCAGCAGGATTTTCATTTTTGGGAACAATCGAGCAGATACAAACAGCGCTTGCTTTGTCTCAACCTAATTATTTACTGGGTGATGCTCTCAATAATACAGCTTTGGGCGGGGCTGGTGATGATACCATCCTTGGGAATGGTGGGGATGATACCCTCAGTGGTAATACAGGGAATGACGCGATCTTCGGAGGTAGAGGCAATGACCTCCTGATCGGTGGTAAGGGTAATGATAACTTGTCTGGTGGAAATGGTCAGGATACCTTGATTGGTGGCCTCGGTACAGATACCCTCTCAGGAGGAAATGGACGCGACGTATTTGTATTAGGTCCCGGTCAGGGTACTGATATCATTACTGACTTTCAAGTCGGTCAAGATTTAATCGCTTTGCCTAAGGGATTGGCTTTTAACCAACTGCAAATTACTCAAGTCACCACTTCAACGGCGATCGCTATTGCCAGTACAGGTGAAGTGCTTGCCAATCTCACCGGAATTCAACCACAAGCATTAACAGCTAACGATTTTCTCTCGATTTAGCTAGGTTGTTTGTCAGAGTTGCACCGCTTGTTTTACACTTTGGGAAGGGTCAAAAAGCCCTTCCTAAAAAACTTTAAACAATAAGAGTTTGCTCATGTACTATAGCATTCCTCAGATTAATGAGGTACAGCCATTTTTCCCTTTTTCCTCCTTTCCCCCTTTTTCCCCTTTCATATAGGTACCTCAACTCTTTGAGAAACGCTCTACCTCCTAGGGAGAACTGGTACTCATAATCATTTCAGTTGCACCGGAATTAGGAGAAAAAGGGCAAACGAAGGTTTTCTCAATTGTAGGCATCAACCCAGCTCTAATCTTCCTTACTAAATTACTCAGTCAAGGATGCAGAGTCATTCAGAAATACACATTTTTATAAAATTGTCAATAACATAAAGTAGCTTTTTTGAATTGAATTTGTAACTAACTTTAAAAAAGAGATTACATTTTGGCTAGACTGAACCACTGAAACTTTGGTTAAATAAGGCTCAATCGTTTACTCAAGCTCAATCAAGATAGTTGCTGAATGACCATTGAGGAAGTAGTACAACTGTTCAACGCCAGCCAGTTAAAGCCTTTAACCACGCTCCAAGAATGGTTGCTGCGCTCGTCTTGGGAAGGCAAAACTTACACGAGCATGGCAGCCGAAGCCAATTACACTGAAGAGTATCTCCGGAGAATTGCCTCTGACTTATGGTGTAGCTTAAGCGATTTCTACGGAAAATCTATCTCCAAACCTAACTTCCGCTCCATCTTAGAACTCCGTGAACTGACACAAGAGCAGCGCCAGTTAATCCAAGATTTTGAGCGCTTTCAAGCCTTTATTCCTCCAGATTTTCCCAGTGGGCCGATTTCCCTTGACTCCAGGTTCTATATTCCTCGCCCTCCCATAGAAGAACTCGCGTACTCAGAAATCACCAAACCTGGTTCTGTCCTGCGCGTTAAAGCTTCTAGAAAGCTGGGAAAAAGCTCCTTAATGGTGCGAATTGCTGCCCATGCTACTGCTTTAAATTACCGCACCGCGATCGTAGATTTTCTGCAAGCAGAAAAGGCTTTGTTTAGCGAACTCAATAAATTTCTGCGATGGTTCTGCGCCAATGCCAGCCGGGATTTACATCTAGACTTAAAGTTGGATGATTATTGGAATGAAGAGATCGGGACTAAAGTCAGTTGCACGATTTATTTTGAAGAATATTTGTTAAAACAAATTCAAAGTCCTCTCGTCTTGGTTTTGAATGAAGTTAATCGGGTTTTCGAGTATCCCGAAATTGCCCAAGACTTTCTGCCAATGCTGCGATTTTGGCACGAACGAGCGACCCAATTTGAAATTTGGAAAAAACTGCGTCTCGTGGTTATTTACTCGACAGAAATTTATATTCCTCTCAAACTTAATCAATCACCGTTTAATGTTGGGTTGCCTCTAAAATTACCCTTATTCACCCTCAAGCAAGTCCAGGAATTAGCGCAACGATATGGTCTTGATTGGATGGATAGTTCTAGAATTAAGCGATTAATGGCAATGGTAGGAGGGCATCCTTATCTAGTGCAGCTTGCTTTCTACCACCTCTACCGCCAAGAAGTAACCCTGAAACAGCTATTAGAACAACCAGCCATAGCTTCTGGTATTTATAGCGCTCATTTACAACAACTTTTAACCATTCTTCAACAAGAGCCTCCCTTAAAAGAAGCCTTTAAAAAAATTATTGCGGCAAATCGTCCTGTTAAATTAGAAGTTATGCTTACTTACAAGTTAGATAGTATGGGGCTAGTTTTAATTCAAGGTGATGGCTGTATTCCTTCCTGTGAATTGTATCGTCGCTATTTTAGCGCTCAATTGCTAGACTTAAAAACTCCACCTGCTTTTAGTGGGGAGCAGTTGCACCACCCAAAAACTTCAATTCTCAAAGAATCAGTTAATACGGATAGTCTGACCAAAATTGCGAATCGACATGCCTTTGAAGCGTACTTAGAACAAGAGTGGAGAAAATTAACCATTCACCAACTGCCACTGTCTTTAATTTTGTGTGACCTCGATTATTTCCAAGTTTATAATGCTGCCTGTGGGCATCAAGCTGGAGATATTTGCTTGCAACAAATCGCCAATACTATCTGTAACATTATACAGCAGTTTACCTCCTTACCTAACAGTTATCAGGCAATGGTTGCCCGCTATGGAGGCGAAGAATTCGCGGTTATTCTCCCAGGTGTAGAAGCTTTTAGCGCTTTCTACATAGCAGAGAAACTGCGAGAAGAAGTTAAGAATTTGGGACTTTCCCGCTACAGTTCCCAAGACAGTGGTTTTCCTGGCTTGGTTTTGACTGTTAGTTTAGGAGTTGCCTGCACCATTCCCAATTTAGAAGAAGCGCCAAGCATTCTGGTATCGGCCGCTGAGGATGCGCTTTATCGAGCAAAGATAGAGGGACGCGATCGCGTCTCTGTCAGTTCAACGTTGGATTATGGGCTTTTAGAGTAAAAAAGTTTGTTAAAATTGTAAAATTTAATTACAATCAGCTTTTAAAAAATACATTTCTCGCTTTTAAATTCTTTTTTAAGACTATGCTCGATTCTCCATACCAAGTTGGGGGCAGCCTCAATCATGATGATTCTAACTATGTGGTCCGTAATGCGGATACTCAACTTTATCAAGCTTTAATAGAGGGAAAATTCTGTTATATTTTCAACTCGCGACAGATGGGGAAATCTTCTCTCTTGGTACGAATGAAGCATAAATTTGAACAAGAAGGGTATCGCTGTGCTGCCATTGATATGACGAATGTTGGGGGCGAACATATCAATCTGGTTCAGTGGTATAAAGGATTTGTTTCTAATTTATGGATGAGTTTTAGATTGTTAGCCAAGTTAAATTTAAAAAACTGGTTTCGTCAGGAAGAAGAACACTCACCGAGCCAAATTTTAAGCCGATTTCTTGAAGAATTACTCTGGGTACAGTTTCCCCAAAATAAAATTATAATTTTTATTGATGAAATCGATAGCATTCTGGGTCTCAATTTTTCCATCAATGAGTTTTTTGCTTTGATCCGGCATTGCTATGAACAGCGAGAGATTAACCCAGAATATCACCGCCTCACGTTTGCTTTATTCGGAGTGGCAACCCCATCAGATTTAATGACGGATCTGAAGCGTACACCCTTTAATTTGGGAGTTGCCATTGAGTTAGAAGAATTTAAGTGGGAGGAAGCACTCCCGCTTGCCAAGGGTTTAGAAGGAAAAGTGACGGCTGCACCAGAGATTTTTAAAGAGATATTAGCTTGGACGGGGGGGCAGCCATTTTTAACTCAAAAGCTTTGTCAATTAGTGTGGAATTGGAGTGAAGAAACTGTGAAGGGTTGTTTAAAGATTCTGCCATCTGAAGAGAAAATTTGGCTAGAACGCTTTGTGCGATCGTACCTAATTGATAACTGGGAAATTCAAGATGATCCTGAGCATTTAAAGACGATTCGCGACCGCCTGCTCAGAGATGAAAAACGGGCTTTTGGGTTGCTGAAAATTTACCAAGGAATCTTGCAGGCAACTCCTGTAGAAATTGATGGTAGCCACGAACAAATCGAACTCATTCTGTCCGGTTTAGTGGTGGAACAGCAAGGATATCTGCGAGTTAAAAACCGAATTTATCAAGAAATTTTTAATCTGGATTGGGTGAACCAAACATTAGCAATTCTCTACGATTACTAATCATTGAATCTTGCTTTACTCCTAGCAGTGTGAGCTATATCCGAACCTGAAAAAAATATTAAGCATTGTTCGTTTCTTGGAAAAATGCTCCGCATTTATTGAGACCGTACTAAAATTTGAGTAGCAGTTTTTGTCTGAGGAGGCAGCGGGAATGGCTCGTAGAAAAACTCGGCGTTATTTCCTAGCTAGCAGCATCGCTGCTGCGGGCGGCATTGCAGGTATTAGTACCCTCAAACAGCAGCAGTCGAAAGTGGTTGCGTCTCCTGAAACAACCACAACCATGCCGGAACGAATTCTTGGCAAAACAGGCGTAAATTTGCCGATTTTTGGTTTGGGAGGCGCGGGACAGACACCCCTTTCTCATGAAGGACGAGAGGCGGAAGCGGTGGCGTTGATTGAACGTGCGATCGCGTTAGGAATTCGCTATTTTGATACGGCGGCCGAATATGGGCCGAGTGAAGATTATTTGGGGAAGGTGCTGCCGACTTATCGATCGCACATCTTTTTAGCGAGTAAAACTCATGTGAGAGACAGAGATGGAGCCTGGCGACTGTTGGAGCGA
>JBLNEP010000236.1:0-11903 GCA_050262755.1 Actinomycetota bacterium | reverse complement strand
GCAACTGCTAAAGAAAACAAATTTGTTAATGACGAAGCTCTTGCTAATGAGTTAGTTGCTAAATTCTATTGGGAATGGGGCAAAACAAAAGTTGCTCAAGTTTATATGTTTGAAGCGCATTATTGTTATGTTCGCTGGGGAGCAACGGCTAAGGTAAAAGATTTAGAAACGCAGTATCCTCAATTAGTCACGGTGCCTCAGCCGGGAAGTATCAAGGCGAAAACTACGGTGGCAATGACAACTTCCGGTTCTATCAACAGCTTAGATATCACTGCTGTCATGAAGGCAACAAGCGCTATTTCGGGTGAAATTGTGCTTGATAAATTACTATCTAGCTTGATGAAAATTTTGATGGAAAATGCTGGTGCCCAAAAAGGCTATCTGATTTTACCCAGCCAGGAAAAGCTGTTAATTGAAGCTGAAGGGACAATCGATGATGAGTTGGTTACCGTGTTGCAGTCAATTTCAGTTGAGAATTGTGACAAAATTTCTCAAGCGATTGTAAATTATGTTGCCCGCACGCAAGAAAGTGTGGTTCTAGATGATGCTGTCCGAGAGGGACAATTTACTAATGACCCCTACATCCAAAAAAATCAGCCTAAATCAATTCTCTGCGTGCCACTGATTAACCAATCTCAAGTTATTAGTATCGTTTATTTAGAAAATAACCTGACAGCCGGAGCCTTTACACCAGCCAGAGTGGAACTCTTAAAACTGCTATCTGGACAGGCAGCTATCTCGATTCAAAATTCTAAACTTTATACTGAAGTCCGCGAGAATGAAAGCAGGTTGGCTCAACTCAACCAAGCTTACGAACGCTTCGTTCCCAATCAATTTCTCCAATTTTTAAACAAGTCCAGTATTGTTGACGTGCAATTAGGGGATAACGTGCAGTTAGAAATGTCTGTCCTTTTTTCTGACATTCGCGACTTTACCACGCTTTCTGAAAAAATGACCCCAGAAAATAATTTCAAGTTTATCAACTCCTATCTAAGCTGTATGGAACTAGCGATCGCTGAAAATTCTGGATTTATTGATAAATATATTGGCGATGCGATTATGGCATTATTTAGTGGAGAAGCTGACAATGCAGTGAAAGCCGGAATTTCTATGCTACACCGATTGTTTGAGTACAACCAAAACCGTGCCAATTCTGGTCTCGCACCGATACAAAATGGGATCGGGATCAACACTGGCATTCTGATGCTGGGAACCGTTGGTGGGCAAAATCGCATGGATAGCACTGTCATTAGCGATGCCGTGAATCTCGCCTCGCGGGTGGAAAGTTTGACCAAAAATTATGGAGTATCGCTACTCATTACTCAGCAGACTTATGCGCGTTTGACTAACCTATCTGAGTACGCTATCCGCACGATTGATACTGTGAAAGTCAAGGGAAAATCTGAAGCAGTGACGGTTTATGAAGTTTTTAATGCTGACCCGCCAGAAATTAAAGAGGGGAAATTAACAACGCTGCCGTTATTTGTAGAAGCTTTGGGTCTGTATGGCGAAGGCAACTGTGTAGAAGCTGCACAGCTATTTGCTGATTGCTTACGGCTGAACCCGGGCGATCGCGTGGCTAAAATTTATTGGAAACGCTGCCAGCAAGTTGCATAGTTGACGCTCCTCGCTCTAAAGCCGAGATACCGGATACCGTTGGTAAAATATTACTTAACATAATAATAATAACCCCTCATTTCAACTCACTCTCCTGGGGAGGTTCCTCTCCAATTGACTGATAAAAGGCCCGTTCCGCCACAGCACTAAGCGATCGCTTGGCATATCGTTTGAAACTCGCTTCCGATTTATGGCGAGTCAAAGTGCGAGCATGAAGGCTTTCAACCCCTCGTAACAACAAACCCGTAGCAAAGAAAAGCTGGGGGGGTGACCAAGATAGCTAAGAGTTCGACCGGAGCTGGGTTGCAGCCCTCATCCCTTGTTGATAAAATCGGCGTTTATTCGGAGTTAATATCATTAACTATTGAACCTCTGTCGCGTGCTTTTCCAGGTATGTCAGCCAAAGAGCGGCTATCTACTCCACTGCCAAAGGTACTGCGTCGAGCATATTTTTTGTTTTCCTCTTTAGGACGCACAATATACTCCTTAGCTGCTTTTTTTTTGAAACTTGTGCCTTGTTTGATCGCACTACTGTAGACGATCGCTATTAACAAGATTATCGCCATAAGTCACTTGCCTTTCAGTCCAGTTCCCTCTAAATTATAGCCTCTGCTTTTATAATCTCGGAACATTTCCTCAATTCCCATTCGCTTTTGGTACGCAGCAACTGCCTCTGAGACAGAACCCAAACTTGCAAGCAGAAACCAACCCTCCTTAATAGCTACTCTCCGATACTTTCTTTTTCATTTACAAGCCACATTAAATTCCCCAATCGGTTGACTTTTTCGGACTTGAATTCTTAAGAAGTAGAGAGAGCTTCCAGATACCCATCCTAAATCCTTTAATGCTTGCCATCCCAGAGATGGGGTTTGAATGCAAAGGGAGCTTTTCAAACATAAGCAAAAATGCAAACCCTTCGCCTTGAGTCACTTAGCAAAATCAACCGAGCCAAATTCACGATCTCCTAAAACCACTACTTGATAATCTTTAAACAGGGGTAAAACAGTAGCGTTCGCAGCAGTTTGTTCTGTAAGGTTACTGCTACCTAATTTAGGCAACAGGGTCCAGAATAAAGGTAAAGCTCTCCTTTCCCAAATCAAGCTGACCACAAGCAAGTTAATGGGCCCCCATTGAGTACGATCGATCACAATTGATAAAGTTTGACCGACAGAGCAATAGGTGTTAAGTCAATAAGTAATGAACGGATCCCAGAGGAGGTCCAAGGTGAATTGAGGTAAGTCCAAAAACCGTTGCAGCTTGCGACGCCGACTTTCAATCGTAATAAGGTAGGGAAATATTCGGACTAATCGTTCCAACTTGACTTGCCTTTCCGATTGCAGGACATCCAGGAAGAGACCTAATACTAAAAACTGAGTTCGAGTTAAGTGCTATTGGAGATGGGTCTGATAAAATGGGGGAAGTATATTTTTTGATAAGTCATCAAGAATTGAAGCTGACCTATCTTTTTTCACCACAAGTGGGTCAATCCCTCATCCTGATTGGGTTCTGACAGCGTTGTCACCCCCCCAGGCTGCGTTCTTGTCTCTGTCCGTACTGCATCCTACATCTTCGACCAAAAAAACTGAGTCTCAAGCCCCATCTTTATAGGATGCCGACATTTAGTTGGAGCAGAAAATGAATGATTTTCGGGACGTTCTACAATCACTTCCGCAGCAATCGGTTGCGATCGCTAGCCTAAATCGCAATTTATTGACGCGACTGCTGATTGGGGGCACAACCTTGATCGTTAGCCTTGCTGCCTATGGTAGCTATCAAGTTGTGCGAAATCTGACGCTGGAGAATTTGAAGCGTAGTGCCTTCCTGGAGGTACGGCGGGGAACGGATGAGATTGATAGCTGGCTGGCGCTTCGTAAAGCTGAAGTGCAGATGTTCGCAAACACGGATGCTGTAAGTTCTTTAGATTGGGCAACTGCCGAACCCTACTTAAAAGCTGAAGCGAAGCGAATCAACGAATATCTGACGCTGAGTTTAGCGAACCCTGACGGTTCGTATTACAACACGCTTTTGGGTCGCACTAATAAAAAACTAAGTAATCGGACTTACTTTCAGAGAGCGTTGGCAGGAAACTTAACGGTTTCCGATCCGTTCATCGGACAGACAAATAAAGTTGCGAGTATTGCCATTGCCACTCCCATTCGGCAAACGGTTGATGCCAGTCGTCCACCGATAGGGGTGTTTATAGGAGTCTCAACCATCGCTCGCGTCTCTCAAGTCGTGAGTCAGCTTCACTACGGAGAGGGTAGTTACGCCTTTGCCCTCAACTCCACAGGAGAAGCCATTGTTCATCCGAATGCAGCTTTGATGTCAACCGCAGAAAAACCCGCTCCTAGCCTTTTAGAGGCCGCAGATCGAAGTCTGGCAGCGATCGCTCAGCGCATGGTGGACAAAAAACAGGGCATTGAGTTGGTTGATATTGATGGGACTCAGAAATACCTGGCATTTATGCCGCTTGAAGAAGCAAATTGGTCGGTTGCTTTGGTGATTCCGCATGAAAATCTTGAGGCGCAACTAAGACCTTTGAACCTGATGGCGATCGTCGTGGCAGGGCTAGCGGTTACGATGATTGTGGTCTTGTGGCAGGTGCAATCGTTTGAGCAAGCACAACTGCGGAAGTCAAAGATAGCAGCAGATGAGGCAAAAGAGGCGGCTAACGCTGCCAACCAAGCGAAGAGCGACTTTCTTGCCAGCATGAGCCACGAACTCCGCACACCTCTCAACGGGATTCTCGGTTATGCCCAAATTCTGGGACGCTCTAAAGTTATCCCCGAGAAAGAACGTCATGGTGTGAATATTATTCACCAGTGCGGCTCTCACTTACTGACATTAATCAACGACGTTTTAGACCTCTCTAAAATCGAAGCTCGCAAACTCGAACTTAGCCCCAAAGCCATTCATTTACCATCCTTCCTGCAAGGAGTAGTAGAAATCTGTCGAGTGCGTTCTGACCAAAAAGGGCTCGATTTCATTTATCAACCCGATCCCAACTTACCCACAGGGATTGAAACTGACGAAAAACGACTCCGCCAAGTGCTGCTCAATCTCTTAGGAAACGCGATTAAATTCACCGACCAAGGCAGCATCACCCTCAAAGTAGAAACAAGAGAATCAAATGCAAATATGCCCTTGCCTCGGCTCAAATTCCAAGTGATAGATACAGGAGTCGGCATCGCATCTGATGAAGTCAACAAACTATTTCAAGCCTTTGAACAATTAGGCGAGCGCAAACGCCAATCGGAAGGCACAGGCTTAGGTTTAGCCATCAGCCAAAGAATTGTGCAATTAATGGGCGGAAAAATTCAAGTTGAGAGTCAGCTTGGGGTAGGCAGTACCTTCTACTTTGAAGTAGCACTACCCATCGCCACCGATTGGGCAGAAAAAAGTTCAGTCAAAGACGGACGCACCATCATCGGCTATGAAGGTGCATTGCGTCATATCCTAATTGTGGATGACCGTTGGGAAAATCGCTCAGTATTGGTAAACCTGCTGGAGCCAATAGGGTTTACGTTTACCGAAGCGGAGAATGGTCAAACAGGCTTAGAGAAAGCCAGAGAAAAACTGCCGGATCTGGTCATCACTGACTTAGCGATGCCGATAATGAATGGATTTGAAATGCTCAAACAGTTACGCAATTCACAGGAGTTAAAACGCTTGAAAGTGCTTGTATCGTCAGCATCAGTAGCGCAAATAGATCGACAGATGAGTATAGAAGCAGGAGGAGACGATTTTCTGACCAAACCCGTGGATGCGGAGGAGTTGTTGACGTTGGTGGCTAAGCATTTACAACTCACCTGGAAATATGACACAACTGAGTTAAGCACAAGCGATAATACAGTATCCGCGACAGAACTAATTCCCCCATCGGCGGTGGACTTGCAAATTTTACTGGAACTGGCACAGGATGGTCTGCTGAGAGAAGTGGCAGAAACCGCTGCAGAAATTGGGCAAAAGGATGAGCGCTATCAGCCCTTTATTCAGGAAGTCATACAATTAGCTAAGCAATTCCAAACAGAGAAGATCGAGCAATTGATTGAAGAATACCTTACTGATACTTAAGATTGGATGATGACTATGACAAGTGGTTTAACTGGCTTAATTTTAATTGTTGATGATACTCCCAGCAATCTGGATGTCATTTCAGAAACGTTGAGTAATGCGGGGTATAAGGTGGCGATCGCTACCAGTGGCGAACGCGCTCTGCAACAAGTTGAGCGGCGACCGCCCGATCTGATTTTACTGGACGTGATGATGCCGGGAATTGATGGATTTGAAACCTGTAAACGGCTTAAAGCTAATTCCAAAACTTGTGATATTCCGGTTATGTTTATGACCGCTCTGGCTGATGTAGACAACAAAGTTAAAGGGCTTAACCTTGGTGCAGTAGACTACATTACCAAGCCTTTCCAAGAACAAGAAGTTTTAGCACGAGTGAAAACTCATTTACAGTTGCGTCTCTTGACTCAAAATTTAGAACAGCAAGTGGCTCAAAAAACTGCTGAATTACGAGCAGCTCAGCTCCAAGTCATTCAACGCGAAAAATTTTCTGCTCTGGGCAACTTGGTGGCTGGTGTTGCCCACGAAATTAATAACCCCGTTTGCTTCCTTTCGGGCAATATTCAGCCCGCTTTAGATTATATCAAAGATTTGTTTGGATTGCTGGACTTAGTTCAGCAAGAATCTGCTAATTTCAGTGAGGCAATTCAAGAGGAAATTGATGCGATTGACCTCGAATACATTCGCGAAGACTTACCCAAGTTAATTGGCTCAATGCAAGAAGGAATAAACCGGATTAAAGACATTAGTACCAGCTTACGGACATTTTCTCGTGCTGATAGCGCTCATCCCATTGCTTGCAATATTCACGATGGTATTGATAGTACAATTATGATTCTCAAACATCGCCTCATAGCTTCTGATACTCGTCCAGCCATTAAAACTATCAAAGAGTATGGCGATCTACCACCAGTAGAATGTTATGCAGGACAATTAAATCAGGTATTTATGAATTTGTTGGCTAATGCGATCGATGCTGTAGAAGCATCAAATACTGGACGTAGTTATGCTGAAATTAAAATTAATCCTAATCAAATTATTATCAAGACTGAATTATCAGCAGATCGGCAGAAAGCAATAATTCGTATAAAAGATAACGGTTTGGGAATGAGTGAAGCAGTGCAAGAGAAAATTTTTGATGAGTTATTTACTACCAAGGAAGTAGGGAAAGGGACGGGATTGGGATTGGCGATCGCACGGCAGATTGTAGTTGAGAAACACGGCGGTACAATAGAGGTAAATTCTGTATTGAGAGAAGGGACGGAGTTTACAATTTTATTACCGATGAAAAGATAAAACTATCTTGATAGAGCGCTATCTTTCTTTTCTAAAGTTAAAAACAATAAAAGCGGTAGAGCCTGTTACCTGGGGATTTCTGTGGGATTGAGCCGAGATACGCTCCCGTTGGCGAAATATTGCTTAATCCCTCTTTTGTCACTTTCGGCAGGAAATAATCTGGGATGGTTATAGCATAAGACTTTTACCAAAAATCTTGATTTCAGCCATTCTGTTAGAAAATAAATGCTAAAATTCTTGCTCGATCTACAGTTGAAAATGCTGATTTTTATTGGCCCAGCGTGACAAAAGAGGGATAACTCTTGCTTCCAAGCTGGTAAATTTTGACCTGCCTGAAAACCATAAATCTTGATAGTTTTGATAGATTGCGGGTTGAGTGTAGCAATTCCCTGATGGATGTAGCTAACAAGTTGTTGAGGTGGTACTTGCTCGGATTCTACTTTGATCCGCAAGCCTTCTTCTTTGAGAGTAGCTTTAACGGTAATGCCTTTTCGCTGGAGGTGATGATTAAGCAAGGCAGCGATCGCTTGAGGATTGCCAAGTTTTGCAAGTTCTAATACATTCGGTTGAGTGAGCATGATTTTACCTCAATCGAGGAGATAATTGGTATCTCAATCAACTAGCTCTGACCGATTGACAAGTATGCAAAAAAAGGTAATGCCCCTAAAATGAGTGCACAAATCTGATTTTTAAATTCCTATTTATCGCTGTTTGACAATATTTTTATAATGTTCTTCGAGCCGTTTTATGTAAATTTCTGCTTCCGAATCGCGCCCCTGCTTTTGCAAAAAATAGCAAATTAACTGAGTAGCAGGCAAGATGCTATTTGGCTCTTGTGCCATCGCTTTTTCTAAATAACGAATTCCTGATTCGTCTTCTAATTTTAGTAGAAGCTGCCCCAGTAACCAGTTGGCTAACGCATGATCGGCTTGCCTCTCAATCACAGATTTTAGCAAAAAGATCGCCTCCTCATCCCTTTCCAACTCTGCTGTAAAATAAGCGCGCTGCCAAGCTTCCTCTAAAGTTAAACCTGCTGGCTGCAATGCTTTTGTTTCTAATTTTTGCAAATTTTGAGAAGTTTCCTGGTAATAAGTATAACGTTCATGCCATTGATAATTGACGGCTGTTCGCCACTCAAGCTCTAGTTTTTCAGTGAATTCTGGCAAAGCTTTCCCTAAGAAATGAGAAGCAGCAGACAATCCCAGCTTTGATGCGTCAAAAAGGGACGCTGAAGAGTATCCTAAGGCAGAAATCCGCTCTTTTAGGCAGGGATGAGTATCTACATTATTAGTCTCTATTGTTAATGCCTGCTCAAACAAAGCTTGAGCTCTCTCGGGTTTTATCCCATTGGCAAGAGCTGATGCTAATTGTGTAAAAATAGCGAGAGGAGGTTCTGGCTGAGTATGGGCCTGTTTATAAATTTCTGCCCAAAAGTCTTGTTGCAAGAATTGGTTAAGAATTTCGAGTTGTATTAATGCTTCTGCTGCGTGCTGGCTGCCAGCAATTTTAGCAGCCCAGCGATCCGCTTCGTATTCATCATTGCGAGCAAGGACGAAGGAATAAGCATTGAAACACGGCCAGTACCAATTAAAAAATAAGGTAAAAAGGTTGAGTGTAGAATGTTGACTTTGTCCCAGACTAGTAACGATTTGCGCCCAAGTTTTGCGTACCCGGTAAATCCAACCAGCAAAATAGCCATGATTCCTTGATAAATGGCCCAATTCATGGGCGAGGACAGCGCGGAATTGCTCTGGAGAAAGAGCTTGTATGAGAGGAAGCCCAATTAACAAATAGTTTTGCTGCCATCCCAACACCCCTAAGCGCGGAATCTGCACGATGCCTGCATTAAAGTCTGGTGTCAGTAAGATTCGGTGAAGCTGTGGCGCTTTCAAAACTTCTCTGAGGTCGTCTATCAGTTCAAATAAATGCGGTACTTGCTGCCGGGTTAGTTTCAGTCCTTGAGGAGGTGGGATGTGAACCCAAAGCGATTGCAGGATTACGAACAGAGGCACCAGTAAAAAAAACGCAAATTTAATCACAAAAATATTAGCTCTGGCGGTATAAATGACAGCCCCTACCACAGCTATCAAGGTTGCTAGCAAGACTGTGAAGACTATGAAAATATAAGCATAGCCGAGAACAGCTAGTAAAGCTACGCGCAGCTTATAAAGAACTGGCTGTCGCTGAGCATAACTTTCTAATTTCTTGACCATCGCGTCAAATTTTTCCGGTTTCATAGGCTGTTACTCCTTGAGAATTACAAGTTCGTAAAAAATGGGCAATTCCGTTAAATAACTTCAAAGGTCATTGACATTGCCGACAACTGGCGGATATCGACTTGGCGCATTCTCTGCGGTGCTGAGGGAGAATTGCTGCGCGGTTCTGCCAAATCCTCTAACAAACTTTCGATCGCTTCAATAGGAGCATCCAACTGCATTGGCCCGCTAAGCTGACTTCGGCGAAATGCGATCGCTTGCAACGCCTTGAGCGCCTTTCGCAATGGCGTGGTACTCGCTAAGATTAAAACCTCTGTCATCCCAAAAGGTTCTTGAGTTTGAAGCTTAAAACTATCTCGTTTTACATCGGGAATTAACATTTTTGCTGAACTTGCTAACCGTGCTGCTTCAGCAGCAGCACTCCACTGGTTGGGAAAAATAACTGTTATTTCTCCTGTAGAATCTATGAGTAAAACGCAAATGTAAACCTCGCAAAGTTCGTTATTAAAAATTTGCAGTTCAATCGGCGTATTTAAGGGCAGATTATCAATTTCAATAGCAGTTTTAGCTGTTAACTGCCTTTCCCTACTTTGCACGGGATATATCTCAGAAATCAACGATTTATCGGGACCGCTCCGCCTCAGCCTTGCCTTCACATCTAGGCGTGAGGAGCTAGCATTTAACAGAAGCTTCACAATTTTAGCTGCCAGCATTGACTTGAATTTTGCTTCTAATCTTCTGACAGCAGCTTGCACTGATTCTCCTGCTAATCCAAACGAGCCAACGATAATATCATAGCTTGGTAAAAATAAACCAAAACTGTCAATGTCGGCTTCCGGCTCTTGCATCGTAAAAGAGATTTGTGCCGTGCTGCGACCAATATTAGGGAGGGCATTGATGATAGCTATCTTACCAGCTTGTTGCCGTAAATATTGAGTTAGCATATAAATAAAAGCACCTGCCATAAATCCATCAAAGGGGCAGTCAGCAGCAAGCTGATAGCGGTTAGTAGCAGTTATGAAAACTCCCCTTGCTACTCCTCCTCGGCGCTGCCGCTTGAATTCTTCAGGCGTCAGATTGAGTTGAGATAGCCATTTTTGCTGATAGTCTCGTTCTTCGGAGCAGGCTTGCAAGTGCGTCCCGCCTCTCACAGTTCTCACTCCTAAATTTCCTCGCTTAGCCCCTCCTGAATAACAACAATCTAAGACAACTGTCACCTGCTCTGTTGGTAGAGCCTTCATCAGTAAAAATAGCGTTTTACCTGTGATATCTTTCACCGTAGTGGTCGATATATTATCAGCCGGACGCGAACTGTCAACTGGCACGATGGTGCTACTAATACCGTCAGGGAAATTACTCTCTAAATCAGCTATTTTAGAGCCATGACCCGAATAGTGAAATACTAAAATATCATCAGGTTTAGCCTGTTTGATGAGATGTTTTTCAAAAGCTTCTAGGATATTTTTGCGCGTAGCTTGGGCGTCCGTCAAAGTGATAATATCTTTAGGATTAAAACCCAAGCAGTAGACCAGCAAGTGGCGCTGCAATTCTACATCAGTAAGGTATCCTTTCAAATTAGAAAGTCGGCTGCTATGCGGATCATTATTAATTCCTACTAAAAGGGCTAATTTTCGCGAATATCCTTTAGTGTTGCGAAAGATACTTCTAACAGAAATAGAGGCACTTTTAGTTAAATTTGGTAATTGTTGACTTATAGGACAGTTGCTTAAAGCAGATCCTGTCATAGCAAAACCAGCGAATTGGTGAAACTGACGTCGTTTGATTTGAGGCATATTAGGCGTCTCAGGAAACTCTATTTAGAACATTTAATACCTGCCTCAAAAGTAGACCTTGGATTAGTGATATTATTCGTAGAACGATTTGTCAATTATATCCCCTCGATTCTCCCCGTATTAAAATATTAAGCTTTTTTTTAGCTCAGCGCTTATAGATTGCTGCCAGAAGTGTTGAAAGATAGATTAAGCAACGGAAAAAGGGGACAGAATACGGTATGCTGTCTCCAAATTCAAAAGAATGATGTCTGATGGTAACCTCATTTCCGCAGCTTTTCAAATCAATCTTGAAGCTGCTTTGCCCGCATAACTACCTAGTCTTGAACTCACGCTTATTCTTTGAAATCTGGCTAACCTTCGTGTTGGATCGGAGTTTGACTAGTATGAGGGACTTATTTTGTCAGTTAAATCATACCGGGATTTCGGTTAGCATATCTACTTTTTCTAAAGCCTATAATCCGAGGGAATATCAATACTTTCGTCGAATCTATGCTCGGTTAATTGAGCAAGTAAAGCGACAAAAACCTGCCGCAGCACAGATGCTGTTTCCAATTGATTCAACGGTGGTGACGCTAACCAGAACCAGTAAGCTATTTGGGCTGCAAGGCTATCACTAAGTTAAGTTGCTCAACGGGGTAAATTGATCGCAGGGGAACCGAGTGAATGTCTCATTAATTTTGGGCAAAGACACAACGTAAAGCTTGCCGACTTCGTAACAGGGATGATTCCCGAAGATGCAGTTGGCATCATGGATAGAGGCTTCGCAAGTTGAAAATTGCTTGACTTTATGAGCCTCACAAAAACCCAATTTGTAGTGCGAATTAAGAACAACATGAAGACCGAACTTAACCCCGAGCGCTACCGCATCGTTTGGTTTTGTGACCGGGAAAGTCGCAGTGAGTTTCGCTAT
>JBLNEP010000235.1:0-30973 GCA_050262755.1 Actinomycetota bacterium | reverse complement strand
TCCGAGGAACTGTGCGGGTACTCTACAGCGACGATCGCGGCAAGTCCCAGACACGCTACGTTCATCTCGTGCAGCGACGGGGTCAACAAGGAGAACCGTTGGTCACGCTCAACCTGAAATCAAAGGAACGTCGCCTCGTCCAAGTTGACTTTCTGTATCCCCCTGATGCCACGCCACCGCAAGTATTAACCGTGCGATCGAGCGATTAAACTTAACTTTCTGCTGCTTCTGTTGCTGGAAAAAAAGTTAGGTCAAAATACTCCCTCCCATTATTCGCTGATACCGCCGCTCTAATTCTTCCCGCATTGCGGGCCAACTTTCTAAACTTTCATCCCGTTCAATTACCTTTTGAGCGGCTCCTCGCGCCAACTCCAAAACTTCCTGATCCTCCACCAAACTTGCGAGGGCAAAATCCGGCAAACCTGACTGGCGAGTTCCCAAAACCTGACCCGGTCCCCGCAATCTCATATCCATTTCTGCGATAAAAAACCCATCTTGAGATTGCTCTAACACCTTCATCCGTTGCATGGCTTCCGAAGCCTTAGAACCCGTCATCAATAAACAGAAAGAACGGTCACTGCCTCGACCTACTCTTCCCCGTAACTGGTGCAACTGAGACAAACCAAACCGCTCTGAGTTCTCGATCAGCATCACGGTTGCATTGGGGACATCCACGCCCACTTCTACCACGGTGGTAGACACCAAAATTTGAGTTTGATTGTCTCGAAATTGAGTGATAACTTCATCTTTTTCAACACTGCTCATACGACCGTGGAGCAACCCGACTTTAAATTCAGGAAAAATGCTAGTTTGTAGCTTTTCATGCTCCTCGATCGCTGCTCTTGCCTCTAACTTTTCTGATTCCTCAATCAGTGGCAAAACGACATACACTTGGCGACCACTCGCCACTTCTCGCCGGATTAAATCATAGGCTTGGCTGCGCTGGCGACCACTTAAAACTGTTGTTTGAATCGGTTGCCGACCCGGAGGTAATTCATCGATTTGACTGACATCTAAATCGCCGTGCAGAGTCAGTGCTAGCGTCCGAGGAATCGGGGTCGCTGTCATGGTTAAGACATGGGGAGATTCGCCTTTTTGCTGCAACTTTGCCCGCTGTTGTACTCCAAATCGGTGCTGTTCATCAATTACAACTAAACCCAAGCGATTGAAATTGACTGTATCTTGAATTAAGGCGTGGGTTCCTACTAAAACAGGCAATTCTCCTGTTTCTAATTGTGAATGAATCTGTCGCCGTTTAGCAGTTTTTGTTGAACCGGTTAAGAGTTCAACGGGTAAGTGCATTAAATTACACCAACCCACTAATTTACGATAATGTTGTTCTGCTAAGACTTCTGTCGGAGCCATGAGTGCTGCTTGGTAGCCGGATTGAATGGCTGCTAACATGGCGACCACTGCGACTACTGTTTTACCTGCGCCTACATCTCCTTGTACTAAACGATTCATCGGTGCTGGCGAGGCTAAATCGTTGAGAATATCATTGATGACTCGCTTCTGGGCGTTGGTGAGTTGAAAGGGTAGAATTTCATAGAAGCGATCGATTAATTTGCCGTTAGGAGCAAGGACAGCGCTTGCTTGTTGTCGCTGCATTTGGCGACGCTTTAGCAGTCCTAATTGCAGATAGAAAAATTCATCAAAGACTAAGCGGCGGCGAGCGGCGGCTAAACAATCTCGGTCGAGGGGAAAATGAATATGGGCGATCGCCTCAATGATGCCCATTAAACTATAGCGATCGCGCAACCCCTCTGGCAAAGATTCCTGTAATTGCTTGGCGGCGGGTAGAACTTTCGCCACGGCTTGGCGTACTAACCCCGCATCTACCCCTTCCGTAAGCGGATAGACCGGTACAACTTTTCCGATCGTATTGGATGCAATCGTACTGCCTTCTTGGTCGAGGACTTCTAATTCTGGATTGTCTAAAGTTACCCCATACTTACTTTGCTTCACCAACCCAGAAGCAGCCACCGATGCACCCACTGGATAAAAGCGCTTTTGCATCTCTTGCCAGCCACGGCCACTGTAGCGAGTCCCAGCAAAAAATCGGTTCAGTTTAATTTGACCTGTGCGGTCAGATAAGACCAATTCTAAAATCGTTAATTTTTTATTCCGGGGGCTGGTAAAGCAGTTGCAGCGCTTGATCGTTCCTACTAACGTTACAGTTTCCCCAGCTTCGAGTTCGCAGATATTGACTTGGCGAGCATAGTCGATGTGGTCGCGCGGATAATAGTACAGTAAATCATGGACGGTTTGCAGCCCTAATTTACCCAAGCGTTGACCTTTGCTAGGACCGATTTCTTTGACCTGGGTTAAGAGTTGATTGAGAGCTAGGTTGGCAGATGGGGAAGGGGGGTGATGGGCAAAGGTTTTGGGGGAGGGGGACTCTTGAACCGAAGGACTCACCCGGCTGGTAAGGGGAGAGGATGTTTCTAGGTAGCGATCGCTTGGTCTTGAATTTTCTGGCAGACAAGCGTGCTGCATTTCTAACAGAAATCTGCCGATTTGTGTGACGAAGTGTTGACGCTCTTCTCGGCTCATTTGGGAATAGCGAGAAAATTCTCCCGCTACCCGTTGCCACCGCAAGCGGTTATTTTCACCGAGAACGGTGGGTGGTTGCTTCAAACGCTCCAAGAAAAACTCGCTAAAGCAGTATTGTTTACCCGACCTCCGCAAGTCGATAAAGCCGTGTTCTGACTCTAGCGACAAAGCTCTCTGCAATAGCACCCAATCTGGTTGATCAGTCGTCATCGGCGAAGAGATTTTTAGGTTTTAAACTGGAGATTTTAGCGAGTAACCCTTAACAATTTTAAATAGGATCGAGGGATTGGATTAGGTCCACTCTCCCTGAAATGGCTCTGCGATCGAGAGGGAAGGGGGAGAACCGGGAATCCTGGCTTTAAACCGAGAGAATTCCTGATTCTATTCTAGTGGGAGAGGGAACGAGGCGTTGACCAGTTTCTTCAGGGCAGTTTTGCCTTGGTTACAAACTGCTGCAATGCTCGCCCCAAACCCCAAGGTGATTTTAGCTCGCTCATTCAAACCAACTAGAACGCCAAGCAGATTCAGCTTCCAGAACGGCCCGTTCTCGCTGTTTTTTCTGATAGTCGCGCCTGCACAAGCTCAAGCGCGCGGAAAGATTGCGAATTTGGTGGCGCCAAGCTGTGGCGTTGGCATCTGTAAATTCTATTTCTGACAGGCGGAGATTGATCGCAATAATATGCAGAGCTGTATCTGCTGAAGCTTCAGGATCTTCTGTTTCAACAATTAAGTTTAATAGGTTCGGGGGACCAGCGATGGCTTCTCCTGGCGCTTCGGCTTTAGAAGCAGCATCGAGCACTGGTTCTGGCAATTGTTTGGGCAAAATGCCTGACTGTTGTAGCAAGCGGTTTGCATCGCGAGAGAGGGTTTTCAGGTTGCTGGAAATCCCCCTTTCAAGGGTTTCTTGCCACCGCAGTAACTCTGCTAGGGTCAGGGGTTGCGGATTGGGATTGGGGAGGGTTTGATCTGCTCTCTCCTCTGAGGGCTCTGCAATGGGAGAAGAAGGCAAACTGAGTGAGGTCAGCGATGGGAATTCCTCATCGAGTTCCTGGATTTCCAGAGACTCTTCTGCCTGGTCTTCCGGATGCACCAGCCGTTGCAATTTTTCTTGAGTTGCGACCGCTAACTGGCGCAGAGATTGCTGCATTTTTTGGCGCTCATTGAAGGATAAGTCGAGAAATGCTTCTGGATATCCTTGAGTACAAATATGATAGCAAGCTAAGATTAACTGCTGCTTTGTGGCTTCTCCCAATGCCACCAGATAACTTTCATAGGTACTGTGAAATTCTAGAGCGATGTTAGCGATCGCTGCTTCCAGTGCTGCGAGGTCTCGCTCAATTCGTTCAAGTGCTCCCACTATCGCCTCTTTTGGCCATCAACAATCATTCAGTAAAAAGGCAAAAGTAACTGAATTCCCTTTTGCCTTTTACCCTTCATTATTAGCTACCCATTTGGGCTGCTACTTCCTCAGCAAAGTTCTTTTCTTCCTTCTCAATCCCTTCGCCCAAGACGAAGCGGACAAAGCGACGGACTTGGATATTTTCCCCAAGCTGAGCGATACTTTGTTTCACCAACTCTTCTACCGTGATATTCTGATCGCGGATAAAAGGCTGATCCATTAGAGATAACTCTTTCAGGCGCTTTTCAATTCGCCCTTGCACGATTTTTTCTTTAATATTGGCTGGTTTGTTGCCCAAGTCATCCCGACCCATTTCAATGGCTTTTTCTTTATCAGCAATGCTGGCGGGGATGTCGTCCACTTTCACATATTCCACATTCGGGCAAGCGGCAATTTGCATCGCAATATTCCGCACCAGAACTTGGAATTCTTCACGACGAGCCACAAAGTCTGTTTCGCAGTTAACTTCTACCAGCACGCCCACTCGACCACCAGTATGAATATAACTGCCGACTATGCCTTCCGCAGCCACCCGGCCTGATTTTTTATCAGCCGAGGTAATGCCTTTTTGCCGTAGCCATTCAACGGCTTTGGCCATGTCACCACCAGCTTCTGCGAGCGCTTTTTTACAATCCATCATCCCTGCGCCGGTTTTATCGCGCAGTTCTTTGACAACTTTTGCAGATATTTCCGCCATCTTCCCTAAGTTCCTTCGATCAGAATTAGTGATTCGTGATTAGTCAGTTGCCAGCGGCTGAACAGATGGCTGACAACTGACTCATTGACTACTTTTATTCAGCTTCCTCGTCAGCGTCTGGATCTACATACTCGCTTTCGTCAAATTCGTCAGCTTCGTATTCATCCTCTGCGCCTTCGTAGTCTTCGTATTCTTCTACTTCGCTTTCGAGTTGACCGTGGCGGCCTTCATAGATGGCGTCAGCCAACTTACCCACAATTAGCTTAATCGATCGGATGGCGTCATCGTTCCCCGGAATGGGAATGTCCACCAAATCGGGGTCGCAGTTCGTATCGAGCAGTGACACAATGGGAATACCCAGCTTTTGGCATTCTAAAACGGCGTTGTACTCGCGCTTTTGGTCTACCAGTACCACTCCATCTGGAATACGGCGCATGGCTTTAATGCCGCCCAGATATTTTTGCAGTTTGCTCATTTCCCGCCGCAGGGTCGAAGCTTCTTTTTTCGGGAGCAGATCGAGTGCACCCGTTTCTTCGCGACGTTCCAAGTCCTTGAGGCGCTCAACACGGCTTTTGATCGTAGTCCAGTTGGTGAGCATTCCGCCTAACCAACGCTGGTTCACGTAGTAAGCGCCACAGCGCTGAGCTTCTTGGGCGATAATGCCGGCTGCTTGGCGTTTAGTACCGACGAAGAGAAATTTTTTGCCTTTTTCAGATGCCGATCTCATGTACTCATAGGCTTCTTCCATGAGCTGAGCGGTCTGTACGAGGTCGATGATGTGAACGCCATTGCGTTCGGTAAAAATATAGGGAGACATTTTCGGGTTCCACCGACGGGTTTGGTGCCCGAAATGAACCCCTGACTCCATCATCTGAGCCAAACTGACAACTGCCATAATGTTTTTCAACTCCTGATTCGGGTTTATCCTCCACCCAGGCGGATCTCTGAAGCTTGCAGGGCTCAGGCAACTTTCTACCGCCGTCACCGGAGACGGTTACGAAACCGGCTTTGTGGCGGTGTGGCGTTATTGCTGCCTAAGTCTAGGTTTGTCGCCTCGGAAACACCCGAAAACCTGGATGTGCGAATTTAGACAACTTTTCGATTGTATCACAGTTAGCGTTGTTTTTAAGCGCTGCTGTTGAGGCGCTAGTATCGTGGTAACTTAAACGAGAAAAAGTATGCCAATAGCCGTTCTAGTCCTTGTTGAAGTTCTGATTGTGATTGGACTGTCCCGACTTGTGGGGCTAGGATTCCGGTGGCTCAAGCAACCCCAGGTGATTGGCGAAATTGTGGCTGGGATTTTACTTGGGCCTTCTCTGTTCGGTTTAATTGCTCCTGACTTAGCGGGGGCTTTGTTTCCAGCTCAAGCTGTCCCGTTTCTGGAGGTTCTCTCCGAGGTGGGACTGATTTTTTTCATGTTTCTGATCGGCCTGGAACTGAATCCGAAATACCTCAAAGGTCAGCTAGATGTCGCCATTTTAACTTCCAATGTCAGCATTTTAGTTCCATTTTCGCTGGCATCTTTACTGGCGTTGTTGCTGTACCCGATGGTTTCAAATTCTAGTGTTTCGTTTACAGCCTTTGCTTTATTTTTGGGCGCGGCTATGTCGATTACGGCATTTCCGGTGCTAGCCAGAATTATCACTGAGAATAACTTACAAAGTACGCGCTTGGGAACGCTAGCCCTAACTTGTGCGGCGGTGGATGATGTGACCGCGTGGTGTTTTTTGGCGGTGGCGATCGCAGTGACTCGCACCAACAGCTTCACGGCTGCTTTACCCACGATTTTTGAAGCCTTGATTTACATTGGTTTCATGCTGACGGTTGGGCGCTGGTTTTTACAGCGACTTTCTAAGCACTATAACCGCACGGGCCGATTAACTCAATTTGTGCTGGCGGGAATTTACATGGGCGTTGTAGTCTCTGCCTTGATTACTGAGTGGATCGGCATTCACTTGATTTTTGGGGCGTTCTTGCTGGGCGCGGCCATGCCTAAAAATGCTGGGTTGACGCGAGAAATTGCTCAAAAGACGGAAGATTTTGTCTTGATTTTCCTGTTACCAGTCTTTTTTGCCTATAGCGGTTTGCGGACCCAAATTGGATTGTTGAATAGTCCTGAATTGTGGTTGTTGTGTTTTGCTGTTTTAGCAGTGGCAATTGTTGGTAAGTTTGTGGGGACTTACATTGCAGCAAAAGTATCTGGGATTGAGAGCCGAGAAGCTGCGGCCCTGGGTTGGCTGATGAATACTCGGGGTTTAACTGAACTGATTGTACTCAATATTGGTTTGAGTTTGGGGGTGATTTCACCGCTTCTGTTTACCATGCTGGTGATTATGGCATTGGTGACGACGTTTATGACTTCGCCGTTGCTGGAGTGGACGTTTCCAAAGCAACTCATTCAATTGGATGTGTTAGATGTAGAGACTCATGGGCCGGGGTTGGAAGAGGCGATCCCGGTTGGCGATACAGAAGCATCAACGGTTAGCAGCGAACCCTTGGTTACGTATCGAATTTTAGTACCAGTGGCGAATCCAAGTACGCAGAGAGGTTTGGTGCAACTGGCGACTGCGATCGCAGGTACGGGGTTACCAGTGATGGTTCATCCCCTGAGTTTGATTGAGCTAGATGAAGAGTATGCCTTTGAAAGTACGCCAGCAGAGGTGGAACGGTTAATTCAACAACGGCGATCCGTTCTGGAGGAGTTAATCGAAAGTTTGGAACCGCCAGCAGTACGGCAGATCGTTCATCCCTTGGTTGGTGTGACGAATGATGTGGCGCGAGAGACGGCGCAAATTGCCGAACTCGACCGAGCGGATTTGATTTTACTGGGGTGGCATCGACCCACGTTTAGCAGTAACCGCTTAGGGGGTCGGGTGGGTAAGGTACTCACCACTGGTAAACAGGATGTAGCCGTGTTTGTAGACCGGGGTCGGGAGCGATTAGATCAGTTATTGGTACCTTATTCAGCGAATTTTCACGATGATTTGGCGCTGGAATTAGGGCTCAGGTTGCTGGTGAATGAACCAACGAGATACTTAAGGGTATTGCGAGTGGTTCGGGAAGGAGATCAGGACCGGGAGTTGAGTTATGAGTTTCGGGTGGTGATGGAACAGTTGCCAGTCAGTGTGCGATCGCGCATCGAAATTCTCGTGCTCGAAGCAGAGGAACCGTTGCAGGCCGTAGTAGAAGCTTCGGTCACGGCTGACCTGACAATTGCTGGCACTAGCCGGGAGTGGGGGATCGAGCGCCAAACCTTGGGGCGGTACACGGATGAACTGGCAGTGCAGTGTCATTCTTCGCTGTTAATTACTCGCTGCTACGTCAAGGTACGCTCTCACCTAGCTTCGGTACTTACACAAATACCACCCAGGACAAACCGCAAACAATCCCTGAGTAATACTTAGCAACACCATGAAGACGTTTAAGTTCAAATCTCTCCTCCTTTATGCCGTCGCGATTAGCTCAGTTTTCGTTTTGTTTAAGACTGTTACTGCCTATGGCGAAACTAATTTAAAGGCTCCTCCTGCCATTGCTGGGCGTTATCGATTGAACAGTCAGAATTTGCCTGATTGCCTTGGAAAACAGAGCCCAGATCCTTCTCAGGGATTGGTGCTAACCATTCATCAATCTGGGATGTATTTAAGTGGGTCTTTATGGCCCTTGAATCGGGAGGGAGAGTCAGAAATTACGGCGGAGGAAAAGCCGTCTTTGACGGGCAAGTGGCAGCATCAAACCGTAAGGTTATCGGGTCCGATTCCGCACATTCTCGCTTGTAATCAACTTCCGACTCAAGGACAAGCAAGAACTGCTTTTATTCAGATTGTAGGTTCTGTGGAGGGAGATACATTTCAGGGAAAGATTAGTTTGAGTCCAAGGGCAGAACAAGCAGTTGATTTTACTGCGACAAAAGAAGCACAGGTGAAGCAATCAAAGAGTCCTCATTGAGAGAGTTGACCACAGGTTGCAACCTGTCGCTACTTGAACTCGCCCACCGGGTCTCAAAAGCCCAGGGTTCAGTGACCGGAAACGATCGGAGGGGGAATTGGGGAAGGTTCTCACTGGCCGGGAATTAATTGGGGGAGGAAAGATTCATCTTTCTTCGCCATTTCCCCATTTCCTACCGAGGGAATTTGGAAGTTTTTCATTAGACTGGGTTCTAACTGTCACCGGATTCCAAATTCGATCGATTGTCACAAACTTGTATCCTCTCTCTAATAGCACAGGGATAATTTCTGCTGCGGACTGAGCCACATCTTCGCCCCCACAATAGCCATCGTGCAAAACGATAATTGAACCATTCATGGTTTGCTGCATGACGCGGTTGACAACCACTGGAATTCCTGGTCTAATCCAATCTTCTGGGACTACACTCCACATCACAGGTCGATATCCCCAAGTCGTTAATAATTTTAACGTTTGAGGTGTAAAAATACCGTTAGGGGGTCGCACATCGCGGACGAGTTGGGGGTTAAGGTTGCAAGCTTGAGCAATCGCTGTTTGTGTCTGTTCTAAACTAAGTTTGAGTTCGCTGGGTTTGAGCATAGGAAATGAGAGATGCTGGTAGCCATGTAACCCAATCCAGTGACCTCGTTCATAAATTTCTCTGGCAATTTCAGGATGGCGATCGACGCAGACTCCTA
Organism: Actinomycetota bacterium; assembly: GCA_050262755.1. Taxonomy (GTDB): domain Bacteria; phylum Cyanobacteriota; class Cyanobacteriia; order Cyanobacteriales; family Microcoleaceae; genus JBLNEP01. Next base: position 21,684 of record JBLNEP010000235.1, on the reverse strand, counting down.
GCCAAAAAAAGCTAGCTGGGAGGTGGTATCGGTCTAAAATTTTCAGGAGTTGAGGCGTATGCTGGGGGTGGGGACCATCATCAAAGGTTAAGGCTATTTCTCTGCGGTTGATATCTCCTGTCCATAGACAATTGGGAAAGGAGAATTTTAAAATGGGGTGGATGACGGGAAACAGAGGTGCAAGTGCCATTCCTGATTATTATTGGTTAATTTGATGAATTGAGAAAACTTTGAGAGGATAAGTTTGGTTAATTTCAGGCTGGATGCTCTCTATTATTTTAGCAGAAACTGAGGCAGCTTCTGCGGTGATAAGCTGTTCTTAATCACTGCTGAGCGATCGCAAGTCGATCGGGTGTAGATTCGCTGATAGATGTGTGGGTGATTCAATTGGGTGCTTGACCCACTCCTCCCTGAGATTCTCCCTCTTCCATTGGATAGAAATTTTGTTGGTTGTGAGCGAGGGGTTATAATGACAGTTAACCCATCAGGAGCGAACAGCAATGAAAACTTATATCTGCACTGTTTGTGGCTATGTTTACGATCCAGAAGCAGGCGATCCCGAGACAGGAATAGCACCCGGTACTCCCTTTGAACAGGTGGATGATGAAGAGTGGGTGTGTCCAGTTTGTGGTGCTCCCAAAGCAGACTTTGAAGCAGAATAAGTGAGAAAATTAGTGTTCGATCGCTCTTTCAGCATTGTCGTTGTCGGTGGCGGGGCTGCGGGTTTTTTCGGGGCCATTGCCTGTGCTGAAACGAATCCTAATGCCCGCATCACCATTCTCGAAGCGGGGAAGCAACCCCTGGCTAAAGTCCGCATTTCTGGTGGGGGTCGGTGTAATGTTACCCACGCTTGCTTTGAGCCAGCAATTTTGGTGCAAAATTACCCAAGAGGTAGCAAAGCGTTGCGGGGTGCTTTTACTCGGTTTCAACCCCGCGATACGGTAGAATGGTTTGCTCGCCACGGCGTTCAATTAAAAACTGAAGAAGATGGTCGGATGTTTCCGACAACGGATGATTCCACCACAATTGTCCATTGTTTGATGCAAGCGGCTGAGGATGTTAGTGTCAAAATTCGCACGGGTAGTCCTGCGGTTTCTATTCAGAAATTAGCCACCGGAGTTGAAAGTTCCTTACCTTCCCTTGGTTTTGAAATTGAGTTGAAAACCGGGGAGAAGCTGAAGTGCGATCGCCTCCTACTGGCGACTGGTAGCAGTCCCATCGCTTTTAAGTGGGTAAAAGATTTGGGTCATACCATTGAACCCCCTGTTCCTTCGCTGTTTACGTTTAACGTTAAGGATCTTCGCTTCCAAGATTTAGCAGGTGTTTCTGTGGCAAATGTCCGGGTGCAATTGCCAGCCGCTAAGTTAGAACAAACAGGGCCGTTACTCATTACTCACTGGGGGATCAGTGGTCCTGCTGTTCTGAAATTGTCTGCTTGGGGGGCGAGATTTCTGCATGAGTGCCATTATCAAACGCCTTTATTGATTAATTGGCTGCCCCAATATAAACCAGAAGCTTTGCGACAACAGCTATTGGCTGTTAAGTCGCAGTTGCCGAGACGTGCGATCGCACCTAATTGCCCTGTTCCTATTCCTCGTCGCCTCTGGGAACGTTTAATTGCTGCGGTTGGCATAGAGGGTGAAAAACGCTGGGCTGACTTGTCTAATAAAACCTTGAATCAACTGATACAAGAACTCACTCAAGGGCAATATCAGATTACTGGGAAAGGCGTTTTTAAGGAAGAATTTGTCACTTGTGGTGGTCTGAGTCTGAAAGAAGTAGATTTCAAAACAATGGAAAGCCGCCTCTGTAACGGTCTATATTTTGCGGGTGAAATCTTGGATATTGACGGGGTGACTGGTGGCTTTAATTTTCAGAGTGCGTGGACAACCGGTTGGCTAGCGGGTCAGGCGATGGGGGAAGCAAAAATCATCGCTTAAGTGAAGGCTCGATTGCGAGAAGGTTTAGCGGTCAATCAGCATCCTATGAAAGCCACTAAATGTAGGGTGAAAATTCCGAAAGTTACTGCTCAAGTTCCGCCATTGATCCCTCTGCTGTCACGCTCGGAAAATCATCCTCAAAGCTCAACGCTGAAAGCCCTATTTCTTAAGAAATTGAGCCATGAGTTTCCGAGCGAAACTCATCAATTTAACTAAATTGGGAAAACTCCCATTCAATCAGGATTTCAACGTTTACAACTCCCTAATTTGACAGAAGAGGGAGAGTCAATGGATGCTAAAATTGTCTCGCTAATTTTGCCCGGAGCGATCGAAATTAAGGCATTTCTCGCAAGATTCCCCCCAAAATCTCAACGATTTGATCGATCTGTCCTTTTTCAATAATTAAGGGGGGTGACAGCGCAATAATATCGCCTGTTGTACGGATCAGTAATCCTTTTTCAAAGCAGCGCACAAAACAATCAAAGGCCCGCGCTCCTGGCTTCCCTGCGATCGACTCCAATTCAATGCCTGCTACCAGTCCCAAATTACGAACATCAATGACATAAGGCACGCCCTTTAAAGAATGGACTGCCTCTTCCCAGTAATTTGCTAACTCACCTGCCCGTTCAAATAACCCTTCTTCCTGATAAATATCCAGCGTTGCCAAAGCAGCAGCACAGGCAACAGGATGGCCAGAATAAGTATAGCCATGGAACAATTCAATGGCACTCTCAGGCCCGTTCATAAACGCATCATAAATACCTTCGCGGGCAAAAACAGCTCCCATTGGAACAGTACCGTTGGTGATGCCTTTTGCCACCGTTACGAGATCGGGAACGACACCAAAATAGTCAGTGGCAAAGCTAGTACCAAGGCGCCCAAACCCTGTAATCACTTCATCAAAAATCAAGAGGATGCCGTACTTGTCACAGATAGCACGGAGGCGTTCTAAATAACCTTTGGGTGGAATCAATACCCCTGTAGAACCAGCGACTGGTTCGACAATAACAGCAGCAATTGTTGAGGCATCATGGAGGGTAACGATCCGCTCTAATTCATCGGCTAAATGCGCTCCCCATTCCGGTTGCTTGCGACTAAAAGCATTTTTTTCGAGGTTATGAGTGTGAGGTAAATGATCGACACCGGTTAGTAAACTACCGAAAAATTTGCGGTTTGGGGCAATGCCACCAACAGAAATGCCCCCAAAACCAACGCCGTGATAACCCCGTTCCCGCCCAATTAATCGCTGGCGAGTGCCTTCACCTTTAACGCGGTGATAGGCGATCGCAATTTTCAATGCAGTCTCAACTGATTCTGAGCCTGAATTGGTAAAAAATACGTGGTCAAAATTCCCTGGCATCATCTTCACTAAGCGTTCCGCCAGTTCAAACACGCCCGGATGCCCCATCTGGAAAGCTGGAGAATAATCGAGTTGCGAGACTTGCTGGGAAACTGCCTGTGCAATTTTGTCACGACCATGCCCTGCATTCACGCACCACAGCCCTGCTGTACCATCAAGAATTAAGCGACGATCGTCGCTGGTGTAGTGCATATTTTTGGCTGACACCAGTATTCGCGGATTGGCTTTAAACTGCCGATTTGCAGTAAAGGGCATCCAATAAGGTTCGAGATTCGCCATGTTTTCCCCTTTTTCGGTGTAGTCTCTAGTTAAGAACTACCAACTGATTATATCACAGATAAATTATTATATTGTACCCATTTATTTTTTTTGATTAATAGGGATTTCCATCCTAAATTCTGTTCCTTTACCAGGCTCAGAGAAACAATTTAAAATTCCGGAATGCTTTTCAACGATAATTTCATAGCAGATAGCAAGCCCTAAGCCTGTTCCTTTTCCGACTGGTTTGGTTGTAAAAAAAGGGTCAAATATGCGAGTTTTAATAGCATCTGGTATGCCGGGTCCATTATCTTTAATTTTAATAGCTATGTAAGGCTTCCCAGTGATTAACTGCGTGGAAATAGTAATGATAGGACTTGAATTTTGCGTGTTGAAATTGAGCAGATTTGCAAATTCCATTTCCAACGCTTCGATCGCATTGGCTAAAATATTCATAAAGACTTGGTTTAGTTGCCCTGGATAACATTCAATTTTTGGTAAATTTCCATAGTCTTTGACAATATCTATCCCTGCATGACCGGGTGACAATTTTAAGCGATGTTGCAAGATCAATAGTGTACTGTCAATTCCTTCATGAATATCCACTCGCTTCATCTCTGATTCGTCATGGCGGGAAAAATTCCGCAAACTTACCACAATCTGACGGATTCGTTCAGTTCCTACCTTCATTGAAGACAAGATTTTTGGTAAATCTTGTGCTAAAAAATCAACATCTGTTTCTTGAATTAATTCTTGGATTTCTAGGGTTGGTTCTGGATATTGTTGCTGATACAAAAACAGAATATTTAGCAGGTCTTGTACATATTGGTTGGCGTGGGTGAGGTTGCCATGAATAAAATTGACAGGATTATTGATTTCATGAGCAATTCCAGCTACCAATTGCCCCAATCCTGACATCTTCTCAGTTTGAATTAATTGAGCTTGGGTTTGTTTAAGTTCTTGTAGAGTTCGCTCCAGTAACTCAGCTTTCTCTTCTAAAATGCGAAGTAAATAAACCCCTACTCCTAGCATTCCCACTGCCCCAAATCCTACGATCCAAATAGCAAGAGCCAATTGATTCGCTGGTGCAAATGCTTCATTCTGGTGCATTTCAGCAAGTAAGGCTAAGTTTCGCTTTTCCAACCAACGATAAACCCCAATGACTGCGATTCCTTCATAATTGGTATAAAGCCCAGAGCCATTAATACCCCTCGCAGCTTCATCGATCCCAAAACTCATAATATCTTCATTGAATTGCTGTTTCCCCGGTCTTCCTCCTGAAATAAATGTATTTCTTGCAGCCAAGTTTCCGACTAAATAAGTTTCACCTGTCAAACCTAATCCCGTGCGCTCTCGAATAATAGTATCGATCCGCTCTAAACTCAAATTAGCTGCGATTAACCCGAGCGTTTTATTATTTTGGTCAAGCACAGGAATTGCTAAGGTACTCATAGGTTGTCCGGTTACGGGTGAAGGATAAAAAGCGGGTGTCAGGTCACTATTTTTACTTAATTGCGTAAAATTTGATACCACTTCATAATTCCCTTCACGAGTCTTGGTAGTAGAAAGAATAATTTTCCCACTATTTTTTAGAATAAAAATTTCTTGTAAATTTGGCTGAGTAGTCGTAACTTGGTTTAAATATTGACTCAAGGCGAGGTAAGCTGAACGGTATTCTACGTCTGAAGGTTGCCGAGTTAATAAATTATTGAGGTGGGCTTGCAAATCAAGTGAGGAATTAATTAATAAGAAAACTTGTCGCTGATCGTTGAACCAACGATCGAGTTCCCCTTCTTTGAGAGTTACAGAAATGCTTAATTGATTGAAGGCTAACCGCTCTAAATCAGCTCTTGTCTTAGCCCAGGCGATATATCCCACAATCCCTACAGTCGCTAATGACATGAAGAGGAAAGCAGTAGAAAGCTTTACAGTCAAGCTTTTTTGCCAAAATTTCACATTTTTTCGATGGAAAACCATAGAGGTAGAACAAGTGGGATTGGCAAGTTAGCTATCAGGATTGTAGAGCTGTTATGCACAGGTTTTAAAAGCTAAACTCCTCACTTCCAATCAGCAAAAATCTTTTTAATATGAGCGATTGCTTCATCTGCGGCTTGCTCTGCTGATAAACGATCTTTAAGAATTCGATTGAGAGCTTGTCCCCAAATATTATTCTGTTGAACTTCTACATAAGCTGGGTTAATTACTGAATAGAAAGGGCGAGTCTCTCGCTCAGTAAATTGTTTGACTGCGACTGACAAGTGAGGGTCTTTAGGATTTGTCCAAAACGGATCTTTGAGCAGTTGTGGCATGACAGGAAACTGTCGCCCTACAGAATTTTTCGTGTAAGCTGATAGGTTTTCTGGCTGAATCAGGTAAGATAAAAATTCTTTTGCTGCCTTCTGGTTTGGAGAGGATTGAAAGATGACAACTTGCTTGACCGATGCCATGTATCTGGTCGGTTTACCATTCGGTTGATTGGGAAATTCAACGGTACCAATTTTATTATAGTAGAGGTCTGATTCTTGCTTTTGAGAGGTGGGAATTGACAAGCTAGGATTCGGTGTCATCAACACAGTGTGGTTGAGGAAATTCACGTTATTATCTGGATTCTGCCAACTCAAGGCTGTGGGTGGAACATATCCTTCTTTGTAGAAGTTTGTACACCAGTCTAAAACTTTAATAATCCCCTGCCTGACTTGGGGATCGTCCACTAAAAGCTTCCCCTTTTCATCTAAAAGTTTTACCTGGTAAGCTTCTAAAAATTGCTCAAACATAAAGTAAGTATCAGTTGCTCCCGGAGACAAAGGTAAACCTAAACCGTAAATATTTTGATTCCCCTGTTGTCGCAATTTGTCTTGAGCTTGTTTCCAGTAGTTCCAGAATCCGTCCCAATCTTTGGGAATCTCACCCATCCCTGCTTGCTGAAGTAGGTCGCGCCAGTAAGAGATATGAATGGACTGTTGCTGAATGGGGACTGCATAGTAGCTGCGTTTTTTTTCAATATTATTATATAAATAGACAGATTCTAGGGCATTGGGTGTATATAAATTTTTAACGGGTTCTATCACATCGGAAACATCAGCGAGCTTACCTTCCCAAGCCCATTGGGGGCTCCAATTAATATCAGTTACGTGGGCCAGCAAAACATCTGGTAAATTGCCTGTATTGATGGCTCTTTCTGTCTGTTGTTTAATATTCGCATCAGTAATGAATGCTAACTTTATTTTGGTAGAGCTATTCTTTTCCCACTGACTAATAATTTGCTGAAAAGCAACATCTTCTTCTGGGTAAAACCCCTTATTCCACCAAATATTTAAAGTCTTGGTGTCAGTTGGATTTAGAGAGGCCGTGGTTGGGGTTGACTTTGTAGTAAGCTTTGAGGTAGTATTAATGCAGGCTACTAAGATTAAGCCTAAAATAATTAGCAGGAAAAACTTGGTTTTTTTGAGCATTCTCTATACCATTAAGAGAGAGTGATTAAGGATTACTTTTTCCTGCCGATAATCTCCTTGATGATCGAGCATTGAGCTAGAACTGGTAGTGCAGCAATTATATCCTATAATTTCCTAAAAAGCCGTAAGAGATGTTACAAATTTTAACCCGATTTCTTGAAGAAACCGGGTTTGTGAGGTTTTGAAATAGGCTGTTGCTCCTGACCTCCCTCCGCAATGCTTGGGTGACGATCGTTGAGGAGCTAGCATTAATGGTAGTAACGCTGCTCAACCCATAGGCGCAACTCGTCTTCAGTAGCGACGCAGGCAGAGCGACCCGTGGTTGGATCGCAAGCATGCCACCAAGTGTTGCCAAAGCGATCGCGCGTCTGCCAAATCCGCAGTTGATTGTTAGAGGTCAGTATTGTTGCCAAAACTTGCCAAACTGCCGTTACTGTCTCCCTGAATTTCGCCAACGAACTATCAATAATTTTAGGAATGGGTAAGAGAGTATGAGCAATTTTCATCGCCAGTTTTTCCCTGAAATTTTAATCATCCATTTCCTTTACTTTCCCTCCACAGATGTGGCTCTGAGAAGGTACAAATTTCAAGAGTTTAACTAGAACAGTTAGAATAAATTCAAGTGTCCTATTAAAACTGAGGCAAACTGTACCAGCCGAAATGCTGAGTAATCCTCTATAGTGCTAAACATCTCCCTATTGTGATTCAGAGGAGGGACTGTCCCGGTGAGAATTCCCTTAGAGCGAAAATCCTCCAAAGCGGTTTATTTACAAATTCGCGATCGCATTAGCCGCCTCATCAAATCAGGAGCTTTGCAACCTGGAGACAAACTCCCCTCCATTCGCTCTATGGCCCTCAACACCGGAGTCAACAAATTAACAGTCATTGAAGCCTACAGCGTCCTCGAAGCCGACGGTCTCATCCATGCTCGTCAAGGCGCGGGGTATTTTGTCAGCAGTCCCGCCATTGCTTGTCCCCAGTCCGCTTGCAATTTTGCACCGCCTCAAGAGGTGATTGTTTCTGAGCAAAAAGGGGGGTCATTTTTTAATGTTTACATGGCTTCCCTGAATGCGCGACAGCACTCAGGCATGATTGACTTTAGCAGTGGCTTTCCCTTCGAGGCTGGAGTTGAAGATTTGCAGCGCATTGCTAGGCGAGCCGTCAAACAAATTAGCACCACTTTATTTCACTACGATTTGCCTCAAGGGCAACTGATGCTCAGGCAACAAATTAGCCGATTACTAGTGCAACGGGGATTAGAAGTAACTCCCGATCGTTTAATTGTTACTAATGGCTCTAAGCAAGCTTTATCCTTAGCCATTCAGCACTATGTACAGCCGGGAGATTGGGTGATTGTAGAAAGCCCAACCTATCACGGAATGCTCGCCATTTTATCAGACCGGGGTGCGAGAGTCATTGGCATTCCGATGACCGCAGAAGGGATGAACTTAGAGTTACTGGAAAAATATCTCTACACTCATCACCCTAAGATCATTTATACAGTTTCCACATTGCATAACCCCACAGGCGTTACCACTTCCCAATTCCACCGTCAGCAATTGCTGTTGCTAGCAGAACGATACAACTGCCAAATTCTTGAAGATAACGCTTACGAAGGCTTGAATGTTGACCCCGTTCCAGCTCCGATCAAAGCATTAGATCGAAAAGATTGTGTGACTTACATCGGTACCTTCTCAAAAACTTTAATGCCCGGTATTCGAGTGGGTTACATGGTTGTGACAGGTCAGCATTACCAACCTTTAGTCGAGCGAAAATTGTTGCACGATCTCCATGTTTCAACCGTTTCTCAGGCTATTGTCAGCGAATATCTAGCATCGGGACATTACCGTCGCCACTTAGCACATTTGCGGAGTCAACTCCTACAAAGTCGAAATACCATGCTGAGTGCTTTAGAGCGTTATTTTCCCACCACTGCTTCTTGGACAGTTCCCAATGGGGGTCTGTTTTTATGGGTGCATTTACCTGCCAATTTGCCGATGCAATCCATCTATCAACAAGCTTTATCACGCCAAGTTTTAGTTGGTGACGGGATGCCATTTTTTCCCGGTCAACAGGGATATCCAGCCTGGCGACTCAATTATTCCCATACTCTTGAAGAGATTGAGCGAGGAATTTCGGTACTGGGTGAAATAATTCGGAGTTTTTTAGACGCTCCATAAAGGAGAGCGATCGCTCAAGGTTGCACAGCCAATTCGATCGGCGATTTGACGATCGGGAGGAGATTTCTTGCGGAATTAGCTCAATTAAGGGAGCAGAAATTGACTAGAAACTCAAGGTCAAGATCAACAAGCTTGGCAACCGATCCCATCTGACTTCAAATCGCTTTTAGCTTTTATGCCCCCCTCAGTCAGGAAAGAATGGTTTCCTTTTCCTCCATACCGGTACAATCAGCATGAAATGACCTTGACGGTTAGGAGTAGAAAATCTCAGGGAAAATCAAGCTCATTCTGAATCCTACCGTCAACTGTCAGCTCTTAGGGATATGCAACGGGAATCTTGAATGCCTGTAAAATCGGTTCGCTGTCTCGTTCATAAATGGCTTTAATTTGTGCTTGCTGTTCCGGTGCAAGTTCTTTGTAGGTTTGGATCATCTCTTCGTGGGTGTAGTTAATAATTAAAGCATGCAGTTGATCCAAGGTCTGAGCTCGTAGCATCGCTGTTTTCAGTTCCATTATTGTGTAAGTATCGATCATTACTACTCTCCGTTGTGCTGCGATCGCACATCTGTAGGTTGAGGGCGTCCGCTTCCATCTAGGTTTCCCCCTGGTTGGTGTAATCGTTGCACTCGTAGTTGCTTATTCACTTTCAGGAGTGTTTTTTGAGAATTTAAACGCCTTTGAAGTATGATTTCAGTTTCTCTGTCTAGCTGGCGTCTTCCCTGTTCAAAGAAGTCTTGGGAACTCGACCGAAATAAACCGCTATTGATTTGCTGAACTTGGCTAGCTGTCAGAGACTCAGCCTGAACAGCAGGCGCCAGCAGTGCCAAACATGACACGAGTGATAGAGCTGGAAATAGGGGTTTGAGAATACTGTTCATATCTCTATATTAATCCCCTGCGACTATTGTCACAGGGGATACGCTCAAAAAATTGTGCTTTAGATGTTACATTTTTAGACTATTGTTCTCACACATTACAGCTCAAGTGGTAATTCTGGAAGTTGTAGCCGTACTGCATTAGCGTGTAACCAACGGGTAACAGCATGTTTACGCTGTGGGGTTAAATACTCTCCAGGTCGGATGACACCAGCACAAACACCTATATTTTTGAGGATTGTCTCACGTTCAGCCGGGGGAGCGCCCCGCAAAAGTCTCACTTTGGCTTTGATAAAATCTACATTCATGGTTGTTAGTCAAGAAATAAATAGTTTAAGTGTCTGGTAAGATTTGGTTTTTTATTTTAGCATTCAAATCTCAGAATTTCTAGCATAATTTCTGGCAACTTATCAAGCAGAGAGCCATGATAAAACGAAACCAACCGGTAGATTGGAGCTATATACTATCAAGCCGGATTTTTGTATCGGCTAATCGATCGGAGTCTGGCAATCTCCTCCTGAAAGTGGCACATCTTCTTGTGCCACAAACTGACAGAAAAATGGAGCGTTGAGCGATCGGGTCTTTGCCGATCGGACTTCTTGAATTGAGAGTTTACAGGCAGGAGATGCTAATCACCCCGCGCGTTTCAGTCTTAAGCAACTGTTAGCGACCTGTATATTTACCTATCCCTAAAGGAGTAGAAGAGGTTTCCTAAAAGTCTATCTAAATTAGGATTGTGTATCAGTCTTCTTTACTATTTTTTCCTGCTTCTTGCTCGATCTGAGCCTGCTTTTTCCTTGATTTGTACCTCCCCTAAATCTCCAACATCAACGATCGATCGCTCTGTACAAAGTTTGCGAGATACGCGAGACCGAGCTTGGCAAGTTTTCCTCTACCAGCACGTTCAATCAGGTCTCGTAAACTTTATTACTCTGCGGTTAGTTGGGTTTCCCGGCACTCAGTTAGCACCGACAATCCCTTTAATAATTAATGCGGGGAATGAGCTAATTTGGACGGTTTCAGAGAGTGCGATTACCTCATCTTTACCGACCCATGTGAGAGAATATGATTTTAAAGAAATAATCGTGCAATTGAGAGCAAACCCGCCTCTCTAGTTTGATTAACCCGTAAAAAGCAAGTCAGGAGCCGAATTGAGCGGACCGACTTTTGCTGTCAGGGAATGGCGGTTATTGTTAAAACCGGGAGCCTAAGTAATTAGACTGAGAGAAACGGGATTAGGAATGATTGGATCTTAGTATAAGGCATTTGACGATTACTGAGGGCGTAACAAAAATTAAAACAGATGCACGCTCCTGATTCATAGATGCTGCTAACAGCAGTTCTGTCTCGATTCAGGCAATATTAGCTGCGATTCAAGCACTCGAACAAATAGCATACAAGCGACTAATTAGCCTATCTCTCAGGAGAGTGATAATTGCTGTAGACTTCTAGCACAAAGTAGTATCAAATGATCGACAAAAATTTTACAAAAGCAATCTTACCCTCTGTTTCAGGTCGTAACTCAGTCATCCAGCACCTTGACGGGACTCAACATTGGAGCAAAAATGAAGTAGATTTGCTCTTGCTTCCCTGTGCATCGCTGATGAGTTCGAGGACACTGAACAAAAGCAAATTGGATTGACCTTTAAGCAGGTTCGACTGAAATTCGGGAATTGACCCCTGCTTCCGTTTCCTTGAGGAAATTAGGCGAAAGACTAGTTGCAAACAACTTACTGAAATTAAGATTTACACCTTGAACGTGACGACAGAGGCAGAGTTTTAGTCTCCCTCCGAAATACCCCCTTCGTACTTCATCTTTGACTGCTAACTTCAACTATGGCAACGGCTCATTTTCGTTTTGATGCAGAGCTCAATTACTTTTTACCGCCTGGTAGACGGCAAGTAAGCTTCGTTCATATTTTTGAAGAGCGAGCTTCAGTGCTGGACACGATCCAAGCTTTCGGAGTGCCTCACCCAGAAGTAGGGAGTATTGAAGTTAATGGGGAATGGGTCGATTTTTCTTACATTGTCAAGGACGGCGATCACATCCAAGTCTATTCCCTCTCTGCCACCCACCCCCTTAACCCTACCCAGCATCTGCGATCGCCTTACCCAACTGTTTTTCGCTTCGTCCTCGATGTCCATTTAGGTAAACTGGCTAATTCTTTACGGATGTTGGGGTTTGATACCCTCTATCGAAATGACTACTTAGACGAAGAAATCGCTCAAATTTCTGCTGAGCAAGACCGCATTGTTTTAACTCGCGATCGGGGTGTTTTGATGCGGAGTTTAGTCACGTATGGCTATTACATCCGCTCGACTGACCCCAATCAACAAGTATTAGAAGTGCTGCGCCGATTTAATCTATTTCAGTTAGTGGCTCCCTTTCAACGATGTATCCGCTGCAATGGATTATTAGAAGCAGTGGATAAAAACTTAATTGTTCACCAACTTCCTCCGAAAGTTCAGGAAGACATTATGGAATTTCACCGCTGTCTCAACTGCCATCAGATTTACTGGAAAGGAAGCCATTATGAACGAATGCAGCAGTTCATTAACGAGGTTCTCAGTTCCCAACCACAGCCAGAATAATTTCTCTCGTTTCCGGTTGCCCTTTCAGGCTTCTACGACTGCTTAAACTGAGCAACGAATTCCCCAACGACTTTAACAAAGTCTGTGGTTGATTCGTAAGGTAAAACATTGCGACCCGGAATTAATAACCCCTCACCATTGGGTAGGTGAGCTAAATACCGTCCTAATCTTTCCTTCGGTGTTTCTTCCTGACCTGCTTTGCCAACACTAGAAGCTTGCTCCCCGACAACCACTAACACTGGTTGAGTAATACTTTCAATTTCACTCAGATAATTCTGTCGCCAAAACCGAGCGAGGAAAGAGAAAACTGCGTAGCGAGTCGCTGGATCGGCTGCCTCTGCTTTCAACGTTTCTAACCATTCTGTATCCACCGCCTCGCTAGCAGCAAACAACCGACGAGTCGAGAAAGAACGTAAAAAATCTTTGCGTCGGGCATAGCGGTAAAAAGCATTGCCCAAAGGAGAATATAATAGATTCCAGGTCAATCGTTGCTGCCAAATATTTAAGTCTTGACTCATTAAAGCCCAAGGTGAAGGCCCTGCTAGCACTAACCCTTTAATTAAATTAGGTTGACGTGGCTGTTGCAACACCGTTAAAATCAGGGCAACCGGCAATAAAGCACCTTGCACCACGATGATTGCAGGTTTCTGGACCACTGACTGCAAGAAATAATCTAACTGTTGAGCCCAGTCACTCGGATAGTAAGCGATCGGTGGTTTCTCACTTTCCCCGCATCCTAAAAGGTCAGGATTATAAATAGGGTTGCGATGACCTGTTTCATACCAAGTCTGGCAGAAGCGTTGCCAAAAAGCTTTGGAGAGTCCCACCCCAATTGGATGAATTAAGACCAGAGGAATACTATCGTTGGCAGCCGGAACTGGGTTGTAAACTTGGTAAGCACATTGATAATTAATCCACTGGTAAAATTGCGAAGTTGGGATTGTTTTAGCAGGAGGATTTGATGAATCTTGGATGGCAGGTACTGGTTGCATGGTTCCTCTCTCTTAAGATGAAAACTCAAGTTAAAAATGCTGCTCTTTCATGCTAAGGACAACCAATTTGAGAGACTGACCCATCAGGCATGGTCGCATTACAAAAATTAGTATTTTGTAAGTCAGCTCCTTTAAGATCGGCGCTTAATAAATTAGCACTACTGAAATTTGCTCGAAACAAATTTGCTCCAGCGAGCATGGCGGTAATCAAATTCGCCCCGCTTAAATTAGCACCACTGAGATTAGCATTAGTGAGGTTTACACCGCTCAGGTTAGCACCACTCAGGTTCGCAGTAAAGAGGTTAACATTGCTCAAAATTGCATTGGTTAAGTTAATGCCACTCAAGTCAGCATTATCCAGTCGCACTTCATTCAAATTAGCATTTGTTAAATTGACGCCCTTAAAATAAACTTTTCCTAAACTCGCTCTCTGCAATAAAGCACCCATTAAGTTTGCCTCGCTGAGATTGGCCTCAATTAAGTTCGCATTACTCAAATCGGCAACGCTCAAATCAGCAGTATTCAAATTGGCCCGATAGAGGTTGGCTCGGTTCAATTGGGCGCCTGTCAAGTCAGCACCAATCAGTTTAGCTCGATACAAGTTAGCCCCGGTCAAAATGGCATTTCTCAGGCTTGCACCTGTCAGGTCAACACCACTTAAGGAAGCTTCGTACAAGTTAGCATCATCCAAATCACACTTCGGGCATTTTTTAGTAGCCTGTAACTGCTTAACGTGGTCAAGATTAAGCGCTGTAGTGGGGGGAATCCAGCCAAAGAGAGCCAAAATTAGAATAGGAGTCAAGTTGGAAAATTTCATAGGAGGCAGAAAACGGTTATAGCAGTTTTGATGTTGATATCGAAATGATATTTATAGCTCATCTTCGAGCCGTTAACAAGCTAACCTGGGACAAGCGCTCGCCCAAAAAAAAACACCCCCGCAGGAGTGCTGTTTACTACCAAGAGCTATACAACGCTGGGTGCTGTATGCGCTTAATATCCGGAATCGGCGGGATCGCCGTAGGGATCTTCACTGGCGGGGCGAATATTACCGAACTGCTGCTCGGCGGGATCGCCGTAGGGATCTTCACTGGCGGGGCGGATATTGCCGAATTGCCCGGAGTCACTGGCATAATCCCCTGGATCGCCATAGGGATCTTCGCTAGCGGGGCGGACATTGCCATAGCGTCCGCGATCGTCGTAATTGTTATCAGGATCGATTCGCTCGTCACTTGGTCCCAGAATCGCATCTTTTAACTGTCGTAAAAACCCATCTACCATGATGAAACTCCTTATTTAAATTGGGTTAGGAAAGGGTCGTGTCAATTGCTGGCAATTCCCTACCTCTCTACCAAGCAGATGTCAGTGCTTGTTAGTAAGAGGGAGCTGCTGTTCTAGCTTCTGCTAAATCACTGAGGTCACGACCTGTGGATCTATTGTTATAGCCTTGGAATTCTCGGTAACGTTGTGCTTCTGATTCGGGAACTCGGATTCCTTCAGAGGGCGGTGTTACCCAGTGGGCGCGGTGTTGGGCGTCGCGGTAGTAAACGCGCCCGTTTTTGGAAAGGTAATATTGTCCTTGAGGTCCCTGCCCTTGCTTGTTTTTATGCTGGTTGTAGAGGTAGTACAGCGCGGCTGCTCCCGCTAAAATCGCTACTTTTTGACCAGTGGATAATCCTTGTCTAGCTTGGGAAGCATTGACGGGACGGGGTGCGACTTGCCCGCCGCGAGTATCATCTACGGGGGGTGGCGCTGCACTCTGGCGAGAGCCACAGGCGCTGAAAAAGGGAACCATCAGCAACAGTGCCAGCAGCCAAGTCATGAGGCGCATGGTTCTACGTTCTGAGTCGATCGGATTCATCGCATCTCTGAGTGAATAGGGGTGATAGATCCGGTGTTTTTTGGGGGATTTGAAGAACCTGAGCTGCTGGCAACAGTGTTTTTATGAGTTGCCGTTCCCAGCAAGTTGGAATAGAATTCTTGGCTGAGAACGTACAACAGCGCAGGCACAGTGTTTTTCGTTCTTTTCTCCGATCTTCGTCAAATTTTTTAGAAATTGCCTCAGTCAAGGGATAGAAATAGAGCGTTTCAGTTCACTCTTATGGAATAGGGAAAGCGGAAGGAAGAAGGGATCGAGAGCGTGGGATTGTGTCGCTGATGTCTTTGGGAAATTGCGCGAAAAAAAACACCCCCGTAGGGGTGCATTTGCCTAATTATCTGCTGTGAATTGCTCACAGAGGTTTTACTAAACTTGGTTGTAGTGTATGGAAGGGTTGACTTCTAGCCCAACTTCAGAAGCGAGGCGACTTAACATGGACTGCTGACGCTTTTTCAGGGAGCGATCGCGATTGAGCATCAGAGAACGAGCTTGCTCTGCGACAGACTGTGCCACCATCCAATTCGGTTGAACACTTGCTGCTTCGCTTGCGGTGGGAGAAGTTGGGCGATGGTTGTAAGTTACGCCTCGATATTTCAAATTAACAGTGGGTTGCAACACGGGAGGTTTCTTTAGGTTGCGGAACCGCCAATCTAAACCTCGGTACTTGCCAGTAACGCCACCCTCTACTGTTTCAACTTGAGGGGGGTTGTACTCGTAGGTAACGCCGCGATAAGTAAGTTTCATGGTCTTCGCCTCTTGCATCAAAGCAATTGTTGTGAACTGAGGCGCGTTCCTTCGGGGGTTGTCCCTACTTCCGTCTCGATCGCTGCCCTCACTGGGGTTAATTCAATCAGCAATGGAGATGAACGATTGAGTTTCTGTATTGATTGTTACTGTTTTTCAGGAAAATGTCAAGCCTATCTTGAAAATAAACCGCCACCTGGGGTGCAAGTGGCGGCAGTTTAAGATCAAAATTGTCCTACCCTTAGTGAGCGGAGCCGTTACCGTGATAATTATCGGTATCGTAGAATCCGTTTTTGGTGCCAAAGAATAGGCAGGCGAGGGTAAAAACGACCGTCAAGGCTGCTAGAACTAACTTGACATCCATAAAATTCGCTTCTCCTATTAGGTGAGTAAAAGCACTCAGATTGTAGACTTTACTTGGCTGGCGCGTCCATCTCCTAGGGTAGCGCCAGATTTGTTGGGCTGTACCCTCGTGCGACGGTTTGCTGACGGGCAAGTGGTTCGGGGTACAATTGTAGAGGCAGAAGCTTACGGCCCCGAAGACCCTGCTTGCCATGCTTACCAGCGACGCTCGACTCGCAACGAGGTGATGTTTGGACCGGCGGGTGTGAGCTATGTTTATTTGATTTATGGGATGTACCACTGCTTTAACGTGGTGACTGAGGGGGAGGGGGTGGCCAGTGCGGTGTTAATTCGAGCGCTGCAATTGAATTCAATCCCGCAGGGGATTAGCTGGAAGAGTGAGAAGGAGCGATCGCGCTTAGCGGCGGGGCCAGGGAAGCTGTGCCAGGTTCTTCAAATCGATCGGAGTTTGAATGGGGTACCGTTGCAACCCGATCGACCCTTATGGTTAGAGCATCGGAGTCAGGAATTTCAAGCGGGTGTGGATCGGGGTGCGATCGCTTTTGTGCAAACCACTCGGATCGGAATTACCAAGGGAGTGGAATTACCTTGGCGCTGGTATGTGGAAAATTGTGCGGCAGTGTCGAAGTTGTAGAGAGGGGAAAGGGAAAGCATCAAGGTTCTTAAGTTTTGATTGACCTCAAATTCAAGTGTTAGACTCATTGTTCAAGTCCACTGAAGTGGACTCAAGAAAAGTTTTTAGTTGACAAGAGTGATGGCTCAGAGATGGAAATCCCTGGCAGGTAGGTCGATAGCTGTGATATCATTTTATCCTCCTCAAGCCTTCACAATGAAATTCTGGCTTACAATCGATTTGACTTGAAATTCCGTTAGCTTTTCTAGCTCTTTCCCGAACACCTGATCGAGAATTGAGTCAGGAATTTTTTAGGTTAAAGGTGCGTTGTAACTAATCCATTGAGGTTTGCCAATTTCGATGTTATTTGCTGCAAAAGCTTTGCGAACCCGCAAACGAAACTCTCGTCCAACACTCCATTGTTCCATCGGTGCGGTTTTGATCCAGACTCTTACTAACATTCCCGTGTGGGATAAATCATCAATACCCAGAACATCAGGGGGTTCAGGTAAACGCACGCACCATTCCGGCTCACTATAAAGTTGTTGTCCTACCTCTCGCAAGATTTCTAACACCTTTTCTGGGTCGTTTTGATAGGCCACCACGATCGAAAAATCGATCCGCGACCAAAGGCGCGTTAAATTCCTAACATCTGTAATGTTGCTGTTAGGAATTGTAATGAGTTGACCTTCGCTATTTCTTAATTGAGTAACTCGCAGATTCAAGTTTTCTACTAATCCGCTTTTATCCCCAATTTGAATGATATCTCCGACCGCAAACTGATCTTCCATTAAAATTAAGCAACCATTAACGAGATCTTTAATCAAGCTTTGGGAACCAAAAGAAATTGCTAGACCAATCACAGCGCCACCCGCCAAAATTGAACTAGTAGGAATGTCGAATAAACTGAGTGCCCAGAGAATACCAACAATTACTAAAACAAAGGAAATCAGCCCTTTTAAAGCTCCAGAAATTGTTCTACTCCGCAAAGCAATTCTTTGACTTTCTGCCAAAGTAAAGGCTGGGTAAATTTTCCAGCTATCCAGGAAATAATCGATTGAAATTCTGCCGATCCGAATTCCCAAGCTAATCATAAAACAAATCAAAAGGAGTGCGAATGGTGTTGCTAATACATAAATACTCCATCGCATCAAAACGGGAATTCTGGAGACAATGAAATAAATCCCGATATACCAGATTAAAATCAAAATCCAGAGCAGCAACCATTTGAGGAATTGGTCAAATTCCAATCGTCTTTTGCCACTGAATTGCTGTTGTATGGTAACGAGAAAGTGCGATCGAAAATTAGCAATTTTTCTTGCTTCTGTCTCTTCTCCCTCCATCGTCTCAGATTGAGTCACATCCTTCAATTTTTTAGCTTGGATAGCTAATTCCAATTCTTGTTGATAACGAGCTTCCAGAGTTTGCTCCCGACGACTCAATATTCCCCACAACAACCAGATGACAGCACTAGCAATTAAAAGACCCAAAAAGACTTGTATTGCTTGCCATAAACGCTCGCGTAATACTTCCGGGGATAACAACTGCTTCATGCGAACTATTTCCGCTTGAATAATCCCCTGCCATTCCTTGGCTAACTCTTCCAAGGTTTTGCCGTTATAATCACCATCTGGTTCTGTCACCGTAACTAATCGAACGGGACGAGAAGAGCGATCGTCTCTAATCTCAATAATCCAGCGATTATTTAGCAGGGCGATTGAAACCGCCGGGGTTTGTTTTGCCTTCAGGGTTCGGCCAACAACTCGCCAAAGTCGCTCGGTAATTTCTTGTGCCCGAATCTCAACCGGAAGTTGCCCCTCCGATATTTTGTCACGATTCCAAATGGTTGGTGATGTCACTTCAAACAAGATTGTATTATCTAAAGGCGATCTGACTTGAGTCACTTCAAATTCCCCGATGCGGGTAACACCTGATGGTGGCTGCATTGCATTGTTGGAAGCAGCCGTCGGCAAAGAAGGCATTTGACTTTGAGCAGGAAGAGTCCAGCTCACGCACAAACTGAGTGTAAAGATGCCGATCAAAGCCAAGTGAATTACTCTCTGAAAAGGACGATAAGATAGCAACCTAAGTAGTCGGACAAAACTAAACGAAACTGCGTTAACTTTGGGAAAATTTGCGTAATTACTGTTAGCACACTGATGGAGTATCTTCATAAAACCTAAGACAGTTAACATTCTTTATGTCCGACTCTTTACTCACCAATCAAAAAAATCAAACTCTTCCCTCATTGAATTGATGATGATCGGTAGATGAGGAGTTGCTAATCTCATAGAGATTCAATGAGTTGAGGAGATCATTCAAAGAAGCTGATCCACAAAATAATCCCGACAAAAATCTCAAGCGAATGGAGAAAGCTAGGAAGCTCAAAAACATTCCCAGCTTTCACAATCAGAATTGCAAAATGCCCAAACTTCCAGAGCTGATGAAAAGTGATGTTATGGAACAACCGCTCCCCATAATTGCCAGAGCAATGAATGCAGCTAAAATAGCGAGTTTCGGTTTTGAGAATGAGGTTGAACTCATAGGTTTAACTACCATATTTTCACACGGTCTTTCTCATCCAGCCACATAGGGTCGCCCGGTTTGATGCCAAATGCTTTGAAAAATCCATCCTCATGTTGTAAAGGAGCAAAGACACGATAGGGGCCTGGGGGATGATTATCGGTTGCTGTCAATTGACGGAGAATACCCTCATTGGTTTTAGAAGCCCATAGCTGACCCCAGGCAATGAAGCAACGCTGTTCGGGTGTGTAGCCATCGATCTTTTGATTAGCTTGGGGATTTTCCTTCAAATACTGCTGAAGTGCCTCATAAGCTAGGCTAACCCCACCGACATCAGCCAGATTTTCCCCGACGGAAAGCTTTCCGTTTAATTTCAATCCTGGCAATACTTCAAAAGCATTAGCCTGTTTCACCAGTTTCTCAGCCTGGGCTACAAACTTGACAGCATCTTCTTCAGTCCACCAATTCCGCAAATTACCTTGAGCATCGGACAGCCGCCCCTGACTGTCAAAGCCGTGAGTGATTTCATGACCAATCACAGCACCCATCGTGCAGAAATTCACGGCTGCATCGCTCTTGGGCGCAAAGTAGGGTGGTTGTAGAAAGGCAGCAGGAATTTCGATGCCATTGGTTGTGGAATTGTAAGCCGCATTAATAACGATAGGCAATGTGCTATCCGAGTTGAATTCGTCCTGGGTGACTGGTTTGCCAACCAAGGCCAAATTGCGGCGGGAGAGAAATTGTTTGATTCGTATGACATTGCCAAAATAATCATCGGGGCGAATCTCAATACTGGAATAATCAATCCATTTCTCTGGATACCCGACTTTGATGACCATACGATCGAGCTTTTCCAGGGCTGATTTACGGGTAGTATCACTGAGCCAGCGATTTGCTTCTAACCGCGCTCTGAACACAGACTTGATCCGCCCAATCATACTTTCTACCTGTTGCTTATATTCGGGAGAAAAATACTCCTTGACATAGAGTTGGGACAAGGGATGACCTAATAATTTAGGAAGCTGCTTAGCCATGATTTCAGCGCGGGACGGAATCTTAATTTTTCCCACGCGAGCCTCAGAAAGGGCAAACCCAGGCTCGTTAAATGCGGGAGTTAGATAGGATTTACTTTTAACCAATACAGCCCAACGAAGATAGGTCTTGATGTCCTCCATTGGGTATTGTTTCAGCATTTGGTTTAGCTCTGCCAATGTCTGAGACTCTACAACAATGACATTGCCCTCAGTTGATAATCCCAACTCCTGAAAATAGGTCTTTAGAGGGAAGTTTGATAGCAAAGACTGAAGCTCTGCAAACGACATCTTTTTGAATCTGCGGTTGGGGTCGTTTTTTTCTACAGGGCTGAGTTTTTTGCTGGCAAGGCGAGTCTCCATTTCCAGAATCTTTTTAGCTGCGGCTGCCGCTTTTGTAGGGGAACTGCCAGCAATTTCTAAGTTGGCTGCTACAAACTTCAAATAGGCTGCGCGGATAGCGGCTGCGTCTTGATTCAAATATTCTGCTTGGCTCAGGGGCAGTTCGCGATCGCCAAAATAGACTGTGTTGATGGTTCTATTCTGGGTATCTGCTCCCACCTCAACCCCGAACATCAGGATATCATCGGTACTGAAGGTCACTGACGGATCGGCCAGCGTTTTCGTTAAAGCCTCAGGAGAGGCGATCGCATCAATACGGTCAAAAATTGGCTTCAGAGGGGAGACTCCCAAGGCTTTCAGTCGCTTCTCATCCATGCCCGATAAATAGAAGTTGCCAACTTGTTGTAATAGGCTTCCCTTAGTGGCAGGGTAAACGCATCTAAATAAACTTGACAAAAATTGATAATTGTGAATAATGAATAATCGGAAAAAAGCATTCTTAAAACTCTTAATTATTACCCAATTAGGCGAATTAAATCTTAG
>JBLNEP010000234.1:0-13641 GCA_050262755.1 Actinomycetota bacterium | reverse complement strand
AATTCATCTCATTGTAATTGATGTAACCCTATCCATAAATGAAGCTCTGACGAAGGAGATAGTTGCCAGCGTTGTAAAGATTCTTGGATTTGAACGCCAATTCATCAATTTCAGCGAAACGGTGCTCTGTGGCTTTAATGATATGTCGTTCGATTAACTGCACTCATAATCTCCTTTCTTTAACTCAGCAATAATTTTTTCTGTTTTTCGGTTGGCACTACGTTGCCCATAGAGTCTAGCAGCAAAGCTGGTGATGATTGTAGCCAAATCTTGCATGAGCTCGTCCTTCCCATTTTCTGCTAAATTGACTAGTTCTAGTCTAATTCCCAATCTGAGAAGTAACACCTTCAGATAATTAATCCCAAATCGAGCTAAACGCTCTTTATGTTCGACCAAAAGAATGTCGTAATCATCTTGCTGAAGGAGCGCTTCTAATTGTTTTCTTTGGTCGTTGAGTCCACTCCCGAGCTCTTTGACATTCCTAATAATTTGATAGCCATTAGCAATTGCATATTCGACCAATCTCTCCGATTGACGGTTGAGATTGTCCTTGTTCTCGGAAGATGACACTCGACTGTAAATGGCAACTCGATTTTTCTTGGCTTGATCGGGCGATACTGATGGGGAGTAGTCAACGATAATCAGACTACTTTCTGTTTGTCGTGC
Source organism: Actinomycetota bacterium (assembly GCA_050262755.1). GTDB lineage: Bacteria > Cyanobacteriota > Cyanobacteriia > Cyanobacteriales > Microcoleaceae > JBLNEP01. The sequence continues at coordinate 12,975 of JBLNEP010000234.1, read as the reverse complement.
TGGATGTGGCAGCTTACCTGCCTTCCACCATCGCTATGCGGTGGTGTAACTGATGCCGATTGCCTTGGCGTAATCAGGTAGTTTCATTGTTGCCTCCTGACTATAAATTACTACTATTGCTCACTTATGCTTATAAACTTAATGAAGTTTTAAGATACAGTAAAAACTGCGATCGTTACCTAGAGGCAGGTCCAGGGAGAGCAAATTTAAAAGTGGGTAATGCAGCGATACCCATTCTTAAGAAAGTTTCTGAATGAAGTTACGCTGTCGTTCACTCAACTACCTAGGGTTTGCTGAAGAAGGGGTAAAAGGGGGAAAGGGGTAAAAGGGGGAAAGGAGAGGACGGACAAAAAGTGCAAAGGTTTTGAGGTCAAGCACCAGATTTGGGAGCGCTTGACAAGACTTTTAAGGCCGAATGGACCCTTGATGAATGCAGGTTTTCGCTTTTTTCAGCAAGCCCTACCTAGGACACCTCTCCCATCCTCGATCGAGAAGTTTTGAGGAGTCAATCCTCAGGCAGCGTTACAAAAATCACGATAGAAATTGCTGTAAAAAGCTGTTTTCATGGGCATCGCGCTGAGCGAGACGACTTGGGAATCTGCTCGATTTTCCCTGTGAACAATGAATCCAGAGTCCAAAAGTATTTGGGTTCAAATTAGACCTGTGATTTACCTAACGATCTGTGTAATTTTAGGCAGAGGGGTTGGCTTTTTCAGGGTGAATCAGGTCGTCGCGCTTGTAGAAATACGCTCTTAACTGTTTGAAATTGACCGAGAACAGCCGCTTGTCGCCACAGTCTCTGTATGGGAGCAGTAACCTTTGCATGAAAAAGCGACCGCTCTTCCTATCTGAGGAGCGATCGCTCATTAACGTTTCAGCAAGGGTCTAAACCCTTGCCATTGCGCTTGTCCGCTTCATCCAAACCCTAAAGACTCGCCATCACTTCACGAGCGGCCGCCAAGGTGCGATCGATATCCTCATCCGTGTGAGCCAAAGACGTAAATCCGGCCTCAAACTGAGAAGGAGCCAGATAAACTCCACGCTCTAGCATTCCCCGGTGGAAGCGACTGAACTTACTTAAATCCGACTTCTTCGCGTCCTCATAATTATGAACGGGACCGCCAGTAAAGAAAAGACCAAACATCCCGCTAATTTGACCCCCACAAACCGCGTGACCGGTTTCCTTGGCAATTTTCAGCAACCCATCCGACAGCTTTTTGGTAATGCGGTCCAAATACTCGTAAGTACCCGGTTTTTGCAGCAATTCCAACGTCTTAATGCCAGCCGTCATCGCTAGAGGGTTCCCCGATAGCGTCCCTGCTTGGTACATCGGGCCCGCTGGTGCAACCATCGCCATAATATCCCGGCGACCCCCATAAGCACCCACCGGCAACCCACCGCCGATAATTTTGCCCAGAGTTGTTAAGTCCGGGATCACCCCGAATTTTTCCTGAACGCCACCATAGGCAATGCGGAAACCCGTCATCACCTCGTCAAACACCAGCAAAGCACCGTTATCTTGGGTGAGCTCCCGCAACCCTTCGAGGAACCCAGCATCGGGTGGAATAAATCCAGCATTTCCCACGACTGGCTCTAAAATCACACCTGCGATTTCGTTCGGGTTTTCAGCAAACAACGCTTTCACCGCTTCTAAGTCGTTGTAGGGAGCGGTGAGGGTGTTGCTAGTGGTCGATTTCGGGACTCCCGGAGAGTCGGGGAGGCCGAGGGTGGCGACACCGGAACCGGCTTTCACCAAGAACATATCGGCGTGGCCGTGATAACAGCCTTCAAATTTAATGATTTTGTCACGACCGGTAAAGGCTCTGAGCAGTCGCAGCACAGCCATGCAAGCTTCTGTTCCAGAGTTGACAAAACGCACCATTTCAATACTGGGAACGGCATCGATCACCATTTCCGCTAAGACATTTTCCAAGGCACAGGGAGCGCCGAAACTGGTGCCTTTTTCTAAAGTTTCGTGCAGGGCCGCGATCACTTCTGGATGAGCATGACCGCAGATGGCAGGCCCCCAGCTTCCTACGTAGTCAATGTATTGATTGCCATCGACATCCCAAATGTAGGCTCCTTTTACGCGGTCAAAGACGATCGGCTGTCCACCGACCGATTTGAAGGCCCGCACGGGGGAACTGACGCCACCCGGCATCAACTTCTGGGCGGCTGCGAAAATTTCTTCTGATTTAGTTGTTTTCAAGGTGGTGGAAACCAAAGTTTTCTCCTCAATCAAGGTTTCTTGTTGGTAGGATGCTGGTGTAGGGGCTTTAGGATAGGCGTCAGAGTGGATTTAGAGAAACTATAATAGTCGATTCTGTCTCACAAACCAATCATTAGCAATACTAGGGCCGAGGATTTCCAGAATCGCTTCCCGCCCTGCTCCTCGAAGTTATGATCATTTGTAAAGAAGAGATTGACAATTTTTCGCTAGTTTGCAATAATCCCAAAGCTGCTACTGGGGGGAGTCAAACCTCTGTGTCTTCAGTAGTGATAAATCCCTAGGTGGATTTAGCGATCGCTGCCGCCATCCCTACAAAAGCCTCAATTTCTATTAGGAATTAAATTTACATTGACAGCTATGTCTCCTCTCAATTCAGCTACTTTAGGTCAATCTATCCCCGTTGAGAAAATTCGCTACAACGAGCAGGGTTTAGTGCCTGCGATCGTTCAGGATTATCTAGACGGCACCGTTTTAATGATGGCTTGGATGAACCGGGAGTCTCTACAAAAGACCCTGGAAACAGGACAGACTTGGTTTTGGAGCCGATCGCGTTCTGAGCTTTGGCATAAGGGAGCAACTTCGGGCCACATTCAGAATGTGAAGTCCTTGCGGTACGACTGCGACAGCGATGCTCTGTTGGTGACGGTGGAACAGGTGGGAGAGATTGCCTGCCATACGGGGGAGCGCAGTTGTTTTCACCAAGTGGATAGTGAAATTGTGCCACCACCAGCAGATATGCTCTCTCAACTCTTTCAGGTGATTTGCGATCGCCGCGATCGCCCTACAGATACATCTTACACCTGCAAGTTGTTCGAGGGTGGCGACAATAAAATTCTCAAGAAAATTGGCGAAGAAGCTGCTGAAGTCGTCATGGCTTGTAAGGATGACGATCCCGAAGCGATTGCGTCAGAAGTCGCGGATTTATTGTATCATACTTTGGTTGCCTTGGCTCATCACAAGGTGGAGTTGAGAGCTGTTTACCAAAAGTTATCAGCTCGGAGAAAATAGCCGTAGTAAATTGAGTCCGGAAATCGATTCACCTGGCAACGAATCGCTTGAGAAACACTATTGTTTTAAGAGTCGATCTAGTTGCTGTAAAATGCCAATTGCCACCCCAATGCTAGCCGCCAAAACCAACCAATAATGATGAGCGGCGGCCTGTCCTAAATCTAAGGCCCATCCTCCCAAAGGCGGACCAATTAAATATCCGATCGCCCAACATTGGGAATTAATCGCCAAGTACACACCTCGCAGAGAATCCGGTGCTAAATCAGCCACGATCGAAGAAGCATAGGGAGTATAACTCACGGTGGCAACTGACAAAATACTTAACCCAACAAGCGCCAAGAACAGATGAAAACTGGTGGCAATTCCGGTGAGACCAATTAAGATAAATCCCATCCCCCACAGCAGAGAGGAAACGATGAGGGCCTGCGAGTGACTAAATCGTCTCAAAGCGCGGGTAGCAGGGAGTTGTAAAACAACCATTAAGATGGTATAGTAAGCAAAAAAGAAGCTAATCGTTGTTGTTGAAAACCCTTTTCCCGAAGCCCCAAGAGAGACAAAATTGGTCAAATAAAGGGGCATGGTACTTTGCAGTTGAGAAATATAGAGAGTGAATAAAATATTCACAGTGGCGAAGACCAGGAGAGAGCGGTCTCGCAAGGCCACCATCCACCCATTGAGTTGAGTCCTTGACACTTTGGCATCCGAATTCAGCTCTGGTTGATAAGTTTCTGAAATCGCGATCAAGACCACGCCAAAAAAGACTAAAAACGAGATGCCATCAATCACAAATAATAAGCGATAAGCACCAGTTGCTGCAATTAATAAACCACCGAGGATGATCCCCACTTGCAACCCTAAATTATCAGCAACCCTAGTCAAAGCAAATGCTTCTTGTCGCTGTTGTCCCTTGGTTAAATCCGCTACTACCGCTTCAGTGGCAGGCCAATATAAACCAATTCCTAAACCCATTAATAAATTGCCGATGATAAAAATAGAAAAATTATGGGCAGAAGCTAAAATAAATGAAGCAAGACTTGAAACAAGCGCAGACAGTAATAAAGTCCGTCTGCGTCCCCAAAACTGAGAATCACAAAAAGAGCCTCCTAAAAGGCGACCTAAGATTCCAGAAACTTGAGCGCTCCCCAAACCCAAGCCGACTGCCGTGGCCGAAAGACCCACATGATTTACAAAAAAAATGGGGGCATAAAATAAAGTAAAACCCGTCCCAGTTTGAGATAAAAATCGACCCAAGGCTAGAATCCAGACTTGAGGGTTGAGTTCGGGAAGCCAAGAGGGCAATTGCAGTTGAGGCATCTCAGTTGATAAATCTGTTAAAGTCAAGCAATGACTTTATAAAGTATAGCGATGAACTTCCTGCATCTCTCCATTGCTCTCATGGGAATTCTAGTTGCTACAGGCAACATCCTCCCTGCGACGGGAACCCCAGCAACTTCAACATTCATCGCCCAAAAAAGCGATCGCGACTTATTGGAACAAGGTCAAGCACAGTTTCGGAACCATGACTATCAAGGCGCGATCGAGAAATTTTCCCAAGCAATTGCCAACGATCCTAACAACTCTCGTGCTTACTTTCTGCGAGGTTTAGCTCGCACATTGCTCAAAGATGACCAGGGAGCGATCGAGGATTTTACCGAGATCATTCGCCTTGAACCTAACAATGCGAATGCTTATTTTCTGCGGGGAGTGGCTCGCACCTCGCTCACTCAACATCAAGGAGCACTGGAAGACTTAACTGTAACCATTCGCCTCGACCCCAACAATGCGAATGCTTATTTAGTCAGAGGTTTAATCCGTGCAAGTGCTGGCGAGCAAGAGGTAGCCATTACAGATGTTCAAACAGCCGCCAATCTCTATCGCCAGCAAGGAGATACGGCTAGGTATCAAAAAACAGTGCAAATCCTCAGAGAGGAATTTAAGGTGAATGTTGCTGAGTAACCGAGTGAGCAGCAAGGCAGCGTGAGAAGATGGCAGGAGGTTTGAGTCAAAATCAACCCTCAATCTGAAACTCTAAGCGCAACGATCTACGATCAACAATGATTAGTTATCTCAAAGGTACTGCCGCTGAAATTGTCAAAGGTGGCAACCGGGTGATGCTGACGCTGGAAGTCAACCAAATCGGTTACGAAGTACAAATTTTACCTCGGATGGTGGGACAGTTGCCGCCCGCAGGGGAAGTGGTGCAAGTGTTTACCCACCAGCAAGTTAAGGAAGACCAAATGGTTCTGTATGGTTTTGCATCCGCCGCCGAACGGGATTTGTTTCGCCAGTTAATTAGTGTCAGTGGGGTTGGGGCCCAACTGGCGATCGCACTGTTAGAGACTCTGGGTTTGCAAGATTTAGTCTCTGCGATCGTGGGAGGCAATACCCGGATCTTGGCGAAAACCCCTGGCGTCGGCACCAAAACAGCCGAACGCCTCGCTTTGGAACTGAAAACCAAGCTATCTGAGTGGCGCCAGCAGGCGGGGTTAGCCACGTCAACTCCGACGGCGGGTGTGAACCCAGCAATTCAAGAAGAAGTAGAGATGACGTTACTGGCATTGGGATATACGGGTGCTGAGGTGATGCAGGCTTTGCAAGCGTTAAGTTCTGATGCCAAATTGTCTAAGAGTGGCACTGCGGAAGATTGGATTCGAGAAGCGATCGCCTGGTTAAGTCGGTAGGGGGTTGCGGTGAACTCAGGGGAGGAAGACAACCGGAAAATTGAGAACCGACGATCGAGTCTATTTCCCCTTTTCCCTTCCCCTTCCATGCAGAAGGACGCTGTGATACGATTATGGATTGTGGCAATCGTACAGACAGAAAAAGTTAAATTCCATTCATGGCACTTACACAACAGCGCAAACAAGAACTAATGGGTGAATACCAAACCCATGAAACCGATACCGGCTCAGCAGATGTCCAAGTCGCAATGCTGACTGAACGCATCAATAGTCTCAGCAGCCACCTGAAAGCCAACCAAAAAGACTACTCCTCTCGGCGGGGTCTGTTGCAATTGATCGGTCGCCGGAAGCGGCTGCTAGCCTACATCCAGAAACAAGATAAAGCTCGCTATAAAGCCTTGATTACGCGCCTCGGAATTCGGGGTTAGAGAGAGGATTATGGGCACCGAACCACCCAGCCAGCACCTACCGTTTGAACCCGCTAAAAATCGGAAAAAAAAGCCGAAAAATCCCTCAGAACCCCAGGTTCAGGTAGCTCAGGAGGAACAGCGACCCAAAGCCCAAAAAGCAATGGGAGAGATCCCTGAAGCAGTGAGTCGGCGGATGATTGGTCGCATGGGGCTCTTCTGCGGCCTACCCACAAGTATGGGTCTGTTGACCTTTATTGTTAGTTATGTAGTCGTAAGCAACCACTGGTTCCCCCTACCCAACTCAGCAGTCGTGCTGGTTAGCATGGCTTTTTTTGGCTTAGGGGTACTAGGGCTCAGCTACGGCGTCCTCTCCGCCTCCTGGGATGAAACGATTCCAGGTAGTAAACTCGGCTGGCAAGAATTCACGATCAATTGGGGGCGGATGCAGGAGGCGTGGCGCTCGGCCAAGCCAAAAAGTTAATGGTAATCGGTAATGGTAATGGGTAATGGCTCACCGTTAAACCGTTAACAATTACCAATTACCAATTGCCACTTACCAATTACCAATTACCAACTAACAGCGGACAAAAATGATTATCGTAATGAAAGCCGGCTCTCCAGAAGCCGAGATTGACCGGATCGATGAAGAACTCCGCACAACCTGGGGTTTGTCACCTGAAAAAATTGTTGGGCGTTACAAAGTTGTGATCGGCCTGGTGGGCGACACGGTGGACTTAGAACCGTTGCAACTGCGGGAAATGAGCCCCTGGATCGAGGAAGTGCTGCGGGTGGAGAAGCCCTTTAAGCGGGTGAGTCGGGAGTATCGTCACGGAGAACCGAGTGAGGTGGTGATCCCAACTCCCAATGGACCGGTACCAGTGGGCCTGCACCATCCGATCGCGATTGTGGCGGGGCCTTGTTCGGTAGAAAATGAGGAAATGATCGTGGAGACGGCGAAGCGGGTCAAAGCAGCCGGAGCTCACTTCCTCCGGGGCGGTGCTTATAAGCCCAGAACTTCACCTTATGCGTTCCAAGGACATGGAGAAAGTGCCCTCGGTTTGCTGGCAGCAGCGCGGGATGCCAGCGGGTTAGGGATTATTACGGAAGTAATGGACGCAGCGGACTTGAGTGCGATCGCAGAAGTAGCAGACGTGATTCAAGTAGGCGCGAGAAATATGCAGAATTTCTCCCTGCTGAAGAAAGTGGGAGCTCAGGACAAGCCAGTGCTGTTGAAACGAGGAATGTCAGCGACCATTGAAGAGTGGCTGATGGCGGCTGAGTATATTTTGGCGGCGGGTAATCCCAATGTGATCCTTTGTGAGAGAGGCGTTCGCACGTTCGATCGGCAATATACTCGGAATACCTTAGATTTATCGGTCGTGCCGGTGCTGCGGTCACAGACTCACCTACCGATTATGATTGACCCCAGCCACGGGACTGGTTGGGCTGAATATGTGCCCTCGATGGCAATGGCTGCGATCGCGGCGGGAACTGATTCTCTGATGATTGAAGTCCACCCGAATCCCAAGAAAGCCTTATCAGACGGGCCCCAATCTTTGACACCGGATCAGTTCGATCAATTAATGCAAGAGTTAGCGGTGATCGGCAAAGCCATGAACCGCTGGTCACAACCAGCCACCGTTTTGGCATCATAACCCCAAACCAGAACAAACACAGTGAACGGTTAACTCTTAGGGTTAACCGTTTCCTGTTTTATGGCTGACAGATCAACCTCTCAGAAAAAGGCGATCGCTGATTCCCTGAAAAAGCTGGCAATTGCCAGAACAGGGGTGCGATCGCCTCCTAGGAAGAACCAAATCAAGACTCCGATCCGATGGGTGAGGTACGCGACTGTCAGAGGAAAAGAGGAAAGTCAAGCAGGTAGGGCTCTGTCCCTCATCCCGTGGAAAACTGCTGCATTCACCTTCTCAAGAAGATTTCAGTCCCTGATTCACGAAGAAGGAACCGTCTGATGTCCATCCCCTTGAGCTTGTTTCGGACTAGCCAGAGTAGTCTGAGGGTAACTCGACCATTGATTTGAGCCACTACCAACCGCAGACTTAATCTCTAGACTTCTCTGAGCACCCAACTCACGGTTCATGCTGTCAACCTCCGCTGGGGTGCGGTTCGTTCCCTGAGGCGGGTGCTGAGTCATCCCTTGAGTCTCAACTACGTGTTCATAGGGGTTTTCAATGTAATCCCAACTCTCGCCAGCTTCCCAAGGTCCCTGACCCTGATTCCAAGGCCCGCGAGCACTCGCCCCATTGGACATATTCATGTAAGTGTGAGTGTAGCGGGGATCGCCTTGAAGCACCCCTGGCGGGAAATTAGGTTCGATCGTTGCCAATGCGGCCGAGAACATCTGGAAATGGGCGATTTCGCGAGTCATTAGGAAGCGCAGGGTATCCTTGACATCCGGATCGTCCGTGAATTGAAGCAAATATTCATAGACAATCTTGGCTCGTGATTCTGATGCGATGTCCGATCGCAAATCCACCGTCAGTTCACTATTCGCATTAATATAAGCACCCGTCCAAGGCACACCTTGGCTGTTGGTCAGCGTTGGGCCCCCGCCTGAGAGTACCAGGAATTGCGGGTTCGTCATCGCCTGGTGGATCATTTGCTCCTTTTCCATATTGCCTGAAAACAAGTTGTAGAGAAGGCTGCTCTCTGCTGCATTCTTCAATTCGCCACTCACTCCATCTAGGAGCATGGTAATTGTTGCTCCGACAATTTCCAGGTGGCTCAACTCCTCAGTGGCGATATCCATGAGCATATCGTACTTCTCAGGGTATGGCTTGCGAGCTGCGAAAGCTTGAACAAAATACTGGATGGCAGCTTTCAGCTCACCGTTTGCTCCTCCAAACTGTTCGAGGAGCAAACTTGCAAAGCGCGGATCGGGGCGTGATACTCTAGCGTTAAACTCAAGTTCTTTGACGTGATAAAACATCTTGGTTTCCTCTTCAAAATGAGTATTTGTCGTTGTTTAAACCGCAGAATCTTGGCAAGTCGTCATCAGGTTTCAACTTTCTCTTGATTCATCGATTGCAGAGCTGGAGGAATTGGCATTCCCATTGCTTCTGTCAACTGAGCTGGGGGTTTCTCGCGAGCAGGTGCTCGTAAATATTCGCCCGTGTGAATCGGAGTTCTTAACTTCATGTTGTGGGAGCGGGTGTAGTGGCGATGAGTCGGCATTAAATTGCCCCTATTTTGCAAAGAATCAGTCGCGATCTTCTTCCGCAGTTTGATGATTGCATCCATAATTGCTTCTGGGCGAGGAGGGCAACCAGGGATATAAACATCAATGGGAAGAATTTTATCTGCGCCTCGAATTGCTGTAGGAGAATCAGAACTAAACATCCCTCCTGTAATCATGCAGGCTCCCATCGCAATGACATATTTTGGCTCCGGCATTTGTTCGTAGATCCGGCGTGTTGGGGCAGACATTTTCATATTTAAAGTGCCTGCTAAAATGATTAAGTCAGCTTGCCGAGGACTCGCACGGGGAATTAAGCCGAAGCGGTCGAAGTCAAACCGCGAACCAATCAGAGCAGCAAATTCAATAAAGCAGCAAGCGGTCCCATAAAGGAGAGGCCATAAACTGGAAAGCCTCGCCCAGTTATACAGATCGTCTACTGTTGTTAAGATGAGATTTTCAGAGAGTTGTTGAGTGACTTGAGGGTGACTCGCAGGAAATTTGATCCCTTCGGAATGACCGTCTAAGTGATTGAAATTGGCAGAGCTATCAGTCATTGATTTCTCCTTAAACTTCTCACAATTAACAAATAATTCTGTTTTTTACAGTCGGGACTGGCTGTTAAATCCTTCCCAGTTCGCCAGAAAGTCAGGTCTGGATCGTTGGTGAGGGAATGTCCAAGAGGATGAGTTCATCCAGCCTTGAGGTCAGGTTAAACTAGAGGACTTAAATTTTTAAGGGTTATTAGAATCGGCAGCCTTCTGCATTTGGTCTAGAATTTCAGAAGGTCGTTGACCAGCGCGAAGAGCTGTAGAAGGAACATCGTGGGGATTCATTTCACCTTTGGGTAAATATACGAATTCTCGGAGTGGCGTTACCATCGGATCGGTCGTTACTTTATAAGGAACTCTCCCCATTGCTACATTATCTAAGTTCAGTTCGTGACGGTCATAAACCCCCATTTCGTACTCTTCGGTAAAGGACAGACAATTAGTGGGGCAATACTCAACACAGTTCCCACAAAAAATACAAACGCCAAAGTCAATACTGTAGTGCTTAAGCTGTTTCTTTTTAGTTGCTTGGTTAAATTCCCAATCAACAACCGGGAGGTTTATGGGACAGACTCTCACGCAGACTTCGCAGGCAATACACTTGTCAAATTCAAAGTGAATTCGCCCCCGGAAGCGCTCGGAAGGAATGAGTTTCTGATAAGGATATTGGACAGTGACTGGGCGACGGCTCATGTGGTCAAATGTTACTGAGAGCCCTTGACCAATGTATCTCGCCGCTTGCACACTTTCTTTGGCGTAATCACCAATTTGCTTGAAAAATTTAAACATGGGAGCAGAAAGTTTGATGGGGAAGGAGAAACTTCTGGTGAGAAGCTAACACTTAACAAACTACGCCTTCTCCTTCGCGATAGCTTCTCTCAAAAGGAGCGGTTGTTTTTAATAGATACTGTATCAGTGGTTACTCAAATTGTGATGAGATTGATTGGATTTCAGCCTGTTTTGATGAATCTGGTTTGCACTTAGAAACTATCTCTAATTGTCAGAGCAAGTTTGTCTGTGCGATCGCTTCCCCCTGGCGAGCAAGGGTTGAATTGACTCGCATTGAACCGGGAAATGAGGTGTTTCGGGGGTGAGACAAGCGCGATCGCCAGCCGTATGTATTACAATTGTAGTATAATAGAAGCCAGTCAAGCCACGCGCGATCGCACCGGAGGAGAAGAGCGAATGCAGCGAATCACGGTTGAATCCAGATTAATCTTGCTAGCCTTGGCAGGGAGCCAAGCTTATGGCACTTCTACACCACAGTCTGATTTTGATTACAAAGGTGTCTTTATCGCTCCCAAAGAATACTACCTAGGATTTAAAACCTTTGAGCAGAAAGATACCGGATGGGAAACAGAACCAGGAACCGGTTTATATCCGATGCTTGATGGCGTCAAAGATTGTACAGTTTACGAACTCAGGAAGTTTTTGTCTTTAGTGGGTAACAATAACCCCAATATTCTAGAAACACTGTGGATGGATAGAGAGTTTTATCCTCATCTATCGGTTGTCGGTGAAAAATTAATCACCTACCGCAGCGCTTTCTTATCTCAGAAAGTCAGAACCTCTTTCGCTGGCTATGCCTACGCCCAAATCAAACGAGTCGAAACTCACCGAAAGTGGCTGCTCAACCCTCCTCAAAAAAAGCCAATTCCCCAGGATTTTGGATTGGATGACCAGGATTATCAGCCTTTAACCAAGGTGGAAATTAACGCTTTTCTTGAATTTTTGTATATGCTAGTCCGCGACTGCATCGAGTTTCTCGAACCTGCGGAAGAATTGAGAAGTTTGCTGCTAGAAAAAATTGACTATAAAGGTATCCTCAAGCAACATCCCCTCCCAGAAGCGGTATTGTCGCGAGTTCAAGAATATACGAGAGCCAGCAATAATTTTATTCATCTGTTGCACATCTCTCAAGCTTATCGGCGGGCAATTGCGGAATGGGATGCTTACAGAAAATGGAGTGTCGAAAGAAATCAACAGCGCAAGGCTTTAGAAAGCAAATGTGGCTATGATTCCAAGCACATGGCTCACTGCATTCGCTTGCTGCGGATGGGGATTGAAATCCTTACAGAGGGCGTTCTCTATGTCAACCGCAAAAAAGTGGGAGATAGTGGGTATTTACTCACGATTAGAAATGGGGATGTTGCCTATGAAGAAGTTCAACAAGTGGCAAGCGAGCTTTTTGAAACCATCAAAGCAGTCAAAAGCGATCTGCCTGAGTTTGTGGAGCGGGAATTTCTCAATCAAGTTTGTGTAGAGTTAGTCGAAATGGCAGGATTTGATTCATAAAAAATCGGAATTTGGAATGAATTGTTTCCAGGCCAAATTCCGGATAATTATGAATTAAAATTCAGGAGCAAGTGACCGCAAACTGTGATTAATCAATCAGTTCTGGATTGGGAACTTGTGCGTCGATCTCAGTTTGAGACAAGGCAGGAATTGACCAATTCCCCTCCCCAGTTTTAAAGACTTTAGCTGGAGTTATATTAACTTCCAGGCTGCCACTTTCTGGATTGGTTTTAGCAATGAGTTGCGTCCCATCTACAACCTTAATCGCAATTGGTTCTGTTAATTCTTGTGCCTGGGCAGTGGGACCTAACGTAACTTGAGCTCCGGTTGGCAAGAAAAGACCATCACAGTCCCAGTCATCATCTGTAATTTTTCCAGCTCCTAGGAAATAAAGCTGGGTGGGAGCTTTTTTCTTGTGAGCATAAACTGCGAGGGTTTGCTGGGTCGCATTGCGGCACTGAGCTCGCTTCTTAGCAGTTTCCATGATGTACTTTTGCTGCTGTAGTTCTGCGAGTTTCTGTTGATATTGCTCAGGCGTATAACCGAGTTGATCGGGGGCATCCTTCGCTTGTAAAAGTTCAGTGAGAGCCTGAGTCACTTCAGC
>JBLNEP010000233.1:0-19089 GCA_050262755.1 Actinomycetota bacterium | reverse complement strand
AACAATTAAAAGAATTGCTAAATCAATTATTAAATGAAGGAGGACTTATAATTAAATGGGGACGAAAAATTAAAAACAAAGGGAATGCTGTTTATTCGATTTAGATGCGTAGCAGCTTATTTCCTGACGATAAAAAATCGGGTCGCATCGGAATTTTTAAGGAAAGGAAAAAGCAGAGCTTGGCTGCATCCCGGTCCTCCTTTCCCCGTTTCTCTTTTTTCCCTTCTTCTCTCCCGCTTTTCTCTCTCATTCCCAGAATAGGAGTGCAGGAGAGAACTCCTGTAGGGATAGAGTGATGCAGTGTCCTCTCGATCTCTTAGGGGCGAAGGATAAAACCGATCGCAGCCAGAATCCCATTCACTAAGTAAAACACTCCCACCACTTTCGTTTCCGACCACCCAGACAGTTCTAAATGATGGTGGAGAGGAGCCATTTTGAACAATCGCTTGCCAATGCCATCGGGTCCTTTTGTGGCTTTATAATAGCTGACCTGAGCAATGACTGACAAAGTTTCTGCGAGTAAAATGCCGCTGAGAATTAGCAAAACCCAAAGAGTATTGGTCAGTAAAGCAACTGCTCCTAATGCTCCTCCTAAAGCTAAGGAACCAGTATCTCCCATAAATACACGGGCGGGGTTACGGTTATGGAAGACAAACCCTAGGCAACTGCCACTCATGCAGGCACAAAATATCATTAATTCAGGCGAAGTGGTAGCGATAAATGCACCTAAACCTAATAAAATAATCCCGCCTAAACCGCCCATTAAGCCATCAACACCGTCGGTGAGATTAGTCGCATTACTTTCTGCAACTAGGACAAATACTGCCAGCGGCCAAAATAGCAAACCTAAGGGCAAAGCCAGACTCAAAGGCAAGGCCACACTGGTAAGAATCGCGGGTTGGTGTAAGGCTAACCAGAGACAAAAAGCTACAGCAAAACCAATTTGCAGCGCTAATTTCATCTGAGGCGAGATGCCTTGATTCGACTTACGACGTAGAATTTGCCAGTCATCCAGCCAGCCGATAAAGGCATAGGCTAAGGTTAAAGTCGATACAGCGATTACATCTGAGTTAAACTTAGACCATACCAGTGCGACCGCCACTCCCATCGGTACAAAAAATATCCCGCCCATCGTCGGCGTCCCTGCTTTCTTCAGGTGAGCTTGGGGGCCATCTTCACGAATCACTTGCCCAGCTTTAAGCTGCTGAAGCAAAGGCACAACCCACAAACCAAGTCCCGCCGTCGCGATCGCAGAAACAGCGAAGGGAAGAAACAGCGCTCGCTCCCCCTCAAACAAGCGATCGGTGAGCCAATCTAAACCAAGAGCGGAAACGCCCAGACCTACTCCCAGCAACCATAGCAAGTTAGTTCCTGAGAGTTTGTAAGGCTTGCTCAACAATACTTTCTCGTTCACAATTTCCTCCTTGCCACACCCCTACACACCTTCAATTAGTTCTCTGAGAATTGAATATTTAGATGGCTAAGCGCGACTGTTTAGTTCCAGCAGTTTCTCATGAGTCGCGCCCGCTTTTTCTCAGATCAAATCAGCCGTTGTTCTTGATTACATTTCTTCCTCGATCTCGATCGCATCATCCAGATCGTCATCCAGATCATCGTAGGGACTATCATCCGCACCCATGAGGTCAGAAATTTCCGGTTCCTCATCCAGCAAATAATCATCAGGATCGTTGACATCCCGTGCCAACAGGCGGTTTGTGGATTCCAACCAATCGAGGAGTGAAGATTCTTGCTTCAAAGGAATAACCTCAGCAGGTTCGTGGCGAGGGATTTGACGCAGAGAAGGATTGTACATGGTTCTTGATCCAAAAGGCACAATAGGGTATAAGGCATCAGGCTCTCAGAGTTTCGGGGCTTTCGGCTGGGAGTCCCCTGACTCGCCGGCTCTTCCAGCTCCCTGTCCGTTTTTCCCTGTTTGCCCCCAAATATTTTAATGTAACATTATCCGGTTTAAGCTATTCTATATCCGCTTGCGATCGCTGTTTCGGCTGATTTTGAAACATTTCGTCAGGCAGCGTTCCCAGCAGAAACCCTTTAAACCCTGAACTTGGACAATCTTTACCAAATTTTTACTCTAAACTCTAAAATCGACTGTGCAACTCTCTCGATGTAATTCTAGGGCAAAAATTCTAAAAAATGGTCATGAACGCAGCAGTTTTCTACATCAAAGATGCTTACGACACTAGCGGAAAACGGCTTCTGGGTCGCCACTCAGCCGGAGAAGGATTTCTCAAAAGCTTGGTTCAGTATGGAACCAGTGACTCTCTGTACTGTTATACAGATAGCCAAGCAGCTTTTCAGGAGTTTTGTGACCGCATTCGTCCTTGGTTAAAACGTCCTCAGAAAGTAGGGTGGGTTCGGACCTATGAAACTCACTTATTAGCTCAAGCTGGTACAATTTACCGACCCGATCCAACCCTTTCAGACATGGTTTGGACTCGTCGATTTTCAGACCAGCGAGCCTATAGCGTCTGTGGCGTGACTCACACAATCGCCACCCGATCCGTGATGAGAGCGATCGGCGATTTACTCATTGCTCCGGTTCAGCCTTGGGATGCAGTCATTTGCACATCCAACGCCGTTAAAATAGCCATAGAAGGAGTGTTAAATCAGTGGAGCGAATATTTAGCAAATCGCCTGGGAACCCCCCCGCAAATTCAAGTAAAATTACCAGTGATTCCCCTCGGTGTTGATACTAGCATTTTTCCCCAGGGAGCCGAAGCTATCAGCGTTCGCAACCGTCTCCACCAAGAATTCGGCATTGGTGCTAATGACATCGTAATCCTGTTTGTTGGGCGATTATGTTTTTCAGGAAAAGCTCATCCAGTCCCGATGTATATGGCCGTAGAAAAAGCGGCGCAAGCGGCCCAGGCAAAAATTCATTTAATTCAGGCTGGTTGGATTGAAGACCCCAGAGAAGAAAATGATTTTCGCTATAGTGCCAAGGTTTTTTGTCCCTCTGCAAATCATATTTTTTTGGACGGACGTAACCCAGAAATTCGCTTAAATATCTGGTCGGCTGCTGACATTTTTATATCGCTATCAGACAACATTCAAGAAACCTTTGGTCTGACACCCATTGAAGCAATGGCGAATGGTTTACCTGCTGTAGTTTCCGATTGGAATGGCTATCAAGAATCTGTCCGCCATGAAATCGATGGTTTTAGAATTCCCACCCTAACTCCAGCACCCAATGAGTGTTTAGATTTGACCTTTAACTATCTACAAGATCATTTTAATTGGCCCACTTATATGGGTCATACTGCGATGTTGACAGCCGTTGATGTGGATGCCTGCGCGCAAGCATTAAGCCATTTAATTACGAATGGCGAATTGAGGCGAAAAATGGGAGAAAATGGCCGACAACGAGTGCAGAAGATTTATGATTGGAAAGTGGTAATCGCTGCTTATGAGGAATTGTGGCAGGAATTAGCAATCATTCGCTCCACTGTACCGGAGTCTGTACCGTTAACACCAGGAATGCCACCTCATCCCCTTTGCGACGATCCATTTAGGGTATTTAGCCATTATCCAACTCGGAGTTTAAGTGATGAGATGCTCTTAAGTTTGGGGGCAACAGCGACACCAACACGGTTACAAGAAATTCAGAAAATTTGGTTTACAAGTTTTGGTCCAGACCAGAGGATACCAGTTAATATTCAGATGGAGGTGTTAGAGACGATTAAACAAGAAGGTGTGGTAACGGTGGGGGAAATTTCGAGGCGCTATGCTAAAACCCAGAAAGAATTAGCCTATCTCCATCGGACTCTGTTATATCTGGTTAAGTTTGATATCTTAGTGTGTAAGTAGTCTGTGGACGGTTGACTGGTGAGGGTTGGAGGGGTGGGCTATTGGCCCCTACCAACCAGAAACGATGGAGCACTAACCACGAATAAAAATTATGATTGGAAAAGCAAAATTATTAGAGGCGATCGCGGGCAAGAATCGGGGATTGCTGGCGACGGAAAGTGAGAAGCAGGCAATTTTGGCTGCGATCGCGCAGCTAGAAGATTACAATCCCATCCCTCGTCCTCTCGAAGCAGTCGAGCTTTTAGACGGAGATTGGCGGCTGTTATATACAACAAGTCGGGGTTTATTAGGATTCGAGCAGCTACCGTTGGTTAAGTTGGGTCAAATTTATCAATGTATCCGGGTTCAAGCCGGAAAAATTTATAATATTGCGGAGCTTTACAGCTTACCTTTTTTAGAGGGGATCGTGAGTGTCGTCGCAAGATTTGAGCCAGTTTCGGAGCGACGAGTACAGGTTAAGTTTGAGCGAGTCATTGTGGGTTCGCAGCGGTTAATTGAGTATCAATCTCCTGGAAGTTATATTCAGGAAATTGAAGCAGGGAAGAAGTTTTTCGCGCTGGATTTCGGATTAGATGGTCGGGAGCAACAAGGATGGTTGGATACTACTTATTTAGACAGCGATTTACGGATCGGACGAGGCAGTGAGGGCAGCGTATTTGTATTAACAAAGGGGTAAAGTAACACTTGGTTTCTGGGTTGTTGTGGAAATTTCCAATAATGAGATTGGCAACCTCAATGAGAGGGGAGAATCATCGCAATCTCTAGCTAAAAACATCTTGAAAAATGGATGCAGTCAGAGAGTTGGCAGAAAGGGCGCTCAATCTTGAATGGATTCCAAGGGAGTCGGTGAAACTAGAAGGGTGATATTGTGCATCCCCACCACATAAACAATCTCACCTGATTCTAGGGTAATTACTTCCTCGCACCGCGCAGGCCACCAGGTATTTTGGAAATATACGCGACCGAGGCGGTAGGGGTAAATGGGTTCATCGACGATCGCTTCTTCGTTAAAACCAGGGAAATCGCGGTTCACTGTCTTTTGACCTAAAGAGACTGTACCAGTGATGCCAAAGCGAAAAATCCTGGCGAACTTAAACATCGGTTAATCCCTCCTAAACTCTTCTATCTACCTATCGGGAGTGAAGACCTGTTTTTATGCAAGTTCAGGGAGGGCGATCGATATCTTAGCTTTATTCCCAAAGATATTCTAATACGAATCTATGAGAAAATGACAGAACCCACTGAATTTTTGTCCTCAATCAAGTAAGAATAGTGGAAAAGTTCTACACCTAAGTGAACGATTATCCCAATCCCAATCAATCTACCCAATAAAATCTCCTAACTGAAGCATGTTTAGACTCTCCCAAACGCAACTCAATCTCCTCACTACCTGCCCCCGTAAATTTCAACACACCTACTTAGAACAACTAGCAACTCCTATCTCTCCAGAACATCAAGAAAAACTTGCTTGGGGTAGCCGATTTCACCTCTTAATGCAGCAACGAGAACTCGGACTCCCCATCGAATCAATCGTTAAAGAAGACCCAGAAATGGCTCACTGTCTCACCACCTTCATGAATGCCTCCCCAGAACTTTTTGCCCCCTTAAATAATCATACTCAAATCTTCCGCCAAGCCGAACACACTCGCACCCTCACATTCCAAAACTACTTACTCACTGTGATTTATGACCTCTTAATCGCAGAACCCAAGCAAGCTCAAATCTTTGACTGGAAAACCTATCCTCTTCCTCAAAACTCCCAATGGTTGGCCCAACACTGGCAAACTCGCCTCTATCGCTATGTCTTAGTAGAAACAAGTCACTATTTACCCGAACAAGTTTCTATGACTTATTGGTTTGTCCAGTCTCACGAAGGTAATGTCCCAAAAAGCCTTAAATTTCCTTACGATCGAACCCAACATCAGCAAACGGAAGCAGATTTAACCAACCTCCTAACTCAACTCACCGCTTGGCTAAAAAATTATCAGAAAAAAGGCGAACCTTTTCCCCTTAAATCCCCTATCAACTCAGGTCATTGTGATATCTGTCAATTTACGACACGCTGTCATTTCAATGACCAAATAGAAGGAGTTTTTCTCGTTGAATCAGAAGCAAATAATTCTTCTAATTTCGTTCCAGATCTTGCTACGATCGAAGAAGTTTCAATTTAATAAAAAAACAATAAAAAGCTTCCTCCCAAGTTAGGAGAAAGCTAAAAACGAAAGCAAAAGCCTAAAATTAACTGAACCGAAACCAAACTTGTTTTAACTTCTATTCAGCCGAACTGTCAGAAGCAGGAGCATCAGAAGTGCGAGAGTTGTTCGTCTGAGTATCGCTAGTTCCTCCGGCTTCAGAAGCATCATTCCTAGAGGCTGGCGAGGGAGCTGGTGCAATTTCATTCGCACGAGTTCCTGAGGATTGAGTGGATTTTGGTTGCGAATTAGGAACAGTGATATTAATATTATTCGCTGGAGAAGAAGGAGCGGGTGCTGGTTGTTCTCGTGGCGCTTCTTGTCGCTGCGAATTGGGGACGGTAATATTAATATTGGGTGCTGGACTGGGTGGTTGGGGACTCGGAACTGCCTTGGGAGCTGGTGAAGATTGAGGCACCGGTACAACTCTTTGAATGATTGTTGTTTCTTTTTCTCTCTCAACAGTTCGAGAGGGGCTGGGTGAAGTAGAAGGACTGCTCGCCTTTGGAACCGTTATAATTTGAGGAGCAACAGGAGTTTCATCTTTTTGATTGAGGAAATACACAGATCCAGCTACTAAGCCGACCAAAGCAGTCAGACCAATTCCTAACAGCAAGCCACGAGCTGCATTGTCGTTATCACGAGTTTCTTGATAGTCAGCTTGGGCTGACTTTTCAGAAACTCGACCCTGAAGGTAACCGTCCTGATACGCTGCTTTTTGAGAACCCTCACTAGCGGTATTAGAAAAGGTAGAAGTCGTTTGCGTCTTGCTCGTGTGAGTATGGGTTTGAGGGTTTGTATGCACCTCTTGATACACTTCACGTCTAGAGGTTTTTTGTTCGTTAGGTTTCATAGTTGTTATCCTTGCCAGAACTCTTCAAAAAAAATCTTTAGTCTCGGAGATGCTCCTCGGGAAAGATTGAGCCAACTGCTCAATGATTCGTCAGTTGTAAACGTGGGCTTTTTCTTGCCTCTGCTCTAATCTAATTTGCCCAGCCTTTAAGCAGGCTCTCCCCTGAGATTGATTATCAACCTGTCCCTAAGGGAATAGGATTTGCTAACTAGCCAAAAAAGGAATCAGTAGCGAGCTTTCTTGGTTAAAAAAGGCTAAACTTCAGCTTAAAATAGAAAAAAAAGACTGATTAATCGTGATGTTTCTAGATGCCTGAAGCACTTCAACACTGGCAAATTCAGCCCCCCATTGAGCCACCAGCGTGGTTAATTGAGGCGGTGAAACAACAGGCCCCTGATGTACCAGGGCATCATGCAGCCGCCCTGCTGCGAGCGAGGGGAATTCAAGATCCGGAACAGATCGCTGGTTTCTTAAACCCAAAACTTTATCAACCTGCCAGTCCCTTTGAATTTGGGCAAGAAATGAACTGGGCCCTCGATCGCATCCTGCAAGCACGCGGTCGCAACGAAAAAATCGCGATTTGGGGAGACTTTGACGCAGACGGGATTACCTCTACCTCTGTGCTCTGGGATGGATTCGGTCAATTTTTCCGCCAACATGACCAACTAACCTACTATATTCCTAACCGCCTCACCGAATCCCACGGCCTCAACTGTCCGGGTATTGATACTTTAGCTCAATCCGGCATTCGTCTGATTATTACCTGCGATACTGGCAGCACCAATCTCACAGAAATTGAGTATGCCCGCAGTTTCGGCCTCGATATTATCATCACCGATCACCACACCCTCCCCGAATCACGCCCGCCCGCAGTTGCTATTATCAATCCTCGCTATTTACCGCCCAGTCATCCCCTGTTTCACCTCTCTGGGGTCGCCGTTGCCTACAAATTAATTGAAGCTCTTTATCAAACCTTACCAGAGGTTCCTCAACGTCCTTTAGAAGATTTATTAGATTTAGTTGCCATTGGTTTAATTGCGGATTTAGTTCAACTCACTGGAGATTGCCGCTATTTAGCTCAATTAGGAATAGAACGCCTGCAACAACAATTACGAAATCCGACACGCCCAGGAGTTGCTAAACTCCTAGAATTATGTCGGAGAAATGGCGATCGCCCGACCGATATTTCCTTTGGTCTGGGTCCCCGTATTAACGCTGTCAGCCGCATTCAAGGCGATGCTAGCTTTTGTGTGGAATTGCTCACCAGCCACCAAACCCAACGTTGCGAACAACTCGCTTTATTAACTGAACTCGCCAACACTCGTCGCAAATCTCTACAAAAAGATGTAGCGAAAGATGTCGCTGACAAATTAGCAAAACTTGACTTATCGACAACCCATGTGATTGTTTTGAGTGACTCTCAATGGCCGATCGGGGTTTTAGGATTAGTAGCCGGTCAAGTTGCCCAAGAATACGGTCGCCCCACCATTTTATTAAGTACCAACCGCGAAGGAGAGAACACCGAAGTAACAGCAGACAATGATTTATTCGACTCAGCGAATTCCCCTACTCTTGCGAGAGGTTCCGCCCGTTCTGCCAATCAAATCGACCTGTATCAATTAGTCAAAAGTCAAGCTCATTTACTTCATCGATTCGGCGGTCATCCCTTCGCTGCTGGCTTGAGTTTACCGATTGAAAATATCCCGCTATTTACCGAAGCAATCAATCAAGAATTGCGAAAAAGCACAGTGGCAAGTAGTTTATTATCCCCGATCGTTCAAGTAGACTTGACCGTCACTGTCTCAGAATTAGGAAAAGAGTTATTTCAAGAATTGAAACTCCTCGAACCCTGCGGAATGGGCAATCCAGTCCCGAAATTGTTGATTCAAAACTGTTGGTTTGAAAATGTCTGGAATCGGAAAATTAAAGATGTCAAAGGGCAGCAAGTTGAGTATATCAAAACTGATTTTGCACTCTGGGACGAATCCAGCGATCGCGGCTTTCCAGGGATTTGGTGGGGACACTACAAAGACGAAATTCCCCAAGGGCGATGCGATGCGATCGCAGAACTTGACTTCAATGCCTACGAAAAACGCTATGAAATCCGGTTGATTGCCCTCCGCCCCACCACCGGAGACAGTCAAATCACCCCCTCAGTCCAGATAGATTGGATCTTAGACTGGCGGAGTGACCGGATCGACTCAGTACCCCTCCCTGCTTTCACCCCTGAACCTTCGTCCCCGTTGGTGATGAGAGAATGCCCAACAAGCTGGGAAGAAATCCAGGCGTGGGTTCGGCGCGGACTGCATTCCCAACAACCACTGGCGATCGCCTATTCCCTCCCCCCAGCAGTCCCCCCCCTGCAAATCTGGCAACAGCTTGTGGGGATTGCCAAATACCTCAGCCGTACTGGTCAACCAGTTACCCGTCAACAACTGCGACAAAAATTAGGCATTGGAGACGCCTGCTTACAACTAGGATTCAAAAGCTTAACCCACCTTGGCTTTAAAGTCAGCTATCGCGATCGAGCTTTTCATATCAGCAGGCAACCCCAACCAACCAACGGAGAATACCACCCTCAGAGTTCTCGCTTTTCTCCCTTCCCTGAGGGTGCTTCTAGAAGTCTCTGGAAGAGGCAGGAAACATCTCTCCGGATGGATTCACCCTCAGAATTGTCCACTTCCTCCCCCCTACCGTTCCAGTCGATCGAGCGATTTTTAGCCGCAGTCTCAGAAGAACAATTTCGTCGCCAATATTTCTGTAAAGTCCCCCTCGCCATCATTCAAGCAATGGCACAAGCAGCGATCGCCAACGAACTCGACGCTACAGCCATTCCCTTTTAACGGGTAGCTGGCAACCCATCCACCGATCGAGCGACAGCCATTTCCACCCACCCCCAAATTTGCTGTTGCGACCGGGACATCCCAGCTCGATCTCGGTGCAAACGATCGGCTTGAACCAATGAGTCTATTGACCCCCAGACAAAAGTTAGAGGATTTTCAAGCAATTTTTCCTAAAATATAAATAGAGGGATTCCTATCGAGCCGTCAGCACAGGTTCAGAAGCAGTTACTGCATATTTAATTCTCAGTAGGTAGGCAAAAATCAACGAAAGTCTGTAAACAGATGTAAAGAAGGTTAACTTCTGGACCCTCTGACTTCTGCCTCAGCTCAACCAGCACTATTAATCCGGTCCGACTACTCGCAAACACCCTTGAGGGCTCAACCCCACCCCTACAGAGTTAAAAATTAAAACTATCAAAGCCTCGCGGTCGCATTGGGGATACAACTCAAAATTTTCCATCTCCCATGCCATTGGCCATCACCTCTCTTTCCCACCTAAAATCTAACTCTAAAATCCCTATGCTTACCTGTCCCCAATGTCAGTTTGAAAACCCCAATCAGAACAAATTTTGTCAGCACTGCGGGACTTCCCTCACCCACAAGACTTGCCCAAAATGTGGCCACAAGGTTGCTTATAGCGCCAAACAATGCCCCAACTGTAGTGCTGTCACAGGTCAGGTGTGGTTAGCAATGATTGGCGGCGGAGCGAGGTGGCAACCCACTGAGTTTGAGGAACCCGATATTGCCAGCGAGATTCAGCAACTCCAAGACTTATTTATGGGAGTAGGAGTAGCACCCAGTGCGACCGCCCCCGCATCAGACAGAATTAATACCGATATTCCCCCATCTCCCCCATCTCCAGAAGCACCCCCCCACCCACCGCTAGCAGCCACCTTGAACCAGGAAGAGATTGAAGATACTGGTTCGGCCAACCTGCCAGCCGCCGCCTCCTTTCAACTGGCTGACAATGCCTCTTTTATCGATCGATTAGAGGCAATCGCTGTACCCGCCAGCGATTTTCTGAAAACAGACAATTCTAACCTGAGAAGCAATGCCTTGGACCCCTCTGCTCAACCTCAGGAAATTCCGCACCCTCTAGAGCCGCCAGCTCGCCAGTTACCTCTACCTCCGATGCCAGCAGGAGCTTATTTAGACTCTCAGGAGCGCTATCAACTCTTAGAACCTTTACCACCCAGGAACCCATCGGAGATAGTAGGAGTACCTGTGTTAGATTGCCAGCCCCTACAAATCTCTCTACTCAATGCTCTGTTAGTAGCGAAGTCAGAAATTCCGGCGATC
The DNA here is from genome assembly GCA_050262755.1 of Actinomycetota bacterium. Lineage (GTDB taxonomy): Bacteria > Cyanobacteriota > Cyanobacteriia > Cyanobacteriales > Microcoleaceae > JBLNEP01. The sequence continues at coordinate 8,074 of JBLNEP010000233.1, read as the reverse complement.
GCTCAACCCTACCTCTCTCTCAAGTGGCAATTTCCCCAAAACTTGCCCGCCATTCACGATGCTTGGCAAACGGAAATCGGACAGAGAGTGGTACTGATAGAAGACTGCGGTCATTGGCCCAAACTCTTAGAGCGCTGGAGCGATCCCCAACTTTCAACGCAGCAAATTTTATACTGGCTCCAAGAAATGGTCGAACTTTGGACCGCTTTAGAGCCGTGCCATTGTCGTCAAAGTTTGCTAGAAATGACCAATTTACGAGTGAACCCAGAGGAAACCAACTTTTTAGCCTCTATCCGCCTGCAACGTCTGTACTCAGAACCAGTAGGCTCCTCTTTAACTCTGCAAGATTTGGGTCAAGTGTGGCAGGCTTTATTTGACGAGTCGCAGCGCACCCAGTTCAGTGCGGTGGCAGCTCTAGTACGCGACTTGCATCAGGGTGAGATTCAGACAGTAGACGAATTGCGACCGCGCCTAGAAAGTACGCAAATGGAACTAGAACCCGAATTAACTCCAATCTCTGCCCCAACCCGCCTGCAATTGGGCAAGCCCGAAGAGCCAATCCTGGATGCGGCTGACACCACGACGCTCACCCTGCCCATGCAAGTCTACCGTTTAGAAGATTGCGGCCGCACCCATGTCGGCCGCCTGCGGGATCATAATGAAGATTTTTTCAGCATCTGGACTCAGATCAACAAGCTAGAAAGTTCATCGGGCCGTGTCATCCAAGTCAAGGGACTGTATATTCTGTGTGACGGTATGGGGGGACACGCAGGCGGGGAAGTCGCCAGTCAGTTGGCAGTTGAAACCCTCAAGCAACACTTTCAAGAGCATTGGGGAGATGAACTCCCCTCGGCTGACAGCATCTGTGAAGCAGTACAGCAGACGAATAAAGCCATCTACGAGGTGAATCAACAAGATGCTCGCTCTGGCAGTGCCCGCATGGGAACCACCCTCGTCATGGCTTTAATTCACAATACAAAACTAGCCATAGCCCATGTCGGCGACAGTCGCCTCTATTGCCTCAAGCGAGGGGGAGCGCTGCGACAAATTACCGCCGATCATGAAGTGGGGATGAGGGAAATTAAACGCGGGGTCGATCCGACCACCGCCTATTCCCGCCCCGACGCCTATCAACTCACTCAAGCCCTGGGTCCCCGCGATCAGAATTTTGTCAAGCCGGAGGTGGAGTTTTTAGAGATTAATGAAGATACGTTGATTGTTTTGACTTCCGATGGCTTGACCGATAATCATCTGTTGGAAACCCACTGGCAAACGAAGCTGGAACCGCTGCTGAACCCCCAAGCCAGTCTAGAGCAAGGGGTGAGTGAGTTAATTGAGTTAGCGAATCAGTATAACGGTCATGACAATATCACAGCGATTGTCATTCGGGTGCTGGTGCAGCCAGGCCGCTCCTAAGTGGGTAGAAGTAAACAGTTAAAAGACAACGTTCAACCTACTCTCTTTTGGCTGTTTACTTTGCTTCTCCCCATTCCCTCTCCTTTTTCGGTCTTGAATTAAGGCTCTTCTACTGGCGATGATGTGTTAACCCTCACCCTCTTAGACCCCCAACAACAGATTCCTTTGCAACGCTGGAGTTTTGAGAGCGAGTCAATTATTCGCATTGGTCGCTCTCCAGACAACCATGTGATTATTCCCGATCCCCTGGTGTCCCGGCAGCACCTAGAGTTACGGAAGATTCAACACTCAGCCTCCCACAGCCGTTGGTTGTTAGTGAACCAAGGAACGAATGGCACTTTTGTCAATGGGGTGTTGATGCCTCAGGGAGAGGTATCGGATGGTTGCCTGATTCAGTTGGCAAAGGGGGGTCCGGTCTTAAAGTTTCAACTGGGGCCGGGGATCGCTCAGAACTCGCCCGATGTTCAGCCGGGAAGGGGTGTCATTTCGCCTGCTATCCCCAGTTCTCAAGCCCCAACTCCTACCTGTACTCACGCAGGTAATCCGCCAGGAAATTTATTTTGCATTCACTGCGGCAAACCCATTAAAGTTGAACGCACGATCCGCCAGTACCAAGTGCTGAAGATTTTAGGGCAAGGGGGCATGGGGACAACCACCCTGGCTTGGGATCAAAATAAAGCTCGGTCGCAACAACCAGGAAGCCCCCCCGCAGCTTCTTTGGTGGTTCTCAAGGAAATGAATGCGGATATGGCGCAAATTGCGAAAGCTCAAGAGCTGTTTGAACGGGAAGCCCGCACCCTCAAGGCTCTCCAGCATCCGGGAATTCCTCAATTTTTTGATTTTTTTGTGGAAGGGGGCAAGAAATACCTGGCAATGGAGATGCTCCACGGTCAGGATTTAGAAAAGCGGATTTATCAACGGGGGCCTGTGACTCCCCAACAAGCGATTGAATGGATGATACAGACTTGTGAAGTGTTGGGCTACCTTCACGCTCAACAGCCTCCGATCATTCATCGAGATATTAAACCGGCGAATTTGCTAGTGCGGAACCGAGACAACCGCATCGCGGTGCTGGATTTTGGTGCCGTTAAGGAGATTGGCACCCCTCCTGGCACTCGCATCGGTGTTGAGGGTTATACGGCTCCGGAACAGGACCGGGGACAACCGCTCACTCAGTCTGATTTATATGCGATCGGTCCGACCTTAATTTTTTTGCTAACGGGTGAAAGCCCCCAAAAGTTTTATGGTAAAAAGAGCAGGGGCTATGGATTTAATCTCGAAAGTGTTCCGACTATTACCCCGAAATTGCGGGCTGTGATTTCGCGGGTGACGGAACCTAAGCCGAGCGATCGCTATCAAACGGCAAAAGAATTATCCCAAGCTTTAGCAGCCTGTCTTTAAGTGAGGGAGGGGGGAGCGGGAACTGAGTGGGAGGGAATGCTCCATCCCTCAGAGTCCCTGCTTTTTTACTCATCATCCCAGCCTTCGACAGCAAGCAACTCGCTCACGGGGTCTTGCATGGAAAAGCCAAACTCTAAAAGTTCTTTTTTCCAATGAGGCCACTCATCCCCGTACAGCAGAGCGATTTTCCACAGGCTATCTGTCGGTTTAATAATGTTCGATTTCACAAGAGAATGCACCTGACGCTGGAACTTCACCATCGGGTGTATAACCTGCTGGTTCATAATACCTCTTGAATTGTTTAAATCCTCCGTAGCCAACGCTTCTCAGCTCTCACCTGTTACCTATGTGTAGATTTTTGTCGAGAAGCTACCTTCTAACCTTTTAACTTAACAAGCTTGCTTTTGACAAGCTGTTATAAGTAGGACTGAAGAGTTAGGACTCAGGCGAAAGAATTAATCATGGAATCCCTGATTGCTTACCCCTGACCCAGGTTATTTTAAGTTGCATCAGTGGATACTCTGGGTTAAATTCCTTGAGGACTCCACTCAGAGTGACCCCTAACTAAAGCCAAATGTCTTCCCCTAATTCGGTGAAACGGACATTTTTGACCCTCCAGAGCCGATTGCTCGTCAGGGTTTGACGCAGGCTCCCGAACAAGGCAAGCTGTTCGCAGCTTGACAAGGAGCTTAATCTTCTGGCAGAGTTGGCAGGAACTCGTAGATCGATTGTAACCAATCCGCTCTCTGGCTCCAAGCTGACTCGATAATTGAGGTTTAAGTCACTGGTAGACTGTTGCTCTAGGACTTTGGCGACTGCTGCCTCTAGGGATTTTTGAGCTGGCAGAGTCACGCTTTGAGGTAGTAGAGCTTGGCACTGGTTGTCTACTTGATAAATATTGGCTTTGACAGTTTTGAGGGTGATGGGAAGCTGACGACTGACTGGTTGGGGGAGTCTGGCGATCGCTGGATTTTTTACGGAAGCAACTGTGGGGGTAGGAATGGGAGGGATGGACTCTCTCCGGTCTGGGGACGGCGCTGTACAACTATTTAAGCTAAAAATAATCAGACTGGCGACGAGGGTCGCCAGATATTGCTGGATACTGTTCATAGGAAACCACCGAATCCTTTTCAGGGATTCGGTTGGAGTGACCACAGATCCGCTTGATTCTTGACATCCAAACTCTTAACTTTCACATCGCTATGGCTTGGACTCGCCGCCACATTCTTTCCCTGGCTGATTTTACTTCTGATGAATATGATGCAGTGCTACAAACGGCTGCTAGTTTCCGGGAAGTGCTCAGCCGCCGTATGAAGAAAGTACCTGCCTTGCAGGGCCAGGTGGTGGCTAATTTGTTTTTTGAACCTTCAACCCGCACTCGCAACAGTTTTGAGCTGGCGGCCAAACGTTTGTCAGCAGATACGTTGAATTTTACGCCGGGGACTTCTTCTCTGTCGAAGGGGGAGACAATTCTGGATACGGCGAAGACTTATCTGGCAATGGGAACGGATATGATGGTGATCCGGCATTCCTCGGCAGGAGTTCCTCATGCGATCGCGCAGGAGATGGACCGCATCGGCGCGAGGGTCAGTGTTTTGAATGCAGGGGATGGTCAACACGAACACCCTTCGCAAGCTTTGCTAGATTTGTTTACCATTTGTTCAATCTTAGAACCGAGCGATCGCCCCCGTCTGGAACTGTTGAAGGGTAAAAAAATTGCGATTATTGGGGATATCCTGCATTCGCGGGTGGCTCGCTCTAATCTCTGGAGTTTAACAGCTACTCAGGCTGAAGTACATTTGGCTGGGCCCCCAACTTTGTTGCCACCGTTGTTTGCTGAGTGCGGTGGCTCAGAAGGTCGGTTGTTTGTGCACTGGAAAGTGGAACCAGCCTTACAGGATGCTGATTTTGTGATGACGTTGCGTTTGCAAAAGGAACGGATGGGCCAGCATTTGCTGCCGAGTTTGCGGGAGTACCATCAGCTTTATGGCATTACGCGCGATCGCCTGAAACTTTGCAAGCCTCATGTCAAAGTCCTACATCCAGGTCCAGTGAATCGAGGTGTGGAAATTAGTTCTGAGTTGATGGATGACCCCGAATTTAGCTTAATTTCCCAGCAAGTCACCAGTGGTGTGGCAGTACGGATGGCCTTACTCTACCTCATGGGCGGGGGCAAAGTCAGTTAGAGACCAGCTTGTGCCAGCCTCAAGATTGATGTACGACCGGGGGACAATCTGACTGAGTCCCCCAATCCTAGCGATTTTTGGGCGCTGGGTGTAAGCTTGGAAGCAGGAAAAAAGCCCACCGGGTGGGCCTGGCAAAACTCAACAACTTCAGAGTTTTCAGCTAGCGAATGCAGCGACCGCAGGAATTGTAACTGGGGGCAGCCGCTACGGAACCACGGTTCAGCCATTGGGACGCAACCCAACCCCCCTGTTTTAGCTTCACCCATCCATTCACAGAATGCTTGGTGGTGCGGACGTGGCTGCCATTGTGCAATTTACTGAGTACGCAATACTCTAGACCTGGCCCAGACCGAACATTCAAGCGACTACCATTCGTGCTGACATAGGCTGCGTGAGCTTCACCAGGAAGGGTGAACACAGAGGCAGCAACGGCAATGGCGGCAAGGCCGACCCAGGCAGAGCTAGGAATTCTCAAGCCTAGCTCGTCGAGAGAGGGGAGTGTGAGTTCAGGAACTGGCTCTTCGTGGGCAATATAAGAGTGAGTCAGTGCAAGCGTTTCCATCATTTTCTCCTTGGCCTTCGATTTGTTTACCTCAGCTCAGGTTAAAACCCTGATGTAAATAAAGATGCGCTCACGAGAGCTTATGTAATTAAGGACACCCAAGCCATCGTGATTTGATGTATTTCCCCAAATATTCGGTGATTTTATCTGAGATTTGGATTATTCGCATTATTTCACGCAGACTGTTTTGAGGAAATAAAAATAAAATAAAATTTACATTCAGCATTTGAAAGGTGCTGAGGCTGCGGAGCTTTTGAGAGCGATCGCATCTTTGAGATTAATTACACGTACAAAATAGAGAGTACCCACGATCTGCTGAAGCTATGAACTCTAGCACCACAAGTTTCCTAAATGCTCCTGCGAAACGTCATCCCCAAGATAGTTTTGCCATTACCTTAGCTCCTTTATTGGTTGAAGAAATATACACTTTGGTAGATGAAGCAGCCAATGGAGCTGTAGTGATGATGAGCGGTACAGTTCGTAATCAAACGGATGGTAAGCCGGTCGTCGCCTTAGAGTACCAAGCTTATGAACCGATGGCGATTCGGGTCTTTGAGCAAATTGCTACGAATATCCGCCACCAATGGCCTGCTGTGAATCGAGTCGCCATTCACCACCGGGTTGGACGCTTGCAAATTGGGGAAATCAGTGTCTTGGTCGCAGTTGGCTGTCCTCACCGCAAAGAAGCTTTTGCAGCTTGCGAATATGGAATTGATACTTTGAAGCACAATGCCCCCATCTGGAAGAAAGAACATGGGGCTGATGGTTCGAGTAGTTGGGTTAGTATCGGCGCCTGTGAGATGATGGAGCATGGGTTAAGAACAGAAACAGTTAAAAGTTAAAGGAATACACTGGCTTTCCTGTTCTCCTGCTCCTGATTCCCGATCCCCAGGTGGGAACTTATCAGTGGGGGCCGCGTCAAACAAGATGGAATGTTCGACTTAGGCCAATTCCACCGATGAGTCACTTTATTTCTGTACCCTGGTCTACGGTAGAGGCGACCGTCCCTCAAGTGCAATTGCCGGCTGAGAAACTTTCTAATTATGATTTGGTGTTGCGATGCCAAGAAGGGATGCGCCCCGATCGCATCGCCTTCGCGGAACTCCTCCGTCGGTATCAGTCTCATGTCGATCGGGTTTTATACCACTTGGCACCTGACTGGCAAGACCGGTCAGATTTGGCTCAAGAAGTGTGGATTCGAGTCTACCGGAATATTCAGCGCTTGCAAGAGCCTGCTAAATTTCGGGGCTGGCTGAGCCGTATTGCCACGAATCTGTTTTATGATGAGCTACGTAAGCGCAAGCGAGTACGCCCGCCAGTGTCGCTAGATGCACCCCGTTCCTTAGACGATGGGGAGATGGACTGGGAAATTGCGACGGATGGTCCGGGTCCTGATGAGGATTTGACGACCCGAGAGTTTTACGACCAATTGCATACGGCGATCGCAGACTTGCCAGAAGTATTCCGAACGACTATTGTTTTGAGAGAAATCGAAGGGTTAGCATACGAGGAGATTGCTGAAATTACGGGAGTTTCCCTCGGAACAGTTAAGTCAAGAATTGCGAGAGCCCGCCAGCGGTTACAGTTGCAACTGCAAAATTATCTAGACGGTTAATTGTCTAGCAATGAGTGGGATTAATTTAAAGTTTTGGTAAAGCTTTCATTGGGTGCAGAACTTCCCTTTATAACATTTTTAGACTTAAAATTTTTTCTTAATTCCGAGCGAGAGATTCCCCGATTGAATGAGGTGGTGTGATTATGAATGCTGATTTTAATTCTCCCAAAAATCATCAACAGCACTTGCCAGGGGATTCAAGCGCTGGAGTTCCAGCTTATAACCATCAACCCCAGGGTGTAATACAGACTATGATGCGCGATCGCTTTGAATTGCTCAGTGCTTATCTTGACGGTGAAGTAACGGCTGCCGAACGTCGCCAAGTAGAGGAATGGTTGGCAACCGACTCAGAGGTACGACGCCTATACAGTAGGCTGCGATCGCTAAGGTCTGGGTTGCAGGCAATGCCGATGCCTCCAGCACAGCAATCTCCGGAGGAATTAGCCACGGCGGTTTTCCAACGGGTTGATCAAAAGCCAAAGTTGACAGTGATGTGGGGAGGAAGTGCGGTTGCGGCGGTCTTGATTGCCGCCCTGGCAGGTGTCTTTCCAGGTCGGCAATTAATGACCCCGCAGATCGCACAATCTCCGACCGAATCAGTTCAACCCGAAGGTTTGATGGTTGCCTTAAATGAACCGGTGGTTGAGGTGGTAAATCCCAATGCTTTAATGCTGACGGTGAACCAACCAGTCGTGGAAATTCCAAAAACTGCGGTAAGTAGTCCCCACAATCCAGCCGAAAGTCACAATTGACATCCTCCCCGGCGTAAACGCGCGGGGATTCCAAACATCACTGTTTGGGTTTCCTCTTTCCACGACTTGACTTACTTGGAGGAGTTTCCTCACCCAGGCAGAGGTCGATGTCTCCAGAGGCGTTTAACGTTCCCGTGTGTCC
>JBLNEP010000232.1:0-15351 GCA_050262755.1 Actinomycetota bacterium | reverse complement strand
ATAACATTGAATTTCGCTTTATCAAACCCGATGGCAGCGTGCGCTGGGCGTTAGGGCTGGGGCGCGTGTTCTACAACGATGACGGCAACCCGGTGAGGATGGCGGGGGTAGATAGGGATATTTCAGCCTGGAAACAGGCAGAAGCGACACTTCTCAACAGCGAACGTCGGTATCGGTCGCTCGTGGAAGCGACCGCCCAAATCATCTGGAACACCCAGGGTAACCAAGCAGAATTCACGACCGAACAGCCAAGCTGGAGTGCCTTTACGGGTCAGACTTTCGATGAATTAAAAGGATGGGGCTGGCTAAATGCTATCCATCCTGACGATCGGGCAAAGACGACCCAAGCCTGGTTGGCTGCCCTGGACACGCAAACGTTCTGTGAGGTGGAGTATCGCTTGCGGCGGCAGGATGGGGTTTATCGACACATGCAGGTGCGAGCGGTGCCGATGTTTGACGAAAACGGCACCGTTTTGGAATGGGTCGGGGTTCATTCCGATATCACCGATTCTAAGCAGGCAGAATCGGTGATATCAGCTAATGAGGCACGGCTGCGGGGGTTTGTTGAATCTAATGTCGTGGGAATTATCTATGGCGATATTCACGGCAACATTCATGCCGCCAACGATGAGCTGTTGAGAATGGTTGGCTATACCCAGGAGGATGTCCGGGCGGGTCGTCTCCGTTGGGTTGATATTACCCCCCCTGAGTATCTTCCCCTGGATGAACAGAGAATTGCCGAAGCGCTTACCCGTGGGGCCTGTACCCCCTATGAAAAAGAGTACATCCGCAAAGATGGTAGTCGGGTTCCTGTGCTGATCGGATATAGTTTGCTGGGTGATGCGAGAGAAGAAACGGTCGTTTTTGTACTGGATTTGAGCGGTCGCAAACAAACCGAAGAAGCTCTTAGACAAAGCGAAGAATTTAAAAACCGCCTGCTGGACAGTAGCCCTGACTGCATCAAAGTTCTGGATATTGATGGGCGACTGCTCTATATGAACGCGGGGGGGATGTGCATCATGGAAATTGATGACCTGATGCCCTATCTCAACCAGGATTGGGTCTGTTTTTGGGGAGAGGAGTATCGTCCTCTGGCAGAGCAAGCCCTGGAAGTCGCGAGAGCCGGAGAAGTCAGCATCTTTCGCGGAATTTGTCCGACGGCAAAAGGCACCCCGAAATGGTGGGAAGTGATTGTCAGCCCGATTCGGGGAGCTTCTGGGCAAACCGAACAAGTGTTGTCTGTGTCTAGGGATATCAGCGATCGCAGACAGGTAGAACTACGGCTGCGGGAGTCGGAAGAGCGTTTGCAACTGGGTATGCAGGTTGCAGGTTTTGCCTTGGTGCAAATCGACTACAGCACAAACACGGTCAACCTGTCGCCAGAAGCCGCAGCGCTTTATGGACTACCTGCCGATCGACTCATAGTTTCGCGCGAACAGTTTCATGCTACCTTCCATCCTGAAGATCAAGCTCAACTAGAGCAGCGCATTCAAGCAATCCTTGACCCTGATAGCTCGGGTTGGTTTACCCAGGATTATCGTATTGTATGGAACACCGGGGAGGTCAAGTGGCTAACCCTTCGCAAGCAGGTGTTTTTTGATCGGTCCAGCACTCCCCCTCAACCCAGCCATGCCATTTTAGTAGCGCTTGACATTACGGAACGCAAGCAGGCGGAACAGGAGCTGCAAGAGAATGAGCTACGCTTTCGGACACTGGCAGACAACATTTCCCAACTGGCCTGGATGACTGACGAAAAAGGCTGGGTTTTTTGGTACAACCAGCGCTGGTTCGACTTTACTGGCACGACTCTGGAAGAGATGCAGGGTTGGGGTTGGCAAAAGGTACACCATCCAGACTATGTGGAGCGTGTCGTCGAAAAAATCAGCCAATGTTTTGCAACGGGTGAGATCTGGGAGGATCTGTTTCCCTTGCGGGGTAAAAACGGGGAGTATCGGTGGTTTCTTTCCCGTGCAGTTCCGATTCGTGACGAACAGGGGAGAGTGTTGCGCTGGTTTGGCACCAATACAGACATTACCGAACTTCGAGAAGTCGAAAATGCCCTGCGTCAGAGCGAAGAACGCTATCGGTGTTTAGCCGATTCCATCCCTCAATTGGTCTGGATATCCAATAGCGAAGGGGTGTTACTCGATGTTAATCAACGCTGGACAGGATTTACAGGTCTTAGCCTGGAACAGGCGCGGGCTGACGGATGGGAAGCAGTGGTGCATCCAGAGGATGTGCCCGTCCTCACTCGGCAGTGGACTGAGGCTGCCCAACGCGGTACTCCCTATCAAGCCGAAGGGCGGATGCGCCGCGCCGATGGCACCTATCGCTGGTTTCTGCACCAGGCAATTCCGCAACGGAATGAGCAGGGCCAGATTATCAAATGGTTTGGCACCGCAACAGATATTGATGTGCAAAAACAACTAGAGCTTGCTCGCGATCGCCTCTTACAGCAGGAACAGGCAGCACGGGAAGCCGCCGAACGGGCCAATCGTATCAAAGATGAGTTCCTGGCGGTGCTTTCCCATGAATTGCGATCGCCTCTCAACCCCATTCTGGGCTGGACGAAACTCTTGCAATCCCGCAAGTTTGATGCCACGAGAACAGCAGATGCCTTAGCCACCATCGAGCGCAACGCCAAACTGCAAACCCAACTCATTGATGACCTGTTGGATGTGGCCAAAATTTTGCGCGGTAAGTTGGTTATGGAGGTAGCGACCGTGGATTTGACATTTGTGATTGAATCAGCGATCGATACCGTGAGGGCTGCCGCCGCTGCCAAATCGATCCGGCTCCATTCAGTCCTCCCCCACATTGGACACATATCGGGTGACTCGGCTCGGCTCCAGCAAATTATCTGGAACCTGTTGTCCAATGCCATCAAGTTCACCCCCAATGATGGTCAAGTCGATATTCTCTTGGAGCGAGTCGGTAATCAGGCGCAGATTACTGTTCAAGATACGGGGAAAGGTATCAACCCCAATTTTCTCCCCTATCTGTTTGAATCGTTCCGTCAGGAAGACGCATCCACCACTCGGAAATATGGCGGGTTAGGGTTGGGGCTGGCGATCGTTCGTTCCCTCGTTGAGGCCCACGGTGGGACGATCGCTGCTGATAGCCCTGGTGAAGGGCAGGGTGCAACTTTTACGGTTTGCTTTCCTCTGCTGGATCTAGAACCGGAGGTGCCGCCATTGGAGCAGCACCCCCTACAAGATCTCGATCTAACAGGTGTTCGAGTCCTGGCTGTGGATGATGAACCCGATGCCCGCGACCTATTAGCGATGGTGTTGACGGTGTATGGAGCCGAAGTCTTAACGGTAACCTCAGCCGCTGAGGTGTTAGCTGCTCTGGGGTCATTCCAACCCGATGTCCTGGTCAGCGACATTGGTATGCCAGATATCGATGGCTATTGTTTAATTCAGCACATCCGAGCCTTGCCTGCTGAAAAGGGTGGGGGAATTCCAGCGATCGCCTTGACTGCCTACGCCAGAGAAGAAGACCACCAGCGAGCGATCGCCAGCGGTTTTCAACAGCAAGTGACAAAACCCCTGGAACCTGAGCAGCTTGTGCAAGTGGTGGTAGCTCTGGTTCGTAATTTGGGTTGACTCAGGATTCATCATTCTCTTGATTCTTTAAAGTTACAAGCTTAGCAGCCACAATCCTCCGGAATCTTGGCAGCACAGGCTCTCCTTTACTCATCGCTAACCAAGCGAGCTCACTCATCTAAGAGCTGATTAATGCGACCGCGCTTCCTTCGCTCACTCTATGCCTTGCTCCTCTTCAAACGTCGGGCAATATCGAATCCGAAGGATTTTATGCTTTATTTAGGGCTTGCTGAAAAAAGCTAAAACCTGCATTCATCAAGAGTCCTTAGGGCCTGAAAAGTCCTGTCAAGCGCTCCCAAATCTGGTGCTTGACCTCAAAACGTTTGCACTTTTTGTCCCGACTCTCCTTTCCCCCTTTTACCCTTTTCCCCCTTTTCCCCCTTCTTCAGCAAGCCCTAGTTATCTAATAGTTTTTCTATTATTTTTCAAACCCTCATCAGCAGTAGCTGAAAATCATACAAAAATTAATTGATGAAAACAACAATCAAAACGATCGGTTCTGAGTTAATTCAAATTAAGTTTCAATTTTATTTCCTTAAGTAAGCGGTTTGAGTAATCCCATAAATTTTCGTTTTCTACCGTATTGTTCTACCAGAGAATTGCGATAAATTAACCAATCTGATTGACGATTATGTTGCAAGTAAGCACTACGAACTTGATGCAACCATTGTATGGCAACCTCATAGGCATCTGCTTTCCCTCGATTAACAATTGATTCAGCTTCCTGGCTTGCATTTTCAATGACCCAATCTGGACGGTAAGGGATAGCAGCTTCCATGACTTGATGAATGAGCCGAGAATGATAATAATTCAAGGGTGTGACAACTTCTATCGCTTTATCTATCAACCCTTCATACAAGAAAATTTTTACTTTTGCTTCTTTAATTCCCCATCTATCTTGGGAGCTAATGTTAGTTAAAAGCTCAACTTTTAGAGTTTCCCATTCCTCTCCCGATAACTCCTTAATATTCTGGTAATCCTCGAAAGAAGGCTGGGCTGAAAATGCCTTGATTTTGGCTTTCATAGCAGTGGCACGATCGCCTAATTCTAGAGCTAAAGTGCTTGCCCAAGTTGCGAGTTCATACAGGCAATGTCCCTCCAAGGAAAACCCCGTTTTAGCTACTTCTAGTGCTTGACTTTTTGCTCCCTGCTTCCGCAGTTCAAAAGCTAAGGCTTTTGCTTCTTCTACTGATGTCATCAGAGTTTTGGCAGCCGACATCGCCTCTGAAATTCGTCCTAAACTAACTAACATTACTAAAAATTGTTGATTTAGTTCTTCTGCTTGTGCCAGATACAAGTATTCTTCATACCGTTCTCGGCGCTCGAGGATTTGCAAGCGAATCAGAGTAATATCCTCCGCATAATCGGGTGCTTCTCCTTCCCATACTCCTCGTTCTAAAATATTTCCTTGCAGGATAAGTTGTAGGGGTGGAAAGTCCCAACCTTGGCGCAATGCTTCTAAACTCATGGCAAAATTGGCATCCCATTCATCTTGCCAAATTGTAAGATTTTCTTGGAGTTCTATCTGCTGTTCTTGAGTGAGTTCAGCACAGAGAATAGCCTCCGTCCATGCTTCATCGAGCGCTGTAACAATTTCATCATTATAAGCTCCGTAATCAGCGACGTCATCCCAATTTTCTATGCAGGTTTCGGTAATACTTTGCAAGATAGCGATCGCATTATTACCATCTTCACATTGACTAAATTCTTGCGCTTCTGAAATTAAATCGAGAATATCGGGTGTAATTGGATCTTCCTCATCCCCCTCTTCTAAATAACGCTCAGCATCGCGCAAAATTTGGCGAACTTGTTGACGGTAAGGTGCTGTATTAATTGTACTAATTTTTTGTTGGGATGCGGTTGATGATTTTTGAGCACGGGTAACACCAACAATACGATTAATGTGGCGCTCTATGCGATCGACGAGCTCGGGTTGTTCTGCTGCTAGATTTTGCAGCAGGAGTTGCGTTTGTTGGTGGTTGAGGCGATCCAATAGGTGTTCTAAGGTGGGGCGTTCTTCAATTTTTTGCGGCTGGTGCTGGCAAACTAAGAGAGTGGCAACAATGTGCTTGCACCAACCACCGAAACTGTAGGCGCAGGTACAAGAGGCTTTAGTTAAGCTTTGGCTGTCAAAGCTAAGCCAGACGCGATAGGATGGCGCTTGGCTACCCTCTACTTCAGCTTGGAGGGTATTACCACGCAAGGTGAGGGCTACAACTGCGTTATTACGATAGTAGGTTTCACCGCGCTCAAAAGATTGGGGGCTGCTGTTTTGGCGAAGTGTAGCTTCTGCGAATTTTGGAATCGGCATTTAGCACTCCCTAAAGTAGTTTTTGCAGCTTGGGTCTACGGAGAAAAGGTACTTTTTCAGTTAGTGTAACATCATAGCTTCCTTTGAGGTTTCTAATCAAGGCTAAAAAATGCTAAAAAAATCTGAGCAAACGAATCAAAAAGCTCTTGGTACTTGGCTCTTCCCACAAGTGTTGAATTTTGTTACAGAACTTCACATTGCGAACGAAATTACTCCTACACCTCCTAAAATTATCGCCTCAGAATTAGTTTTTAAAACCAGTATATATCGTTAATTTGTTCGCACACAACTGCTTAAAGATAAAGATAGCGAAATTTATCTAATAACTTATTCCCTAATTCCGAGGGAATTTTTATCAAATTTAGTAACAGACAAGCAATTAAACTTGTATAAATTTGGCTCTCAATCCCGTTTTGATTTTTAGTAATAATCAAAAGATGGATTGGTGAAATCCTGGCTTATTCCCGACAATCGAACTACCCAAGAGCTGTTGAAAGAATCAATCAGAAAATTCAGCTAACTAAAAGAAGAGTTTATGGCTTAAATAACTTTGCTAATTTTAGAAGAAGAGTTCTCTTAAATTGGCATTTTTCCCCTAAATTACCATAATTAGTCTAGAAGAACCATTCTTCTAAACTAAAAGAACGTTGCTGCATCAAGATTCTCAAGGATTCGCCACCAAAGTCCTCTAAGGACATGGCGAAGGTATTTTGATACTGTTGTAACTTTCCCAAGGATGCCCTGGAACAGCTTATCAAAAGTTCCCCTGACCCACGCGAACTTAAACGCGCTCTAGCTGTGCAGCGACGTTAGTGACGCTTTAGCTGATCGCGACTCAATCCCAAACCCAAAGCACCGATCCACCCTGCGTTAGCGCAGCTTTCCGAAGGAATCGCCTTTGCCGAGCAGTTTTGAAAAGAACAGTAACCTGTTGACGACTCTGTTACCTGCGGATTTGCCCGAACTGGAGGGGTTGGAGTTGCAGCAGGAGTGCAACCCCAGCGCAACTGTCCTTCCTATCGATAACGATTTTGTAGAAGTGAACCTCAGCAGTAGCTGGGTTCCTGAGAGCAGAGAAGTTCATGGGGGAATGTTTTTCACCGTGATGGGTGATGAGATTGAGCGTTTCTACAAGCTATAGCAGAGGAGCGAAGCCAACATTTCCTCCCTGGCATAGCGGTCAAATCCAGTGGGAGAGGGCGATACAAGTATTTCCTGACTGCCGTTCTCTCCCTTCTCAAAAAAAGTTGTAGTACCCTCTTGACACGTTGTAGTATATTCTATTATGTTTGTAACATGAGAGGAGACACAGAGGAACCAATCCAATGAACACTCTTTTCCTTACTAAAACAGTGCTCTCTTGAAGCTCTTTGAGTTTTTACAAGCTTATTTCTCTGGCACTTCCACGCCACTTCAAGATGACTCATTGAATCAGGGAAATTCATCTTTCACTCACTCCGCGCAAGCATTCCACAAACTTCAGAAAACCTATTCCCCGGAACGGCGTTGCTTCTCTAATTCCTGCTGATTTATCAGCAAGCCTGAACCTTCAGAATTGCATAAATGCCACCTTTGGGGGTGTAGCTTAGTGGCTCAAAGCAGTCGCCTGTCGAGCGAAAGCTCGTGGGTTTAAATCCCACCAGGAGCTTGTTTTGCTGCTGTAGCTCAATGGCAGAGCACCCAGTGAATCTGCTTCGCTAACTTGTGTGGAATTTCAAAGAATCAATCGTTTAACGACAAATAATTTCTACCCAATCACAAATATGGAGGTGATCCGAATGATGTTCGCTAACACAACAACAAAACTAAATTTGACAAAACTGCAATTGAATCATCGGAAGTATGAGCGAACATCGTTTGAGCGAAATTGTGATTGAACGTCCTCGTAGTGGGATGAGAATTAGCCTCAAGAAGTTGAAAGGCTTTAAGAAGCAATTACAAAAACTCACTGAGGATGCCAGTCAGGATGGATTACTCAGCCCTTACCTGATCAAACCCCGAAACAAGTCCAAATATCTCTCAGATCATCTCGGTCCTTTGCGTCGTTTTTTGCGATCGCACGTTGGGCAACCGTGGAACGACGTGCACAGCAAACTGTGTCAGCAATTAAACAGTAACACAATGGCAGGACAGCACGTTCTGAGTCATGTGTGGGACTACGTTGAGCGACACGTTGAACTGATTGATGGTATCCCCTACAGCAAACCCTATGGCAGATCTCCTCATCGTTTGGATAGCCATTACAGGGATAAATTCTATGTACATCCTGAAACCGGAATTCTGTGTGCGTCTGCAAAGACACCTCGGCAGCGAAACCTAAATCAACCCCAGCGGGATCGAGTGATTCTAGATCGGTATCATCAGTATCATCAAATCAACGGTATCTGGTATCTGATTACGTTTGAGGAATTTCCGCCTTCACCTACAGAATGGGTTACAGATGTTTTGGAAGGTGTCATCTCTCGAAGTGCTGCAAGATGGATCGATGGTCACAGGATATATGCGACGAAGAAACAACAATGTAGCAAGAAGGAAATTCGATTTATTCTCAATCAATTGGCTAAAATCAACTGACTAAACTGTAAGGTTTCCTCATGTATCATCCGCTGTTGACCTTAACCCAGGCCGCTACTCCCGAAGCAGCGATCGCTCTTCAGCAGGAGTTACGGACGTTGGTGGTAAGGGAGGATGACTTTGGTGCAGTGCAAACCGTTGCTGGAGTCGATGTGGGATTTGAAGAGGACGATCGCATTGCTTGTGCAGCGATCGCTGTTCTTCGATTTCCCGATCTGAAGGTTCAAGAATCCGTTGTGATTCGCCGCCCTACAACCTTTCCATATATTCCAGGCTTGCTGGCATTTCGGGAAGTTCCAGTGGTGATGGAAGCGTTGGCGGAATTGAAGACGAAACCGGATCTGCTGCTGTGTGATGGCAATGGTTATATTCACCCACGTCGCTGTGGTTTTGCCTGTCATCTGGGTATTGTCAGTGGTTTACCGTCGATCGGTGTGGCAAAAACGCCTTACCTGGGAGAGCATGAACCAATAGCAGAGTATCGAGGTGCATGGCAACCGATTCGAGATGACGGGGAAGTGATTGGAGCGATCGTTCGCACGCAGGCAAATATCAAACCTGTTTATGTCTCCGTTGGACATCGGATTAGTTTGAACAGTGCGATCGATTTTGTTCTACAGTGTGCGCCCAAGTACCGTCTCCCTGAAACGACTCGTCAGGCAGATCAACTGTCTAAAGGGCATACAAAGCCAGTCTCTGTAATCTGAGAACAAGACACGAGATTGGCATTGCAATGAAATGTATCAGAACTGGAGGTAAGGACAATGAAGCGAAGCAATTTTGATAACACCAATCTGAATAACGATTTAGAGAACCTCAACGACTTACAAGCATTCTGCTTTTGAACCCTCTAGCAAACGTCGTCGAGGGTATCCATCAGAAACCGCTGTCAAACGAGGACATCGCATCGTTCGCGGTGATAAAGAACTGCAAGAAAAGCTGGGTAACAATGATTTGTGCCCTTGCGGTTCTGGACGTTCCTTTCAAGCGATGTTGCCGTAACAGTGGCAGATATGACGGTAGTTTACGCAGCCACTACTTTTAGGCAATAGCCTCACCCATTTTTACTTTTACTGGCAGTTGTTGCCGCGCCCCGACCGCAGAAGCTTACACACCCCACCAAAACACAAACTGGTGCCCTGAGACCGATAGCAGGCAAACCTGGAGAAATCATCACCTTCAGCCAAGCTTCTGTAACTTGCGCGGTGACTCTTCACCGTTGCGTGCAACATCTGCTGAGCAGGTGAAGTGGCGTGGTGTGATTACCCGTCCGACTGCGTTGCTGGTAGACAAGTCCGGTTCGATGGAGAATGCGATCGAGTTGAGGAAGCGACTCGAAGAGAATCGCATCGAAGGACGCAATCTTTCCACGCAGCCCTACTACCGTTCGGATGTCGGTGCATTCAAAGCCAAGATTTTGGCGAATAATCTCTATCGGGCGATCGGGACAAAGGTAGAAGCTGAAACGAAAGAACTGACTGCGACGAATATGGCTCAACTGCTCAAAGAGAGTAGATTGATTATTGATGTATTCGACAACAGTGCTTCTCGCCAAGCCGTAAAGGATTACGCCGATCGCACCCGAATTCCTTGCCTCCATGCTGGACTTTCTGCGGATTATGCAGAAGTAACCTGGAATAGTATTTATCGAGTTCCATCTGATGTCAATGATGTTTGCGATCATCCTTTAGCACGTAAATTGGTGATGCTAACGGTTGCTGTGGTTTGTGAGGCGTTCATTTCTTTTGTTGCAACAGGAGAACAACAGCATTTCACCATTACCTTGAAGGATTTGAGTGTTCAATCTCTTTATCTGTAGCATTTGATGGTGGCTGGACAACTCTCTGTAGACGGTCACTTTTCTTTAAAGAGTTTTACTGGTCATGTAGCGTACTCTACAGAAGTGGTAATCACAATGATGGATAGTGTTATGAATCACCAGCTATCGAGCATTTAGGACGAATTGATCTACTCATCATACTGAAGGGGTATCATGGCTAAAAAAATAATCACTTCAGAAGTTTTTGTTGCCTACTCTCAGTGTCCTCGAAAAGCATTTTTACTACTGTTTTCAGATGAACAAGGTATACAGCATGATTATTCTCATATCTTGGAGGAACGGAGAAAGACAAATCAAGTCAAGTATCTTGAATCTTTTAAGCAAACACATGAGAATGCTAAGCCCTATGTCAAGGATCTAAGAAAAGGCGAATTTCTTACTGAGGCAACACTTACGGCAGAGTGTTGGGAATCTTACTGTGATGTTTTAACAGAAGTTGATCAGGGTTGTTCAGGTCGGAAGTTAATGTTTGAACCAACAATCGTCGTTGGAACTTACAGTATCACAAAGGAACAGAGAACAGAGCTTTTGTTTATTGGAAAGGTCCTGGGGAAAATTCAGAAACAATTACCAGCAGCGGGAACTATTGTTGGGATGGATGGCAAAAGGCATAGAGTCAAGCTAGAAGGTGCTTATAAATCGCTTACCTCATCCTTAAAAACCTTAGAAGCTTGGATGGAGGAAAAGCCAGCCGAACCTCCAGCCTTGATTTTGAATAAAAGTTGTCCATCCTGCCAATTTCGAGAACTGTGTCGAGAGCAGGCAGTGAAAGAGGACAATCTTAGCCTGCTAGATCGAATCACACAAAAAGCAATTCAAAAATACAATAGAAAAGGAGTTTTTACTATTCATCAACTTTCTTATCTTTTCAAACCTCGAAGAAATAGAAAGCGACAAGTGAAATTACCAGTGAAACACAATGTAGAGTTGCAGGCTTTAGCAATCAAAGAGCAAAAAATATATATTCAAGAACTACTAGAATTGACTAGGAAACCAGTCGAACTATTTTTAGATATTGAGAGTATTCCAGATCAAAATTTTTACTATTTAATTAGTCTTTTAGTTTGTGAAGGAGAGAATAGCTTATACTATTCTTTTTGGGCAGATCAAGCTGGTGAAGAGGAAAATATTTGGAGGCAATTAATTGGGAAGCTAAATGAGTTTCCTAAAGCACCAATTTATCATTATGGTAATTATGAAATAAAAGCGATTAATGAACTGAAGAAAAGGTATTCGCTCAAAGAAGATATTGAAAATCAATTTATCAATTTAAACTCATATATCTACGGAAAAATTTATTTCCCTATATTTTCCAATGGTCTTAAGGAAGTGGGCAATTATATAGGCTTTTCTTGGAATAATTCGAAAGCTTCAGGTATACAAAGTATAGCCTGGAGGTACTTTTGGGAAGAAACACAAAATGATGAGTATAAACGCTTCCTCATTAGATATAATCAAGAGGATTGTAGGGTTTTGGCATTTTTGGCTAACAAAATTTCTGAGATAGTAGATACAGCTAACTCAACTTCTCAGATAAATTTTGCTGACTCTTTCCCAAAATATGCTACTAAAGATGGTGAACAAGTTCACAGGAAGTTTGAGATAATTCTTAAGTTTGCTCATGCTGATTATGACAAAAACAAGATAAAACTTAGGCAAGGTGAGGAAGTAGAAAACCTTGATAGAAATCGAGAAGTAACCAGTAAAGAAAGACATCGGACACATCGAAAAATAGTTCCTAAGGCTAGAAGACTTGTTGAAGTACCTCGAATGTTAACTTGTCCCAAACACCTTGAGAACCTTAGAGAATCAAATAAAATAGCTGAAAAAACGATTATTGATCTCAGTTTTCTAAGGAGTGGGATCAAAAAAACTATAACAAAGTATTTTGGAGTGAAAAGCTACTGTCCAAAATGCAATCATTATTACCGTCCCCCAGAAATTAGTAAGTATAGTAGCCCTCAAGTATATGGACATGGGTTTCAAATTTGGGTTGCATATCAAAGAGTTGCTCTAAGGTTGCCACATCGTACTATAGTACAGGCTATAGAAGATCAATTTAATGAAATAATAAATAGTAGTACAATAAGAGCCTTTGTTAATTATGTTGCCAACTACTATGCTGAGACTGAAAAGCTACTTCTCCAGTCTCTTCTGCAAAGTCCCTTTCTTCATGTTGATGAGACTACAGCCAATATTCAAGGTACTACTTGGTATGTATGGGTGTTGACTGATAAAAAACATGTTATATTTAGGCTAACAAAAACTAGAGAGATAGAAAATGTTCGCGAGATTTTATCTAACTACAGGGGAATTTTAATTTCTGATTTTTATTCAGGATATGATTCTTTAAGTTGTAAACAACAGAAATGCTGGGTTCACTTAATTAGAGATCTTAACAATGATTTATGGAAAGAACCATTTGATACTGAGTTTGAGACATTCGTTCTAAATGTAAAAGAGTTAATTCTGCCTATATTTGAAACCATTGAAAAATACGGACTTAAGCAAACAAAACTTCTGAAATACAAGAAGGAAATCGATTTTTTTTATGAATCAAATATAAATGATAAAATTTATAAATCTGAGTTGGTAATTCGTTATCAGAAACGGTTTGCACGTTACAAGGAGAGCTTATTTACTTTTATGGATGGAGATGAAATACCTTGGCACAACAACACAGCAGAAAATGCCATTAGGCATTTTGCAAGGCAAAGAGATGCTTCAGGCTCCTTGTTTGAATCTTCTACAACCGATTATTTGTTACTTCTTGGAATTAAACAATCTTGCCGATTTCAAGGTAAATCATTTCTAAAGTTTCTTTTGTCTGACGAAAAAGATTTAAGTAAGTTTAAAGCATCTAAATACCGAAAGAACTCGATACCTGTTGGTTTGTCATAAATCTAAATTCGCTTACTAATGGGTCTTTCTCTTGATTATTTTGCAGAGCGGTTTCGCTACTACTGGCTGCACATTGGATTAGAGGGTTTGCGATCGCTCGCCAATGCTGGTTTTTGGCAGCTTTATGGTTCTCTTTTAGGAGCGAGGCAAGTTTAGGGTTCCCTGTCTCACTGGTATAGGAGGTTGACGTGACGAAAAGCTGATAATCGTAATCAGATGTATTACGCTGGAAACAAAGCAATAATTGAATAATATACCCTAAGCTGGGGCAAAACTTCCGTCCCGGCTCGCGGCTGCTTGTTCTGCGATGGTAGGATGTAAACACTCTCCGGCAAATGTAGCTTAAGGTTGTGCTAAGGCAGAATCAAGTAAACCTTCATCGCGCAAGCCGGTGTGCCGCCAAAACTCTCGATTTGGTCAGCATGAAGTAGCAGAGCATCTGTACGAGTTAGAAAATTAGGAGTTGGCAAGGCGACGGTAGACCTCCTCTCGCTCTCGCTTTGACTCCAGATAAGCTTGCCATACAGGGTTAACCTCAGATTGAGTTGAGTTAGATTTAAGCGATCGCCCTTTTGGGGCAGCGCGAAGCGATCGCACAAACTCCAGCACCTTAACTAATTCTGTTTCGGATACCTGCTCTAGTTCTTGAATCAGTTCTTCCTTCAAGGTCATAACCCTAACCTCCTCAAATTTTCTCGAATTGCTGCTTCTAGTTTGGCATTTTCCACCCATTGCTCCTCTAACTTCTACATCATTTCCTCATCCTGCTTGTAACTTTTACATTTGAGGTAAAGGAACCGATCGCTCTAATTTCGTAAAAATTCCACTTCTCTCCATCAATTTCCACATCAAATCTCGTAAAAATTCCACTCTTTTCCTTCAACTTCTCCATAAAATCTCGTAAAAATTCCACTTCTCTCCATCAATTTCCACATCAAATCTCGTAAAAATTCCACTCTTTTCCTTCAACTTCTCCATCAACCCCTCTATCATTTCTATCGTTTTCTCGTCCTGCTTGTAACTTTTACACTTCTCGAAATATTCCACAATCTTGTCATGAATTTCTTCAATTGTATTGCTCGGAGAGAGAATCTCCACAGCTAAATCGGGAGAACCTTGGAAAAAACCACCGAATACAGGGCTTACCCTGACAAATTTCTGGATCGATGGTGATTCTTTGTAAAAGGGAATTGTCTATTAAAATACTCATAACTCTAGCCTCCTCAGATTGTCTCGAATCGCTGTCGCCTTTGCCTTCCTTATCGGCAAATTGCCCTAGGAAATATTCATAGACTCGCCCTAGAATGTCCTTGGAACGACTGGCGGTATCTCCTAAACCAATCTTGCTAATTAGGTCGATTAGTTCTCCCAACCGTTGCTTATCGAGCTCCGGTCGGGCATACTGAATCGGCAATACTCCTTTGAGTCGCGGGTTCTCGTTTTCGATCGCCTGCATCGCGTCATCGATCGGCTTGCCGATGGTTGGTTGCTTGGCGTTTGCCTGAATGTGTGCCCACTGTGCCTCTTTCGGCACCCAGAAAATATTCATCCCTAAATACTTGTCCCGGTCTTCTGGGTCGGTGAACTCGGTCTCTTGTCGTTGCGCCAAGTCATCGTAGAGTTCTTGGAACGCATCCGAGATGTACTTGAGGAAAATCAGCTCTAGTGCAACGTGCTTGTACTCGGCAGCGTCCATCTGGCCGCGCATCTTGTCAGCAGTCGCCCACAGGGTTTGCTCAAATCCAAACACAATCAAACCCCCACCGCACGGAATCATGACGGCAGGGGTTGGGTACTCAACTATTACATTGGAGTAATCCCTCTATGACGCAACACTTAACGCCGGCACAAGTGGCGATCGCCTCACCATTGGCAGCCATTCATCGGTTACTGGCACTCTACAACTCAGACCGCAACACGAACGAACCGGGACCGCAACATGGTTGCGATCGCCGATCGCTCTTTTTTTTGACCTTTTCTCAGATCCAGTTCGTGGCTAAGCTGCTACGCAGCTATATTGTATAATGGGCAGACAACAAAAGTAAGCGAGCGCGAACTACAGATGCCAGCCAGAAATCATTTATCTCAAGAACAAAGAGAAAGACTTATTAAAGTCT
>JBLNEP010000231.1:0-15100 GCA_050262755.1 Actinomycetota bacterium | reverse complement strand
GGGCATCAGGTTCTGACATTTTTGAGTTTTGCCAGTCGGGTTGACCGAGGGCGCGACGGGCATTGGTGACATCTGAAACTTTAGGAAGTCCCCATTGGGTTTTGATGTCTTTGCGGTCAATCATTAGGTCGCCAGTATTCGTCATACTCATGGGTGGGTAATCCTTCATTAGCGAAACGTTTACGAACCGAGTCAATGCAGTAATTGGCTTCTTTAAGCCAGGTTTCTTGAGTGACTAAGCACCACACCTGGAACGAAGAAAATTGTCGGTGATAGGGTGTTTTGTTGAATTCGGGAGCTTCCTCTTCTAGGAGCATTAATCGTCTTTTAAAGGTGGTTTCTGGCATGAGTTTCCCTCTTCCCAGCAGTTGCTTGACTTCGTATCGATACCACCTTGGTTTTCTGATCTGTCCTGTGGAGTCAATCACCCCAGCTTCAACTGTTGGGTCTTCTGGCAGGTTTTTTCTCTCTCTCCTCATCTGACAGTGGGCGAATTTCTGTGTGACAGTGGGCCACTTCGGCTGAAAGCGTTTTTCTTGTGTGGGCTGATTTTTGGGAATTGGAAAATTCGCCCACGCCTCCTGTACCCAAAAATAAACCCGCCCAGAGAGGCGGGTCAAGAGTTTTACCCTATTAATAAGGGTATTATTTTTCGGGAAAATCGGGAGGCAAAGCTGTCAACTCCCTCACTTGGTTGATGATGTCTGCCTGTCTGAGGATCACCAAAACATCTTCGGGACGACCGGAGAACTCTGCTCCCCAGGCTTCGATTGCCTTCTGGGATTTCTGCGTAACTCGCATTAACTCACGAATACAGGCTGCCTTGTATCCCCACTCTCCTGGCTGCTTACCATAATATTTGGGAACCCACTTTTGGCAGTAGTCTAATGGCTCCAATGGCTTCGACCTAATTTCATCAATTCTTTTATGCCTCAGAATGTACCGTGAGTCTATGGCTGACATTTTGCTCTCTTTGACTCAAATACCCTATTATTAAGGGCATTGTAACAGTTTGTCTATCCATTATTCATGTACCCGATCGCCAATCATAGGTTTGGAGTATAATCACGGTAGGCTTAAAAACACAAACCCCTATGGCAAAACCAAAAAGAGGAGGGGCAAGGTACAAAGGACAGGCTGCCTTGTACTCTGAGTACAAGAAGAATGTTGTTGTAACTCTAACCAACACTGGTGTTGCTGGGTTAGACAAGCTAGCCGAACAATACAACTTGTCGAGATCGGAGCTTGTAGAGCAGATCGGACGCGGGAAGATTATCATTGCCCACGTCGAAGAGGAGCCTTCATCGTTGAGGGAAGTCCAAGCCTGCTAAACCTCAACCAGGTGTTATAAGCGTTAATGCCTCGCCTGCCTGAAGAAGCCCCACTATGACCTAAGCTCCTACCCTAAGGAGAAAGGTCCTGAAACGGTCGAATCTTTCCTTAAGGAGAGATTAAAATGGGCTACAACTATAGCCCTAGTCAGATCGTGAAATGACAATACCCCCACTCCAAAAAGAGCAGGGGGATCGCCACTAAACTAATAGAGATCGTCGGAGTCATTTTGACAGTCCGATCTTTGAGTGTTGTCGATTTAGCAAGGTCTGCATCACTCTGAATCGTACTGCCAGATGGTGTGTTCTGGTCATGTGATAATAGCCGACAATGCTAAGCATTCTCAGCTGAACACTTGTAAATCAAGTGTCAAAGTGGGCTGGCTGTAATGACAGCCACTATTGATAGTCCAATAGTAGCTCAAAAGGACATCGTTTTACCACCCTTTCGGAGGGGATCAATGGGAGCCTGTAAAGGCTAAAGCCCAATTCCCTTCCTCAATGCCTTAGCGCTCGCTCGCATAACCTCAAACCACACAACTCCGACTCCTGCCAACCTTACACACCCCAGGAGGACGGAACCATGGTGCAATCTAACCACAAAAAATTTGAAATCCAAAATTGGGTCGAATTCAATTCTCAAGGTCGAGCCTCTTGCCCTTGTTGCGAACGCTCCAAAGGCAAACGCAACACCAACCTCGCCCTCATTCCCAACACCGATGGCGCTTACAAATGCCACGCCGGTCACACTCCCTCTGAAATTCGAGCCGAACTCGGCGCGCCTCCCCCAGGTCAATACAGCCCCAACTGGCAACCTTCCCAGCCATCTCCCAAACCTATCAAACCCCCCAAAGCCCAAAAAGACTCCAGAATTAATGCTCAAGAAGTTGCCAAGTACCACAACAACCTCAAAAACCCTGGGAATTGTAACGAGTCACAATGGGCGGATGCCCAAAAAGCCACTCACTGGTTACACCGCCGGGGCATCCACCAAGGCACGATTGAGCATTACCAGTTGGGCTTGGCTTATTACAAGCAAGGCAATACTTACTGGCCTTGCATTACCCTCCCTATCCCCTCAGGAGAAGACGGCAAATTTTACCTGAAAAAGCGAGTAGCCCCTTGGCTGTCTGATGCCGAACGCCCTAACAACTTGCCCAGGTGGGTGCAATTTGGAGTCCCCGCCACCGTATGGCTCACCCACAACCCACTCCATGCCACCTCCACTTGGTACTGTGAAGGAGAATGGGATGCCATTCGACTCGGCTGGCTAGCACAGCAGCAAGGAGTACAAGTCGCCATTGCCTGTGCTACCTGTGGTTGTGGCAGCGTCCCCAAACCCGACCAACTCGAAAAACTGCCAGGACAAATCTTTATTTTTTACGACCGCAACGACGAGCCCAAAGCCAATGGTACTCGTGCCGGAGACGAAGGAGCCAAAAAACTCAAAACCGCACTCGGCAACCGAGGCTTCATCGCTCAAGTTCCCATGCCTGCCGATTGTACCGTTAAAGGATGGGATGTCAGCAATGCCCTCGATGCTGGCTACACCTGGTCAGACTTTGAAACCGCCGCTTCAATTGCCGCAGCTGGCGGTAGCGACATCATCCATATTCCCACTTTAGAAAGCGAATACGCTGGAGAAGGAGAACCCGGTCAAAACCAGTGGCAATGGTACAACGGGTTTGGAGACTTCTGGCAACGAGTCACCGACTTCTTCAACAATGGCACAAGCGATCGCTCTTTTAACCGCAAACCCCCGAACCCAGCCGCAATGGGCCAAATCTTATCCCAAAAATACCGCAACAAACTGCTATGGTCTAGCGAACACTGCTCTTGGATGGCTTACGAACTAGAACGCAGCGGCATCTGGAAACCCATCACAGTTTGCCACCTTGAAAGCATCATCGATCGAACCCTGACCGCTGAGGGAATTTGTGCCAATAACAGCTACATTGCCAACACCGTCGGCAAAATGAAGCGGATCTTGCACGAACCCAACTGGAGTTTAAAAGAAAAACCCATCAACCAGTTCCTACCCTTTACCGACGGCGTCTACGAACTAGCAACCGGCATTTTGCACCCCCACGACCCCAGCTTCCGGTTGACTTGGTGCCTACCCCGGCCCTATCAAATTCCCACGATCCAACAGCAAGCAGGGTGGGGCAAAATTAAAGCTTGGCTGGAACAAGCCACCCGTAACGACCCCAAAGCCATTGAAATTTTGCTGTGCTATGCCGCTGCCATTTTACGCGGCCGTTGCGACCTGCAAAAATTCCTGCACCTCATCGGCATCGGCGGCACCGGCAAGTCTACTTGGGCCAACGTCATGGAAATGCTCATCGGTTCGGAAAATACCGCGACTCCCAGACTCACGGAAATTGAAACCGAGAAAGATGCCGTTGCGGAACTCATGACTAAACGCCTGGTCATCTTTGCCGACGAGGACGGTTCTCCCAACAAAATGCAGAACTTCAAACGTCTGACCGGTCAAGATACCTTAGAAGGTCGGATGCTTTATAAGAGTCGAGTACAGTTCAAATTTCAAGGCATGGCGATCGTCACCAGCAACGGCCCTATCTTTAAAGGGGTGGGCGCATCTTGGCTAGCGCGGCGACTGCTTATGCTCAAATTTGACTATAAGCCACCCGCTTCTGAGGTGCGGGACCTGGTTAAAGAGTTCGAGTCGGAAATGAGTGCCTTCACTCTGTACCTGGTGTCTATTCCCAATGAAACCATCACTCGTGTCTTACAGGGAACGGGATTTGGCATGAGTCCCACAGCTTGGGAAGATAGAGTACGAGCTGATAGTATCGCCTCGTGGATGAACGAAGAAACGATCTATGACGCGACAGCGACAACCCGGATTGGGGACAATAAGGATGAGTGGAAGGATTGTGAGTATGAGCCAACTAAATCCACTTTATATGGCTCGTACCACTATTACTGCACTCGCACCGGTCAACTTCCGGTCAGCCGCAACAATTTTACGCCTAATTTGCTCGAACTATGTCGAGAGGGGTTGGGATGGGAAAAGGTGGAGAAGGTACGAGACTCTTCAGGCCGCCGCTGTATTAAAGGTTTGCGACTACGGGGGGACGGCGATCGGCTCATTCCTGCTATTGATGACTTGTTAGCTGCTTCTCAAACCTCTGACAGTTCGGCCGCTCGTTCCTCTGACGGCTTTACTGACGGCCCTTCTGACGACCTTTCTGACAGCTTCAAACCTTCATCCAGCAATCGCTTTGACGACTCTGACTGCAAATTGCCTCAAAACTTTTCTCAAAATTCTTGTTCTCAAAAAGCAAGTGTTAATGAAAAGGCTGGTGCTAGTGAGGGAAGTTTAGAAGAGCCTCGTAAGCTGGACAATTTTGGCTCTGACTCCGGTGGCTCATCTGTACCAAATGGAACAGTAGAATTTGAAGGCAGTGGTGTCAAACCTGACAGTAACAGTGCCAAGCCTGAAAGTAGTAGTGTCAGCTTTGAAAGTAGCGGTGTTAAGCCTAACAGTAACAGTAGTAGTGTCAGCTTTGAAAGTAGCGGTGCCAAGCCTGACAGTAATAGTAGTAGTGTCAGCTTTGAAAGTAGCGGTGCCAAGTCTAAAGGTAGTGGTGTCAAACCTGACAGTAGTAGTGTCAATCTTGAAAGTGGCAGTGCCAAGCCTGAAAGTAGTAGTGTCAGCCTTGAAAGTAGTGGTGTCAAACTTGAAAAAGGTAGTAGCCCAAAAACCGTCAGTGCCGTCAAAACCGAATCGCAGCAAAGCTTTCGAGCTGTCAATGAGGCCGTCAGAACTGCCGTCAGTGAGGCCGTCAGCAAGGAAGCTAAAGCAGGTGTGGCTGATTTGGACAGGTGCGACCACTGGTATCCAGGACTACAACTATTGATTGTCGAGAGAACTTCAAGGTTTTTGGGGCAAGTGGTAACGTTTGTGGGCCTGGAACTTGATGAAAATGCTACGGTTACTTGCTTAGTGGATATGGCTGATGGAGAACCACTCCAAAGGTTTTCTCCTGTTGGGTTGGCAGAATTCTCTGAGGAAACTGAGTTGGAGGCGATCGCTGTTCGGTTGGAATTGTGTCGAACCTTAGAAGCACTGAGTGAAATCCGACAAGCTTTCCCTGCTGAAAAATTGCGACAGGCATCTGTATTACTAGCGAAGTACAGTTCAGAGGCGTTTGAACTCCTTCGCCGTCTGGTACGGTTGGCTGATTGGCAGCCACAAGTAGGAGGTGAAGCTTGGCATCGTGGTTATTCACAGTCTGTGCTGATTGTGCAAGATCTGCGGGATGGTCGATATTTGATTCGGTTTGAGGATGGTTGGATGCTGAAGGCGTCTCGGGAAAGTTTAGAATGCCTCGAGTCTGACCTTTGGATCTAACCTAGACCCTCCACGGATTTTAGGAAACGTGACACAGTTCAGCTCTCAGGAGTCAAGGCTGATAGATAAGATGTATCGTTATCCTTGATGCACTCACAGACGATTCTGCGAGCGCCTCGCACGATTAGATGTTCGCAGCTTTGGGCTGAAGGGAAACGTTTTCCTTCACCCGATTCGGCATAAACTGATTTTGTCGCTATCCTTGATGCACCCACAGACGGTTCTGCGAGCGCCTCGCACGATTAAATGTTCGCAGTCTTGGGATGAAGAGAAACGTTTTCCTTCACCCGATTTAGCATAAACTGATTTTGTTGCTATCCTTGATGCACTCACAGACAGTTCTGCGAGCGCCTCGCACGATTAAATGTTCGCAGTCTGGGGATGAAGAGAAACGTTTTCCTTCACTCGATTTGACCTAAATTAATTTTGTCGCTCTCAATTGCTTCATGCCTATAATCGCTGTTGTTAATCAGAAAGGGGGAGCCGGAAAGTCTACCATTGCCGTCCACCTAGCACGCTGGTTACAGCGTCAGAAGAAGCCGATTTTATTAGTGGATGCAGATGGGCAAAAGACCTCCTCAATCTGGCTGGAGTCTTTAGAATCCGAGATTCCCTTCCAAGTTCTGCAAGACCCCGATGAACTTCTAGACCAGTTGCCAAAACTTGCCAACCAGAATGAATGGCTTCTGGTTGATGGTCCTGCCACGCTGAGTGAAACAACTCGAGCCCTTTTACTCTGGGCGGATCTCGCCTTGATTCCCTGTCAGCCAGCCGGGGTCGATTTAGCTAGTGCTTCTGATACGGTGCGGCTTGTTCGTCAGGCAAAGGCAATTCGAGGTGGATTACCTAAGGCCGCCTTATTCCTCAATAAGGCAATCAAGGGAACCAAGTTGAAGGACGAAGCCTTTGCTGTTCTACAACAGGTCCCGGATGTGGAGTTCTTGACAACGATCATCCACCAGAGGCAGATCATTACAGATTCATTTGGTCAAGGGGCAACTGTCTTTGAGCTGGGTGGGACTCCTGCGGGAACGGCGCGACGCGAACTAGAGAGCTTGTTTAAACAGGCAATGGAGGTTCTCGATGGCTAGCCAGCGTAAAAGTTTAAGCGATGCTGTGATGAAACGTTTCATCGCTGACCCTAATAACCTCCAACCAGAACCCTCCTCTACGACAGCGGCTTTAGCTTCTATTAAGTTGCCGACTAAGCGACAACCTCGTCGCTATTTTGAGCCTGAGAAGATGGCGCAGCTTGTGGCATCCGTCAGAGAACATGGCATTCTCGAGCCAGTTTTGGTTCGTCCTTTAGAAGATGGCAATTATGAACTCATAGCGGGGGAGCGTCGATTTCGAGCGGCCCAGGAGGTCGGGCTAACTACAATCCCGATTGTTTCACGAGAGTTTTCAGATCGAGAAGCTCTCCAGGTTGCCCTAGTAGAGAATCTTCAACGGGATGATCTCAACCCGCTTGAGGAAACTGAAGCGATTCTAGAACTCCTGGCGATCGCCCTTGATACTAATACAGATGAAGTGAAATCTGTGATTTATCAAGCGACGAACGCCAAAAACCGTGGACAGGAGTTGAAGGAAAACGTTTCCCTTCAGTTGGAGAAGATTGAGTCCTATTTAGTAGAACTAGGACGGTTTAACCTGGAATCCTTTCGCAGCAGTCGCTTACCGCTACTCAACCTGCCACCCAATATTCTAGAAGCTCTACGGGAAGGAAAGCTGGAGTACACCAAAGCACGCACAATTGCTCGTGTGAAGGATGAACACCAGAGAAATGTTCTTCTGGAACAGGCGATCGCTCAGAGTCTCTCCCTCAACGAGATTAAAGCCAGAGTCAAAGAGTCAAAAGCCGATTCAGAGACAGAGAAAACGCCCGAGCAGGTTTTAGTTGGGCGTATGGGTGAGCTTACCAAGCGCCTGAAACAGAGTAAAGCTTGGAAGGAGCGCAAAAAAGGCAATCGAATTACTAAGTTACTCGATGAATTAGAACGCTTGATCGATCAAGATTAAGCTAGGTGTAGCATCATCTAGTAACCCCAGCTACTTTCTTTCAGAGTTTTATCAGTTAAACTTTAAAACTCGTTAAGGCGAGCGCTTCCAGGAACAAAGCGAGTTTGTCCATAACTCCAACCGTGAAACTTCTCCCGGTTACACTTCACATCGGTCGGGGCGGGGCGATCGCCCCCAGGCAAGGCAGTGGTTGCGAGCTCCATCTCAGCCTCGAAAGGTTGGGACAGCTAGAACTGTTGCCACCCGCCCAAGCTGAACCTCTTTTTCCAAGGGATGAAAGAGATTGCCCGACTTCTGCCCGACTCAAAAAGTCAGCTCTTACCTTACTGATAAGTTAAAGCAGTTGCTCCCTCCTCTGTAAAAGGCTGATACTCATCGCTTGAAAAGGGGCGAAAGTCATTAGAACCTTGAGCAATTAGGTTACACAGCAGGCGAAACTGAAGCGGTGTCGGCGGTTGATTGACGCGCTCTACACACACCTCTACCAGACTGGGATTCCTCCGTAGAAGCTCAAAAATTTCACTATTCAAATATCGCGGACAATACCCGACGATGTAGTGGTCTTCTGTGTTGAGAGTTAATGCTTGGGAATCAAAAGTATTTTGAAATTCGTGAGCTAACCACAACTTTTCTCCAGGTTCAAAGCGATTAATTCGCTCAATTGAACTGCTTGGCAAGTGTCGGAGTCCATGAGAAAAAAAGTGAAGATGATAGCGACCTTCCTCATCGGGTGCAGGACCTGGAAAGACGGTGAGCATATCTGTTTCTCTTCGTCCACCGCTGCGGGCTAGCATAGCAATTAGGTCATCTTCATATTCGGGAATATTCAGCCATTGAATAAAACGTGAGTAGTCAGGACGAGAACGAGGCATCAACCGATTCGCAAATACGGGAAACAAGTAGGTTGAGGTATAGACTTCACCTAAGCGTGGAAATGAGGACAAGGGTTCAAAACCGCACTTCTGTTGAGCTTCTAAAACGCCTCGCGTGTAGGTAAATTGGTAGCGGTCTCCATCAAAGGCAAGCCGACCAATAGGGAACCAGGAGCGACTGTTGGGGTCTTGCCAAGCTAAAAATAGCGTTTTCATTGTTTTCACAGTAGCGTTTCCCTCAAATTAAGCAGTCTATGTTGGTTGAATTCAAGAATCTTTTGTGCAAAATCGGCGGCAACCGGTGAGATCCGAGTGCTAGGAATTCGATGCAAAATATCCAATCTATTCACCTTTGAAAGGCTTTCAAGTCGCTCCAGCCAGAGACAGGTAGCTTCAGGATAGTAGCGTGCAGCGCGCTCAAAGACATCAACAGTTTTGAGGGGCTTTTTATCGCCCTCGCTGCCATAAAACGCCGAGAAACATTTGCTAGCATAAGCCTCAACTGAGCAGTTTTGCCTCCGAGAATCAGAGAGGTCGCGACCTAAGCTGGAAGCATGATCGTAAGTAGGTGCTAGGTGCACTGTTTCAGATGTAGTAGGCACTGCCTTATTTCGGACGACCCCCCAATTTTCGTGGTGGCGGTCGCCATTGCCAATCCACGCATCTAATAGAAGATAACCGACAAACACTTCTACAGCTTTTTGGATGTCGCTAGGCACTGTCCAACCAATGGGTAAGTTAAAAGACTGATCGGAGAGGACTGTCAGCACTAGATCGATTGTATGTTGTGACAGGTTGTAGGTTCCAAATGTGGGATAGTTTGGCACGATGGGGGTAAGAAGTTCGTTGCCATGAACGAGGGTGCCACCGGGTGGCAAAAAGGAGGGCGAAACAACCCCTCGATTCCCCTCGCTCGTGGCGGCCAATTCATAATTAGCATGAGGAATTCCTAGTAGTTTGCACAATTCGGAGGCAACTTTCTCTGCCCAATCTTCACCAGAGTTTTCTCTAGCTTGCTTGTACAAGCAGCGACCGAGTTCTGGGTGTTCAAACCAAAACTTATACTTGCTTCCCATCGCCTCAGCCTTGGAAAGTTCATAAGCTTCTTGGGTGACAATAATGATGGGGAATTCATCGGTCATAAAAACGAAGGTTTCAGCTTAGATTTGGGTCAGCTTGGCAGGTATGCTAGTCACAATAGGGTTAGCTATGTGGTCATCGCTTCCCCCACTTGGACAGCTCGCCGACTATACCCCTCACTGACTAACCGAAAAATGAGGATAAATTCTTAGTTTTTGAGCTGTGCCTACATTTGACATGCCTTACTCCGCGTCTCGATCGCCATAAGCTGCCAAGAACCTTAAGTTTGAATAAAAACAACGGAATTGGATCAACTGATACCCGGAGCTACAATGGCTCCTGGTTTTCTATTTTTGTAGGAGGAAGTGCGAGCGAGGGAAATTAGCTGTGCGATGTCTAGCATCAATATCTGCGGGTTCTAATGGTAACGAGCCTGTTTTCAAGTTCGCTAACCGCCAAACGCTGTTCCCGCACTCGACCTACCCTCAGCGCATCAATCAGGCTAAGCAAGGCGTAGAGTTCTGGATCGTTTTTAGCCGCTTGAGGGACTGAACGGTACAGGGGTGCGATCGCCTGTCCTCTAACGACACCTTGGGGATCAGGCCAGACATAAACCTCAGACGGTGAGGCAATCACCTTGCTTTTTAGTGGCTCAGCCGAATGCGCCGTTGGCAGTCCCCGACTTAAGGGGCCGGGTTGAGCGTAGAATACGTAGCGCAGCCCGTGAACTACGAATTCTAGTAGCGCTTGCGTCAAAATCCTGCGATTCTCGCCATCATAGAGGCCTGCTGCTTCACATCGAGAAAGAGCGGCATGAACTTCTGAAGCACTCATGCCCAAACTTTGAGCGAGGGTGCTGTAAGTCCAGGTTGTTTTGTCCCAACTGTGGACTTTGAGTATGGCAACGATATCTTGCGGTTTGAGCATCGCTTTATGCGTAGACGAAGCCAGCCAAAGGTATCGCTTTTTTTATTCTACATTCGCGAATAGCGAATAACCGAGAGGTGGCGACTTTAATTTATGATTCGGCGCTCGCTGAAGGGCGTGAACTATTTCAGGAGTACAGCGATCGCTTGTTTGCACGTTGCAGATTTTGCTGGAAAGTGGCAAGGGAAAACACGGGTTAGCGCGATCGAGTGCAAGTTCAGTATCAAAACAGCAAACTCATAAATAATAGAGCCACTGCTTGCACAAACCCTCCGCGATTGGCGATTGCTACAAGTTTGTGCGATCGCAAGAATTGGAATCAAAGCTTACCCGATAGTAGTTCTGGCAGCAACTCTAGCTGAAAAGAGCATAAACAAACAGACTCAACCCAACCACTAAGAGTCAATATTCAGGTTATCCGTTGAAATACTGCATCGAAAAGTATTTGTTGAGCCTGCTAATTCTGCTAAAACTGCGAGGGCGATTGTTCGTCTCATTGAATTCTTGTTCAATACCGATCGTGTTGTGGCTTTACAATACAAACGCTCCTCTTTATTTGAGAAGTTTTTTCTATTATTGTATAAATATATCTCTGAACATTGCTATTGCTACCACCGATCTTTGCTTTTTTCCTTAGTTTCCCACCTTGCATAAATTTGCATGAATTTGAGTTTTTTGTTGCAAATACTGCCTCGACTTCAGCTAATAATTCAAGCTGAGTTTGCATAGTTTTACTCAAAAAAACTCACAAGAACTCAAACTTATGCAAAAAAACTCGTGAAAGCTCAGTCCAAAAAAGTTAAATTTGAGGTTTTTTCTGTTCCGGTACGCTTAAGACTTATTTAATAATTTAGCAGCAAACTCTGCAATTATAATTCAAGGAATTGTAGCAGAGACAAGCTTGTAACTTGTGTTATTTATAGCAAGCTGTACTTTCACTATTGAGCAAGCCAAACTCATCGAAAAAGCTGTTAAGGCTGCCTAAAAAATAGCAGCCTCGTTATTAGCCATTTAACTATTGCATATTAATGTATCGGACAAAAGCGGTAGCGTTTTTCTCTTCTTGAATTGCAGTTCAGTTTGTTTGGCTTTATTGAATGCAGTGCTACCGCACTTTAGTACAAAAAAGCGAATCAGAGAAGGATTCCCGGTCTGATTCGTATTCTTTAAGCTGCGATTCAAAATAATCCAGCTCAAGCTGCATTTCGTGTCGTAAATAATCAAAATTCGTTAGCACGATCTGAATGAAGTTTCTAGATTGTAGCGCTTAATGAGTGAAATCACGTTGTACAGTTGAGGGGGAGACAGCTCCCCCTTTCTTAATTAGTTGTTAGCGTTCAACCAGCGCTCAAAGTCAGCTAAAATCTGTGCTTGCTCGGTTTTGCTAAACTGTTGCCAAACGGCGAGAAACTCCTCTTGAGTTGGGTTGGTTTTAGTCCATTCGAGATAATCAAAATCAATGCTGTTTACATCTGTTTTCAGTGTGATTACGTTCATCTTGTGTTAATTTCTTTCAATTGTGTTTCATGTCGCTGCAATGCAGCCTACTAGCTACTTGAGGGGGAGCTAGGGGGTGCATTGCCCCCTAGATTGAGTATTTAGCTAGCTTTGATTGATTGGGATTTGAAATGTGCTTGCAGGTCGTCTAAGCAGGTTAAAGGGGAAGTAAATTGAGGTGCATAGATTGAATCGGGTTGGATTTGGAGCGAATGAATAAAGCGACCAGATGCTAAATGTTGCTTGAGTTGACCAATTTTCTGACCACCAACCCACACAACGAACTCGCGGGTAGTGCTGTCTGACTTGAGGGATTCGAGAATATATCCCGCGTTTTCGAGTCGGTTGATGAAGTGGGAATGAAGGGATTTTTGGAGCGCTTTGAAGTGAGGATTCGCTTCAATTCCTTTGTTATTCCAGGTGCTTTTTATCTCCTTACCCTCGCTCGTTGTGAGAGTGAATTCAGGGTTGGGAGTGTACCACAGACTGCAAGTGAAGGGTCTCACCTCGCCTTCTTCGTCGATCGTGATGCCGCTATTCTCGGTTGTCCATTCAACCGTAATGGTGTTGGCGATCGCCTCAATCTTCCCTGTGTGCTGGTTGTCAAGATAAGCCAGGAATTTTTTGAGCTGTTCGATATTGAGTTGGTCACGGGAGATGATGCCGTTGCCGAACATTATTTCAAGCGTTGCGCGACCTTCTTTAACTCGCATTCCAACCGTCTTCATCGCCTTCTCAATTTGGCGATACAACTCCTGACGGCGGTAAGCTTCTACCTCATCCAGCGGTGATGACTCATCCAACGAGGGGACGGGTTGAGAGGGTTCTGTGTGGCTTTCAGGCACATCTACGATAGACGCGCCTGAAGATGGGACATCTGACGAGGGAGCGGGTTGAGGGGCGATCGCTTCGAGTTCGTCGCCTTCAATATCAATGAGCCGGAGTTCATATTGTGGTGCGACTTCGCTAATTTCAATGATGCGGGGTGCGATCGCCTCTGGGGTGTGAAGGGAACTTGTCAGAGAGTCGCGGGTGTCGGGGTCATCCAGTAGCGAACCTTGCAGGACGAAGAACTCGGATAG
This sequence comes from Actinomycetota bacterium, assembly GCA_050262755.1. Lineage (GTDB taxonomy): Bacteria > Cyanobacteriota > Cyanobacteriia > Cyanobacteriales > Microcoleaceae > JBLNEP01. The sequence goes on along the minus strand of JBLNEP010000231.1, from coordinate 1,914 downwards.
GCGGTTTTGCTTGGCTTCTAGGCGCTTAAGCTCGGTTTTTTCAATCCGCAGTTGTTCGGTTAGAGCTTCGATTAATGATTTTTTGAGCGCGATTTTTTCAGATAACATGATGGTTGACCTCTTTGTGGGGTTGCCCACCGCTCAGTTGTCCAGACAGGCGCGGTGGGTTTTTGCTTGTGAAACTATACTACCGTAAAAAACTTTACGGTGTCAATTAATTAACGTAAATCTTTTTACGGTACACTATTGGTATAAGAATCTTTATGGGAGAAATACCAGTGTCGAATGTCGGAAACTTAAGGAAGCAGGTTGGCTTGACGCAGCGACAGCTAGCAGACCTTGCTGGCGTAACGGAAACCACCATCAGAAATTGGGAAAACAACCGCAGCTCTGTTGAGGTTTTTGAACGGATAGCAAGGTTATGTAATGCACTCGGTTGCTCTGTTGAGGATTTGGTACGTTATGAACAGATAGGAGAGGAGTAACCGAGTTTCAAATTTAAAGGAAGCGATCGTACCTGTCACACCCTTCCACTCTCCCATTTGGACAGCTCACCGATTACACCCCTCACTGATTAACCAGAAAATGAGTACAAATTTCTAGTTTTTGGGCTTCTACCCACATTTGACATGGCTTGCTCTCAAAGTCAGGGTGAAATCGGTAGGTTTTAGGAGGGGTAAATGTGCCAAAATCACCTCCTCAAGCAAGCTTATGAAGTGTCAACAAACGGAGTTCTTGAGAAACGAATAGTAAAAAGTAGCTAAAAAATAGCAAAAAGTAGCTAAAAAATGCACATTTTTAGCCCCTGATTTTCGGGTCAAAATTTTGAGTGAGTGAGTGGCGATTTGGCAGAAAAATCTGGCTGACTCTAGCCAGTTGGTCAGATGCCTGCATAGCTTTCTGTCACAGAGACGGAAACCTCATCGTTCGCATGAAGGCTGCTGCACCGAACACTATTCAATTAAAGCCAGTAGCGGACCGGGTGTCGGTCATTAACTGATTCGTTAACCTCTGATTGCCGAAAACTTTACCAAATTAAATTAATGAGAGGTTTAATACGAATCCCACTAAAACATCTTCGCCTGATAGCGTTGTTGGGTTATTGGCGCCGCAGAATTTTTGGCTCGTCTAGCTTTAAGCGTTGTTGAAGGAGACGCTGGTAAAGGATGAGGGTTGTACTGTAAAGCTACGGTACATCTGATGGCTCAGTCTTGGCTTTTTGGATCGGGAGCGATTCTTCCTTGAACCCTTCTCGCCGGCTACAGCTCAAGGCAAGAGGGACATCAGGTTCGCACCCACCCTGTGAGGTATAATCGTCCTAGAAAAAACTGCCCGCTCGGTTCGATTCCTTGGGAGGTACGTTCGCGCTTGAGAAAAGATTGCCTGACCAAACTTCAATGAACTAGCCAGTCGCGAAGCCATTGCCATTCAAGGAGAATTATTTTAAATGGCTTCAGAAAGCAGTCAGTCCCCCGAAGAACGACCTGATGAAGAGATTTATCGAGAAGTCAGCGAAATTGTCAGTCAATTTCACCTTTACCAATGCGACGAGGCTGTTCAAGCGGTTGCACAATGGTTAGAAAATAGAGGTCTTAAAGGAATCGTTCTGAGAATTAAAACTCGATATGATGAAGACTATATCCTCAGTCAGCGCTTAGAAAGTCAAGGGATAACGGAATCAATCACTCTCAACGGGCAGCATTATGGCATAGAAGTCCAAGGGTTAGTTTTCGATAACTTATCTGCCACGGGACTAACCCGTGAAGACTGGCTAAACGACTTTCAATCCATTAGTGGAGAATTCGTGATTACAGAATTTGACAGTACAAGTTTTAAGCAAGAGGAGGAGGAATCAGATGAGTGGACTCTATGACATCCTAGCCCAAATCCAAAATAACCCCAGCCAATACTTAG
>JBLNEP010000230.1:0-28741 GCA_050262755.1 Actinomycetota bacterium | reverse complement strand
GATATCTGCCTGCAAGGGGGTGATGCCACCATGAATCAGCTCTGAGTCCAGCAACGGAGATTAGTCCACTTGGCTAACTGGCATATCTCCTCATGGTTGCGCCTACAGAACTTGTCACACTTGAAAAAGCAGTTGGCGTAGAAAAAACTGGGGATTGGTAGCAAATAGCTTCTGAGTCGCGAATCTACGTTTCCAACGGTGCGATCGCATCGCATTCACCGCAAAAAAACCGGGGAGCGGTAGCAAACCCCGGCAGTATGTTTCTTCTGTTTTGCTCATCCTAACTTGTTTTCCACTGCTAGATCTGGTTACTCAGTCATCAGAGTGCTACTTCTTGGTTGCCAAAATACAAATGCTACCGGGTGATACCGCCACCCGCACCTTTTCTCCCACAGCATACCGTTGCCAATCTTCCCGGTGCAAATTCTGTCGTCGCACCCCGAGCAAACTCTCCTCCGTTAACCGCACTGCATAGCGGGTATCTGTGCCAATATAGATGACCTCTTCCACCGTTCCCAACCAATTGTTTTTCTCCCCCTCACTCCCCGAAGTAATCATGACTTTTTCCGGCCGCAGTGCTAACGTCACCACCTGACCTAAAAACAGTTCTTCAGCAGTTTCAACCAAGACTGGTAACTGTTCATCTACTAACACCACCACTTGACCCCCCTGCTTTTCAATCACCCGTCCCTGTAAAAAATTACTCTCCCCAATAAAATCAGCAACAAACCGAGTTTTAGGATATTCATAAATCTCAAGTGGCGTGCCAATTTGTTGGATTTGCCCCTCATACATCACGGCAATTCGGTCAGACATGGTTAATGCTTCTTCCTGATCGTGGGTCACATAAATAAACGTAATTCCCACCTTTTGCTGCATTTTTTTTAATTCAAGTTGCATTTCTTTTCGCAGCTTTAAATCCAGCGCTCCTAGGGGTTCATCAAACAGTAATACAGTTGGTTGCTTGACTAGCGCCCTCGCTAAGGCGACTCGTTGTTGCTGTCCCCCCGATAACTGGCGGGGGTAGCGCTTTTCCATGCCAGTTAACTGCACAAGCGCCAAAGCATCTGCCACGCGATCGCGAATTTGTTGGCGTGGCAAATTTTCCATTTCTAACCCAAACGCGACATTGCCAGCCACCGTTAAATGGGGAAAGAGGGCATAATTCTGGAAAACAGTATTGACTGGACGATGAAACGGAGGTCGCTCTTTCATCGGTTGCCCCTGAATATAAATTTCTCCTGAGGTTGGTATTTCAAACCCAGCTATCATCCGCAACGTTGTTGTTTTTCCACAGCCAGAAGGTCCTAATAGTGAAAAAAATTCTCTCTCTCGAATTTGCAAGTTAATTCTATCAACAGCTAAAAATTCTTGGCTGCGAGCATCTTTAAAATTTTTTGATACATTGACCAGTTCAACTGCATCCATAATTTAATCAGGGGTGATGATAATTGTTAAGAGTCGGCCGGAAGTTGTTGAGGAACAAGCGGTCAAAAACCCCGACCCACGACTCACTCATGACTATTTGCCAGCAGCTACTTTGATTTCATTCCAAGCTTGATCGTAAAGTGTGGTTGATTTACCAACATCATAAATATATTTGAGTTTGGTAAACACCTTAGCAGGAGGATAAATCGCTGGATTCTTCAAATCTTTTGGATCGATTAAACCCTGGGCAATGGCAGCTTTATTCGGCGAACCGTAATGAATGAAATTAGAAATAGTGGCGCCGATTTTGGGTTCAAGGACAAAATTAATGAACTGCTCAGCTAATTCCTTATTTTTAGCTCCTTTGGGAATTGCCATATTATCCGAAAAAACAATCGTTCCTTCCTTGGGAATAACATAGCGAAGATTAGGATTTTCTTTCATGACCTGAAACATATCGCCACTCCACTCAATGGTCATATTCACTTCCCCGCGATCGAGCAAAGTTTGACCTGTATCCGGTGCAAAAACTGAAATCAAATCTTTATGATTGATAATCAAATCACGGGCTTGATTAATCTCATCCGGGTTGGTTGTATTCGGATCGTAGCCCAAGGAAAGTAAAGCAGCCGCTAAACCATAACGTGCATCATCGATCCAGGCAATTTTACCCTTGAACTTGGGATCGAATAATGCCCCCCAACTATCAATTTTTTCAGGAATTGCTTTGAAATTGTAGCCAATTCCCATCGTTCCCCATTGGTACGGGAGAGAATATTTATTTCCAGGGTCAAAAGGCTGGTTAACAAATTTAGCTTCGAGGTTTTTGTGGTTGGGAATCTTCTTGAGATCGAGGGGTTCTAGCATATTTTCTAAACTCATAATCTTGACCATATAATCGGCAGGAAAAATGAGGTCATAACCCGGATTTCCTGGCTTGAGTTTGGCGTAGAGGGCATCGCTGGTTTCATAGTTATCGTACTTAATTTTGACGCCGTATTGTTTCTCAAACTGCGCGATTACATCGGCAGCAATATAAGTTGAATAGTTATAAATGTTGAGGACTTTTTCCTGAGAGACAGGGGTGGCAGGTGAATTTTGACTGCTGCCACTACATCCCAGGGGCAACATAGCAGCAATCACAAATAGGAGGAGTAATTTTAGCAGGCGTTTCATTAGGATTGGGGGGTGATAGAGGGTCATGAGTTGATAGTTGCATTCGCCCTTTAAACTTGTTTTCGCTTCTCCATTGTCAGAGAGGCAATCACCAGTAATAAAGAAGCGAGCAACATTAAAGTTGAGATGGCATTGATTGCAGGTGTTACCGCAAACTTAATCATGCCATAAACAAACAGCGGTAGGGTGGTTGAACCGACGCCACTGGTAAAAAAAGTGACGACGAAATCATCCAGCGATAAGGTAAATGCTAACAGAGCAGCGCTGAAAATTCCCGGCCCAATTAAAGGCAAGGTTACGCGCCAAAATGTCCGCCATTCATTGGCACCTAAATCTAAAGCAGCTTCTTCTAATGTTGGATCGAGTTCAGCCAAACGCGCTCTGACTGTAATGGTTACAAAGGAAATATTAAACGCAATGTGACCAATAATCACTGTCGGCAAACCGAGGGTCAGATGAATCCCTGTGAGATTCTCCCAGATCCGAAATGCTAGGGTAAAGAAAACTAACAAGGAAATACCCATAGCGATCTCAGGAATAATGATGGGCAAAAATAGTAATGCTTCTAGGGTTCTCCGTCCGGGGAAGTGAAATCGCTCTAAGGCTAACGCCATCATCGTCCCAAAAATAGTTGCGAGGAGGGTAGAGATGCTAGCAACGAGCAAACTATTATTGACGGCAGACCAAATTCCGGCATCACCGCTATTAATCTCTTGGAATAAACTCCGATACCAGTCAAGGGTAAAACCTCGCCAGACGGAGTTAAACCGAGAAGCATTGAAAGAGTAAATAATTAAGATGAGAATTGGCAGGTAGAGAAAGGCCAACCCTAAGGCAGCTTGTACCCACAACCAGCGCTTGCCAAGGGAACGAATGAGTAAATCTTGGTGAATCGATTGCATGGGTTTGGAAATCGGTAAGGGAGCAACTAGCGATCGATATTTTCTCGACGATCGGAGCGGCGGAGATAAAAAACAGCGGGGATTAAGACTAATCCCATTAATAGCATAGAAAGGGCGGAACCCAAGGGCCAGTTACGGGCTTTTAAAAATTGAGTTTCTATGAGATTTCCAACCATTAGAGTTTTAGCACCGCCGAGGATATCGGGGATAATGAAGGAACCTAAGGCGGGAATAAAAACCAAAATTGAGCCAGCGATAATTCCTGGCATTGTTAAGGGTAAAACTACGCGCCAGAAGGTACGGAGGTCATTCGCTCCTAGATCTTGGGCGGCTTCTACTAAAGAAAAATTAAAGCGTTCGAGGGTAGAATAAAGGGGCAAAATCATAAAGGGGAGATAGCCATAAACTAAGCCGATGCTGACTGCAAAGGGAGTAAATAGGAGTGTTAAGGGTTGATCGATGAGGGTCAGGTTTGCCAGGGTGCCATTCACAACTCCTTCGGAACCAAGGAGGACGATCCAAGCGTAAGTCCGTACCAGAAAGTTAGTCCAAAAAGGAATAATAATGAGCAAAAGTAAGGCATTTCTCCAACGGGGCGGTCGCGTGGCAATGAAAAAGGCGAGGGGATAGCCGATGATGAAGCAAATAAGGGTGGTCAGAAAGGCGAACCATAGGGAACGTCCCAAAACATTGAAGTAAATTTCGCTGAATAATTGTTGGTAGTTCCTGAGGGTCAATGTCCAGGTGACACCGCCATAGGTTCCTCGCTCTAGGAAGCTATACAGAAGGACAATGAGCAAGGGTAAAATAAAGAAAATTACTAACCAGGCGGTAGCGGGAAATAATAGTAGTAATAAGTGAGTTTGTTTGCGGTTTTCGAGGGCCATTCGAGGTCATTCAGTTAGAAAATATTGACAACATGAAGAAAAAGTGGGTTCGGGGCAGGGAACAGCGATCGCTCGGCTACGTTATAGTATATGATGCTGTGCATCAGTTAAATTACTGAAGCGAGTCCTGAAAAATTGTGCAAACGCCTCAATTCCCCGAATTAAACCATCCGATTGTCAAGTCGCTGTTTCACCTGAGCGACCAGGAGTTATTGACCCTGCTTCAAAACCACCCTGAGGAGGGGAAATACTTCACAGCGATTTTCTGTCGCTATGCTCAAATTGTTTACACGCTGATTCGTCATTCAGTGCGATCGCCAGTGCAAGCAGATTACCTGTTTGCTCAAACTTGGCTGCACATCTATCACGAACTGCGAGGCTTAGATTTGCGGGAAACCACAGATCCAAACGGCGGGAATCTGACCCTCCAAAATTGGCTGATTAATGTGACGGCTGTCCGCATTAATGAAGCGGTATTGCCACCGGTTGAGTCAATTCATTACTCCTTGCAGGCAGCTTCGCCGCCACTGTGGTGTTACACCAAAGAAGCCTTAGATTTGTTACCACCGCTACTGCGGTTGGTGGTATTGATGGCTCAGACTTTCCGCTGGAGCGAGACACGAATTGCGGCTTATCTGCAAGCAGAGGGAGAACCGATTTCACCCGCTCAGGTAAAAGCTTTGCTGGAGAAGGGATATCAAACTTTAGAAGCGAATTTACCAGCAGATATTCGAGCGATTTATCTGGAGGAGAGTCTCACTTCTTCAGAAGCTATCCTTCAGCCTTCCTAGGCGGCTCACGCTGATGTGGAACTGCCTTTCTCAACCCGGTTTTTTCCAAAAACCGGGTTTTTCAGGGTTCACTTTCCTTTTCCTTTACCGGGCGATTCCCTAGCATTCATGTCCCCGAAACTGCCTATAATTAATCTGGAGTAAATCAGGATAATTCTGAGATTAAGGCGAACAATGGCAGTTTATCAAGTTCGGTTGGTAAATCCTGCGATCGCGCTCGATCGCACCCTCCCAGTGCCAGACGACCAATATATCCTCGATATAGCTGAAGATGCTGGTATCCGCCTCCCTTCTGGATGCAAACAAGGAGATTGTTCTGCCTGTGTGGCTAAATTGATCGGGGGTGAGGTCGATCAAAGCGAACAAAAATTTCTCAAGCCGACTGAAGTCGAGGCAGGTTATACGGTGACTTGTGTGGCTTATCCCCTGTCTGATTGCACGCTACTTACTCATCAAGAATCAGTCCTGTATCAATCGGCTCTTTACTATCAACAGGGTGCGACTCAGCCGCAATCATCAGATTGATAAGCTGTTCGTTCTTTTTGCAAATCGCTTTGAATTGATTTGACAATTTAGGCTCATAAAATTCTGAGATGAGCCTCCTAATTCTCCTCCCTAATTAGCAAGCTCCCTGTTTTAATCTCTCTCCGTTGAACTCTCAAGCTAATATGAGCAGATTTCTTTACGAAAAGTCAGTTTCTGAACGAGGGCATCTCATCATTCCTTTTGTTTTTGGAACAGCAGATAGTACAGATATCTATTCCTATATTTTGCTCTCGGCACTGGGACATAAAGGCAAGTTTCATCAGGTCAAAAATCCCGCTAGGGTCTATTCGGGTCATCTGGATGAAATCCTTAAAATTGCTAAAGAACACTTAGAAACTTTTTCAGATGTAGTGACCGATCGTGATTATTTTAAATTGAGATATACTTATCACGAACAATTAATTATTGTTTATGAAGAAGCGGGGAAGTTTTTTTATGACCATTACCCAGCTACTCAATTAACAAATCTCGCTGCGCCCAAAATTTTTAATTCTGAGTTTGAATGTATTAGCTGGATTCGCGCAGGTTTAGAGCGGTCGCACACCAGTTCATAAAAAAATAAGTGGTTAGCATTCAAGAGTCACTAACCACTAATCAATGAGAGTGAAACCATCATGGCTCATGAGCTGGCTCTATTGCTTTCCTAGCGGGAGAGGGTTCTAAAATCGAGCCGTAGAGTTCAACAAATCTCCTGAAAAGCCAGGTTGTTTCCTGAGTGGAAACCCGGCTTAAATGGATTAAGCGGGAGATATTGGTTTTAGCAAGTTGCTCTAAATAAGGTAAATCCTCAAACAAAGTCAAACAAGCTGCAAAATGCAAGACGATCTGGAATAAGAACCGCGGCCATTGTAAGTTGCTGTAAATGTCGATAAAGAATTTGTGTTCGGTTTTGGCGATCGGTAAAGCATTGAAAATGACCACAATAAATTTACCACTGTAAACTGGAATGCAGAGTTCAACGGTATAGGGATTGTGTAAAGTTAGTCCAGCTTCCACGATCGGTTGTCGCCAAATTCTCAGAGCATTGGTTGGTGAATCTAAAACCGTCTGAAACTTAATCAGACCACCTGTTTCTGTCGGCTGTACCTGGCTAACCTGAATCACCTTAAGGTTATTCAAGCTAAAATTATGAATGGTTTCCAGATGCTTTAAGTTCAACAAATGATAGATCTGACAGAAATAAGGAAAAGGCAAAATATATTCCTGGCTAATCAAATGTTGCTCTTGTAACTCTAGCATTCTGGTTTTAGCTGTATAGAAATAGTCTGGGGAGTGGTGAGGATTTTCATCAAAGCAATTGCGGATTGTGCGTAACCCTCCACTGTTCAAAATTTTCTCGGCTGGTTTCAGACATAGCCAACTCATGAAGAAGAAAAAGGCTGTAAACAGGTGAACAATTTCTATCGCCGATAAATAGCCATCAGCCATAGAAGCTAAACTTCTGTCTGTAATTCCAAAGAGCCAAGAGGGGATACCCACGAGCCAGATACTATTTCTAAGTTTGGCGACAAAAAGAGATAATTCAGCAGCAGGATGAGTATTAATAACTTTCCAGCTATTGTTATGAATGATATGATTAGCCATAGTGATTCAACAGCTTTTTCTAGGAGACTGCACAGCGGAACTCCCATTTTTCCTTGGCAACGCATCTCTAATGGCGAGGCTTCCTATCTGCCTACCATTACTAACTGGTTTCCTAGGAAAACGGTATGAGTCAAAAAATTGATAAATTTTTGTTCTCAAGTTGGGAGATTAATCATCAATCAACAGCAATTCAATGTCTAAAAAGCAATTGCTACTCTAAACAATGTTGAGTTAATCATCCCAAGTAAGAGAGGTGTAATTAAGCAATTATTGGCTGTGTAACTATAATGTAACAATTGAGCAATCACCTGCCCTCTACCAGAAGTTCAAGCTAAATTTCTATCTAATTGCTTAATTGATATTTAAGCATTTAAGAAAGGCTTAGATCGTTTCGATGCAGAAAGAAGAGCGCGACCTCTAAGGTCACGCTCTAGCGCTGAGTTGGAGAGAATGTGATTAGAACTGACTATCAGTAGTCATCCTCACCTGCTCGAATAATTCCGGAAAACTCTCCTCTAGAAGTTGAGCAGTCTGCTCCTCCTGCTGCAAGTTTTGCTTTAATAAGCTGATAATATTACTATTACCTAACTGCTCAATCGTCGAAATCAAGGCACGATAGCAAGCTATCTCAAAGCATTCAACTTTAGACTGAACCTCTGCGATCGCCAGATCTACCACAGCCGGATGAGTCGCCGCTGCCGCCATTAACTTTCGACCGTCAATCACCAAACCAGAGGCAGCTTCGCAATTGATTCGCACTGGCTCTATTTCCATTGCACTGAATACCTGCTCCAAGTTTTTAATCTGCTGCTGTGTCTGCAAAATATGGGTTTCTAGCATGGATTTCACCAGGTTGCTAGTCACCTGCCTTAACATCAGGTGCTGTGCTTCCAGGAAGCGATGTTCTGCATCATAAATGTTGCCAAGTTCCTGTATGAGTTTGTCTTGCAATGCTGCGATCGCAGATACAACCTCACGCTCATTCATTTGAACCATTGTCATTTTCCCCAAGTTTTTGATGATGTAATTTTCAGACTTACCCTCTTATACTCTAGCGTTACACCCTTACTGAATCCTTCTATCTCTGGGAAGTTTCAGAAGGAAACCTCTGTTAAATTGCTAACAATCAAACTTCAATTTTTTGACTTGCTAAACATCGCGATGGGTGCAACAATCCTGTTTTCATCGGAAAACGCTAGAGCAGGGTGGCTCAACACCATGCCCCTCTCTTAAAGAGAAGTTACCCTAGAAAATTGAGCCACCGATCGATCGATTTTTACTGCTCTTGATAGAGTGAAAAACTGAGCGGTTGGATGACCAATTCCTGCTCTGGGAGCAGTTGATTGGGCATGGAATTCCCAGGCCCTAGCCATTTAGTTTCAGCAGAATCTAGGATTTTATGCCAATTACCACTCGGAGGGGTTGACTTAAAAAAGACCTCTCGCTCGCAAAAGTTCATTAGGCAGTAAATCTGGCTTTCATTCGTCCAACGGTGAAGAAATACCAGCTTCGAGTCTTCGATCGCCGATGCTGCTAAATTTTGCTTGTCGAGCTGTTTCAGAGCTGGAATAGTACGTCGCAATTGAATCAGGTACTGATAAAGCTCTCGTAGCACTTTGTGTTTGCCTTCCTGTCGCTTTTCCCATTTTAACGTAGATTTACGGAAAGTATCAGCGCTTTGCGGATCGCAGTAATCTACCTCTACATCAACCTCAGCATGGAAGTCAGCAAACTCTCTTTTTCTCCCAGCTCTCACCGCCGCGACTAAATCCGGATCGGTGTGGCTAACAAAGTAGAGAAAAGGAGACTCTTCTCCGTATTCTTCTCCCATAAATAGCATGGGAATATAAGGAGAAAGAAGCAACGCCCCCGCAGCTAACTTCAACCCTTCATAGGAGACTAATTGAGTTAAGCGCTCGCCTAACATTCGGTTGCCAACTTGATCGTGGTTTTGAATACAAACGACAAATTGATGACCAGGGCGATCGCTGGGGTCGCTACCATGAAATCTTTTGCGACTGGGAGAGTAGTGCCAGGTATAAACAAAGCCTTCTTTGTAAACTTTTGCCAGTTGTTCAACCTTGCTAAAATCTTGGTAGTATCCCCGCTGTTCTCCCGTGAGCAGAGTGTGGAGAACGTGGTGAAAATCATCGCTCCACTGAGCATCTAAGCCGTATCCACCTAATTGCTTTTCGCGAATAACCCGGACATCATTTAAATCACTTTCAGCAATGAGGTAGAATTTTTTTCCGAGGGAAGTGGAAAGGGCTGCTACTTCGTCAGCGAGTTCTTGTAGAAAGTGTTTGGCTCCCAAGTCATAGATGGCATGGATGGCATCTAAGCGTAAGGCATCAAAGTGATAATTTTGGAACCAGTAAAGGGCATTTTGAATGAAATACTCGCGCACACCATAACTGTAAATATCATCAAAGTTGATGGCGTTGCCCCAAGGCGTTTTGTAGGTTTCCGTAAAGTAAGGCCCAAATTGGCTGTTGTAATTTCCTTCGGGACCGAAGTGGTTATAAACGACATCGAGAATCACAGCTAATCCTTCTCGGTGAGCGGCATCTACCAATTTTTTCAAGTCTTCTGGTCTGCCGTAGGAATTCTGCACAGCGTAGGGATAAGCACCGTCATAACCCCAGTTTCGGTTGCCGGGAAATTGAGCGATCGGCATCATTTCAATGGCATTGATACCAAATTCTCGTAACTCTCTTAAGCGGGGAATAATCGCCTCAAAAGTGCCTTCAGGGGTAAATGTACCAACGTGCAGTTCATAGATCAGCATTTCCTCTAAGGGAATCGCCGACCATTGCTCATCAGTCCATGTAATGGTGTTGGAGTCAATGACTTCCGAGGGTCCATGTACGCCTTGTGGTTGATAGCGTGAAGCGGGGTCTGGTCGGTCTGTCTCCGCTATTTTATAGAAATAAAGGGTTCCTGGTTGGATGTCTTCAGCGAGTACATGAAAATACCCTTTCTCATCTTTTTGCATCGGGATGACCCGATTTTCTGGAGAGATAACCTGTACAGCTACCTGTTCGTGAGCGGGGGCCCAAACAGTAAATTGACAATTCCCGTTCCCCAAATAATTTGCACCAAGTTTCACAGTCACTTGTCCTCACTATTTCCCTGAAATTAAGAGAATTATTTTGAGAGGGACTTTCCTACTAAAGGTGTTTCCAACTCTAGGGGATTATATTAACAGTGAGCTTGGGAAGAAGCGCCTGACTTAAGAAAGAGCTGATATCTTTCTAGAGTAGTATTTGATCGGGATTTTTGGGGGTATATAAGGTTACCTATTATTCACCCTTCATTGAATTACATCAGCTTGATTTAAGTCATATTTTGTGAGAAATTATACGATTTTCTCACAGTTATCAAAACAGTAATTGTTACTGAATTGCTCCAGACCTTGTCTATTCCCGGTGCAGAACTCAGACTATACCTCGCTCACACCCTGATTTTTCGCTCAAAGATTTTTCTGGTCTTCCAGTCCTGTCGCTTGACCATCTTTTCCCCCGTAGGGAGTACCTAGAACCGGTGGGAAGATGACCCTTCAGGAGATTAACCCAGGCGAAGCCCCGCAGAGGTGAGGATTTCCCTACCTGACAGAGGGTTAGCACGAATGTCCCGAACTTGACGTTCCCCGCAATACCTTGTTACATTAATTTACATAAGTTAACAATTTTTAGGACAAAACAGCCATGACTATCGTAATTTCTCTATTAATCGTCGGTTGGGTCGCCGCCTCTGTAATTGGGACTCAAGCATATTTCCGGGGTGAACAGTCAAAACCCATCCATCAGCGGAACTGGAACTCTAATTCCTTCGAGCAGCTAGCTGAGTCGCTGACGGGAAATAAGATTGACTATCGCGATCGCACTCCCGCCTACAGCATGGACGCTTACGCGAGCAATACCCAGTCCAATGGTTAATCACTGCATTCGTTGATGCAGTTTCTCTAACATTTTTTAGAATTGACTACGCTCCTTCAGAGCCCCATCAGGGGCTTTTTTGTTGGCAATCCTATCAATTATTTTAACGTCCAAATCCTAGTAAAAGTCCTTGAAAAACCTCCTATCTTTGATGCCATACAGGTTACAGGTGTGAAGGTGCTATTATATCTGTGGACATGGCGGCCGTGGTGGATAAATCCCTCTCAAGGGTTAAAATAGAGTGCCACAACTTGTGCTAACATCACACCGCCCCCAACTGGCAACACTAGGAGTCACTTGCATTCGTCTTAAACACCTCTCGTCTGCATTGTTGAGTCGGGGAAAGCATCTGAAGTCAGTGGACACCAACAACCGCAACCCAAAATCTCATCCCATCGCTTCTTTAGAGTTCCTCCTGTCCTTTCTCAAGAACAGGAGAAAACATCGACAAGAAATACTTGATTCACTGACTAAAGAAGAGATCAGTAAGCTTAAAATTTTATGGTTGATTCTTTCCAGTTATTTAGAAGTGCTGACAAACTCGGAACCCCCTTTGATGATGCTTGATGAGTTAGCAGAGCGAATTAATAAAGCTCATAGCCAGTGCCAAACTTTTCCGACGGCAGGACTGCTCTATGCGCGCGATGCGGGCGATTGGTTATTAGAAGCTAAAGCCCAGTTGCCACCTGAGAAATGGGAAGATTGGTTCAAAGCTTCCTGTCACCTCTCAGAACACACAGCCCAAACTTATATGCAAATGGCGAGGGGATGGCCGGGTTGTTTCAAGGGAAGGCGGGAGGTTAAACAACTAGAATCTTCTCTCTTAAATTTACCAATTCTTGAGGCAGATTCAGAAAAAATTGGTGAGGTATTAGAAGAGTTAGAAGCTCAAACAAGTGAGCTAGCCACTGCATCAGAACCAGAATCAGCAGCGCTTGAAGCTTCAGAAGAGAGATTTGATTCAGTATTAACTGAGGAAGTCATCGAAGTTGAGAATTCCCTCAGCACTTCCGATGTTGTGGAAGCCGTTGAAATTGAAAACCCAGTTGTTCCCTCTCAAACCCTGGAAAAAGCTGAAATCGAGCCAAATCCTTTAACTTCTGAACCCCTTTTAACCGTTGAAATTGAGCAGCCAGTCTTGACGACTGAAGCCATTGAGGAACTGATCGAAGTTGAGAATTCCCTCAGCACTTTCGATGTTGTGGAAGCCGTTGAAAGTGAAAACCCAGTTGTTCCCTCTGAAACCCTGGCAAAAGCTGAAATCGAGCCAAATACTTTAGCTTCTGAACCCCTTTTAACCGTTGAAATTGAGCAGCCAGTCTTGACGACTGAAGCTGTTGAGGAAGTCATCGAAGTTGAGAATTCCCTCAGCACTTCCGATGTTGTGGAAGCTGTTGAAATTGAAAATTCAGGATTTTTTTCCGAAGTAATTGAAGCCGTTGAAACTGAGAAACCTCCTCTGACACCGGAATTGACGATCGAGGTACTCGATCCACCTCCCGCCTCTACTGAGGTGGAATCATACTCCCACATTTCTCCTTTAATCTTAAAGGAGGAAATCGTAACGATAAAATCTGTAGAAATCAAAGAGCCTGGTCTTTCTCAATCCCCAATCGTGGGAGAGACTCCTTCTAAAATTATCAGATTTTATATTACAGGATCGGTTGTTCCCAAAGCACGACCACGAGTAACGAGCAACGGCACATTTTTGCCCCCACGATACCGCGAATGGCGAAATTTGGCAGAATTTGAAATTCACCGACAAGTAGCAGATTGCAATTTACCCGTAAAATTGCCGATCAAAAAAGCAGAAATTCTACTGAAGTTTTTGGGGAAACACCGCAGGAATTCGGATTTGGATAATTTAGCAGGTGCTTGTTTAGATGCGCTGACTTTAAATGGAGCCGGAGTTTTGGAAGACGATCGGATCAGTTGCGTGTCTAAATTAACCGTTGAATACGAGCCGGAAGCTGATAAAACAGGTGTTTTAATCGAAATTCACCCCCTTTAAGTCAGTTTCCGCATCGTAGCAGAATGGATCTCTCCCGTCCTCCAATTACGCTAAAAAATAGAGACTTGCAAATGATACAGTCGCTGACTCAGACTCCCAGTCTGGATTCAAAGGTTCACCAATCTTAACAATCTTGACAGCACTTGATACAAGGCTCCCAATGCAAAGGTTGGGACCTATTTTGCTGCTGACTTGAACCAAATTGACTGTCAGCGAGTCTTTTTTTTATAGCTAGATGTTTACCTCAGTTGTGCCTCACTCTGTGGGGCTTTTTTTTGACTGGATTGAACCCACAAAGCAGTAACCCAGTCTATTTAATTAGTTTCTTAATATGTCACACCCTCACACCCCTCCGCTATCGGTGGGGCTTTTCTACTTCCTCCGTACAGAGTTTAGCTGGGGAGATTTTCTCTAGCAATCCGGAGCAACAGGGTTCTAAGCGTTATTAACTTGAGAAAGCATTAATAGTTTTCACCACAAACAGTGAACCCTTTTCTTACCTCACCCAGTCTAAACTAATACAACAAGCAAATACGCTTGATTAAACACAACTTGCACCTTGTTACCGATCATGAAAAAAGTCTCCTTCTTTTTACCCGGAATCATCTCACTCCTACTTGCTACTGCCCCGGTTATTCCCTTGTTTACTAATTCTGCCGTTGCTGCTTCTCCCCGCGCAGGTGGAGGCGGAATGAAATTAGAGCAACTGAATTTGACGGATGCCCAAAAGGCACAACTCAAGCAAATTCGAGAATCCGCTCGTCAACAAATGGATGCTATTTATACTCCTGAACAGAAGGAACAACTCCGCACAGCTCGGCAGCAAAAGCAAAGACCTAACCTGAACTTAACCGAAGATCAAAAAGCAAAAATCAAAGCGATTCACCAAAATGCTGAGAACCAAATTCAATCGATTTTGACGAATGAGCAAAAGCAAAAGCTACAGGAAATGCGTGCCTCACGGCGTCAACGCCAGCAGTAAGTCCTGATGACTAAATAACCTTCTTGTGGGGAGTGGGTAGGATGCCCACTCCCTAGGTTGTCATTTTTATTAAGATAAATTGGGAATGCGATCGCCAACTTTTAATCCTAATTCTGCTGCCCTTCCCCCTCTTAATTCAAGCACGCTATCAACCGGAACATCAGGTCCATAGGTGGGGCAATTTCCACCCACACAAGGAGGGACATTCGGAATAACCGCCTGTACCACACCATTTTGCAGAAAAACCATATCCAAAGGAACCGAGACATTTTTCATCCAAAAACGGATGACTCGCGGTGGGTCAATTGGAAAGAGCATCCCCCGGTCATCCGGTATTTCACTGCGATACATTAACCCAATCGCTTGTTCAACAGGAGTTTTTGCAACTTCTAAATTAATCGTTTGACCAGAGATATTAGTTGTAATAGAAAGGGGTAATACCTGTGCCTCTTCTAGGCCACCGATTAAGGAGATAAACCTGGATTCATCCAGATTAGCAACTCCTAGCAGCACTGCTAAATATTTGCCCGTCAGTTTATCGATCATGACTGCCTTACCCTCTGCAAAGGAAATATTTAAGTCACTAAACTTCAATCCATCGGTTAACACAATTTGGTCATTACCCTTGCCAAAATCTGTGATTTCATTGGCCTCTGCAATGGTTGACGCTTGTTCAGATCGATTAATGACAAAGAAGTCGTCTCCTGCACCCCCTGTGAGGAGATCCCGACCAGGACCCCCTATGAGAATATCTTGACCTTTACCGCCATAAATAACATCATCTCCTGGCCCTCCATCCAAGGTATCATTGCCCTGCCCACCAAACAGAGTATCTGCATCCTCATTGCCTTGGAGGAGATCGCTTCCTGCGTTGCCAAATAAGAGGTCATTTCCCGCCAAACCTTGGAGGGTATCATTCGCTGCACTTCCTAGCAATGTATCATTGAACGGGGTTCCTTGTAAAAAAAGAGAAGAAGAATTCTCGTCCAAACTCGCCATATTTTTTACCTCATAATGGGTTAGACGCTTTCGCGATCGGCATCCGCCAACCGCTGCCAAAAGCGCGATCGCTAATTTTGAGGCCCGGAGGTGCTTGACGCCGCTTAAATTCTGCCCGCATCACCATCTGTACAACCCGTTTCACCACCGCTGGATCGTGACCGGCCGCAATAATTTGTTGGGGCGATTCACAGTTTTCAATCAATCGGCACAGAATATCATCTAAAATTTCATAAGGTGGCAAAGAATCTTGATCGACTTGTCCTGGTTTCAATTCAGCACTCGGTGCTTTCGTGAGAATATTTTCAGGAATGATTTCTTTCTTCCCCTGGTTTTCCACAGGTACAGATGACCCTCCCGTTGACTCCCATCCTCCAGCATTTAACCAGCGACATAGCGAGTACACGCGAGTTTTTGGTACATCAGCAATCACCGCTAACCCCCCATTCATATCACCATAGAGAGTACAGTAACCGACGGCAATTTCTGATTTATTGCCCGTCGAAAGCAAGAGATGTCCGAACTTGTTAGAAATAGCCATTAATAGATTACCCCGAATCCGGGATTGAATATTCTCCTCCGCTAAACCAAATTCAGTCCCCGCAAATAAACCCTCTAAAGTACGGTCGTAATCTTTCATTAAATCACCGATCGCTAGAATTTCTGTTTGAATCCCTAAATTTCGACCTAATTCTTCCGCATCTTTCACCGAGTGATCGGAACTGTAGGGAGAAGGCATAAGTACCCCCAAAACATTGTCTCTGCCGATGGCAAATGTGGCGATTGCAGCGACTAACGCCGAATCAATCCCCCCACTCAAACCTAGCACTACCTTAGAAAAACCGCACTTGCGGACGTAATCTCGCACCCCTAAAACCAATGCGTTCCAAATTTCAGCATCATCTGAGTCTGGTAAAGGTTCAAGTACACTCGGCAATAAATCTCGCTGATTTTCATCATATTCAATCACCCTTAAATCTGAGTTAAAATTAGCGAGGGAAGCAATCACCTCACCCAGACTATTTAAAGCAAAACTGCTTCCATCAAAAATTAAATCGTCATTGCCCCCAATTTGATTCACATAAATAATCGGGACTTGGTAGCGAAGGACACTCGCTCGCAGCATTGCTTCCCGCAATTTCCGTTTATTCACTCGGTAAGGCGATGCTGACAAATTCACCACTAAATCAACGCCCAATTTTGCCAAGTCCGAAAACGGATCGCCCGCGTAACTCCGCTTCCCCCAAAACTCTTCATTATTCCATAAATCCTCACAAATTGTGACCCCAATCTTGAGCTGACCAAGCGTGAAATAGGCGCTGTTTTCTCCTGGCTCAAAATATCGGTCTTCATCAAAAACATCATAGGTGGGTAACAGACGTTTATTAAAAATCTGCTTAATTTCACCACCTTGTAACCAAGCAGCACTATTAAATAAAGACTTTCCTCCTTGTTTACCAGCCTGAGGATTTGGCGTTACTGTTCCGACTAATACCGCTAATTCTGCGGGCAATTCCTGAGCAAGTTGTTGTAGCTTTTTCCCAGCCGCTTCGATGAAACTCGGATTCATTAATAAATCTCGCGGTGGATAACCCACTAAACAAAGTTCCGGCGTTAGGAGTAAATCAGCACCCGCTTTAGTCGCTTTCTGAGCCGCCTCTAAAATTAACTGAGCGTTGGCAGTTAAATCACCGACAGTCGGATTAAGTTGTGCAGTTGCAATTTTCATAGAATCTGCTTGAAAATGGAAATGGGTCGTTAATTCTTGACTAAATAAACACTAAAGGTTTATCTTTGACTCGGGCAAAAGCTTCGGCATCAAACTGATATAAACTCGCAGGTCTCCCCGCCCCCCGCGACACTTTTACCCCGGTATCGGATAAAAATCCTAATTTAAGTAAGCGAGTCCGGAAATTGGAATAATCCGAAAAATTTTCCCCTAAAACCGTGGTATAAAGTTGATAAAGATCCCCCAAGGTAAACACCTCCGGCAACACTTCAAAGGCAATGGGGCTGTATTCTAGCTTATTCCGCAAACGCCGATAGCCATATTGGAGAATTTGATTGTGATCGAAGGCTAAATTTGGCACTTGTTCCACCGGATACCAAGCAATACCACTGACGCGATCGGCAATTAATTCGGCTTCACCAAACCGGACTAAGGCAAAATAACTGACCGAAAGATAGCGATCGCCCTTTAAAGCTTCTCTGGGGTCACGACCCACCTCCCCAAACGTGTACAATTGCTCTAAATACAAATTCTTAACTCGAATTTTTTCAGACAAAATCCGATAAGCGGCTGCCTCTAAAGATTCTCCTTGTCGCACCAGAGTACCGGGAAGACTCCAACGATCGAGAAAGGGCTCGTCTTGTCGCATCACCAACAAAACCAGCAGCCGATTTTGCACGGTATCGACTGAAAAAATTACGTTATCAACTCCAACTTTGAAGTCAGCTAATAAATTGCTTTCACTGGTTCTCTGACCGCGTCCTGCCATTTGTATAAATGTTCTCGGTGAATATAAGCTTCAATGGGAGGCGTCAGGGCTTCTGTGTCTCCTTTTTCACGATAATCTGTAGAGGAGACATTTGGACCAGTCAGCGATGCGACCGCAACTTCAGCACCCAACCGCCGCAACAATCTCAAATCTAAGTCTTCGGTACGATAACCGGGACGGGGAACGACCAACAATTTCACTTGTTTTAACAAGTTTTCAACTTGATGCCAGCGCGGTAACTGCGTCACCAAGTCCGAACCAATGACAACGGTAAAATCTGCATTTCCCCACATTAACTTCGCCCGTTCTACTGTCTCTAACGTCCGAGGACTGCTGAGTTCTGGGTGCAGACAAATATTGTGGCGGGGTGCATTAATTTCCTCAATCATTAACAGCAGCATCGCCGAACGGTGTTCGAGGGAGATTTGGTGAGACTTAAACGGATTATCCGAGGCCCAAACCGCTACCCAGTCAAAGTGTTGGGACAGCCAACTTATAATTGCTTTGTGACCAGCAGTTGGTGGATCGGCACTTGTACCAAATAAAGCGATTTTTTTCATGAGTTTTTGTGAGTCATCAGTTATCAGTTATGAGTAGAGGTAGCTTTCACCCCTGACGATTAACTTTGAACTTTTTTGACTTGTGCAGTCAGCGCCTGTAACTCCGGAGAAAGGTCTACAGGGGGGGAGATCGGTCGGTCTAAGCGACGAGACTCCGGCGGCAAACTCGCAACAGATGCAGCCGTGCGTCGGGCGATCGCCTCCAAACTTTCCGGCGGCTGCACCCGTTTTCCCTGCTGCATTACCAACTGCATCAGTGGCATCGGAGACTGGCCAGAAACCGAGAACTCCGCACCCTCATCCGTTGCTAACCCTAAACAATCTCGCTGAATTTGACCCTCGATCGCAGTTCTAAAAATTTGCTTGCGTCCTGGATAAGTGACTTTGCCTTCGGCTTCCTTCATCACCGGAATGCCGTCAAACTCTACCAACTTATACACTCCATTCACAGGCGTACCACTCACCAACCTAGTTCCCAACCCATAGCCATCAATGCTAGCCCCCGCGCGTTTCAATCGCTCAATTTCCCACTCATCCAAATCGCCACTAGCAAAAATGGGAATTCCGGGAAGGAGCGATCGCACTTCCTGGGACAACCGGGTTAAATCCCCTGAATCCAACCGCACCCCCTCTAACTGTATTGCTCCCTGCTGCACCCGTTCCGCTAACCGACGAGCCGCCACTAGGGGATCGTAAGTATCAATCAACAACGTTCCCCCTGGAAAATAGCGGTGAAACACGGCAAATGCTTTTTCCTCGCTACCCTCGGAGGCCGTTAACGCCATCACCAGAGAATGAGCGATCGTCCCCACTGGTTTGCGCCCCAATTTCAAAGCCGCCACCACATTCGAGGTTGCATCCAACCCCGCCGCCAACGCCGCCCGCGCCGCCCATACCGATGCTTGCGGACCAAAGGCACGACGAGTTCCAAATTCGAGTAGCTTCGCTTGTGGGCCAGCCACATCCCGCATCCTCGCCGCCTTCGTCGCGATCAGCGTTTGATAATTAATAGTCGCGAGCAAAAAAGTTTCGACCAACTGAGCTTGCCACAAAGGCGCATCCACCCGCAGCAGAGGCTCATTTGCAAAAACAGCCGTTCCCTCTGGTAGCGCCCAAACATTCCCAGTAAAGCGAGCCTCCGCCAGCACCGTCCAAAACCGCTCAGGAGCGTTTGCAAAAATGCCCGTTGACTGCAAGGCGGCAATTTGAGCCAAACTGAAACAAAATTTCTCCAGATAGTCCAGCGCTTGCGCTAAACCCATCGCAATCAAATAGCCAAATCCAGACGGCAACCTGCGGGCAAATAGCTCAAAGCTAGCTGGCCGTTGCTCCAACCCCTCCCCGACATAACAAGCCGCCATTGTCAGCTCATAAAGATCGGTTAAGAGGCTGTAATCTTCTGGGGAAAGGCTCAACTCTTGGTCTTCCCCCACTGCGCTTAAGCTAATGGAGACGCTGCTCTCAGTGGCAGTGTTCATGGTCAATCCCTGCAAGCTCCTTTTGTCTAATTATAGTGAACTGCACCAAATTTTTGCTGCCAGGATTCGAGCAAAATTGATAAGAAGCCTTGAAACCTCCAGTAACCACTTCTGATTTGTGGCTGAGCCTCCCTTAGGATTTCCGGGTTTTTATGGTAATTTTAATTAAATTAAGCAGTGACTTAGCCGTAACAAATTGTAAAGAAATTCTGCAAATTTGCGAATTGCCAACTCTGCAACTTACGGAAACATTGCAAACTAATAATTATTAACAAAAAATATTAATGAATCAATCAAAACATTGAAATCGGCGTTAGTCTATAAAGTATGAAGACCTAGAAAGAAAAAAGGTGGATAGTATGAATATTTCCAGAAGTTTTGCCAATGCCATGCGTTTTGTTTCTGAAGCAGTGGCAAGGATTTTCGGCCCCACTGATGACCAATACCCTCCCACTGGCGTACAGCCTTTTGAAGGCGAACCCGCACGGCAGAAGCGGATGGATTAACGAACCGATTAGGGAGTCTGACTGAAAACAAAAAAAGCTTAGGTAATTGCTCCTAGCTGAACCTATCAACTGTAACAACAACGGTTAAGTTTGTGATCCGACTTGATAAAGAACCTCATTGAGCCCCAACTCTACCAAGTTGGGGTTTTCAATTAGGGAGGAAAAAGTAGCAGCCACGACAGGCTTACCCCTCAGAAAAATTGGTTAAGGAAAAAAGCGACCGCAGCAGAACCTAGGGGGACCGTCAAGTTATCAACTCCCCATTTTGAGAAAAACTCCAAACCGGTAGCAACCGACGCCACCACCGCAGACACCACCCAAATTTGCCACAGATTCCCCTCCGCGACTAGCAGAATTAAACTACTGACTGCGTAACTAACCAGCCACATGGTTAG
The DNA here is from genome assembly GCA_050262755.1 of Actinomycetota bacterium. GTDB lineage: Bacteria > Cyanobacteriota > Cyanobacteriia > Cyanobacteriales > Microcoleaceae > JBLNEP01. The sequence continues at coordinate 8,060 of JBLNEP010000230.1, read as the reverse complement.
AGATCCTTCCCAACTCTTATTCACTCCCCAGAGTTGATAGCGGTGTTTGCCAAACCGCTGGCCGATCACCGCCGCTAACCCATCACCCCAAGCCATCACCAAAATACCGAGGACTGCATATTCAGGGGATGCGAGGGGCCAAAACCAAGCAATGAGGAGCCCAATACTGATGGCATAGAAAAACGTCCCTAAGCTATGGCGGCCAACGCTGTTGATGCTAGGCAAAATGGGAATTTGGTAAGAAATCACTGCGATCGCAGCCGCAAAAATCCCCGCACAGATTCCCACCCAACCCGGAATTTGCAGCCACCAAGCCAGCAAAATCACATTGCCGGTCCCGATGTGAACCACTTTTCGCGATACTTCCGGAGCAGTTCCCGTGAAACGGTTGAGCCCCTCAGCAACCAGTAAAATCAAACCCAACCAGGCTCCAACGAGGGTAATTTGTAGCCACAGGCTTGGAACTTCAGCAAATATAGACACGATCGAAAACAGAGTGGAAAAGGCATTGTCTACCACTTTAGTAGAGATTGAGCCGTTATCTCTATTGCCACTCCACACCAGCGACTCCCCTTCCTCCCATAGGCCGATGGGTTTATGTAATTTTTCATGAACAATAAAAGCGATGGGCAATCAGTGAGAGGGGTCATGACCTTTAGTATCTTTGACTTATTCTGGGTGTTTCTAATCTTTAGTTCCCTTCAGCCTGCGTTGCAACAGCGTTCCCTTCAGTTCCGCCGCGTCCAAGCACTAAAAGAATTTGAGCGCGATCGCAACAGCCGTGTCATTTTGCTCATTCATCGCCAAGAGTCGATCAGCTTTCTGGGAATTCCCCTGTCCCGTTACATCAGCATCGAAGACTCAGAACAAGTGCTGCGGGCCATCCGCTTGACACCACCCGATGTCCCCATTGATTTGATTTTGCACACTCCCGGCGGGTTGGTCCTCGCAACCGAACAAATTGCTAGAGCGTTGATTCGTCACAAGGCAAAAGTCACCGTATTTGTTCCTCACTATGCCATGTCGGGCGGTACCATGTTAGCGTTAGCAGCCGATGAAATTGTCATGGATGAAAATGCGGTTTTAGGGCCAGTCGATCCCCAATTAGGTAATTTCGCCGCAGCTAGCATTCTCAAGGTGGTGGAACAAAAACCCATCAGCGAAATAGACGACCAAACCCTGATTATGGCAGACTTAGCTCGCAAGGCCATTAAACAAGTGCAACGGTTTGTCCGCACGCTGTTAGAAGATGCCATCCCCCAGCCGAAGATTCTACCGGAAAAGATTGACGGTATTATTGAAGCCTTAACGACGGGGAAAATTACCCATGACTGTCCGATCGCAGTGGAAGAAGCGACGGAATTAGGTTTGCCTGTAACGGCTGGTTTACCCACCTCTATTTATAATTTGATGGAATTGTACCCGCAGCCACAAGGTCGCCAACCTACCGTTCAGTATATCCCTCTTCCTTATGAACCGCGCCCGTCACTGCCTCAACCTCAGAGTCAACCGACTACTCGCTCAAATTAAGGAAGTGGGAAAGGGAAACAAAGAGTTTCTCAAGGGTGGACATCGGCAAAGCTCCGATCTTTTCTTTCTTTGAGCAAGCTGATGCGACAAGATTTAAGCTGACTAATTCTTGTGTTGCCACTGTCGCAATTGATTAAAAGCTTTACAACGCACCTCTTTTGGTAATAAAGATAGCGCTAATCCCACCCATGCCTTCATCGGGGAAAAAGACTTTCCCGCCCAAATCATTTGCTGACCGATTGCAGTTTCTCCCGATTCAATTAAGCGTAATCCTAAGATTAATTCTGTTTCCTGAATCCGCTGGAGTCTCACCAATTCCAATTCATCTTCAAATTCATAGTGGGTTAAATAACTCAACTTATCTCTTAAATAAGGAATGGACCGCTTAATTCCTTGCTGTTCCTCATGGACGCGATATTCCATCAAAAGTTCTGGTAAATAATAACACTTTTTTTCCGAAAGTGCGAGGCGGACAAATAAATCATTATCTTCGCAATTTTGCAGGTTAGGTCGCAGAAATCCTACCGCTTGCAAGGCGCTTTTCCGAAATAAAGTTGCCCCGATTTGTAAGCTTTGTTGAATAAAAACTCTTTCTAACAAATTTTCAACCAGTCCTGCGGGTAAATCGAGCCGGCCCCAACGTTGTGAATTTAGCTTGGTTGCTGCTTCATCCAAGGTATTATGACTATCAATAATCCAGTGATCGGTACTGACAAAATCAATTTTTGCATCTCGATCTAAGACTGCTGATGTCCGTGCTAGAAACTCAGGTCTCAGGCGGTCGTCATCATCCAGCTTGAGGAAATATTGACCCCTAGCCTCCAGAAAACCAGAGCGCATATTATTACTTTTTCCGATATGATGAGAGTGGCGGAGGTAGCGAATTCGTCTATCTGTAAACTCCGACATCATCAGAGGTGTGCTGTCAGCAGAACCATCATCACACACAATAATTTCAAAATCTTGCTCAGTCTGCTGGAATAAGCTTTCCAAGGCAGACATCAGCAAATGCACTCGATTGTAAGTAGGAATACAAACGCTAATTTTAGGCACAAATTTATCCCAATTTCGAGCGTAGATTTGAGCGGAAAACTAAGACTTGTACAAACACAGCAATTTAAAGCAAAAGCGTCTGAAGCAAACAGAAAATAAAAAAATTATATAGAGAACAAAGAAAAGTTAACTCAGTCTCGCGGTACATTCCAGAATTAACTTTTGATTGACTAAGGAATAGGGTTGAATTGCCAAAGCACGACGAAAGGCATAGATAGCATTTCTATACTCTCCCAAGGCGGCATAACACAAACCCAAACCATGCAGTGCACCAAAATGTACGGGATTCAGTTGCAGGACCACCTCGCAATCCCGGAGCGATTTTTTATAATCAGCTTTAGTATAGTAGAGTACAGCTCGTCGATTCCAAGCTTCGACAAAATCTGGAGATTCAGCAATAAGCTGGTTAAGCAATTCTAAAGCTTTGGCAATATCACCCGCATCTTGTAAAATCTGGGACCGCCGAAGGATTTGCATCCCGTACTCTCCTTTTTGCAGGAACCAATGTCGCCACAGTTCAGTCGTAGCACGGTCGCGGACAGTTTCGTCAGAGTTTTTCAGGTCTTCAAGTAATGTCTTGAGATAAGATTCATCCATTAGTGTGAGTTGAGACCGGGGAGTTTTATGACTCGATCTTATCGCTTTATGGTGACTTAATTCCTGTTCTCCTAATGACCCGATGCAAATTTTAATGCTTTCCTCAACATTTCCCTATCCACCCTCACGAGGGGGAACTCAAGTGAGAACGTTTAATTTATTGAAATATCTCAGTCAGCGACATTCTATCACCCTGGCAACTCAGCACCAGAAAGATGTCACCCCTGCCGAAATAGAGGAACTGCGTCAGTATGTCACAGAATTAGCAGTATTTCTGCGGCCTGCGACACCGATATTTCCTCAAACTGGGAACCTAGTTGCAGGCATTAAGCGGAGGTGGGGAAAATTCAGTCGTTTCAGTCAGTTTTTACGAACAGGAACCCCCCCTCATGTCTTTTCTACCTACTCGATCGCGATGCAACAGTGGGTCGATGCGTGGATACAGGCAGGTAACTGTGAAGTCATCACTTGCGAACATAGCATCAATGAAATTTATGTGCGACCGGAGTGGCAACAACAAGTCCGGACCGTCGTAAATGTCCACAGTTCTGTCTATGGAACTTGCCGACAACTATTAGCAACAGGGACTTCTGAAAACCCTCTGCGCGATCGCTTAAATTTACCCCTTCTACATCGCTATGAGCAGCGCTATTGTGCTAAATTTTCTCGGATTGTTGTCACCACCGAGGAAGACCGCCGACAGTTACAAGCATTGCTGTCAGCAACCCAGCAGCAGAGAAGGAACTCTCTAGTAGTTTCTCAGCTTCTCCCCTCGACCTCGGAACCCACCACCCGCTTTCCGATCGACGTCATCCCCAATGGGGTAGATTTAGTGGCTTTTCCCGCTCGCTCGCTCGATCCAGGCGGTCACCGCTTAATTTTTGCCGGAGCGATGGATAATTTGCCTAATATCGACGCAGTTCGCTTTCTGAGTTTAGAGGTTTTACCAGTGCTACAGCAGCGCTATGCCGATACCACCTTAACCCTCGTTGGCGCCAACCCCACCCCAGAAATACAGGCCCTCGCTTCCCGACCTGGGATTCAAGTCACCGGCCGAGTACCGAGGGTCGTAGATTATTTACATCAGGCGACCGTTTGCGTCATCCCCATGCGAATTGGCTTCGGCATCAAAAATAAAACTTTAGAAGCAATGGCAGCAGGAACACCAGTAGTAGCCAGCGATCGCGCTTTAGAAGGCTTAGCCGTAGACAGTCCCGGTCAACCACTCCAGGCCTTGCGGGCGAACCTAATTCAGGAGTATGTTGAGGCGATTAGCTACTTATTTGAAAGCGAGTCACTGAGGCAGGAGTTGTCTCGCAACGCGCGATCGCTGATCGAAAGCGAATATACTTGGGACGTGCAGGGTAAACGCTATGAGACCATATTGCTTCACTGAGAGGTCACTGGTTCTCGGCAAGCGGTTCATCGTTCGCACTTCATCGTCATTTGCCACTCCGCAGTAGATGAAAAATGAAGAATTGATCGCTCAAAGACGAAGACGAACAGGGATGGAAAACAAGATTGACCCCGCTCGCCGGCCACCAAAACCCCTCCAAAAACGTGCAACCCCGCCACTTCCGGCGGAACCCCCCCGTCCTCGGCAGCGCAAAAAGCAGCTTCCGCCCTCGAAGGCCCGGGCTCTACCAGTTCCGCGCAAAAAAGCACCCCGTCGGCCACTTCCTTGGCGCAAGTGGCTAGCGGATTTAGTGGCTTTGAGCGTGCTATTTGGTGGCTCTAGTTTAATGGCGAGTGGTGCTTGGTTGAGCGTGCAGTTGATTGTCGATCCCGATGCGGGAGTCTGGCTCAATAAGTTTTTGCCGGAGTGGACTCGCATTCCCCTCCGCAGCCGTGGCTCGATCCAAACCCTAGAGCAAATTCGAGCGACTCTGCGCCAAGAAGGTTTAAGCACAGGAGAATCCCTCGCTCTTCCGAAAGATCCAGGGAAAAAGGACCGATGGAGTGAGGGCAATTCCGATCTGTTATTACCGGTACTCGCTACGCGACCGTCTCGTCACTCCGCAGCTTGTAAAAATCCTTGCCAGCAGATTGTGGAATTGCGGGTTTACCAAGCGGTTTCTAGCCCCCACGAAAATTCCGGCAAAGAACAATATTTTCGGCTGGTGAATCAGATCCCAGTGGAAGGTCCCGCAGAATCGTTTGCGATCGCTTCCCTGATCGATGCTCAAGGCAAGCAAGGCTCCAATCAGTCATTACCACTCACCAGCGTCAGTTCCTTTAAAGGCAGAGTTCCCTCCTCTGGGTTTTGGTTCTATATGAGCGGTCAATTAGTGCAGGGAGATGCAAAAATTCCCTATGGGCAAGTGCTGCACTACAACCCCAAGTCTTTTCACTTAATGGTGATGCTGGATTGGACCAGTGTCGCGGGTCAGCCTCCCAGTTGGCAGCAAATTACTGGGGGCGGACAACCAGAATTAGTGATAGATGAAACCATCGGTTTAGAGCCGGAATTCCAGGTTTATCAGTTGCAACCCCGTCAGTTTGCCCCCAACCCCTTTCAGTTAGCAACGATTTCTCTGGAAGAACCAGCGTTGGATAGTGAAAACTATCGAGAAGCCTTGCGGTTAGCTCGCAGCGGCCTCTGGTCTCCCGCCTTAGAGAGAATGCTCGCGCTTAAAAGGAAGTATCCAGGAACTTGGCCAACCCAAGCACAAACTCAGTTAGATATCGTTCAGTTCCATGCCAAAATCACCCAGGCTCAGGCCCAAGCTTCTTGGGCGACTCCCAGCCAACAAGCACTCGCAGATTTAATTGATGGTCGCTGGATTTCAGCTTTAGAGGTGTTTAAGGTCAACTTGCTCAATAGTTATGAGATTTCTAAAGTGCTGAAAAAGCATGGGGAACGACTGTGGAACCGAGTGGATACTTCCCTGAAACTCAATCTTACTCAAGAGGAGACACAAACTTGGGGAGCACTGATCGTGTCAGCCTTAGATGGACGGAATGAGGCTTCTGCTTGGCTGGCTCAGCAGGATAATCTGGACCGGGAAGCTAAGGCCCGTATCCGAGCGTTGCTGGATCAACTGGATGAGGCGATTGCGAAGGGAGAGAGTTTGAAACTAAATCCGAATCAAGCGATCGCTGCACCTGCTACGGTAAATTCAAGGGCAGTTGAGCAACTTTCTCCGTCTCCCCAGCCAACGACCTCTAATTAGTGAACGGGTGGCTGTATCCTTCTGAATTGGCAGCTAGGATGCTTGTTTTAAATAGGGGTGAAATAGGAGGTAAACCGCCCTAACCTTGCTCAACTCGTGAATCATCAACCAAACTTGATTTTGTACCAATGTTTCATCGAGTTGCTCCCTCACCAACCCCACTCTTAAAGCAGGTTGGGAGGGGTCAATCCAGGCTAGGAACAAGCAAAAGAAGTTGTCGATCCTGCTAACTGTGCTAAAAGCAAGTTTCTGACCAATTTGAGTCAGAAACTTACGAGTTCACCCTCTATTGAGGGCTTGCTGAAAAAAGCTAAAACCTGCATTCATGAAGGATTCGGAAGGCATTAAGAACCCTGCCAAGTGCTCCCGAATCTGGTGCTTGACCTCAAAACGTTTGCACTTTTTGTCCCTTTCCCCCTTTTTTCCCTTTTTTCCCTTTTCCCCCTTCTTCAGCAACCGCTATTGAGAGAGGCTGTATTGAGCTTAAAGGTAGCAAGAAATGGAAGAACTAGCACTTGAGCAAGCCCGATTTGCAGCGAACCTTGACCCCATCACTCAGAGGCAGCAGCATCTGCTAAAGCTTCCTCTTCCAATGCTTGAATCTTCAGCAATAACTCCTCTTCCTGAGCCTCAAAATCTTCCTCTGAAATTTCCCCTAAATCAAAAGACAATTGCAAAGCTAACAACATCTTATGCAAATTTTCCTGGTCATCAAACTCCGTATTAGCACGCTCCTCAATTTTCTCACCAATCCACATCAATCCACTCAAAGGTCCTGTGACCGGAAACAGTAATAAATTTAAAGACATGACTCCAACTCCTAAGCAACAATTTGAGCAAAAGTATAGGGGGCTGTGAAATTATTGTAGCGAATGCGTAAACGACCATTGAAGGAAAGATCGAGCGATTCTACCCACTCACTAAATAAAGTTTCCTGATTCCAACTAATCAAATAAGCAGCATTATAAATCATCCCCTCCATCATCGGTTCGCTCTCCACCACCTCCACAGCTAAAGAATTTAAAGCACTGCGAAACGCTTCAATTACAGCTAGCTTTCTCTCGTCCAAACCCGTTTCAATTAATTGACCAATCCTCACCACCTCATCCATACTTAACGCCTTACCCTCCAGCGCATTCCGTTGCTGCTTCAACTCCTGATTTGACTCCATCAACGCTTGCAATTCCCGCTGGCTGTCCCAAAACACCTTAATACTTACCTCTTGATGCCCCTCCAACTTTGCAAATAACTCCTTTAACTGCTGTTGATATTGAGCAATCAATTGTTCCGCTACAATGTCCCAGCTCTTTACTACCAAACCAAAACGCAACGGTAATAAAGTCCGAAACCCCTCACTCATTACCTGTTCTAATACCTTCTCATGAGTAAATAAATTTCGCCGAGAAGCTAAATATTTCTCTTGCCTTGCTTCCGAATACAAAAAAGTAAAACCATCTAAAGTCTGGCTATGAACTGCCTGAGAATCCAATCCTTTGAGGTGCACATCGCCCGTAGGACCCGGTTCAGGAAAAATACCATATAAATAGAGGCCGCACTCCATAACTATCACCCTGTCGAATTTATGGTCAAAAACAAAATACAATCAAAATTTAAACAGGCTCAGAAGTCAAAACCAGACGCAACTTCGCATGGATCAAATCCAATTGAGCCAAACCCAAATCCACCGTCCCCTCCAACACCACTCCC
>JBLNEP010000229.1:0-9844 GCA_050262755.1 Actinomycetota bacterium | reverse complement strand
CTTGCCGAAAGCTGGTAGGAGTCGCAAAACTCAAGGTAATTAAGCGATTAGTTTCCGAAGCTTGTTCATACAACTGGGAATAGGGACAAGAATTCGCCCAAGGTTGTGTAGATTGGGGAGTTCCGAGAATGCTGGTAATGAATAAATCTGCGGGTCCAAGATGCCAAGGATGGGCGGGATTTAGATTCAGCCAAAGCTGAGTTAATTGACTAAATAAATGGTCATCAAGGAGGGAAATGCGCCACCAGCAAGGGGTATGAGTGGGGATGGGTTTTGTATGTTCCCGCTGTAAAGTATAGTGCTTAAATACTGGTGGTTTGCAGGTTTGCAGGGGACTGAGGGTAAAGGCTTTGTCGGCACTGGCAGCATGGAGGCGATCGCCCAATTTTCTATCAACTGAACTGACGAGAGTGAGGAAGAGGGCGTGTAAATGGCGGCCGGTGAGATATCCGGGGGGAATAGGAGATTGAGGTAGGAGATTGAGAACTAAACTGTGAGGCATATCGGGCTATGAATGAATGAAATTGTGGCAAGTTTGTAGTTAGGCAGTTAAAAACCTAAGCTCCTAACTACAAACCGTTTAGAGAATTTATCCAGCCCTAAAGCAATACTTCATAGAAGCTGGAATTTTTAGCTTATCAGACTGGTAATATTGCCCACTGAGTTTGACATTCTGGATTAAACTCACAGGTGGCATATTCACCACATCGTAGCTAATCACCTGATAGGAAAACATCACATCCAAGGGATTGAGGGGATGAGGGTAGAGAAATTCGCCAACTCTTTCTTGAAATCCAGTAATTTCCTCAACCGTCACCTCTGCTTTACTCGCCCACTTGCCCAAGCGTATCCACTTCGGCAGCTTCAGTTGCTTTTCAGCGATCGCAAAGCACTCAAATTTGCTCTCCGGTGCTATTTCCTTATTTCTGCCAAAACTAGGGATATTTTTTTGAGTTTTCTCCATCTCAACGTGATAGTTATTGTTGGCATATTTCCAGGTATTAAGCATGGAGGAGTGGGAAATCGCTCGCGCTGGGGTAACATAAATTCCCTGTTGATTGAGCGGCGTTAAATGCTCCTCATATTTGGGAACTTGTTCTGGACAAAAATAGCGGTAGGAGTGTTCTTCTGGAACAGTAGTCGAGTAGGTTTCGCTATCCACTAACCCTAAAGCATAGCAGAGGGCATAATTGTGGAGGACGGGTTCTGTTTCGTAGAGGCGGCCGATTTCGCGAGTGGCGAAATAGAGGTTATCGTGCAACTCGATTTGGCAGCGATAGATTGTAACCATTACGATTTCCCTGACTTGCTGGGTTTCTTAGATTCAGATTTTTCCTCCTCGGATTTCTTCTGCTTGATATGCTTTTCAGCATAAGCTTTAGCTTCAGCATCAGCTTGCTGCAAAATTTGCTTGATTCCCTCTTCACTACCTGTCAGGGATTTAACCTCATTGAAGAGGGGGTTAAACTGAGTCCCTACAAAATCTGTATGCACAATAAATTCCTCACCCATTAACATTTCTATCGCACTAATAGCCGCCAGTTTTACCTCATCTTCATTCAACGGGTCGCGAGAATTGAGCTTGCCATCTGCTTGTAACTGGTCATAAATTGCCTGCGTCCAGCGGAGGTTGCTAGCAATTTCCCCATCAGCAAAAATCATGCCGATTAATTCATTTCTGACGCGCCCCGTCCGAGTTGTTTGAGCGCCATAGTGTCGCGTGCGGAGAAGGTTATTAAAGACATACAAAAAACCTGCCTCTGTCGGGTCTTTTAAGGTAACAATGCTCGGAAAGAAAACCTGCGGTTTAATGTGGTCTTGCTGGTTAATTCGGCTCGTAACTTCCCCAGGTTTAGAACCGACTTCGCCCTTCGATGCCATTGTCCCGTTTTCATAAGGAGCATTGAGCGTGAAAGTTTCGTGAGATTCATCAAAAGCGGTAATCGAAAAAGCTGTATCTACGACCACCTTTGACTTTTCTGAACCAGAATCACCGATGGCAAATCCATAGATAATGCAGTCAGGATTATTCATGGCAAATTTGACATTGTACTCGCATTCTTCCTCTGTCATTAAGCCATAGTTCCGCAGCAATTCACGGCCGACTAAGCGCTCAGGGGTAGATTGCTTGCGCTTAAACATCGTCAGGCGACTGATAGGCGTTTGGTCTTGAATTCCTGACCGGATGCGAGCTTTATTGAGTTCCCCATCGGTTTGAAACAGAGGATAAGATTCTGTTACGCGCAGGGTGAGAAAATGAGCATATTTCCCCATTGGTTTGTAGGGAATTTGAGAGTGAAAGAATTTAGAGTCAACAGATTTAAGGAAAGTCATATTTTTGTCTCCTAATCAAAGGTTTGTAGTAGGCGCTTGAGCGCCCAAGGTTAAAGTTCAGGAACGAATCCCTAACAACTGATCGCCAGCCAATCAAAGCGTTTCAACTTCAGTGTTGCTAGCATCATTACTATTCGTCTCACCTCGTTCGCGGTTCTCTCGGTCATCTTCCAGGCGGTAAAGGAACTCACAAGTATCGCGGATAAGGTTAATTTGACGACCCGCTAAACGAGCGCGATCGCCCGCAAAAGACTTCTCAAATACCTCCTCAACAAAATAACGAGCAAATTCTAAAATTGCCTCTCGTTCTTCTTCCCGCTTGCTCATTATCCAGCGACCTTCAGCAGTAGAAGCATGGACGCGATCCATGAGTTTAAACACTTCGGCGGCTACCGCTAAAACTAAAGCTTCGTCTTGGAAACTTGGATCGGCTTCCAGAATCGTTTTCGAGGCAATGTCAATCGGTTTCAGGACAGCATTCGCCTTGGGATTATATCGCTTGTTAGCTCGGTAAAATTTGCGATAAAGTTCCATGAGCTTTTGCGGATGATTTAAGCTTGATTCTACTTTCACAATTAATCGATCCTCCTCTTCATTATATCGGACATAAGGGTCAAAGCAAGGGTAAAAACGATAAGCATAAAGCTTAATTTTTTCAATCCTTGCCGTTTCAATACCTTGACGGCGCACCCACTGATTTAGGTAGCTAAATACATACAGGGGGCTAGTTTCAAAATCCTTAGCAAGTTCAGTCAATTTGCCCCAGTTAGCGTCATAGCCTGATTTACCTTGCTTAGCTTGAACGTCAAGGTGAATGGCATAAGCAGCCGTCAATACATTCAAAGGTGCAGGGTATTCTTTACCGCTTTCCTGCCAACCTTCCAAGATGTAGTCCAGGCGGAAGCGATCGCGCTTCGTTAACACCCTAAACGCCTGGGGTACACTGTCGAGAAAGACGCTCTCTTCAAAGTCTGCACCGTCGTTAAAGGGAGGAATTGGCGACTCAGAAACAACCGTTTTGACATCTAGAATCATCGGGAAAGCAAACGCTAACCACGTTGGCATGACCCAAGATTCTGTATCGGTTGCATCCCGACCAGGGGGTAGGGCCATGAAGTAAAATGTCAAGGGTTGGTCTTCTGGATAGGATAGTTTAAACGTGCGGTCTTTCCCTGGTTCCAGATGTTCTTCAATCAGGAAACTGTCAACGCTTTGGTAACAATCGCGCCCAAAATCCGCCTGCAATTCTTTACTAATAAAGTGATTGCGGATGCTGGTATCAAAGCGAGTTTGGGCAATTCCTGTATAAGCTTTTTGCAGAAACTTGTTAGTTTCGGGCGTAAAGTAATAGGTGGGATAGAAATAGAGATAGCGGTACTTGCCATCTTCAAAGTTTTTGCCGACAGCCTGGGTTTGATTCATCAAAATTTGCCGCAGCATCATTTCAATCCCTGCAATGCTAGAAATATTGCGCTTGGCGTTAGAACCTCCTAACATCTGTTTGTTGGTGTAAACTTGGGGCGTGAATAAAACGGCTGATTCCATTTGCTCGGTAACGGTGTAGGGAGAATGAGAAATTGAGCAAATTAACTGCCGCCCTCTTCCCGATTTTTTAGCTAGCTGGTAGCGGGATAATTCCTCTAGAAATACATCAGCAGATGGGGTAGCAGAGGGTTCTTTTCCTGGCAGCATCACCACTCGCTTTACCCAGAGTCGCATATCCTCCCAACCGTCAGGCAAACTATACTTTTCTAGGTGAGGTTTAATCAGTTGAGAAATGTGGGCGATCGCCTGTTCGCCAATCTCCCGCACTTCCTCAACTCCTGGGTAGCGTTCTAGATACTTAGCCGCTAAATAATACCACTCGTAGGGAACACCGCCAGTGTTGCCTTTCAGTTTGAGATTTTTCAGGGATTCGTTAATATTCTGAATCTCCCGGATGGCAGGTAAGCAGTCTGACAAGTTCCAAAAAGTAGCGATTTCTGAGATGATATCTACATCAGGAAGCGGTGGCAGTTGTTTGTCTTTCTTACGTTCTGCTGCAATTGCCTCAACTTGCTCTCCCCAAATTTTCCGGCTAATTAAATCACCCAATTCAGCTATCTGGTCAATGCGAATATCGTCGGCAAATCGAAAATCATAGTCAGCAGATAAAACTCCCTGTTGTTGAAACTTCACTAAGTTATCGCTGCGACTTTTAGCCACCGAACTTTTGCCAACTTTGAGAATGCGTAACGTTGCATCAAGGGCAACATTCATTAAGTTTGCTGTATCAAAAAACAGGGTATAGTATTCGGCATACTTCATGCCTTTGCCATCTCTGCCGAAACCTGTTTGTCGCTGCTGAAGTTGGCTACTACAGAGTTGTTTAATTTTATTTACAACCCGTTCTGGCACATCTTCAACTGCAATAGATGGTGCATCTCGCCGGATTAAATAAATAACTCCAGTTGGCAGGTATAATAACGGTTCGTAGTAAGTCACTTCTGCCGTATTAACAGCCGTGTGAGCTTCCATCAAAGCGTTATTCACTACGTTAGTGAGGACGCCTCGATTTTCAGCAATGCTGTGATAGGTGAATTTGAGTTGACCGTCGCTTAGCTCGTGAATTAATTCGTGCAGCCTGGTATGTTCTGCGTCTTGGGGATGTTTGATAATTGAAGCGAGGGAATCTGCTAAACAAGTTAAATCAGCAAGACAGCGGAGGCTGCGATCGCGCAAAGTTGGATTCAAGCCATGTTCAGATAAATTCAGGTTCGTATCGTTCCGCCGCTGGGCATTGTAGGCGATATAGAGCAAATCATCGAGATATTCGCGCCACGCTTCTGGTTTGTCAGGATTGATAAACCGATCCAGGCTTAATTCTCGCACTAATAGCTCAAAAATTTCGCGGTGTTCTGCCAGAGACAGCTTGCGAATATCCTGGTTTTTGTCTCGGCGAATTGCGCGATATTTTTCTGGCATTTCCAGAAAGAGATCGTAATTAAACTTTTCAAAATCATGCAAGATAAAACCTGCAATTACTAAGCGACGTTTTCGTTCCCCTTCTCGTCCCATCTCGCGTCGCACTGTTGTGTCAAGGGTTTCGAGGCGCTGTTCAATTAAATTAGCGGGAAAGAGTCCATTGAGCAGGTGAGTATTGAGCGACTGATCCGCCGCGTTATCTCGCCGGACTTTCGTTTTACCTTCCGCTTCTCGCTGTTGGTCAATGTCATCAAAAAACTTGCCACCTTTCGCCGTCACGCCAATCGCAACCCGCGACAAATTTGGCAAGACATATTCAGCAAAGTCTGCCATCACTGCATCTTGGGGATTTTGAGCTTGAATGGCTTCTCGTAATAGCTTGAGGGTTAGCAATTCGCGTGCTTGCGGCTCAATGGTGCGATTTGATGATTGTGCAAAGCTGGAAGCTAAATCCTCATCTTGCAGCCAGTCATCCTCTGAATCCTCATCTGGCTCATCAGATGGCTCTGAGGTCAAATTAACTGGGATATCAAATAAAGAGAGTTGTTGGTACTCTTCATCGGGTTGTTGACGCTTTTTAGCCATTGTCTACCTCTCATTTTTGAAAAAAAGGCTCTACAAGCTCTCGGATAGCCACAAAAATCCTATAGAGCCTTGACAAGGAAAATTGACGGAATGCTACTATTTAGCGCCTTTGAACTCGGTTTTTAATACCTTGGACATAGGCTAAAAAGTCATGGGTTTCTTCTCTGACGTCCTTGGAGTCAAAGTCATTACGGCTAAGTGCGATTTCAAATTGGATGATAAGTTTTTCCAATTCTTCAAAAAGCTGCCGATTTTTTCCCCGAACTTTCTTTTTATTTTCCAAGAAAGGTTTGCGATTATAGGGAATAAACAGCAAAGGAACTCCGTCACCAGAGCAGCGTTGCTTTGGCATCTTGAATAACTCCTTTTAAGGTTTTAGGCAATGGAAAGCTCCCCGATTGCTGCCTAATAGCACTAGCAGAGAGGTGGGCTTGCGGCCCGCATAAATAAAGTGACGAACCGTCCTGTCTAGAGACGAAGAAGGGTGCGACTACATATCTGTGTTCCTACTCGCGTTCGTTGCTCGTACAGTCGCGAAGCTTTCCATCTTTTCAGTATATGCCAAAACATAGCTGTCATCCTTGCAATGCTGATGTATCATAGTGTCGGTAGGTCAAGAAAGTGTCACAACTTTTTTGCGAAATCCCTATTAGGGATTGAAAAAATTCGCTGTGAACCTACTGGCGTTCGTTCCTTTTCCTACCGAACTCAACCAAAATCCCTATTAGGGCTTGACAATCTAGGCAATCCATATTTCCTCCCCCTTACTCTTGAACCAGTGGGCCAAGGTGTCCACTAGCAAAGCTGACTGGCCAAAGGCGATCGCATAAGGCGGACTCGGATCGTGGAAGCTAAACTGATCGCAAATGGGGTAAATTTGAAAGTGCATTGGCAACTGGAGGCGCGATCGCACTTCCGCTACCGGACGCTTGAAGGTATAGCAGACTAACGCTTGCTTCCTCAGGCGCTTGTTAAGCTCTCCAATCCAGTAATTCTCAGGTTGCCAAACCTCAATTCCCCTCAACACCTGCACCTTCCAACTGCCTGCTATTTCATCCAATTGACCGGGATAAGTAAACCGCCAATTTAACCGTTCCTCCCGATAGCAGCGCAACTTCATAAAAGCTAAACAATGTTCAAATCTGCCTTTAGGAATTGGTTGCTCGATGCGTTTTGCGGTCTCATTCAGCAATCGCATAAACGCAGCTTCTGTCATTGGCTCAATTTCCAGGTTGCTCAAGATTCCGGGTAAATCGTAGGTTTTGAACCTGTCAACTTCGCTGGTTTCTGTTAAATCGTAAATGCCGCACTGGAGGGGGCTAGAACCTCGGAAGCTACAGGCATCCTCAGCAATGGGATTACCTTCCTTGTTGCCAGAAAACTCTTGCCATTCCTGCGCCCATCCTTTAATTTTTCCCGCAACTTTACCCAAACTGGTATTAAATACTTGCTCGCAAGCATCCTTAAATGCTTTCTGGCTCTCCGCATACTGCTGCTTAATCACCGGCTGACCTAAGTCCCAACAAAGTTTAACGGATTGTACGGCTCCCCATTTCGAGTAATATCCTTCAAAATCATTGATTTTGCGATAATTGTCGCGAATTTGATTGTGAAAGAAGGGGCGATCGCACATCCCGCCAGACTCTAAAGGGGGAGAATTGCCAAGAAACAAACGTTCGACTAAAAAGTTAGGAGTTAAGGCGTAAGCGGTGAAATTGGCAAAAGTAATCTGTTGTCCGTCTCGCTCATAACCGTCATGTCGCCCCAACCTTCCCAACCGCTGAATGAAGTTACCCGCATCTGCTGATTCAAAGATGAGGAAATTAATTTTGAAGTCAACTCCTACATCAATGGTACTCGTGCCAAGCACTAAATCTGCTTGCAGGGAGCGCTCTTTCTCTCCCTTTCCAGATAAGCCCGTATTTTCACCAACTGTTAAACCATAGGGTGCCAACAGTTCTCGGAAAAACGGCACTAAACGCTTGACTGCCGCAATTGAATTGAGAATAATTGCTCCTTTGCTGCCGGGATGCTGCTGGAAGTAAGATAAAATTAAGTTGCTGTTTTCTTTCAGCCAAGATTCCGAGGCTTTGGCAGTGGGTTCTAGGGGAATAAAATTGAGGGTGATTTGTCGCGCAACTTGACGCCAACCTTGCAACTTCAACTGTTCGCCTTGTTCCGGGGTATCGGGAAATTGATATTGATTGGCTTGCAGCGGATTAATGGAATGGCAGCGAAATCCTGCCTTTTCTAACTTGCCGATGACCTGTTCATTTTGAGTGGCTGACAAAAAGAGAAATTTTTTGCGCCGATTGGTGTGGCGGATTAACAGCATGGTGTTAATCACGCTAGCAATTTGCGGGGCGGTATAAACATGAAATTCATCATAGATGAATAAATCAAAATCTTTGTCAAGTCGTCCCCAGAGTTTGTCACGGCTATCTTTTGGGGTTAAATATGCGCCTCGGTGCAAGTAGTGACACATATCTGGGTTCGTGAGCACAATTTCTGATTGCCCCGTGCGAGTTGAAATAGCAGCCGCTTTTTTGATGCCTTCATTCTCTGCATAGATTTCTAATTCAGGGCCGCTCAACCGCACTACGCGAGGTTGAGATTCTGGCTGAAATTGCTCTATGTATCCCTGAATTTGAGTTTCTTGATCGCGGGCGAGTTCATTGGTGGGATACAGTCCGATCGCGCAACAGTCTCCCAGCAGCGTCTCACTGTAAGCTGCTAAACTTTTGCCCTCGCCTGTCATGGCGCTATTAAAAATGACATCAATACTCGGATCGCGCAGCGCCTTAATCGTCTCTCCTTGGTGCCAGAAAAGTGACCAGTTCGGCGGTAACTTTACGCCTGAAGGTGCTGCTACCATTTGGGCGCACACTGGTTTGAGAATAATGCTATAATTCCCGGACATAAGCTGAATTACTGTCCGTAACAACTTTCAAAGCTCATCATAGTCGGTCAAAATGGAGAAAATCAAGAGTTATCCAGATAAAGTGTCCGTATATTTATGAGCCGTAAAGGTCAGTCCATCACCTTGTCCGTTTCCGATCGCGATAAAGCCCAGCTAGAAGCTTTAGCCCTAGAATTCGGTAAGAAGTGGGGCGATCGCCCGAACATCTCCAAACTCGTAGAAGCGATCGCCCGTCGCCAAATACTAATTGCCCCCAACCATGACTGGACAGATAGCCGCATAGACGCGATCAATCGCGCCGTTGACGCTTTGATCGATGCGGGACAGGTTGACCAAGCAACAGAACTTGCCCAATTGCTGCTAGAACGAAGCGAACCCTCGCTGCCAATCCGCCAGCACTTGCAAAGCTTGGTGAAAAACCCGCCACCTGCTTGGCGACAAGAACTTGACCGCTATATCCTCCGCCAGCAACCCTTTCGCCTCACCTACCAAGATGCAGCCGGTCGGCTGTTCAGCTTTCATGTTTACCGTGCTGAGGTGAATGCCCGTGAAAAACGCATCTATATAGATTGCTGGTGTGAAGAGACGGAAGGAAACAAAGATATCGAAGAACTCCAACATAACTGGTGTTTGCGCCTCGACCACATCCCAGAAGCAGCGATCGCACCCATTCCAGGTAAGTGGAGACCGAAACTCGACTTAATTCCCGTTGAATTCCACCTTTTCGGCCACTTAGCCTTTGCCTACAAGAGCAAATCGGGCGATCGCATCAGCGAACTGCTGCCAGAGTCTCCTCCAATCCGTCGCGTCGTTCGCGAGGTTGCCCATACCTTTTGGTTTTTCCGAGAGATCGCCCCCTACTGGGAAGACTGTGCGATCGCTTCGCCACCAAATGTGCGGGAACTTTTTAGACAAAAGCTGATTGCTCTGTGCGATCGCTACCAGGTGGACATTCCCCAGTAATTCCCCAGAATCACCACCAGCAAACACCCATCCAGACATAAACCAATCAACCCGTACCTCCAGGATACGGGTTGAAAC
>JBLNEP010000228.1:0-10779 GCA_050262755.1 Actinomycetota bacterium | reverse complement strand
GAACTGCGGACATACCATTGAAAAACTACCATTGAAGATTCGGGAATGGGAGTGTCCTCAATGTGGCATTCACCACGAGCGAGACATTAATGCTAGTCGTAATATTTTGGCGGCGGGACTCGCCGTGTCAGTCTGTGGAGCGACCCTAAGACCCTCCCGGAGCAAATCCCGGAAGGCGGGTGCTATGAAGCAGAAACTTGGGTTGTGAAGCCCAAGAATCCTCGTGCCTTTAGGCCGAGGTGGATGTCAAAAAAAGAATCCTGTCGCCAGAAGATCCAGGAGTATGAGTCGGTCACAATGGAAGAGTGGCAGCGCGTGTAGGAGTTCAATCAATAAATTACTATGATCCCCCAAATGTCCCAACTCTACCAAACCAGGGAATATACCATGACCCCTAAAGCCATGCAAAAACTCAATCCATCCCTCTCACAAGACTTGAGGCAAAGGCTTTACCAAAGACATTGGCTAGAGTGGGCTGAGTATGCTTCCCTGGCTGGCTCTGCTTTAGGTTCCTTGGCAGTGGCGCTGTCGGGTCAAGCTTTTTATGGGGTAGCTCCTTTAACATTAGCGGTATCGCTGAACGTCGCGAACCGTTACCGCTTTGAGCAGCAGGTGCGATTGTCTCAAGATGCAGATATTGCAGAGGTGCAACGATCTGTGGAAAAAATGGAGAGGACAGCCGTAACTGTGATTGTCAAACTTCGCCAGCAACTTTCAACCGATCTGGAGTTGATTCACCAGCAGTTAGCAGCGATCCCGCGGCTAGAAGGGTTTGATGCCATTGATATTGAGGAGCAACTTCTGAGTTTAGGACAGTCAGTAGCTGCTTTGCAGGAAATTGTTGCGAATGTGGTTTTGGAAGTGCGGCAACAAGTCAATGAACAACTACAACAAGCTTTGGCTGTACCGGGTTCAGTAGATTTAGACCCCCTGAGTCAGGCGATCGCGCAACTGCAAAGCACCACAAAGCGGTTAGAAGAAAGTGCGCTGACTCAAGCGGACTGGGAAATGGTCAATACTCGATTTTTGACGCTGCAAGAGGCGATCGCTACCCTCCAAAATGACCTGCAAGTTTTGGGTCACGAACGGCAACCTAACATAGAAGAGATGCAAGCTCAAATTGACCAACTCGAACAACAGTATCGAGAAGTCGTGAACCCTAACCTCAAACGCTTAATCTCGGTCGTGAAGCAATTACAACCCCCAGAAGTTAGATTCCCAGCACCCCCACCTCGACCCGAACACCGACGAGAAACGCACTAAAGGTCAATACTGACCCAGATACTAGCAGTCTCTCCTCCCGCAACTTGCAAAATTGAGCAAGTTCGTTAAAATAATTCACTCATTCTTTTAAAAACACCGTTTAACAATTACTTTCAACCTTCTGCCTGCTCCCACTTAGGAAGCAAAACTGCCGAGCCTATGCGTGCCAGTGATATTAACAATTTATCAGAAGATAATCTAGCAGTAGACTGTGACCAAGAACCCATTCACTTTCCTGGCTGTATCCAGCCTCATGGGGTACTACTGGTCCTAGAACCATCCCAGCTCAATATTTTACAAGTTAGCAACAATACCTTTGATTTTTTAGGGATTCACCCCCAAGACTTACTCAATCAAAACTTAAGCATATTACTCGAAGCTGAACCAATCAAATTAATTCAAGAGTACGTTTTTCAAGAAGATTTGATTCCCGCCAATCCTTTAGAAATTTCGATTACTTTTCCCAATAATTCTCAACGTATCTTTGATGGCATTCTTCACCGAATCCAAGGAGTGATTATTCTTGAATTAGAGTTGATAATTTCTGAAAAGAATCACTCTTTTTACAATTTCTACCATTTAATGAAGCTCTCCCTTTCGCAGTTGAGAAATGCCACATCAATTGAGGCAATGAGTCAACTCATTGTTAAATTAGTCCGAAAACTAAATGGCTTCGATCGCGTCATGGTTTATCAGTTTGATAGCGATTGGAACGGCCATGTTATTGCTGAAGATAAACTAGAAACATTACCTCCTTACCTAGGGTTAAATTATCCCGCCGCTGATATTCCCAGACAAGCGAGGGAACTTTATCGCAGAAATTGGCTGAGGCTGATTCCCGATATTCACTACCAACCGATAGAAATTGTCCCTCAAATTAATCCTTTAACTCACGCTCCCCTTGATTTAAGTTTTTCGGTTCTTAGGAGTGTCTATCCCTTCCATATCGAATATTTAAATAATATGGGAGTCACGGCTTCCATGTCCATTTCTATTATCAAAAATCAAAAACTTTGGGGTTTGATTGCCTGTCATCATTATTCGCCTAAGCAAATTCCCTATGAAATCAGAACAGCCTGCGAATTTGTCGGACAAGTAGCATCGCTGGGACTTGCAAATTTAGAAGATACTGAAGAGCATGAATATCAAATTCATTCTAAACTGATTCAAGGAAAATTTCTAGAAGAAATAGCAAGTTCTAATAATTTGATTGAGGGGTTAATTAAACCCGAAACTAATCTCCTCAAGTTGGTCAATGCTCAAGGAGTTATCATTTGTTTTGACGGTAATCATTTTGTTTTAGGTGCAACTCCAGAAACATCAGAAATTCAATCTCTCGTAGAATGGGTGGGAAAACAGCTCCAAGATCGAGACTTTTTTTACACGGATTGTTTATCTAAGCTCGCTCCAGAAGCAGAAAAATTGAAAGAAGTTGCGAGCGGATTACTGGCTCTTTCTATTTCTAAAACTCAAAAAAACTATCTGTTCTGGCTGCGACCAGAAGTGCTACAAACTGTAAATTGGGGAGGCAATCCCCAGAATCCAGTTACAGTGGACCAGGAAGGGAATTTGCGACTGTCTCCTCGCAAATCCTTTGAGTTATGGCAAGAAATTGTGAGGGGTAAATCTTTACCTTGGAAACCCTCCGAAATTAAGGCGGCTTTAGAATTGAGGAGTGCCATTATTAGCGTGGTGCTGCGCCAAGCCGATGAACTGGCAAAATTAAACATAGAATTAGAGCGGAGTAATCGCGAACTAGATGCGTTTGCTTATATTGCGTCTCACGACTTAAAAGAACCTCTGCGTGGGATTCATAATTACTCAAACTTCCTCATAGAAGATTATGCAAGTCACTTAAATGAAGAGGGAATTTCTAAATTAAATACCTTGGTACGCTTGACTCAGCGTATGGAAAATTTAATTGATTCTCTTCTGCATTTTTCTCGCTTGGGTCGCATTGATTTATCGTTTCAGAAAACTGACTTGAATGAAGTTGTTCATCACATTCTGGATTTGTTGAGTGCTAGGATAGAAGAGACTCGAGTGAATATCCGTATCCCTAGGTTGCTCCCAGTGCTACGGTGCGATCGCATCCAAATTGGTGAGGTTTTTAGCAACTTAATTTCTAATGCGATTAAATACAACGATCGAGAAAATAAATGGGTGGAGATTGGCTATATAGAACCCACTGAATTAAGATATCAAATTCTAAGGGAAAAAATAGGAATTTATCAAGAAGAACTACCGATTATTTTGTACGTCCGTGATAATGGCATTGGCATCCGTGAAAAACACTTAGAAGCAATTTTTCGGATTTTTAAGCGGTTGCACAGTCTGCAAAAGTACGGGGGGGGTACTGGCGCAGGCTTGACAATTGCCAAGAAAATTGTTGAGCGACATAACGGCAATATTTGGGTAGAATCTATCTATGGTGAAGGCAGTACATTTTATTTTACTTTGCAAGTTTAGGTAGGAGAAGCAATGGTCGCTCAGCAGGGAATCAAACCTTTATTAATCATTGAAGATAGCGATGAAGATTTTGAAGCTTTTGGGCGAATGATGCGGAAGTCGTCCATTACCCACCCAATTTATCGCTGTACCGATGGAGATGAAGCGTTAGATTTTCTCTATCAAGTTGGTGAATATAGCGACCCCCAAAAAGCACCTCGTCCTGCGATTATTTTACTAGATTTAAATCTGCCTGGTACCGATGGGCGAGAGGTTCTTGCACAATTAAAACAGGATGAGAACTTGAGAATGATTCCGATTGTAGTCTTTACTACCTCAGCTAACCCTAAAGATATCGAGATTTGTTACAGACAAGGTGTTAATGGATACATCGTTAAACCCATTGATGTTGAGAAATTATTAAAAAATATTAAAGGTTTTATTAATTACTGGTTTGAAACAGTTATGCTGCCTGAATAACCCTTCAAATCATAATGGCCGAGCAAGAGCGGATCGTATTAATTATTGACGACAGCCCCGAAGATCGAGCAACCTATCGGCGATACCTCCTTGAAGATGCTCAGCATCACTACACCATTATCGAAGAGGAATCGGGGGAACGGGGTCTGGAGTTGTGCCGCTTAATTCAGCCAGATAGCGTCCTGCTAGATTTTCTCTTGCCAGACTTAGATGGTCTGGAGTTCCTAGCGCTCTTAAAAGGCGAATCAGACAGCATCGATCTGCCCATCATCATGCTAACCGGCCAGGGCAATGAGTTTGTGGCAGTGCAGGCGATGAAAAGTGGAGTTCAAGATTATTTAGTCAAAGGACAAACAACCTCAGAGGGTTTACGGCTAGCAGTTAAAAACGCGATTGAAAAAGCCACTCTCCGGCAGGCTCTTCAACAAAGCGAAGAGCGGTTTCGCACCTCGATCGAGAATTTGTTGGATGCTTTTGGCATTTATGCTGCAATTCGGGAGCCATCCGGTCAAATTATAGATTTTCGAGTGGATTATGTGAATGCAGTTGCTTGCGAAAGTCAAGGAGTTACCAAGGAACAACTCATCGGTCAGCGCCTTTGCGAATTGCTGCCAGGACACCGTGAAATTGGCTTATTTGCTGACTACTGCCAGGTGGTAGAAACTGGTCAACCACTGGTAAAAGAATGCTTCATCTACTTAGATCCCGATCGCCACCAGGGTTTCCTGAAGGTCTTTGACATTCGCGCTAGCAAACTCGGGGACGGTTGTGTTGTTTCCTGGCGAGACATCACCAACCGCAAGCAAGCTGAATTAGAAATAGAACGGCTCAGGCAAATTGCAGAGCGACGAGCTGAGGAACTGCAAATATTATTAGATGTGATTCCCATCGGCATTGCCATTGCTGATGACCCAGACTGCCAACGAATTAGAATGAATCCTTATCTGTCAAACATTACCAGAGTGCCTCTCAATTGTCAGACTTCTAAGCGTGCTTCCCAGGAAGAACAGCTTGCCGAGCAAAGATTGGGTTATTGTGCAAAAATTTCGGCTTGCAAACTCCCGATGCAGTACGCGACCGCTCAGAGAACGGAAGTGCGGGACTTTGAATTAGACTTGGTCGATCCTGATGGTACTCTGTTTCGGTTATTGGGGTATGCTGCGCCGCTATTGGATGAACAAAATGATGTGAGAGGATGCGTTGGCGCTTTTGTAGACCTCACGGAATTGAGTCAGTTTCAGCAGGCCTTGCAACAGAGCGAGGAACTCTTCCGTACTTTTTTTGAAGAAGCACCGATTGGGATTATTGTTATTGATGCTAACTATCAAATTGTTAAAGTGAATCGAGCCATTTGTGAAATTTTAGATTATTCAGAATTTGAACTAATTCAACAGAATTTTACAGACATTACTTACCCAGAAGACAGGGAGCAAAGTTTGCAGCTTTTAGACCGCCTCTTTGCAGGGGAAATTTCTAGCTATTATTTAGAAAAACGGTATTTAAAGAAAAATCAAGAACTGGTGTGGAGCGCCCTAACGACGACGAAAATATACAGCACTGAGGATAAGATTTGCTATTGCCTAGGAATGATCGAAAACATTACTGACCGCAAACAGATAGAAGCTGAACGCGATGAGCTGTTACACCGCGAACGACTCGCTCGCGAACAAGCAGAATCTGCTAATCATTGTAAAGATGAATTTTTAGCGATGGTTTCCCATGAACTGCGATCGCCCTTGAATACAATTTTAGGTTGGTCGCAGTTGTTACGGGTGCAAAAATATGAGGAATCAGCGATGATGCGTGCCTTGGAAGTGATCGAACGAAATGCGCGGGCACAATTGAAATTAATTGAAGATTTACTCGATGTTTCTCAGATTATTCGAGGTGAACTCCGTTTGAATCTTGACCTCGTAAATTTGACAGGAACGTTAACAGCAGTTACAGATGAGGTGCGGCCCTTAGCAGTGGCTAAAAATATTACAGTTGAGTTTAAAAATGCTCCAACAGAAGTTTGGGTTGCTGGCGATCCCAACCGTTTGCAACAGGTGGTATGGAATTTGCTTTCTAATGCGGTTAAATTTACGCCAGAAGGAGGAAGCATTGAACTTGAACTATCACTGATTAATCACAAAGAAACAGAAAAAGCAAGTAAACAAGTTGCTGTACAAGTGCAGGGAGAACAGAAGTCGATCGCCTGCGATCGCTATGCTCAAATTCAAGTTCGTGATACAGGCAAGGGAATTAGTCCAGAGTTTCTGCCATTCGTGTTCGATCGCTACCGCCAAGCAGACAGTAGCAACTCCCGGTCACAAAAAGGATTGGGGCTTGGTTTAGCGATCGCGCGACAATTGGTAGAATTACACCGAGGCACCGTCCAAGTAGAAAGTCCCGGAGTTGGGCAAGGGTCAACCTTTACGGTAAAATTGCCACTCGTAGAGCAGTCGTAGTGCTTGAAGTCAGTTATTGAAAGTATGTATAATTTTGCCCAAGAATTAATATAGTAAGTTAATCTGCTGACCCTGAGCAGTCTTGACCATCCTGCGATCGCCTCCCTCAACTCTTCCAGCAACCCTGCTTAGATCGAGAGGCGGGCCAATCAGCCTTCTTGAATGTGTTAGAAGAATAAAGGTTCACTTGCTTTCAACCTCTTACGAGAATATTTCGATGAATACCACCGCTACCGCTACTAATAATCCATTGCTGATTGGCAAAGGACTCCCCCCCTTTGACGCCATTAAACCAGAGCAAGTAGTTCCTGCCATCACCCAACTCATTGCAGAGCTCGATCGAGAATTAACCACCCTCGAGAGCAAAGTTCAACCAACTTGGAGTGGCTTAGTAGAACCCCTCCAAGCAATGGCAGAGCGTTTAAATTGGAGTTGGGGAATTGTTGGGCATTTGATGGGCGTTAAAAATAGCCCGCAACTGCGAGAAGCTCAAGAAAAAGTACAGCCTCAAGTGGTTCAATTTTGGAATAAATTCAGCCAAAGCCAACCGTTTTACAAAGCTTATAAAGCCTTGCGAGCCAGCTCTGATTGGGAAAGCTTAGAGCCGGCTCAAAAGCGAATTGTAGAAGCTGCCATTCGCGATGCTGAGCTTTCAGGAGTGGGATTAGAAGGTGAGAAAAAAGAGCAGTTTAACGCCATCCAATTAGAATTGGCAGAACTAGGGACGAAATTTTCTAACCATGTTTTAGATGCAACCAAAGCCTTCAGCTTAACCCTCACAGACCCAGAAGAAGTTGCAGGTTTACCGCCCAGTTTACTGAGTTTAGCAGCTCAAGCAGCCCGCGATGCCGGTGAAGAGAAGGCTACCCCTGACAACGGCCCTTGGCGCATTACCTTAGATTTTCCAAGTTACGGCCCCTTCATGCAGTACAGTAGCCGTCGTGACCTCCGGGAAAAATTATATAAAGCCTTCATCAGTCGTGCCTCTAGCGATGACTGGAATAACTGGCCCTTAATTGAGCGCATTTTGCAGTTGCGGCAGCAGAAAGCAGCTTTGCTCGGCTTTAACAGCTATGCCGAATTAAGCTTAGCCAGTAAAATGGCAACTCATGTGGAAGCAGTCGAAGCTTTGTTAGAAGAATTGCGTCTCGCCAGTTACGACGCTGCTTTAAAAGATTTAGAGGAATTGAAAGCATTTGCAGCAACCAAAGGCGCTGAGGAAGCCAATGATTTAAAGCATTGGGATATTAGTTTTTGGTCAGAACGCCAGCGCGAAGAAAAATTTGCGTTTAGTGCCGAAGAATTGAGGCCTTATTTCCCCTTGCCACAGGTTCTGGATGGCTTATTTACATTAATCAACCGCTTGTTTGGAGTAACCGTAACAGCAGCAGATGGTCAAGCACCCGTGTGGCACGAAGACGTACGCTATTTCCAAATTTCCGATGCCAGTGGCAATGCGATCGCCTATTTCTATTTAGACCCCTACAGCCGCCCCGCTGAAAAGCGCGGAGGCGCTTGGATGGATGAGTGCATTGTCCGCGCCAAAGTCCTAGAAGCTGGCACCCCTTCTACCCGGTTGCCAGTCGCTTATTTAGTGTGCAACCAAACCCCCCCCGTGGATGGTAAACCCAGTTTGATGACCTTTCGGGAAGTCGAAACACTCTTCCATGAATTCGGTCACGGATTACAGCACATGCTGACCCAAGTCGATTATCCAGGGGCATCCGGCATTAATAATATTGAGTGGGATGCCGTGGAATTACCCAGCCAATTTATGGAAAATTGGTGTTATGACCGCGCCACGTTGTTCGGCATGGCAAAACATTACGAAACAGGGGAAACCTTGCCCGAACATTATTATCAAAAGTTACTTGCTGCTCGGAATTATATGAGTGGCAGTGCCATGCTGCGGCAATTACACTTTGGTTTTGTGGATATTGAATTACACCATCGGTATCAACCGGGAGGCAGTGAAACAGTAGTTGATATTCGTAACCGCCTTGCGAAAACAACAATGGTCATGCCACCTTTGCCAGAAGATGCTTTCTTGTGCGGATTTGGACATATTTTTGCCGGTGGTTATGCAGCAGGTTATTACAGTTATAAATGGGCAGAAGTGTTGAGTGCTGATGCCTTTGCTGCCTTTGAAGAGGCAGGTTTAGAAGATGAAAAAGCCTTGCAAACAATCGGCCATCGCTTCCGGGATACCGTGCTGGGTTTAGGGGGAAGTTTGCACCCGATGGAAGTGTTTAAAGCATTCCGGGGGCGGGAACCGAGTACGAAAGCGTTGCTGCGGCATAGTGGTTTAGCCTTGGCTTCTTAGCGATGTTTTGCCTCTACCCTGGCATCAAACTTGAAGTCATTGCTACCGCAGTCAAGAGTTCATAGGAACTGCGAAACCTGCACCGCTAACCAGAACCCCATTCCCATTGTTCATGAATCAATCAACGCAGTTCTCAACGCCACCTCCCCCCCCTTCCTCTCAGAGCAAATGGTGGGCAATGTTGGGGGTTGGTTTGGGCATTCTCATGTTTACCCTGGATACCAGTATTGTCAACATTGCCCTGCCAACTTTAGTACAAGAATTCCGCACCAGTTTCGCGGTGGTGCAATGGATTGTCTTAAGTTACTTGCTCGTGGTTACAGCTTTGGTACTGGGGGCGGCACGTTTGGGCGATATGTGGGGGAAAAAACGGCTTTACCTGGGGGGGTTGATGGCGTTTACCCTGAGTTCTCTGCTGTGCGGACTGGCGCCTTCAGTAGAATGGTTGATTGGCTTTCGGGCGCTTCAGGGACTAGGGGCAGTGTTTATTTCCGCCTTGGGAGCTGCGATCGTCACGGAAGTCTTCCCGCCTGCGGAACGGGGGAAAGCACTGGGGATTATTGGAGCGGTGGTATCCCTGGGAATTGCGTTAGGGCCAACGGTGGGAGGGTTACTGATTGCGATCGCAGGTTGGCGGTTAATCTTTTTGGTGAATGTACCCATTGGCATCTTTGCCACTTTTATTGTCCTCCGTTTCATTCCGTCTTCTGCTAAGAACCCAATCCAGCAACGGTTTGATGCGATCGGGGCGTTGCTGGCAACGGCGGTGCTGACTTGCTTTGCCCTCGGTATGACTTACGGCCAGGATCACGGCTTTAGCAACCCCATCACCTTAGCTTTACTGGTTGCGACTGCGATCGGTTTAGCGGTTTTTTTCATAGTTGAATCTCGCTTAGTCCAGCCGATGCTCGACTTGCAACTGTTTCGCGACCTGCAATTTAGCCTCAGTTTGCTGATGGCTTGGTTAGTGTTTATTGTCATTGCTGGCGTAATTTTTATCCTGCCTTTCTTTCTAGAATTAGTCAAGCACTACCCCACCCAGCAAGTAGGATTGTTGCTCGCAGTTTCCCCAGTTTTAGGTGGCATCATCGCGCCTTTTTCCGGCAGTTTATCCGATCGCTTCGGCCCGCGCATCATTAGTTTAATTGGCTTGGTGTTGATGGTGGGCGGCTGCTGTGCCATTAGTACCGTTGATTCCCAGTTAACTCAGCTTGGCTATATCCTCCGGATTGCGCCGTTTGGCATCGGGTTGGGGATGTTTCAGTCGCCGAATAACAGCGCGATTCTCGGTTCAGTCCCCCGAGAACGGTTAGGCATCGCTTCGGGATTAATGTCGCTGTCGCGCACGCTGGGACAAACGACGGGATTGCCATTATTAGGGGCAATTTTTGCAGCTTTGACGATTAGCAGTGCTCACCTCGCGGCTCATAGTAATGTCACCACTGCACCTGCTGAGGCGTTAGTGAATGGAGTGCAGGGAACGTTTCGGATCGCGGCGGTCATTCTTTTAGTCGCGACGGTTTTGACAGGTATTGTGTGGAGGATGGAGCGAGTTTCTCGGCGAGGATGAAGGAGTCTGAGGTTTGGGTCGCGATCGCGCTCCCTGAATCAGCTACTCTAGAGAGAATCAATTGGGTGTGAGCATCGTCAACTACCCACACTAACCCTACGGGTATAGTGTAGGCTTGCAGAAATGCAAGCCTTGTTGACCAGTCTAAGTCCCTAGAGGACTCCGTTATCGAGGTCACGATACCTTTGGATGCGAGCCAGTTCCAAGCTCTATCGCACGGAATTAAACAAGCCATTGGGGAAAGC
>JBLNEP010000227.1:0-208929 GCA_050262755.1 Actinomycetota bacterium | reverse complement strand
TCAAGACTGGGTAGTCATGCGGGCAAAGCTGCTTCAAGATTGATTTGACAAGCTGCGGAAATGAGGTTACCATCAGACATCAATTTTTTCGATTTGGGGACAGCATACCGTATTCTGTCCCCTTTTTTCCGTCCCTTAATCTATCTTTCAACACTTCTGGACCGGACCTTACCTGGCTAGTGACAATTCAATTGAATATGCGTACCAAGACGGGCAAGTTTCTCAAGTTAAAACTCCGACTCGCACGACCAGCTATACCTACGATTCCGAAGGTCGTTTAAAGACGGTTAGCACCCCAGATCTGGGGACGGTGACTTATGATTACGACGCTGAGGGAAATCTCTGGAAAACTTCCTATCCCAACCATTTAGTTGAGATTCGCACCTACGACAGTTTGGGGCGGTTGGACGTTCTGAAAACTGTTAAAGTTGACCCGGTAACTCAGGCAGAAATTGAGGTTATTTCTAGTTTCGATTATGCGGTGGATCAGGTCGGCAATCGGACGGAAGTTTTAGAACAAAGCGGTCGGAAAGTTGAGTACAAGTACGATGCTTTGAATCGGTTGTTAGAGGAGAAGATTACGAATGACCCGCAGGGGAACAATCGGGTCGTTAACTATACTTACGATGCGGTGGGGAATCGATTGACTAAGACTGATTCGGTTGCTGGGCTGACGACTTATACTTACAACATTTTGAATCAGCTCGATTTCTTGACTGCTAATAATGTTGTTACCGATTACACTTACGATAACAATGGCAATTTGATTTTAGAGGAAACGGGGAATAATTCTACTGTTTATCGCTGGGCTTGGGATGGCGAGAATCGGTTGGTGGGAGTGACGGTTACTGAGGGGGGCGTTACTCGGAATGTTGCTTATGATATAACGCGTAAGAGATAAGAGTTGGGAAGGTTGTTGATGGGGTGGAGACTCGCTATTTGATTGATGAACTTCAGCCTTACGCTCAGGTTGTGGAGGAGTACGATGCTGCGGGAAATGCGTTGGCTTCTTATGTTTATGGCCTCGATTTGATGGGTCGCGTTTCGGGGACGCAGCCGGAGTTTTATCACTCGGATGGGTTAGGTTCGACTCGCTTGCTGACTAATGGTTTCGGAGCGGTTACGGGAACTTATTCTTATGATGCGTTTGGGAATTTAATTGTCTCAAATGGGGGTTCTGATAATCCTTATTTGTTGGCTGGGGAACAACGGGATAGCGAGACGGGGTTGGATTATTTGCGGGCGAGATATTACGACCCGTTTGTGGGGCGGTTTATTTCGGCTGATGCAAACAAAAAAAATCACTCAAGAGATACTATGACTTCCAGAGTGAATTTTTCTATTTTTTTGCCAGTAGGGTTAACTGGCTATCTGCGATCGGAGCGGCGGGATTTGAACCCACGACCCCTACTACCCCAAAGTAGTGCGCTACCAAGCTGCGCTACGCCCCGACACATTTCTTTAATATAGCGCTCCCTTCAGTCAAAAGTCAATAGACTTTTAAAATTTCTGCCGCCTGCACTAAATCGGGAACTGCCACCACTGGCCAACGACCCTCACCTCTACGCCCCGCATTTAAAATGAACTGCACCGTGTAAGCGTGGGGATAGCCTTCTACCTGCACCCATAACAGATCGCTTTCTGCTTCCACGGCGATTTTTTCCTCATCCATCAACTCGCTGGCCATCTGGCTCATTGTTCCTGCCAGTTGTCTTAATAATCGGCAAAAATCATTCAACTCCGCCTCGGTCAGTTCGATCGCCCAATCATCTCCACCCACTAATCCTTTATATTCAGCCGCGTCAGGGTTCCAGCCTAAACGCCATCCAGCACCGGTCTTGATTAAACGATTCATGGTTTTAGGAGATGGGAGATGGGAACAGGGAAATGCTCATTAAGGCATCAATAACCGCGCATCTCCTGGCTGGGGTTGCTGTGGTACAGGAGAGGTCGATCGCTCGGGTTGCACCCCAGTAGGGGTCGCTGAACGGGAGGAAGTGCCATTAAACACATTGACTAACACTTGAATCAGCGCGTCTCGCTGGGCACGGTTCAAGCGTTGAATGGCAGCGCGATCGCGTTCCATTGGATTTTCCCGCAAGGAATCCCCCCCTGGATAAACCGTTTCTACCAAAAAGTCAGGAGTGGCGCCCAGATAGTCAGCCAAAGTCAGCTTCCAATCAAATCGATAGTTAGGCGGCCGTCCTTTCACAAAAACGTGATACCGAATCAAACGACTCACTAAGGTGTTATTGGGATCGACTTTCCCACTTTCCTTAGAAACATAATTATTTTCCTTAGGAAAATCTGGTAACTGTTCATAGACTAGTCGCCACGCATCCTGAACTCTGACCGATGGGGATGCTGGTGCATCTAGGGGATCGGGTTCTGGGTTAGATGAGGGAGAAACGCCTTGCGCGATCGCCCAAGAAGGACTAGCCACCAGAGAAGGCGTTCGAGCTGATACACTGAGTTTCCCTGAGTCAAACACCCACCCAAAAATAGTCAAACTCGCTACACTCATCGCAACGAGTACAAAACTCAATCCTAATTTCAATTTCCTCACGGCTATGCCAATAGTGAAGGAGTCAAAGCGATTGGGAACTGGAGACTGTGAGGGAGTTGGCAGGTCGGAAACTGAGTAAAAATTTTTCCTAAAAACTTCACAAAAGTCACAAACCTCCCCTCCCTCACTCCAGCGTCCCTAACTGCTTAGAGATCGCCAATAATTTCCGGCTGCGTCAATTCGTCAGACATCTCGACGATCGCTCGCATTACAGGCTTTAATTGGTGGTCATCCATATTGTCAAAATCTTCATAGCGTCGCCGTTTTGCGCGATTCGCTACTTGCACCGTAATCCGGTAGCGATTGGATGCTGCATTGATCAACTCCTCCGCCCGACGGGTAAGCTGAGTTGAATCGAACGTTGAACGCCTTTGCATAAGACCACCTACTTTATCAGATGTTACATTCTAGTTTAATATGTCAAGATTCGTGACACCCTCAACTAAGTAATATTCCTTATGCAGGCAGTGATAGGCTATTCCTTTCCTCGGTTGCATCAAATCAATCCCCATCCCCTGCGACTCGTAGTCTTGGGGGATAGCTTAGTCTACGGCTTTGGCGATCACGAAGGTGGTGGCTGGGTAGAACGGTTACGACGGCAATGGATGTTGCCAGATAGCGCTGGTCACGTCCTCTACAATCTAGGAGTGCGGGGCGATCGCGTCCAGCAAGTTGCCCAGCGCCTTGAAAATGAATTCCGCCACCGAGGGGAACTCAGAAATCGCCTCCCCGATGCGATTATCCTTTCTGTCGGACTCAATGATTCAGCCAGAGTGCAGTCGCCACACGGGCGTAATTATACAAATTTTGACGACTTTAAAACAGTTTTGGAGCACTTATTAGACCGGGCACAGCAACTGTGTCCTGTATTATTTGTGGGCATGGTGCCAGTTGATGAAGCGCAAATGCCTTTTCAAAATTGTTTGTACTACAACCACGCCGATCAATACCGTTACAAAGAAGCAACCCAGTTAGCTTGTTTGGAACGACAAATACCCTATTTAGATATTTTTGACTCCTGGCTTAATCGAGGTAGCGATTGGTGGCGATCGCGTCTCACTCAGGACGGTCTCCATCCCAATGTCGCTGGCTATCAAGCTTTATTCCAAGATGTCCAAAATTGGGAAGCGCTAGCGCACATTGCACCTCATCATTTTTGAATCAGATCGTCACTAAAACCCGTACCAATTCGATAAAAATTCGGCTCCAAGAAGGCAACGAACGCATTGCTCAATCCCTAGCAGAAACGCTCACTGCTCCCAACTCTACCGTCGATCTTACAGCCGACGGTCAAACAGGTTGGGACTTTGTAAAAGCGACAGTCAATGACTCAATGCTCCTCAATCTGATGATGCCCAGCATTAATGGCATTAACCTGTGCAGAAAGTTGCGAGCGTCTCTAACAATCAAAGACACCAGCACAGAGCAAGCAATCGAATTAGATGCGGGGGCTGATAATGCTGTCATGAAACTAAAGTTCCTCGAAGCAGGAACGTCAATTTAATTTGAGCTAGCAATGGACCGAATTTGAGAGATGTAGCCCAGCTTACTTACGGTTCTTTTTACTTAATAGTAATCCTCTTCACCAGACCCCTGTCGGCGGTTTCCTACTCAAAACTCAGCAGGAATCTCACAAAATAATTCCATAGCTCTTGTCGCATCTAGGTTTTAGGAAAATTACCAAAAACTTTTCAATATTAATTACTAATAAATAAGCATTATTTTACTAAAAATTCTCGATTATTTTCAGCATTGAATACAGCCATTGGCATCACTCCCGAAGATTTACACTGAGTTTTTGACGGCTTCTACAGGACGGAGCAAGCGCAGAGTCGTGGTACAGAAGGTTTGGGGAGAGCGCGATCGCTCAAACCCTCACCCAACATGACCATGATCCAATTAGGGACGGTCTCTCAGAACGAGATTTCAGGGAGTAGCCGCCACCCTGATTAGCACTCCCGATAACACTTGGCCACAGGGTGAAAGATATTCTCAGGAGTAGTTTTGACACTGACCAGCGAGAAGGCGATCGGGCTCAAGACACGCTTGACGACGGTGACGAAAATGATACTCTAGAGGGAGGGCAGGGAAAAAATTTCTCACAGGTAGAGGTGGCTCTAATGTCTTTAAACGAGATTAAAAACAAGGCAATCCTAAGGCCGAGTAGGCTAGGAGCGTGACTGATTTTAAATCCGGTGTAGACAAACGAAAGCTTAAAAATAACCTGAAACTACCCAAGCTCAATCTCTTTAAAATAGGGGAATTTATACTCAGCCTACGCTGCTACAACTCACAAATACTCGAGAACACTTCGCAGGGTTACCAGAAATTCATTCTGCCAGTATCAACCTCGCTGATTGTAGTTTTTTATAGCTTGCAGTTGTAGCCCTTTAGCGACTCTGCATTGAACGTCTCTCAGTGATTAGAAGTCTAAATGACATCCGGTCAACTCTGGGATTGTTAAGGGCGGCGTCTTCCTCAATTTCACAAAGTCCCTATTTCTTAACTTTGCTCCTCTCGCCTGACCTAAGGCGACAGAGACTTGGGTCAATTGACCACAGAGTCAAAAAGCTGACTTTCTCATCAGAGCTGATGGGATGAACTAAAAAACATGAACATAGGAGAATCACGCATTGGCTAACCTTAATTTTCGCAAACTGCATCGCCAAATCGCACCGATTATTTTTTTACCTTTGATTATCAGTGCCATTACAGGTTTAATAATCAGCTTAGCAATCGATTGGGGGAAAGTTGAAGAAGAATCTGTTGAAATCCTGATGAAAATCCACCAAGGAGGTTATCTCGGTGGGCGACTCGTCCCCATTTATGTGCTGTTAGTTGGTTTGGGAGCGATCGCCATGCTCGTCACTGGTTTAACCATGAGCCAATTCTTAGGAAAAAAGCGCCCTGAACGCCCTAATGCTAAATGGGATTTGCGAAAAATTCACCAAATTGCGGCTCCGATTATTTTCTTACCTTTACTAATCAGTTCAGTCACGGGAGTGATTTATCGATTGGGCAGAAATTGGTTTGGGATGTCCAACGATACTGGGGAAATACTTCTGAGTCTCCACCAAGGAGAATATTTGGGAGATTTCCTGCAACCGATCTATGTGCTGTTAGTTGGTTTAGGAGCGATTTTGATGCTAGTAACGGGAATCAATATGACGAGTATCTTTCGCAAACGGCGTCAGCCTCAAACTGATACAGATAGTGAACCCTAACACCCCGCTCTGAGTTAAAACATGGAAGGTGACAAAATGAATCCCTAAAGATTATACTATTTGCTTGCAGATTCCAGGCAGAAATAAAATCAGATGGGGAATGGTTGAAAAAAGAACCAGTTTCCCATCTCAACCTTTGAAAATTTCAATTCAATTTAAGTTCATGGATCGCTATGGAACGTCGTACATTTTTAGGCTGGTTTAGTGTCGGTTGGATCGCAAGCTTGTTTCCGGTAGCTTTTGCAGCTTGTTCTAACAATTCACAAAAGTTAGAATCATCTGAGACGATCGCGAATGCTACCACCAGTGGGGTTTGCTCTGACGGATTTACTGTAGCGGGTTCCGTTGCTCAATTAACGAAAGATGGTCAGATTTTCAATAAGCAATCATCCGTGGGTCCCTTATTGGTAATCCGCACTGATTCTAATGATTTATCTGTTGTTAATCCAACTTGCACTCACCGAGGTTGTACAGTAGCCTGGAAAGCAAATCAAAAAGAGTTTGTGTGTCCTTGCCATGGCGCTCGATTTGCAGCAGAGGGTAAAGTTTTAGAAGGGCCTGCTAAGTTACCCTTGAAAACCTATGAGGTGAAAGTAGAAGGGGATTTAGTGTGCGTAAAAGCGAAAGGAAACTCTGTAACTGGAACTCAACCCCCCGAAAGTCCTCAACTTCAACTCAGTAGCCATGATAAGGATGATGAGCGGGGTGAGAAAAGGGACAAAAATGATAAAGACCACGATCGAGATGATGAAAAAAAGCATCATTAATCCCTAAGTCGTGATTGATAATTCCTAATGGCTCAATTACGAATTATCAATTACGGACTCAACCAGTTCCTGTTTATTCACAGTCTAAACTTTCTCGCGTCGAAACTCCTGTTACTGGATTAATTCCCTCAGCTTGCTTGCACAAAAGAGTAATTTGATAGGGGTCAATGAGTGCATCTGTAAAGTCTGCACCAGAAATAGTCGCCCCTTCAAATTTACTCCGCGTTAAAATTGCCCCTGAAAAAATCGTATTGGTGAGATTGGCCCCCTGCAATATCACGGTATCGACAAACGCATTGGTTAAGTTTGCACCGGATAAATTAGCATTTCGCAAAACGCCTTTTGTAAAAATTGCATTGGTCAAATTTGCACCTTGAAAATTAGCTCCCTGCATTTCCGAACCGACAAATTTCGCTCCCACCAGATTCGCGTTTGCAAAGTCGTGGTTCGATAAATCAGCGTAAGGATAGCTATCCGCTGAAGCTGATACAGGTAAAGCGTTCAGCATCACCCACAGACAAGCCAGCATCAAGATTAAAATCAGATTCAGCAAACGCTGTAAAATAGGTTTGACGACAGTTAAAGTCATAGCAATTTAAAACGGGAGAGTTGGTAATGAATCGTTAGTCTTTGGCTCCCTAACGATTCAAGAATTGGCAATTACCCTCTAGAATTTCTTCGCCCAATCTTCACCAAGGCGTACAGTTAAGTCAGATTCAAGGTAACCGGTGGCAGCCACCTCAATTTTGCCACCGCCTAAAGCTTTTTTGAGCGCCTCTGCACCCGCCAAGTCTCCTCCCTGCACAATAATTTGGCTTTGTCGCTGCCGATCGGGCCAATCTTCCACCACTGAAACTTTAGAAAATCCCTGTTCTGCTAGATAGGCAATAAGACGCTTGGCAGCTTGAGGATTACCGGAGGCATTTTGAACGGCAATTTTGAGATTACGGACCAGAGATTCAGATTGATTGCTCGATCGCCCTTCCGAGGTAAAATCCGAGGAACCCACTTTAAAATATTGGGATAAGACGCGATCGCGCCTCGCCTCATCAACAATCCAGTAACTCCGCCGGTCTCCTTCCTCAGAGCTAGAACGACCCGGTAACATCACCATTTTCAAACGATCTCGATCCAATTGCAAGCTAAAATTAGCCAGCGCTAGGATTTCCTCGAAATTGAGATTCGTGTCAACATACTTCTGCATCACTCGAATCAGTTCTGGCAAACGAGTCAAGACAGTTGGATTGCTGAGGCGGTTCCAAATCGCTTGAATTAAAGCTTGCTGTCGTTGAATGCGGCCGAGATCTCCTAACCCATCATTGCGGAAACGAGCAAATTGATCGGCTTGTTCTCCGTTAAGGGTTTGCCACCCCTGGGCTAAATTAATCTTTAACTGCTGGGTATTGTCAACATAAGACATGGGGTAGGGTACCAACACATCTACACCCCCCAAGAGATCGACTAATTCTCGGAACGCACCGCTACTCACTCGCACATAGCGTTCGATGGGTACATTATTTAGGGTGGCGGTGAGTGTCTGCATCGCTAAATTCGACCCTCCTCTCGCATTCGCTTCACTAATTTTGGTTAAACCAATTTCGGGAAGTTTAACTTGAGTATCTCGCGGGATGGAAAGCAAAGTGACAGACTTATCGGTAGGATCTAAACGCAATAACAGAATAGTATCGCTGCGGCCGTGGAAGAGTTCCGGGGAGTTGGGGGTTGCTTCTGGTACGCGGTCAACTCCCATGACTAAGATATTAACGGGGCGCGACAGGCGAGACTGAAAGGGGGTAGAAGAGTCATCGTCCAGTTGAATGGAGTCTAATGCTTTGGAAATCAGGGGAGGTTCGACGGGGGCGATCAGAGTTTTAACGGCGGCAAAAATGGCTCCGAAGGTGGCAGAGGTTGCGGTTATTAGCAAGAGTATAAAGAGCCACAACAGCCAGGAGGCTAGTTTGGGCTGTCGGCGAGAAGGTACCATAGAGTTGAGATTTTAGAGTTTAGAGGGGAATAACCGACCAATGTCCCATGATAGCTGACTAGGGGCGGTACAAGGCGGATGGGGAACGGTGGCAGCGATCGCACGAAGGGCAATTTAAAATCGAAGAGTGGAAAATCCTCAATTGGAAAATTTGTATGATTCCTGTGATTCTTGCTGGCGGTAAGGGAGAACGTTTCTGGCCCCTTAGTCGCAAGCATCGACCCAAGCAGTTTTTGAGTTTAGATGGCAGTGGCAAGAGTTTGCTGCAAGCAACGGCTGAACGCCTCTTAGGGTTAGCTGGAGGTTGGGATGGTTTGTGGGTGGTGACTTCGGAACAGTTGGCGGCGGGGGTGCAAGAACAGTTGCCACAGATGCCGAGTGCGAATTTGCTGGCGGAACCGGAGGGACGAGATACGGCCCCGGCAGTGGCATGGACGGCGGTGGAAGTGGCGAAGCGGTACGGTGAGGATACGGTGGTGGGGTTTTTCCCAGCGGATCACTGGATCGGGGAACCAGAGGTGTTTGTACGGACGCTGGAGGCGGCGGCGGAGTTGGCAGTGAGTCGGGATGCGATCGCCACGCTGGGGGTGAAACCAAGTTATGCCTCGACGGGTTACGGTTACATTGAGCAAGGTGAGGAGATTGGGGTTTTTGGCGGGTTTCCGGCCTATCGGGTGGCGAGGTTTACGGAGAAACCCGATCGCACGACGGCGGAGGAGTTTTTGGCAACCGGTCGGTTTAGCTGGAATGGCGGGATTTTTGTGTTTCGCGTGGGGGTGGTGTTGGCGGAGTTGCGACGCTATCAACCGGAACTGATCGCAGCATTGGAGGCGAAGGGGGCCGCCGCTTATGGGGAATTGCCGAAGATTAGTATTGATTATGCCTTGATGGAGAAGACGGAAAAGGCTTGTGTGTTACCGGTGGAGTTTGGCTGGGATGATTTAGGGGATTGGAATGCGATCGCGCGTTTGTTACAAGGGGATCGGCCCAATGTGGAGTTAGCCAATCACGTTAGTTTGGATACGAAAGGGGGAATTTTTTATGCGACGGATGAAGATGATTTGATTGTCACAATTGGGTTAGAAGATGTGGTGGTGGTTCGGGATGGCAATGTGACGTTAATTGTGAAGAAGGAACGGACACAGGAGATTAAGCAGGTGTTAAAGGTGTTAGGGGAGGATGAGAACTTGAGGGATTTATTGTAAGGAGCAGACACCCCTTTTAAACCTGGGTTTCAGATTTCAATCATAAGCTTTAGGTTGAATTCAGAGCTGAGTAAAATTTGAATTCACTCGGATACACGGATCTTGCATCCGTGTATTCATTATTTTATATGATTTCTGCTAAATCCAATACAAAACCAGGCAATATATCTTCCCCTGAAAGAGTTGCAGGATTAGAAATAATTTCCACCGCTTGACCAGGGCGATAAATTTCAACGCGCTGATTTTTTCGGTCAAGTAACCAACCTAATTTAGCGCCATTTTCTCGATATTCTTGCATTTTTTCTGGCAGTTTTTTCAGGGAATCAGTTTTCGAGCGTAACTCAACGACAAAATCTGGGCATAAAGGAGCGAAACCCTCTTTTTGCTCAGGTGTTAAAGCATCCCACCTTTCTTTTTTCACCCAAGAGGCATCGGGAGAGCGATCGGCACCATTAGGCAGCGTAAAGCCTCCAGAAGA
Source organism: Actinomycetota bacterium (assembly GCA_050262755.1). Taxonomy (GTDB): domain Bacteria; phylum Cyanobacteriota; class Cyanobacteriia; order Cyanobacteriales; family Microcoleaceae; genus JBLNEP01. Next base: position 198,705 of record JBLNEP010000227.1, on the reverse strand, counting down.
ATCGAAGACAATTCCCAGTTTTGTCTGATGATTCCACGCTCGGACTTGAAACGTTAGATCGGCATTGCAGCGGCTAGTTTCACTCCCCGTTGGCGGCCTAATGAGTAATTCTCCTTGAGCGGTCCGCTCAAATTGGTAATCACGATTATTCTGACAAAGCTGACAAAACTGTTCGTCAGTCAGGTTGATAGACAATTCTATAAGGGTGTGAGGAAAGCGCAGGTTAGTCATGTTTTTGATGAGTTTCTAAACCTTTTAATTATAGACGGCGATCGCTCTTTGGGGAGAAAGGAAAATCGCTTTTTTTGAATTTTAACCACAGAGGCGCAGATGAAGAGGGGCAATTTTTACTTGAACGCTCAATAGGGTCCTAAAAACCGCTCCCCGTTAAAGTGAATAATGTGTGTCGGTGCTTCAGCTACCCATACTTCCGTTTTTTATAGTTAGACTTTCTACAAAATTAATTCCTAAGTTCAAAGAGAGCTGAATATATTGAAGCTCTCGATCGATGACTGGTTTAACTCCTCCTTCACTCCCCTCTAAATAAGCCTTAACAGAATTTGCTAGCGCCTTTCCTAATAAGGGTGGTACTGAATTTCCAATCTGATTAAACTGGCTATTTTCAGACCCCTTAAATTCAAACCAATCAGGAAAACTCTGCAAACGTGCTCCTTCCCTAACGGTTAACCGACGCCTCCGTCCATCCGGTAAACGTAGCCGCAGCATATCCCCCGTTGCACCGCACAAATTCCGACAAGTAACTGTCCTCGCTGGTACATCTAAATGTAAATCTCTAGGAGTGATACATTTAGATGCTCTCTCATACTTTTTCACATATTCATCCATGCTAGCTGTCAGAAATTTTGAGTCTTCCTGTACGCTAAAAGCGAATTCTCCCAAAGCTTCACCAGCAGTATAAGGTACAAAATGTGTTTTAGCTGGCCACTTCCAACCGCCTTGATGGGCAATGCAAAAAAGGCGCTCCCGTTTTTGTGGCACTCCGTAATCAGCAGCATTCAGGATTTTCCATTCGACAAGATACCCTAATTCTCGGAGTGCGGTTACTATCTCTTCAAAATAAGCTTTATTGCGGAATAGCATCCCCCTGACATTTTCAAATAAAGCAAGTCGAGGATGATACCGTTTAACGGCGGCAATGAAGGTAGGGAAGCCATCTCGACTGTCTTTTAATCCCAATTGATAGCCACCAACACTGAAAGGTTGACAAGGGGGACCCCCCATGATTACGGCTGCACCATCGATTAAATCTGAATCGGGTGTAAGGTTAACTTCATGGCAAGATTCACCTAAATTGTATCGGTAAGTTCTGGTAGCATCTGCCAGTTTTTCATACCCAACAGTGCGGAAACCTGCGCTAGCAAACCCTAATGCGAGACCGCCACAACCAGCAAATAAATCGACTGTTAATAGTTGGTTATTCTCTCTTTGGGGAAGTTGAAGTTCTCTCTCGACAAACTCAAAATAGGGAAGTCTGCATTCCAAGGGCTAATGCCTCAATTCAACTATCCAGTATCTTAGCTGAACGCTATACAAAGAAAGGGTTAGCACAGTTGCAACAAGCCGATCGACAACGACCCATCCATTGGTGCAACCACTCTCAAGGGTAAGAACCCGCGATCGCACTCCCAAGTTGTACCTTAAGGTACTGGTCAATTCAGGGGTAAGCGCTATGGTGGTAAGTAGCGCAAATCAAACCCGACTTTTTCGGAGGCCCTGTGTTTTCCACCCTTGTTCAAACCAGTTCTCGCCAAGGAGAAATTCTAGAGGTCGTCTTCCGCAACGGTTGGGACTACATGAGACGACTTCTCACCGGCAGTCGCACCGACGAACCCAGCTTGCCGCCTCCCACCGTCCTCCGTAACATCCTCGTTGAGTTAGGCCCAGTCTATGTAAAATTAGGGCAGTTGCTGAGTACCCGCCCTGATTTGTTACCGCCGGAATACATCGATGTACTCTCAACCCTACAAGCAGAAGTCCCTCCGGTACCCTGGCCGCAAATCGAAACCATCATCCGCAAACAGCTTAAGCAACCCCTCGAAGACACCTTCGCCAAAATTAATAGTCAAGCTGTGGCCGCTGGTTCCATCGCCCAAACCCACCGCGCCACCCTCAAAAACGGTCGTGAAGTGGCCCTGAAAGTGCAGCGACCTGGGATAGATGTCACCATTGAACAAGATATTGCGGTCCTGCGGGGGTTGGCGGAACTGGTGACTCTCACCGACTTTGGTCAGCAATATGATGCGATCGCCTTAGCAGAGGAATTTGCCACGGCCTTGCGGGCGGAACTTGATTTTACCCAAGAAGCTAGCTATACCGATGAATTGCGTCGCAATTTGTCTAAAGGTCGTTGGTTTGATCCTAAACAAATTGTTGTTCCAGAAATTAACTGGAATTTGACCACAGAAAAACTGCTGGTCATGGAATGGCTAGACGGAATGCCGATTTTAACGGCTCCCTTAAAAGGGACTGCTGAGTATAACAATGGTGATGCGGAACGAGAAGCAGTGACAACGCTGTTATGCCGGGTTTTTTTCCAGCAGTTATTTATTGATGGGTTCTTTCATGCAGACCCACATCCCGGCAATATTTTCTATTTACGAGATGGGCGAGTGGCACTATTGGATTGTGGCATGATTGGTCGTCTGGACCCACGTACCCAGCAGAATTTGACGGAATTAATCTTAGCCATTGTAGATTTAGATTCTCAGCGGTGCAGTCAATTAACCCTACAAATGGCAGAGAAAGCGGAGCCTGATAGCTTATCTCAGTTAGAGAATGACTATGCGCGAATGCTGCGGAAGTATTACAACTTAAGCTTATCGCAGATCAAGTTTTCAGAAGTATTTTATGAGATGTTGCAGGTCGCTCGTGATAATAAAATTCGATTACCGAGCAACTTGGGTTTGTTCTCAAAAACAATGGCTAATTTAGAGGGATTGGCGCGGGCTTTTAATCCTCGCTTGAATTTGTTAGACCAGATTCGACCCTTGATGACGGATTTGTTCCGGCGACAGTTGTTGGGGGACGATCCGATGCAGGCATTATTGCGGACGGCATTGGATATTAAAAATTTATCATTGCAGTCACCGCGACAGGTGGAATTGTTGTTAGAGCGGGTGACTTCGGAGACGTTGAAATGGAATTTAACCCTGAAGGATATTGACCCCCTGCGACGAAGTTTGGATCAATCAGCGAATCGACTTTCGTTTAGTATTGTCGTGGGTTCGTTGATTATTGGCGCAGCAATTATTTCAGCGAATGCAGAGACGGCGGAGTTGTCTTTTTTGAGTAATACTTTGTTTGCAGTGGCAAGTTTTTTGGGGCTATGGTTGATTGTTAGTATTTTGCAGGCGGGGCGTTGGAAGGGGTGAGGCATATTTTTTTGTTTAACCGCTCTCATTAACATTTAATGGGGGCTGGAAACTGGTAAATATTCTCAAATAATGGGGGGAATTCTGGCTTTGATTTTGAGCAAACTCTCTTCTTTTTGGGAAATCCTTCATAATGAAGGACGATCCTTATTTTAATTCTAGACTGATTATCGAACTTAAGCTAGGGTGCTTACACTAGAGGCTTTTTGACCTGGGAGTTAGGCTCATTTTTGCTGGTAATTTTCTCTTAATATGAGGAAGTGAGGGAGCCATCGAGTCAAAATGGGAAAGAATTAGCAGGATTTTAACTAAGTGTAAAGATCAAAATTAGGGGTCAGGAATAAAGACTAACCCCCTTCAACTGTCCTTGCGTTTATTGCCCTAATTACAGAACTTTTGCATTCGTTAATATCAAAATTACTAGAACTCCCAAGATATGCCCTGCACTGATCGATGCCAGAAAAGCGCCAACACTAACATTGTTGAAAAGAGAGGGGAAGGGCAAAGGCATTTTTGGTCCTACGTGTGGATGCCAAATCACACGGCTCAGAACCAGTAATGCCAAGATATTGCAAATAGTCATGACCAAAAACTTCTGCCAACCTTCCCCGGCGGTGTCAGTAATGGTTGATTGAATGGTCGCTAATAAGGTTAAGTTCATTAAGCTTTATGCTCCTTTCATTGCAACAGTATTCAAGGTCTTTCACTTGCCCAGTGAAGATCGAAGAGGTAGAGAGTGAGGATATTTAGACTCTGCACTCACGCAGTAATTCTATTTAGTATAGTGAGCCAGTGTTATCTATCTCATGGCTCAAGATCGCCCTATCTAAAGGAGTAGATTGAGGCACTCAAGTTTGTACGCTTCTATACGAATCTTGTCTTTAATTTCACAACAATTGCTGAGTCCATCCCTAAAAAAATGCTTTGAGCCGTGCTGATTTAAAATCTAACTTGAGTAGGAAGTCTGAAGGATGAAGATCTCTTAAATTAAAACGAACCTAGCGCTGTCTGGATGCAAATTATGGATAGTACCGTACTGATTACGGGTGCTTCTCAAGGGATTGGCAAAGCCACGACTCTTTTATTTGCTAGCAAAGGGTACAATCTAGTGCTAGCAGCACGTCAGCCTGACCGCTTGGAAGCAGTTGCGGAACAAGTGAGAGCGATCGGCTGCCAAGTATTAGCTGTCCCCACTGATGTGAGAGACCCGGAACAAGTAAGCACCCTCACTCATAAGGCGCTGGATCGTTTCGGGGCGATCGACATCCTCATTAACAATGCAGGCATTTATAGTTTAGGTCAAGTCGAGAAATTTTCCTTAAGTGATTGGCATCAAATTCTGGATACAAATTTGTGGGGCTATATTCACACCATTCATGCACTCTTACCTCATTTTCTAGCGCGGAGTCAGGGAATGATTGTCAATGTAGGTTCCATTGGGGGCAAAATTCCGATCGCGTATCAAACACCTTACACAACTAGCAAATACGCTGTTACAGGACTCACAGAAGCACTGCACGCGGAACTTCATCCCAAAGGCATTCGTGTCTGTGGAGTTCATCCAAATTTTATCAAAACTAGCCTGATGGAACGGGCAATTTTTTTAGGAAACGATGAGCAAGAAGCGCAAGCGCGTCGTCATTTAGTAGACAAGGCATTGAAGAGTCCCCTGTTAGAAACTCCTGAAGATGTAGCACAAGCAATTTGGCAGGCAGTTCAGCAGTCACACTCTGAGGTGATGGTTGGTTCTGCCAATCTTTCACAGGCTGCTTATCGCTTGTTTCCTGGTGCTATGCAATGGGTCTTTCAGAAAACTTTTGGCATGAAAGATAACCGCTAAAATTTTTAAGCGAGGGACTACTTTATGAATATATTGCACAATCAACGGCGGACCCTGATTGCTGCGGGTCTCTTAATTGGCATGGCTGGTGCAGGTTTTTTTGATGGCATTGTCTTTCACGAACTGCTCCAATGGCATCACCTGATCTCTAGCATTCGCCCTGCGACTACTCTAGAGAATTTACACGCGAATATGATTGGAGATGGCTTATTTCATGCAGCAACTTATCTACTGGCTGTGAGCGGGATTTCGCTGCTGTGGCGTGTGGCGTCTAGCGGTGTCCGTTTACCCTCAAAAATATTCAGTGGTTCTCTGCTGTTAGGGGCAGGGTTATTTAATTTAATGGAAGGGTTAATCGACCATCAAATCTTAGGAATTCACCACTTAAAACCAGGAATAAATCAGCTCGCTTGGGATTTAGGATTTCTTGGCGCTGGTGTCGTTTTGGCTGTAATTGGTTGGCTCTTATTGCGGACTCAGGAACAGATTCAGCATTTCGGCAATATCAGTTCTAGTTAATAGCATAAGGATGACCGCTCCTGAATGCTGTTTTAGTTAAATTTAACGGTTTTTTTGTAAAATCTACTACCACAGCTTCTTACGGTTGAGTCTTAATTGGGGCATATCTTTTACTTTAGGTAGATCGTCACTATCAGTATTTCAGCTATTAGGTAGAGGGTTCGTTATCAGTATTTTAGTTATTCTGATAACAAGCGAGTATCGCAAGAGTTTAATTGACTTCTGCGTAATTTTTTTATGAAATTAAAGCGAGTCAATTAACTCAAAATGAGTGTAGATTTTCCCAAAATTCTAAGCAGTTTAAACAAGGAAAATCAGGGAAATCTGCACTGGGAGACACGCAAAAAGGAAGCCTCTAAAATGCTGGTAAAAGAAGGTAGAAGAAGAGTACAAATTGAGGGTGTCTCGCCAGAGATTGATGGGGGTCGCTTTCCAATTAAGCGGACAGTCGGCGAAACAGTTGACGTAGCAGTTGATATGTTTTGTGACGGACATGACGCGATCGCAGGCGTCATTCTCTATCGCCCCGAAACTTCCTCAGAATGGCTAGAAGCTCCACTTTTCCCCCTGCTGAATGACCGCTGGCAAGGAACTTTTACTGTTTCTCAGCTAGGTCGTTATATTTACACCATCACCGCCTGGGTTGACCATTTTCTCAGTTGGCAAAAAGCAATGGTCAAAAAAATTGAGGCAGGGCAAGAAGTATCAGTTGACTTGCTTCACGGAGTTCAATTAATTGAGCAAGCAAGCCAAAGAGCCAGTCAAAATTTTGCGGGAGACGATAATTTTCAATTACAAATTTGGGCAGAAACGCTTCGTTCTCTTTATAAAGAAGACCTAGCGGTTATTGCACAAAAAGTGCTGTCGCCCAACTTAACGGCTCTGATGACTAAGTATCCCGATCGCACCCTAGCAACCACCTACGAAAAGCTGCTCAGCATCACCGTAGATCGGGAAAAAGCCCGCTTCAGCACTTGGTACGAAATGTTTCCCCGTTCCTGTGGTCAACCAGGGCAACATGGCACTTTTAAAGATGCTCAAGCTCAACTTCCCTACATTGCAGAATTAGGGTTTGATGTTCTGTATTTGCCCCCGATTCACCCCATCGGCTTCAATTTTCGCAAAGGTAAAAATAACTCAGTGATTGCGGAACCAAATGATGTCGGAGTTCCTTGGGGAATTGGCTCGCCTGAAGGCGGACACCAAGCTATTCATCCTGAATTGGGAACAATGGCTGACTTTGAAGAATTTTTTGCCAAAGCCGCTGAATATGGTCTGGAAATTGCCTTAGATCTTGCTTACCAATGCTCCCCTGACCACCCTTACGTTAAAGAACATCCGAAGTGGTTTAAACACAGAGCAGACGGCACTATTCAATATGCGGAAAACCCGCCCAAAAAATATCAGGATATTTACCCCATAGACTTTGAATCAGAGGACTGGCAAAATCTTTGGGAAGAATTCAAACAGATCGTTCTCTTTTGGATTGATAAGGGAGTGCGAATCTTCCGGGTTGATAACCCCCACACTAAAGCGTTTCCCTTTTGGGAATGGATGATTGCCGAAGTCAAGCAAGATTATCCAGATGTCATTTTTTTAGCCGAAGCTTTCACCCGCCCCAAAATCATGTATCGGTTGGCGAAGTTAGGCTTTACTCAGTCTTATACTTATTTTGCTTGGCGTAATCGCAAGTGGGAACTCACGGAGTATTTTCAGGAAATTACTCAACCCCCCATTTCTGATATTTTTCGCCCCAATGTTTGGCCCAATACCCCGGACATTCTCAACGAATATCTCCAACAGGGAGGACGGCCAGCCTTTATGATTCGGTTAGTTTTAGCTGCAACGTTAGCGGCCAATTACGGGATTTATGGGCCTGCTTTTGAAGTCTGCGAAAACCGACCCGTTAGAACAGGAAGCGAAGAATATTTAGACTCTGAGAAATACCAGCTTCGCCAGTGGGACTTAAATAGTCCTTACACAATTCGGTGGTTAATTTCGCAGGTAAACCGGATTCGTCGCGAACATTCCGCTTTGCAAAGCAATCAATCGCTCAAATTCCATACCACCAGTAATGAGGAGATTATTTGCTACAGCAAACAAACTGAAAATTTGAGCGATATAATTGTGACGGTTGTGAATCTCGATCCCTATCATACTCAGTCTGGCTGGGTGAGTTTACCGATCGCATCACTCGGTCTCAATCCCCATCAACCTTACCAAGTCTCCGATTTGCTAACCGATCGCCAATACACTTGGTGGGGCGAGCACAATTACGTTGAATTAAATCCTTACGATCTACCCGCTCACGTTTTTAAAGTCATTGCGAATCAGGAATAGGTCAAGTGAGTGGTTAGTCGTTCATCATCCGTTTTTTGAATTTGACTCATCACTCACCCTTCACTGCTAACTATCAACCCATTAACCATGATGCAAAACTCAATTTTGAATGACGATCCTTTGTGGTTTAAAGATGCCATTATTTACGAAGTGCCTGTGCGGGCCTTTGCTGATAGCAATGCCGATGGAATTGGCGACTTTCGGGGGCTGACCGAAAAGCTGGATTACCTGCAAGATTTAGGAGTAACAGCGATTTGGGTATTACCTTTCTTTCCTTCTCCCTTGCGGGATGACGGCTATGATACTTCTGACTACACCAGTGTTAACCCAATTTATGGTAGTTTAGAAGACTTTCAAAACCTTTTAAATGCAGCACACCAGCGGGGAATTCGAGTCATTATTGAGTTAATTGTTAACCATACCTCCGATCAGCATCCTTGGTTTCAGCGAGCGCGGAGAGCACCGAAAGGTAGCAAAGAAAGAGATTTTTATGTCTGGAGCGAAACGCCGGAGAAATACCAAGAAGCGCGAATTATTTTCCAAGATTTTGAGACTTCTAATTGGTCTTGGGACCCCATTGCCAAAGCTTATTACTGGCATCGCTTCTATTCCCACCAGCCTGATTTAAATTATGACAACCCAGCCGTCTGTCAAGCGGTGTTCAATGTGGTTGATTTTTGGTTATCGATGGGAGTAGATGGATTGCGGATGGATGCAGTGCCTTACCTCTATGAACGAGAGGGAACTAACTGCGAAAATTTGCCAGAAACCCACAATTTCTTAAAAGAATTACGCAAGCACGTCGATCAAAAATTCCCCAATCGAATGCTGCTAGCAGAAGCAAATCAGTGGCCAGAAGATGCGGTGCAATATTACGCTGCGGGGGATGAATGCCACATGAACTTTCATTTTCCCCTAATGCCCCGTTTGTATATGGCGCTGCATCAGGAAGACAACTTCCCCATTATTGATATTCTCCAGCAAACCCCCTCGATTCCTGATAACTGTCAATGGGCTTTATTTCTAAGAAATCACGACGAATTAACCTTAGAAATGGTGAGCGATGAAGACCGAGATTATATGTATCGAGTTTACGCTCAAGATACCCAGGCAAGAATTAATTTAGGCATCCGTCGCCGCTTAGCACCTTTGATGGGAAATAATCGTCGCCGGATCGAATTGATGAATGCTTTATTACTATCTCTTCCCGGTACACCAGTGCTGTATTACGGGGATGAAATCGGGATGGGAGACAATATTTATTTAGGCGATCGTAACGGTGTGAGAACTCCGATGCAGTGGAGTGGCGATCGCAATTCTGGTTTTAGCCGTACCAACCCTCAAAAGTTGTATTCACCCCCCATTGTTGACCCAGAATACCACTACGAAGCGATTAATGTTGAAGCCCAGCGAGCAAACCCCAATTCCCTTTGGTGGTGGATGAAACGCTTAATTGCTATCCGGCAACGCTTCCAAGCATTTGGTCGGGGAACTTTTGAGTTTCTCTACCCCGAAAACCGCAAAGTTCTAGCTTTTTTGCGGAGCTATGATGGAGAACATATCCTCGTTGTCGCGAATTTATCGCGCTTTGTTCAGACAGTCGAGTTAGACCTTTCTGCATTTAAAGGTGCTGTCCCCGTTGAAATTTTTGGCAGGTCTGAATTTCCCTCGATTAACGATTCACCTTACTTCCTTAGCCTCAGTCCTCACTCCTTTTACTGGTTTACTCTCATAGCAAAACCTGTTGACTCCCCGCAGCCTCTTCCTCAATCTGAACTGCCAACTTTGATTGTTGCTGGCAACTGGCATAATATTTTTACTAGCCATAAATCTAGGGAGCAACTTGCTTCTGTATTGCCCAATTATCTGCGGAATTGTCGCTGGTTTAGTGGCAAAGCTCGAACCATTCAATCAGTTCAAATCAGTGAAATTATTCCGGTGGGTGCGCCGAGATTATCCCCGGAACCTTTAACTACTGCATCAACAGTTTCTTCTCAATCCTTATTCCCTAATCCCTATTACCTGGCTCTCATTCATGTAGACTATATGGAAGGGTTGCCAGAAAATTATGTCTTACCTTTCGGCTATGAATCCCTAAGTATAACCGAAGGGAGTTTAGGAACATCCATTGCAAACAAACCACCCACTTATGCAGACAGCACTCATGGCACTCATGCCATTGCTCGCCTAAAATTTATCGGGGAAAATAACGAAGTCGGAGTGCTGTTTGATGCGGCCGCAGATAAAGATTTTCTAATGTTCCCCCTAGAGGCGATCGCTAATTCCCGTCGCTATCTAGGTGCAGTTGGGGAATTGCTCGCAACCACAACTCACATCTTAATGCCGGAACAAGATTTTTCCCCGCTTGAACCTCGCCTGCTGAAAGGAGAACAAAGCAATACCTCTATCGTGTATGGCGATCGCTTGATTCTTAAATTTTTCCGAAAAGTTGAAGAAGGAATTAATCCTGACTTAGAAATTGGGCGCTTCCTCACTGAAAAGCAACTCATTCAACACTATGCCCCCGTTGTCGGCTCCTTAGAATACCGTCTCCAAGCCAACCCGTCAATGACGATCGGTATTTTGCAAAAGTTTATTCCAGATACGAGGGATGCTTGGTCTTATACCCTCGACAGCTTGAGTCGCTATTTTGAGCGAGTCATGGCCAAGCAAATTGAGATTAGTGAAGTCCAGCAGCCGTCCTACTCATTAGTCTCTGATCTATCGGTGGAAATGCCCGAATTGGCTCGCGAATTTATTGCGACTTATTTGACATCAGCAGAACTCTTAGGTCAACGGACGGCTGAACTTCATTTAGCTTTAGCTTCTGATTTAGACAATCCAGATTTTTCCCCGGAAAACTTCACTTCCTTCTACCAACGCTCCATCTATCAGTATATGAGAAACCTGGCAGGGAAGAGTTTATTGCTTCTGAAAAAGCGACTCTTACATCTGCCATCAGACACGCAAAAAATGGCTCACATTCTCCTAAATCACCCTGAGCAGATCATGGGTCGATTCCGCTCAATTTTGAATTTAAAAATTACGGCTCAACGGATTCGTTGCCACGGAGATTACCATTTGGGGCAAGTTCTTTATACGGGCAAAGACTTCATCATTATTGATTTTGAAGGAGAGCCTGCTCGTCCTTTAAGCGAGCGACGAATGAAGCGATCGCCTTTGCGAGATGTCGCGGGTATGGTGCAATCTTTCAACTATGCTGCAACTTTAGCCCTCCGTAAAGAAGTAGATAGCGGTTTAATTCGCCCGGAAAATATCCCGGCAATGAAGCAATGGGCTAACTTTTGGTACAGTTTCGTCAGCGTTGCTTTCCTAAACAGTTATTTGGTGACAGCTGCCGATGCAACCTTCTTACCCAAAACCACCGCCGAACTGGAAGTTTTGCTAAATGCTTACATCTTGGAAAAAGCGGTTTATGAGTTGGGTTATGAACTCAATAGTCGCCCAGATTGGGCAGAAATTCCCCTCCAGCGGATTTTACAGTTGCTCAATTTTCCCGTTGAACAGCTGTAAGGTTAGGATTGCAAACCGCAGTAGTTATGCGAGGGTCAGAGTGGTACTGAGGCAGGGATTTCACTCCCCTCTTAGTAGGATTTTCTGCCTCAATCAAACCACTTGAACCAATTGGTTCTTAACCAAAAAATGCTGAGTAGATATTTAGAAACCGACACCCAATTACAGCAAATTTAGCCAAAGGACGCAATAAATTATGGTCGCCACTTTTTCAGAAATCAATACAGACTTCTCCTTGCTAAGCAATGATGATATTTACCTCTTTCATGAGGGTTCACACTTCAATTTATATGAAAAACTTGGTGCTCACCCGCTCAAGCATAATGGGGTAGAAGGAACTTATTTTGCAGTCTGGGCCCCCAATGCTGTCTACGTCACCGTTAAAGGTGATTTTAATGGCTGGAACCGTGACAGTCACCCGCTAAAGCGTCGGGAAAATTCGGGGATTTGGGAAGGATTTATCTCCGGCCTTAGCAAAGGCACAATTTATAAATATCACATTGTTTCTGCTAACGGTTATGAAGTTGAAAAAGCCGATCCCATCGCCCTTGCCTATGAAGTTCCGCCCAAGACTGCCTCTGTGATTTGGGATAGCGAATATGAGTGGAATGATGCGGAATGGATGGCGACGCGGGGCGAGCATCAATCCTTAAAAGCTCCCATCTCCATCTATGAATTACATTTAGGTTCTTGGATGCACGTTCCTGAGGCAGGAAATCGCTCTCTTTCCTACCGAGAACTCGCTCCGAAACTGGCTGAATATGTTCAGAAGATGGGGTTTACTCATGTTGAATTTCTGCCCTTGACTGAGTATCCTTTTTATGGGTCTTGGGGCTACCAAACGACTGGCTACTTTGCTCCAACTAGTCGCTTTGGAACGCCTCAAGATTTCATGTATTTGGTGGATTATTTACACCAGCATAATATTGGTGTGATCTTGGATTGGGTGCCTTCCCACTTCCCTACCGATCAGCACGGACTTGCTTATTTTGACGGAACGCATCTCTACGAACACGCCGACCCCCGCCAAGGCTATCACCCAGATTGGAACAGCGCTATCTTTAATTATGGACGCAATGAAGTTCAAAGTTTTTTAATTAGTAGTGCTTTCTTTTGGTTAGAAAAATGTCATGTTGATGGGTTACGAGTGGATGCGGTCGCGTCCATGCTTTACCTAGATTATTCTCGCAAACAAGGGGAATGGATTCCCAATCGTTACGGTGGCCATGAAAATTTGGAGGCGATCGCGTTTCTCCGTCGCTTCAATGAAGCGATTTACTCCCGCTTCCCTGATGTACAAACCATTGCTGAAGAATCAACTTCTTGGTCGATGGTTTCTCGCCCGATTTATTTAGGGGGTTTAGGCTTTGGGATGAAGTGGGATATGGGGTGGATGCACGATACCCTGCACTATATGTCGGAAGATCCCATTCATCGCAGATATCACCACCGCCTACTAACATTCAGGATGCTTTATGCCTACCATGAAAACTTTGTGCTACCCCTTTCTCACGATGAAGTGGTACATGGGAAGGGGTCACTCATTGCTAAAATGCCAGGGGATTATTGGCAGAAATTTGCGAATTTGCGATCGCTGTTTGGCTATATGTACGCTTCCACTGCTAAAAAGTTGCTGTTTATGGGCAGTGAATTTGGTCAGTGGAGTGAGTGGAACCATGACAGGAGTTTAGACTGGCATTTGTTAGAATTTCCCATGCACGCAGGTTTGCAGCAATGGGTGGCCGATCTCAACCGCATTTATCGGCAAGAACCAGCCCTTCACGAGCTCGATAGCGATCCGGCTGGGTTTGAATGGGTGGATTGTAACGATTCAGAAAATAGCGTGATTAGCTTAATTCGCAGAGGAATCGTTGAAGCAGAAAACGACGATTTAGCAGCAGGAATTCAATCGCCATCTTCTACGATACTCGTGGTTTGCAACTTTACGCCCATTCCTCGCTATGACTACCGAATTGGGGTTCCGAGTGGCGGCTTTTGGCAGGAAATTCTCAACAGCGATGCTGGCGAATATGGTGGCAGTGGGTTAGGTAATTTCGGGGGTGTCCATGCTGATGAAATTCCCTGGCATGGGCGGCCTTATTCAGTGAATATTCACTTACCCCCTCTGGCTGTTGTATTTTTCAAGGGATAGCGATCGCTCATTCGCCGATCGAGAAACCCCCCGAACCTTTTTGAAAGCAGGGTAAGGGGGGCTAATGATTCATCATTTAATTGCATGATGAAGTTTCCATAGATGCTAATAGCCAACCATCAAGCAGACTGATGATGATTTTCGGGCAATGAATCAGGAAGATAACCCATCAGCCAATTTGCCATCGTTGCTCGCCGAGTTTGTCGCGGACCAAATTCACCGATTTTATACCCTTTAAAGCCAAGTTTTTCTTTCAATAACTGCTTTTTTTCTGGAGGAATAGAACGAGTGAGTTTTACTGTTGCTGGGCGAGAGTCAATAAAATCTGGTGGCTCTGGATATTCCTCTCGCCATTCCGGTGCAACCTCCGCATTGTTCCATTGATTGCTAGCTGGGTCATAGCGATAACCCAAATAGTGCCAAACTAATTGGTTGACAGTGCTATCATCAATAGTTTCGTTAAGGATGGCCCAAATGGTATCAGTATTGAGGAGAGGTAGTACAGTCATAGAAGAATTGTCAATGTCAATCATGATTGAGAAAAAATCAGGAATCAGAAGAGGCATTGACTCCCTGGATAATAGGAGCATTTTTTTCCATACCAAGTGTCCTGATTGAGAGCGATCGCCCCGAAAAAACTTCATCAGTTGTAGAGGAGCGTTGGCTTTAGTTGCCTTGCTCCCCTCCTTGAAAATTCGGGGCTTTCTGCTCGTTCTTTGCTATAGTTTACCAGTCTTCTGGGTCGGGTTCGTAATGCAGTAGGTCACCCGGCTTTACTCCATACACTTTACAGATGATATCCATCGCCTTACCAGAGGGAATATCCTCTTGATTTCTACAGAGGCGGTAAGCAGTTGCCTTAGTAATCCCAGTTTGCTTGCAAAACTGGTACACGTTTAGCCCTCTGTTTGTGATAAAGTCCTTGAGCGTATTCCTCACTACCATACTTTCTGTAGCTATTTTGTGCAAGACTGGCGAGTCTGAGCCTCGCCCTTAGCATTTTTCCTATCTATATCGAGAATCCTGAAAAGTGCTGCACCCTATAGCAGTCAAGGTTTGATAATGACTATAAAGATCATACCAGTAAAGTTGGCGATTGTTAAATAGATAAATTGATATCCTTTCGTTGTCAGTCTCCAGGTAATAGGAACTTCTCTCAACCCCCCCTTAGTCAGTGGCAGGTGAGATGATTGAGTACCACTCCCTCAAAAAATGGTAGGACGGAAACAAGGGAAAGAGAATCAGGGGATGGCACTCTTTACCTCATTCGCTGGAAAACTGGTCGCTCTGGAACGCTCAATCTTATCTGCTCTACAAAATCGGGGTTATTGGTGAATAACCCCGATGAAAACTTCAAGCAGGACTAGGGCCAATCCTATCCACCCTTAAATCCAAGAGTTTTCAGGAATCAAGCCCCTAAAATCCCTTCTTTTTCCGCCATCGATAACATCAGATCAACGACGCGACAAGAATAGCCCCACTCGTTGTCATACCAGGCAACGATTTTGAAAAATCTCGAATTCAACTCAATGCCGGCATCCGCATCAAAAATACTGGAATGAGCATCGCCTTGAAAGTCAGTTGAAACCACTGCTTCTTCGGTATAGCCTAAAATTCCTGCTAATTCTCCCTCGGAGGCTTGCTTCATCGCAGCACAGATCTCTTTATAGCTGGTTTCCCTAGAAGTGCGGAACGTTAGATCCACTACTGAGACATCGGGAGTGGGGACTCGGAAGGCCATCCCGGTCAATTTGCCTTTCAATTCTGGCAGCACCAAGGTAACAGCTTTGGCGGCACCTGTAGAAGCTGGGATAATATTTTGCGCCGCGCCGCGTCCGCCACGCCAGTCTTTTTTGCTGGGGCCATCTACCGTTGGTTGAGTGGCTGTCATGGCATGAACTGTCGTCATCAAACCTTCTTCTAAACCGAAGTTGTCATTAATGACTTTAGCGACTGGTGCTAAGCAGTTAGTTGTGCAACTTGCGTTAGAAACAACGGTATCCGTAGCGGGGTTAAACTTGTGGTGGTTAACGCCCACCAGGAACGTTGGCACGGTATCTGGAGTTTTGGTAGGGGCCGAAATGATCACCCGTTTTGCACCTCCGGCCAAGTGTTTTGAGGCTCCTTCACTATCAGTAAATAAGCCGGTAGACTCGACTATATAATCTGCGCCTAAGTTGCCCCAGGGGAGTTCTGCTGGATTTCTCACCGACAGACAGGGAATGAAGCGCCCATCAATGGCAATGCCGTCCGGTTTCGCTTCAACCTTGCCTGGGTAGGTGCCGTGAGTGGAGTCATACTTGAACAAATATGCAAGGTTGTCGGGCGGCACCAAGTCGTTAATCCCAACGAACTCAATTTTGGGATTATTAATGCCAGCGCGGACAACGAGGCGTCCAATGCGGCCAAATCCATTGATGCCAACTTTTAAGGTTGCCATGATTAAAACTCCTGTTGGAATAGGGTTACTCGCCCTACAAAGTGCAACTCGATCGTCTTGACAGTACCACGATCGCTGATTGCACTAAAGGCTTCTTTTTTATCTTTTAACAAAGGGGGTGCTGTGGTGTTGGGTCTGTTGCGATCGCATAGGTTCGTTCGAGGCGAGGGAACTCCAGCCCAATTTTTCTTCTCTAGAGTGGAATCACGTACCCAGAGTCACGCGATCGCAGGTTGCACCCTCTCTCTTCCTCAGTGATAATTCTGATTCCTGCCAAGTAACGTGATACAAGGTCTGTAGAAGACGGAAACTGGTTTTGGTCACGAGGGATCAGCCCTCTTCTCCGACTCCAGCTATTGCCTCTGTTACCCCGTTAGGACCGCCTGAAAAAAGTTCATTGTCATCAGGGACCCACAGGCGCTGTACCCTCCGTAATTTTATGACAAACTGCTTAATTTGTTCCTACCAATTAGCTGCGGTGAAAGTGTTATGCTTGAGGTTAAACTCAAAGTAAAAGTTAAGGAAAGTTGACCGTTGCCCTCAAGACCTGCTCACACCATTTTACTCTTTAACTAAGCCTAGGGAAGCAAAGTAAAGCCTTTGATGAACAGCTTCCTAGGACTGGGTGGTGGGTGTACTCAGATTGAATTTGTAGCTGACCGCCATTTGTTTGAATTCGGTGAGCAGTTAAACTTGTTGATAACTTTCTTCTTGCTGTTGAATTATGGCTTCGTTGATCCCTGCTAAAATTAAGCCTGAAAGAACTTATCTCTTATAAGGAATTAAGCCCAATCCCCGATCGGGCAACCTGGTTATCGTCGCTAATAATGTAGTTTTGGCTTGAGAATTTGGGTAAATTAGCGCTTGTTTTTGAATGTTGCGTCAGGCATCTTTCGCGAGTATATTCGTTAGAAGCTTCGTCATTTTTGGTTTTATTAAATAGAGTTAAATGTTCTGTAATTTGAGGAGAAAATCTTTAGCAGCAAGCTTATCAGGAGGTTTTTCCAGTGCGAATGCTACCTAAGGATATCATGGTTGACTTGAGGGGTTTTTGGTGGGAATATTTAGCATTTATTTGCTCTATTTTCAAGGAAACCAGCTCATTTATTTAATGAATTTAACTATTTTTTGTTTTTTAAATATTTTGTATTTGCTTTTTTCTCCTTGATTTTATAAATTTTTCCTTAGTCTTTAGGTGCGTTTGTGGGCGTTATCAACAAGGATTCATTGCCTTGGTAGGGTATCTAATTCGTTTGGTTCAAGTCCTATACATTAATTTTTTGTGTCTATTTGCTAGCAACCAATTTTTTTCATTTTTGTAGCCTAATGCTGGTTCTCCCGGTTTTTGAGTTAGGAAACATCTGCTATTAGAAGTTCTACCGATCGGGTGATTGATACCTAAGCTTGCCGAGGTCAGTCATTGTAACAAAACGATACTTTTCGCAATCTAATTTAATAGAGAGCAATCAAGAACAGCAGTAGGTTCTACCCGACATTGACAAGAGTTCGCTAAATTTTATATGCTATGATCTAGAGCAAGAAAATATTGCTAGTAAGCTAATTGGAAAAGAAGATTAAAACGAGGTGAAAGATCGAAGTCTAGCAGTATTTTCGTGGGAGAATCAAAGATAGTTTGTGAATGGGTGAAGTTGCGAAACAAGATGGTTGTTTTAACGGCTGGGTGATATTTCTATAGATAACCAAATATTAACCCCTCGCCGTTGGGAAAACAAGTTAGGGATCAGGGAAAGTTGATTAAGAACTGATGCCTAGAGAGTTGAGAGAATTGGGGGTGATTTCCCCCAAAATTGCCCATTCCCGGCTCCGCAGAACGAACAAAAAATAACTATGGAAAAGCGCAAACGGATTGGCATTCTCACCAGTGGCGGCGACTGTCCAGGTCTTAATGCTGTGATTCGCGCAGCAGTCAGTCATGCAACACTCACCTATAATTGGGAGGTACTGGGCATTCCTTATGCCACGCAGGGAATTCTCGATCGCAAAAGTGTGGCGTTAAATGTCCACGGCTTGGAATTACATGGCATTGATCCCTTATTGAGCATGGGCGGGACGATTTTGGGTTCCATCAATAAGGGTAATACGTTCGATCAAGCTGATGAGATAATTGCTGGCTATTACGACTTAGGCTTAGATGCGCTGATTGCGATCGGAGGAGAAGGTAGCCTAGCAATTCTTTATATGTTGGCTCAAAAAGGTGGCTGGAAAATCATTGGCGTCCCCAAAACGATTGACAATGATGTACCGTTTACAGAGCGGTCTGTGGGGTTTGATACCGCAGTCAATACGATCACAGAGGCAATGTACCGTCTGGCGTTTACCGCCGCTAGCCACGATCGCGTCATGGTAGTAGAAGTCATGGGCCGCGAAGTCGGGCATTTAGCTTTAAATGCTGGCATTGCGGGCGGGGCCGATGTGATTTTAATCCCAGAAATTCCCTACTCAATTAACAGTGTTTGCAGTACATTAGCAGAACTCCGGGATAAGTGGGGGCGGAAATTTGCGATCGTGGTGGTGGCAGAGGGTGCAAAAACGATAGATGGGGAATTTCGTTCCTACACAGACGCTTTGGGCGAGGTGCGACTGCGCGGGATCGGTGAATACATTGCCGATGAAATTGGTAAGTGCAGCGGTGCAGAAACGCGGGTAACAGTTCTCGGCCATGTCCAACGGGGGGGCATTCCTTCTGCTTTAGACCGCTTAGTCGCGACGGCCTTTGGTAAGGCGGCGGTGGACTTGGTGGCGATGGAGAACTATGGTCAGATGGTCGCTTGGCAAGAGGCAAAAGTGTGCAGCGTACCTCTGGAACAGGTGTTTGCGAATAGTCCAAGGCGAGTTGATCCCAATGGCTTTTTGCTGCAAACGGCGCGATCGCTAGGGATTTATATAGGAGAGCTCGGAGGCGACTCTCAGGATGGGGTGCAGCAATCACAACCGAGTTGCTGTGCGATCGCAGTTCAGCAGTAGGGAGAAACGTCTTCCCCGCAAATGTCGGCAAGAAACGTTAAGGCCCGGAAACGCAAGCCAATTAATGGGTCGTAAAGCGGGTTGAACTTACACAGGGGCGGGATGTGGAAGAGGGTGTGTCCCCACATCTGCACATCTCGCTCAAAGGGGCATTGGGCGGGGATGAGTTTGCAGATGCGGTGGGCGAAGTGGCGATCGCGCACTTCCAGGCGATCGAGGTACTGGCGGAGAGGACGCAGCAGCCAATCTAACGTGCTTTGAGAGGTTTGGGGGGAAATTGAAGTGAGATACATAATTAACTAGGGATAAATCTTATCTATACTTCGACTTTAGAAGGCGATCGCGAAAAGTTAAGGAGAGACTAGGCCACTCTCGCAAGCGACTGCATCGCAAGGAAGCTGAACGGCTAGCCTGCGAGGAGGTTAAACAGAGTTAGTGTGGGCGTTTGGGTGTTAAGAGAGCGATCGCGCTTCAGTGGGGAGATGGGGGGAAAGAAAGCGATCGCAGGGACACTTGAGCAACCGTCACTCCTGTCTCAGTCAACCAGCAATATCACAGCTATTCCCTGCGGTATTCTTCGAGTCGCTGGTCACAATTTCTGGGGAGTCTACAATCAAACTGTACTCCTTGAGGCGATCCTAGCTCAGATACCACTCCTTTGGACCCCCTACGAGCAAACTGGAACAAGCAAAAGCAGTGCGGTTGCAGAGAGCAACCTTGTCAGCGGTCGCACTGATATAGAGCCACCTGCTAACCAAACCTCACCCCTCTCAGGACTAGAGCGAGTTTGAGCCATCTACTGTGAGTGTCAACCTAATCCCAACACCTCACACCTGGAAAGTCAGCTTCTCAGAACCTACACGCTGAGTTCCCTTTGTTAATGCGTAGCTCCTATATTTTACAAACCCTTGCGATTGATTCTTTCAGAGAGTCGGGTTTTGTATCAGTGAAAGCAGGATTCAAATATCTCAGGGGCAGGTTTTGGAGGTTCCTCATTTTGCGAGCATAAAACAGACCTCAGGCTCACAGCCCCAGTTAACCTTAAAAGATCCAATCTGCTAAAATTCCTCCTAATCCCAGCCCCAACACTGATGTACTAGCCAAAATCATAAAAGTATAAAGCCCACCACCAGACTCAATTAACTTTTCACCAGCAACCATCTGAGCGATCGCTCCCGCCACCACTCCGATCGCTGCCCAAGCTGCAAACACCGCCTTCGAGCCAGCACTCGCCACGGCTCTACTCACCGCATTTCTGCCAGCACCCGCGCCGACTCCCGCCCAGGCCCCAACCCCAAACCCCATCAGTGCTCCGACTCCCATCTTCGCCCCTGGTTTGAAAGCAGCTTCTGCGACCGCACCAAACATTAACCCAGCCCCCGCCCAGATCGCCGCTCCTACCACCGACGCCACCCAGTTTCCAGCTCCGGTGCCAACGAGCAACCCCGCCACGATCGCGACCCCCGCCACTGTCACCACTCCCACCACAGTCCTCGGCTCCGCTTCAAGGCCAGCGATCGCCCCCAAACTTGCCCCCGCCGCTGCCCAAGCCACTCCTGTCAACCAGCCCCCTGCCTCATTACCAGCGATCAGGCCCCCAACTGCTCCCGCTGAAATTAAAGCCACCAGCCAAGCTCTATGAGACGCCGTCTGCTCAGAAGCAAGGATGGCACTCCCCAGCCAAGAAGCTCCCACTGCTAAACCCCACATCCAAGGGGGAGCAGCAGTAATGGTTAATACCCAACCAGTCAAAGCATGACTGCTAAAAGCTCCGGTGAGCCAACCCCACGGTAAATCTGCCAGCAAGGAATTCCGAGTTTTTAACTTGCTTGGAACCCTGAAGTCAGGTTCTGAGACCGATACAGAAGCACCCCCCCAGCGATCGCGGCTCCGGGGTTCTCCTCCAGTCTGTTTCGCAGGTTGCCTCCGATCGCTCACCGGTACAGCTTGAGCAGACCTCTGACGTTCGAGAGAGTGGGGCACCCTCAGCCAATGCTGCAACTGTTCATAAGCTTCATTAATCTCCCTGAGTCGCTCTTGGGCTTTTTTTTGCAGGCGTGAATTGTGAGAGTAGCGGTCTGGATGCCACACAAACGCCAAATCCCGATAAGCCTGCTTCACGTCTTGCAGAGAAGCACCAGGCTCTAGTTCCAGGATTTTGTAGTATCGGTTGAGGTCAGCCATAAGCGCAATTGCAGATTTTAGATGAGAGCGCGATCGTCGGTACGTATCGCGTTGTTCGCACTAGTTAGAGGAGTTTTCAGTCGAATGTCAGAGGTCAAGCATCAGATTCTGTCTGGGAAGGCCTTAGCAGTTGTGTATGAGTGCCGATTCAGTGAGCCACTCCCTCATACTACCTACCGTCAGCAGAGCGAGATTTACCCAGCGTTGAGTAGCCTGTACATTCTACTTTGGGTTAAACAACATTTTTTTCTACGGGCTTCCGGGTAATTACTGAAAATTTTCACACACAGATTCTCTCATGGCACTAGCAAAAGCCCATGAAGTCAAAATTTTCATATTCAGGCTCGGAATGTGAAGAATTGATGAAGTTCACCCCTCCTACCAAGGTGGGTCCCCTCTCTGAGGGTACAATCCTCAATTTGCATCATTCAAGCGATTAGTTGGTACAGACTCAAATTTTGCTTGGATTTAAGAGTCATTCTCAGTAGTCAGGATGATTCTGGAGTTCATGTTTGCAAAAAAATGACGCGATCCTCATCAACCAAAGATCAGATAGCTCCCAGAGCCTCGCAGAGGTTTTTAGAGCCTCAAAGTGTTTTAATAACTAAGCAAAATCTTCTGATTGCATTCAGATTATTAAAATGTGAAATCTCGGAAGTTGGGTCACTCACTTTTCCGACAGATTGGGGGCGATTTTTCAGGGAAACAATCCGAGCAGCACTCTAAAAGTCTGTCTCGCTGACAGCACATTCACGAGCAACGGTTGGTAGAAAATTCTACAATTTCTAAATCCCACTTAGGGCTTACTGAACAAAGCTAAAACCTGCTTTCATCAAGGGTTCATGAGGGATGAAAAGTCCTGTCAAGCGCTCCCAAATCTGGTGCGAAACCTCAAAACCTTTCCCCGTTTCCCCGTTTCCCCGTTTCCCCGTTTCCCCGTTTCCCCGGTTCCCCTTTTTCCCCCCTTTCCCCCTTTCCCCCCTTCTTCAGCAAACCCTACTTAGCACTGACACACAGCTTCCCCAAACCTGTTTGGAAAGGCCGTACACACCAGCGGAAATTGAGCGAGTTTCCATCCGAGACAGATTGACTCAAACTGGGGTCAACCCTGCACCAGAGTCGCCATTCCAGGGAGAGGTTGGGAGCGATCGCCTGACCGTTGATCTATCAGGAGCGATCGACCAGGTTGCTTAGGCTCAGGAAGTAGGAGGCTCGGGACTGGCAGAGTAACAAGCAAGTTAAAAGACTTGTTAGCCAAAGTTTTGGGGTGGGTGAACCATCGCGGCTGAGGACCTTGTGAATCAATCTGCCTTCAGCGGTCGATCTGAGTTGAGTTCGACTTGTACACCGTATATCTATATCCCTGGAGAGGGAGATTGCGACTTATTAGTTCGGTTTTGCCAATACCCGACTGCGATAGATACCGATACCCTGGAAGGGACATAGGATTTAGCCTTAAGCAAAAAATCTAAACTCTAAAAACTACAATTAATGGGCGGGTGTACTGGTGTGAATTACGATCATTTCTTACCAACTCTCAGCGAAATTCTTGACCTCGAAGGAGACCAAGCTGACCCATGCTCGCGACTCGACGGTCTAGCAGCCGAAACCGTTGCTTACCGCAATAGCTCTAGTCGCAGTGCCTTCCAGCTCAAAGCTCAGAGAGAATGGTACGGAGCGATCGCAGCTCTGAACCAGATTCTGAGTCGGGGAAAGGGAGGAACAGCAACTGTTAAGACAGAATTTCCTGACTCCCTTGGGAACGGTGTCACCCCAACTGCCACTCCCGATACCGAGGAAGGAATTGTCTTATCGGGTCCGACGCCTGTTTTAACAGACCCTGTTTTAGCGTCTCACTTTGCCACTTGGATCTTTACCAGTACCCCAGATCCTGCGGAGAGCTGGTTGTTTCGACAGGCGAGGCATCCTTTACCTCTGCTGCCGGCTCCAGCAGATGCCTCGGTTACGAGTCCTGCTGCAACTCCTGAGTTACCGTTGTTGAGTGGCGATCCGCTCGCTAACGAACAGTTTTGTTTAGTTTTAACGGCAAATTTTAGTTTAATGATGGTTTTGGGTGAGAAGGCGAATGGTATTCCTGCTTTTCAATTTTCCTTTGAACCGGAAGTGGTGAAACAAGCGTGGACGGTACTGCGGCAGCGAGCGGGGGAAGGGTTGCTGGGGAGTTCCGATCAAGAGGGAGAGGTGACTTTTCATCAATTAGCACATCACCTGACTAAGTTAGATGCCCTTTTTGAACAATTTCCGCCGATCGCCCCGGATTATAAAACGGTGATGCAATTTACTACGAAGCTGTTGCAAAATTTGCCGGTCCCGAAGGGAGAAGGTAGGCGGGTTAAGGAGGATAAGCTTTCGCCAACCGGCATGAGTGCTAAATTTCAAGCTGGCACAGAGGAGTTACTCCCAAGTTCGGCTTGTGCTTCGGCAACGCCTGCTGGATTTTGTCTTTACCCTGCTAAAGAGGTGGAATTGCTGCAAGCGATCGCTCATGAAGTCCGTACCCCTTTGGCGACGATTCGGACTCTGACGCGACTGCTACTGAAGCGGCCAAATCTCGATCCGGTGGTGGTGAAGCGTTTGGAAATGATTGACTCTGAGTGTACGGCTCAAATCGACCGCTTTAGTTTAATTTTCCGAGCTGTGGAGTTAGAGGAATCTCAAGCGAAGCAAGAATCTAACGAACGGGATTTGTCGGGACAATTGGCAGCGATTTCTTTGGCGCAAGTGTTTCAAAGTAATTTGCCTCGGTGGCAAAAACAAGCGGCTCAACGCAATCATACCTTAGAGGTGATTTTGCCACAGAAATTGCCAACGGTTGTGAGCGATCCAACAATGCTGGATCAGGTCTTGACTGGTTTAATTGAAAACTTCACTCGCACGTTACCAACGGGAAGTCATATTCAAGTTGGAGTTATGCTAGCTGGAAATCAATTAAAGTTACAGTTGGAATCTCAATTGCAACCAGGGACTACCGATCGACCAACTTTTTCTGCAACTCCGACCACTCCGCTCAAGTCCATCGGGCCTTTACTGATGTTTCAGCCAGAAACAGGGAGTTTGACTCTGAATTTATCGGTTACTAAGAATTTATTTAGAGCGGCTGGGGGAAAATTGGTGGTGCGGCAGCGGCCTGAAAAGGGGGAAGTGATGACCATTTTCTTACCGTTGCAATGAGTTTGTTTGGTTGAGCAGTTTTGGTTTCAGGACTAAAGCCGAGTGCTACAGTTCGATCAATTTTGCGGATGAGTTCGATTCAGACTGGTCGCACCAAAATGAGGGGAAAAAGGGAGAGAAAACTTTAGGCAGAATTGCCAGCAGTTAGAAGTGTTTTATTCATAGGAATCAGGTGTGCGAACCCAACCAAGTCTTTCTTGAAAAAACTTCAGGAGTCACACACCCGACGATTATGCTAGGACTCAAGCTCAAAGTGCCTCAGTAGTTATTAACCCTTAGGTGTTAACCTTTTTTGAAGCGCTTCTCGTGCTTGTTCTCGGTCATCAAAGTGGATTTTTTCTGTTCCTAGAATCTGATAATCTTCGTGTCCTTTCCCAGCAATTAAGATGCCGTCTCCTGGTTGAGCCTCCAGAATTGCCGTGTGAATTGCTTGGGCCCGATCGCCGATCACAATTGGCTTCACTTCCGCAGGAATTCCAGCTAAAATATCTTGCAAGATTCGCTCTGGATCTTCTGTACGGGGATTATCGGAGGTAACGACGGTTACGTTGGCTAACTCTGCGACAATTTTCCCCATTTTTGGCCGCTTGGTGCGGTCGCGATCG
The DNA here is from genome assembly GCA_050262755.1 of Actinomycetota bacterium. GTDB lineage: Bacteria > Cyanobacteriota > Cyanobacteriia > Cyanobacteriales > Microcoleaceae > JBLNEP01. The sequence continues at coordinate 173,522 of JBLNEP010000227.1, read as the reverse complement.
CCACCACAACCAAACACGCAAATCATCCGTCCTGGAATGAAGGGTCGCGATGCTTTCAACAAATTCTCTAAGCTATCGGGTGTGTGGGCATAGTCCACAATGACGCTAATATCTTGCTCAGCACTGATTTGTACCCGTTCTACTCGCCCTGGGACTCCGGGAAATTCAGGCAATTTTTCAGCAAGGGTGGATAACTCTAACCCTAATTGCAACGCAGCTCCTACCGCAGCTAGCAAATTTGATAAATTGTACTGACCCACTAAGGGTAAATAAAAGGCAGTTTCACCCTTGGGAGTATGCAGCACTCCTTTGACACCATTGGGTTGATATTCTAATTGGTCGGCCCACAAGTCAGCTTGGGAATTCTGAGTGCTATAACTCCAAACTTGTTCAGAGTTTAAGGTTGCAATCAGTCTTTGCCCATAGGGGTCATCAGCGTTAATAATGGCGCGACCTTTGAGGTAATGAGGGCTAAATAACAGTGCTTTTGCCTCGAAATAATCTTCCATGTCCCGGTGAAAATCGAGGTGGTCTTGAGTCAAATTGGTAAACACCGAGACTTCAAAGGAACAGCCAAGCACTCGTCTTTGGGCTAAAGCGTGGGAACTCACTTCCATGACGCCGTATTTGCATCCTGCATTCACAGCTTGGGCAAATTGTTTTTGCAGTTCGACGGCGAAGGGGGTGGTGTGGACGGCTGTTTCTAGATAACCGGGCCAACGGGTATAAAGTGTCCCCAGCAGCATGGTGGGCCAGTCAGTTTTGCTGAGGAGAAATTCAATTAAATGGGTGGTGGTGGTTTTGCCGTTGGTGCCGGTGACGCCGACGAGTTTTAGTTTTTGGGTGGGATAACCGTAAAAAGCAGCGGCGACTTGGGCGCAAGCTTGAGTCATGTCGTCCGCTGGAATGATGCAGGCATCATGGGTTTGGGTTTTTTGGGCTGCTTGGGGGGTGACGAGGGCGGCGACAGCACCGGATGCGATCGCCGCTGGCCAGAAGTCTCCTCCATCCACTCGCGTTCCAGGCATGCCAATAAACAAGTCTCCCGACTGGCAAGCATGGGAATTGGTGGTTAACCCCTTCACTTCGGCGTCGAGGGCCGGATGGGGGGTGGATAGGGAAACGTTGGGAACGGTTGCCAGCAACTCTTTTAACTTCATCGTCAACAACTCCTCACATCAAACGGTTGGGTTTATTCTGAATCATCGGTCTGTAAATATTTCTGTAACATTTGCTCCAATTGAGCAACTGTGCAGCGGGGAGAGGGCCGAGGCAACGGTTCCTCTACTTGACTGACAGCGCCTTCTGGGGTGTTTATTCGCGATCGTCGCACTCGCAACAGGACGGGGATTTGATATTGGTAAGCTTGAAACCAATCCTCGCGGGTGGTGATGTCTCGCACTTCTACCTCAAGGTTTAGAGTTTTAATTTGTTCTAGCTTTTCTTGCAACCCTTCACACAGGTGGCAACCAGGCTTACTGTACAAAATTAACTGCATTTGCTTGTTTCGTTGATGGTTTTTGTTAACTTCCTATTCACGATCGCTCCCAGCTTTCTCGAAGCTGAATTCAAAGTTTCTAAAACCTCCCTGACTCGTTAGCAGCGAAGTCACCCTCATCACTTGTTTAAAAATGCAATCTTGTGAGACTGCGTGCATTTCTGAGCTAAAATCAACTTTGTGGAAAATAGTGTAATTGAACTCATGGTTTCTTCTACAGCATCTCCGGTGCAAACCCCCAATTTTGACCTTGACGAGCTCAACCAAAAATTTGAAACAGCCCATCCCAGAGACATTTTGGCTTGGTCTGTTGAGAATGTCCCCACAGGCTTAGTGCAAACCAGTGCTTTCAATGTGGATGACTTGGTGATCACGGATATTTTATACCGTGACTTGAAGCCCGCAAATCCGGTACCGGTTATTTTTCTAGATACGCTGTACCACTTCCCCCAAACTCTAGAGTTAGTAGCAAAAGCGAAAGAACTCTACAACTTGAATCTTCAGACTTACAAGATTCCCGATGTCGATTCCCGTGAAGCCTTTGCTGCTAAATATGGTGAAGCACTTTGGGACCGGGATATCACCCAATTCCACCATCTCACTAAAATTGAACCGTTGCAACGGGGTTTAGACGAACTAAACACGATCGCTTGGATTACGGGACGCCGCCGCGATCAAGCTGTCACTCGTGCAAATATGCCGGTTTTTGAATTAGATTCACAAAATCGTCTCAAAGTCAATCCTCTAGCGGCTTGGACTCGGAAGGCGAGTTGGGCTTATGTAGCAGAACATGGAGTGATTTACAACCCCCTCCACGACCAAGGTTATCCCAGTATTGGCGATGAACCGATCACAACGCCCGTGGGAGAGGGTGAAGATGAACGCGCGGGTCGCTGGCGCGGGACTGGTAAAACTGAGTGTGGCATTCACATTTAATGTTTGTTAATTGGTAATAGGAAATGGGAGATTGGGGAAAGAGTGGCAAAGGTGATTGAGAAGTTCAGAGTCAGTCAATTTCCGATTTCCCCTTTTTTTATTACCAATTTCCAGTTTTTGCCCGGTCGTTAATGCTCTTACTAATTAAAATTTATCTGATTCTGTTGCTCCTCTATTTCTAGCTGCTAAAAGAACGGAATACTGTTAAAATTATACCATCGGCTTAGATTGTTTGATCGGATACGTTATCGGGAAAGCTTAATTTCATTCAAGTTAAATCACTCATCTAAACAAGAATCAGAAGTTTCAGAATTGAGGGAATCTTAAACAATTTTTTGACTGGGTTGCTCTGTTCTAAAATCCGATAAAAAATGGAAGTCAGATCATGCAAAGTCTTAAAGAGATTCTCTGGGAAATAGGCGATGTTGGCCGACGGATGGCACAGATCAATGCGGCAGAAGGTGCAGCGGGAAATATTTCCGTTTTCTTGCGAGAAATTCCAGAAATGGACAGTCGCTTTCGAGCGCGAGGAATCATTGCTTTACCCATCTCTGTACCCGCCTTAACAGATGGTTGGTTGCTGGTTAGCGGATCAGGTCGCCGCTTACGAGATATCGCCCGTAACCCAGATATGATGCTGTGTTTGCTTCATATCCAAGACAGTGGCGAACAAGCGACCATTTATGCAGCAGCGGATCTAAAACCCACGAGTGAATTTAACTCCCACCTCGCCATTCACAACGATCAGGTTTCCAGGCGCTCGCTCGCTCACCATACCATTGTTCACGCTCAACCGCTTTATTTAACTTATTTAAGCCATCTCGATCGCTATGGAGATACCCAAACCTTTAACCGCCGCCTCTTACGCTGGCAACCCGAAACCCTATTAGAATTTCCGGAAGGCATCGGTGTCATCCCGTTTGAAGTTCCGGGTTCCGCAGCACAAGCAGAAAAAACGGTGCAAGCTTGCCAGACTTATCGCGCGGTTGTCTGGCGAAAGCACGGTCTTGTAACCAGGGCTGATATCAGCGTGCGAAAAGCAGGAGATTTAGTTGAATATGCCGAAACCGCGGCTCATTATGAATATCTGAACCTACGGACCGGAGAACCCACAGCGGGAATGTCAGATGTAGAAATTAAGCAAATTTGCGCCTGCTTTGGCATTAATCAACCTTTTTTTTAATTCCCTCCCAAATAATCCCTCAGTTCCACCCATGACTCTATGATTAAAATTCTTCACCTCTCAGATATCCATTTAGGCAGTGGCTTCTCCCACGGTCGGATTAACCCCGAAACCGGGTTAAATACTCGCTTAGAAGATTTTGTGAATAGCTTAGCAAGTTGTATTGACCGAGCTATTTCTGAACCCGTAGACCTCGTTTTATTTGGTGGGGATGCTTTCCCAGATGCCACACCCCCCCCTTACGTAAAACAAGCATTCGCCAGTCAATTTCGTCGCTTAGTCGATGCTCAAATTCCGACTGTTTTGCTCGTGGGAAATCACGATCAACATTCCCAAGGTCAAGGAGGGGCGAGCTTAGGGATTTATCGGACCTTGGAGGTGCCAGGGTTTGTGGTAGGCGATCGCTTGGAAACTCATCGCCTCCTAACCCGTAACGGCCCGGTGCAAGTGATTACCCTGCCTTGGTTGACTCGTTCCACGTTAATGACACGAGCAGAAACGGAAGGCCTCTCTCTTGGAGAGGTTAACCAGCTTTTAATTGAACGGTTGCGAGTTGCAATGGAAGGGGAAATTCGTCGCCTCGATCCAGAAGTACCGACGGTGCTGTTAGCTCATTTAATGGCCGATCGCGCTAGTCTTGGTGCTGAGCGGTTCCTAGCAGTGGGTAAAGGATTTAATATTCCTTTGTCTCTACTGACTCGTCCCTGTTTTGACTATGTAGCGCTCGGTCATGTCCACAAACACCAAAATCTCAATCCCTCTAACGATCCACCCGTCATTTATCCGGGGAGCATTGAGCGAGTGGATTTTAGCGAAGAAAAAGAAGACAAAGGCTATGTGCTACTGGAGTTAGAGCGTGGCAAAGTCAATTGGAACTTTTGCCCTTTACCGGTGCGGGTATTTTTGACCATTCGATTAGATGTTTCTGAGGCAGAGAATCCGCAAGGAGAGTTACTCAAAGCCATTGGAAAAAAGCAGATCAAAGATGTAGTGGTGCGGCTGATTTATCAGTTGCGTTCAGAACAACTGGACTTAATTGATAATGCTGCCTTGCATCAGGTTTTGAGTGAGGCCCACAATTACACGATTCAACCAGAATTAGTGAGCCAGCTGGCTAGACCTCGCTTACCGGAGTTGGATGCTAGTAACAGCATTGAGCCGTTGGATGCTTTGAAAACTTATCTGGCAAATCGGGATGATTTAAAGGAAATTGCTGAGAGTATGCTGGAAGCGGCACAGAACTTACTGGCTCGTGGACAGGAAGCGATGCGGGATTGAGCATAGATTTTGTCGCCATTGAAGTTAAGCAAAATCAGCGATAGCACCTTGCATTGAATTGTTAGCAGTTCTGACAGTAGAGGTGCGACAACCGAGTTTTGCCAAGCTCAACCGCTTCTTCCACTTTAGTGCCGATCGACCAGGGAATGTGAGTTTAAATTACTAGATTTTTCGCAAGGATACAGCAGAGGTGAATAACACCTCTCTCTACTAGGGTATCAGTTTGAGGAGAGAAAATCCTACTTGCGATAGAGGCCTCTGACTCATAAATTTAATTATTTTTAAAGAAACAGATTGAACAAATCTCTCACTATGGATACTTCTTTTTATTCTTTGCCTAATTCAATTCTGGAGTTATATGCTCAAGTTTCTACCTCTCGGCAGCTTACTCGTGCAGAAAAGGTAACTTTAGAATCGGCTCTGTTAAAAGATTCCATCGCCAAAGAAGAGCAATTAGCAATTCGGCGGCTCTTGTATGCGTTACGACGGGGGTATTTTCACTTAGTGGATGGCGAGCCTCAATCCTAGCCCTAAGCAACTTTAACTCTTTTTCTCTGAGAGTTAGGTCTAAGGAAAAAAAGATTAAATAAAAGTTACAAAATTTTCAGGGTCATCTTCTATTGAGTGTGGTAATAAATCGGTTGCTCCTTGAGAAAAAGAAGTTAAGGTTTTTCGAGAAAGTTCTTCGGTCTATGCTTCAAAGTCTGGTCAATTTTTTGAATTAAATCTATCGACTCCGGGTTTTGCCTCAGCTTTTTCAGGGCCTCTGCTGCGGCAGCAGCTCGTTGTATTTCTTGGGAAAAAGATTGACTGGTTACTAAATCAACATCTCTCACTTTTTCTTGAATAATCGGAATGGAATTTGGGTCTTTGTTACCCACAATTTCCTCTAATTCTAGGAGTGCCATTTCCGCCCGTTCTATTTTTTGACTGACAGCACGAGCTACATTAGCCCCTCCTCTCGCTGTCGCTGAAAGTTCCTGGAGGTGATGTTTAAATCGACTCGCAATTTGCTCCACTTGATGACCTACCTCAAACGTTTGACTGGTCAACCGACTCATTTCTGAACTAACTTGACCTAAGCCGTTACCTTGACCATTCATCTGATTGGCAACAACTGCGGCTTGGACTGCTAAGTGTCGCACTTGCTGAATAATCTCTCCGAAGGTTTTAGAAGCGCGATGAATGGTTTCTACGTCCTTAGCGATCGCCCGACCAATATCAAGGGTGCGATCGCTATTGTTGCAGATGGAAGTTACACCAATCAAGGTTGATTGGAAAGCTTTTCTAAACTCTACAGAAATCAGTTGACCGACTCGAATAAATTGCTGATTTAACTGAGCAATTTCTTGAGCTTGTTTTAAAAGTTCGACTTGTTCAGGTTCAAGGGGAGAGTTGGGTTTGAGAGTTTGGCGCTGCTTGGATTCTAAAAGCAACGTGTATTCTTTCACTTTTTCCTGTTCTTTGTCCAGCGCTTCTAGAGTCTGCTGTACTTGCACCTTTTGCTGTCGAATAATTTTGTTAGCTTGACCCAAGATTTGAGACTGAGCTAACAACAACGTATGAACATCAAGCAAGTGGAGACTACGGTCGTCTAATACGACAATAATCGGTTCATATACAAGGTCTTTCTGACGCTTGAGCGCTGTATAAGCAGCTTCGTCAATTCTCCAATTTTCAGCCAGCAGCAAGGGTGGGATTCTAATAAAATCTAATAGCACCCGAATCGGACAGTTGGAATAAAGTTCAATTCGCTCAGGGGAACTCATTTGCTCGCGAAACTTAGTGCGGGAAATCATACCCAGCATCTGAGCCTCATGAATGATAATCACACCAGGAAGATCGGGCTGCTGTCTAAATTTCTCCGCCACTACCCCTCCGGAGGTGGTAGCAGTGACTTGGAAGTCGTGGGAGGGCAAATCACCTAAGGTGGAATCCAGGGTAAGCTGATTGAGGTCGATCATTTAGCTTAATTCCGTCAGGGAATCAACATCATGATATGTTTCTTGAAATTATACAGCGTTAAGGTTAGGTATAGTAATGATAGAATTGCTATCAACCAAGGAAACTCCACTCGGCCTCCGTAAGGAAATCGGAGGTTGTACAATTTGCTTGCGCTAAGCTTCACCGACTGAGATATTAAATGCTAAGGTCAGAATAAGTAGATTGGTCAAAGGCTGTGGTTCCTACTTAGGAGCGCTGACCCAACAATTGCCCATCGGAAATTTTAAAGCTCAGTTCTCCTGGATTGCAGACAAGCGATATGATTCGTTCCATCCCCAACTAGGGAGGTTTGGGTCATTTTCTGTACAAACAACTAAGAAAATGCCAACTTTTCTATCTTCTAGGTTTAATCGGACTTTGCCCCTAGTGACTTTTAAAGCTTTGGGTCAAGCTTTGCAGGAAATGGCGCAACTTCCAGGGGCTGTACTGATCGCAGAAGACCTACTGGATCTAAGCGAAATCACCCCAGGTCAACCTGTTGACAGGTTTACAGTAGTGGTTTCAGAACGATTTAGCGCTCTGTTGCAGGGTCAGGAACAGAAAAAAACCAGAAACAGTAGAGGAGTGGTGAGCAAGTCTGCTTCTTCTGCATCTTCTCGCTGGAAAGTTGGCTTAAGCTTCGATCCAGTCGCGATCGCATCCTTCCTCTCCCGACTCGAAACTCAGCTAGAATCAGCCACAACGTCCGCTTCCCACCGCCATCTACTCACCCTCAGGCGGGCTCTGCAAACTATCCGCCCCAATGATGCAGCCCTCCAGAGCGAATTCACTCTGCGGTTAATGGATATTCTCACCACGAGAGAGTACCCTGCTCTTTCCCATTCTACGGGAAAGGAAGAGGGAAAAAAAGAGTCAGAGGTCAGGGAAGATGAGGAATTGCAGATCATCCCTCAATGTCAATTATCAAGTACCTACCCCCAAGTTTCTATCTGCAAACCAGTCGAAGATGCACTCCACCAGCAACTTGAACAAGAGCGACTCTTAAATCAAGTTACAGCTCAGATCCGTAAAAGTTTAGAATTACCCACTATTTTATCAACCGCAGTTACCCAAGTTCGACTCTTATTACAAGCAGATCGACTGTTAATTTATCAATTTCAAAAGTCAGCAACCTCTGATAAAGAGTTAGAACAGCTAGAAGCAAATACTCCGCCTCAAACCCAAGGTTACGGTCGCATTACCTACGAAGCAGTAGCCAATGAAACCATTTCTTCCGTCCTCGACTGCACCGAAGTAGTGGATTACTTTCTCAACCTCCCCCACTATCGAGATATCTATTGTAAAGGCTTGACTCAAGCCGTCGCTGATATCGAAATCGCTTATTCTTCCTGGCCTGGTTCGCTGGAATTGCTGCGACGATGTCAGGTGCGATCAAAAATGGTTGCTCCGATTATGGTTCAAGATAAATTGTGGGGACTATTGATTGCCCACCAATGCTTTGAAACCCGACAATGGGAGGAGAGCGAAAAAAGATTTCTCGGACAGATTGCAGAACACCTGGCGATCGCCATTTATCAAGCCGAACTCTACGCCGAAGTGCAACAGCAAAAACACACCTTAGAACAGCGGGTGATCGAGCGCACCCAGGAACTCCGCGAAGCTCTGGCGGTCGCAGAATCAGCCAACCGTGCCAAGAGCGAATTCCTAGCAACCATGAGCCATGAATTGCGGACTCCTCTAACTTGTGTGATTGGCATTTCCTCAACCTTACTCCGTTGGTCTTTCGGCCAGGGGAACAATCGGATGCCAATCGAGAAGCAACGGGATTATTTACAAACCATTCATGATAGCGGAGAACACTTACTAGAACTCATCAATGATATTTTAGAATTGTCGCAGGTAGAGGCGGGTAAGACTGTCCTCAATATTCGGGAATTTTCTATTTCCAAACTCAGCTATCAAATCCTACATACACTGAAAGAAAAAGCAGCTCTCAAAGGAGTTCATTTATCAACAGAACAGGAAATTGCTCCGGGGCGCGAGCGCTTTCGAGCCGATCCGCGTCGCCTCAAGCAAATTCTCTTTAACCTTTTGGGCAATGCCATTAAGTTTACAGCGACCGGAGGGAGTGTAATTTTACGAGTTTGGGTGGAAGGAAATACCGGTTTTTTTCAAGTCGAAGATACTGGGATCGGCATTCCCGAAGAGCAGCGACCCCTCCTCTTTCAGAAATTTCAACAATTAGATTCACCCTACCGTCGCCAGTATGGGGGGACGGGGTTAGGATTGGCTTTAACGAAACAACTGGTTGAACTGCACGGTGGCGTGATTGAAGTGGAATCAACCGTTGGAGTTGGCTCGAGTTTTACCGTCCAAATTCCCTGTCAGACCTTAACTCCAAACTCCTCTAAAAATAAAAAAAATGCCCCAGTTCCTTTAGAATCCTCGCTACAAAATTCCCTAGTAGATAGCCCCCAATGTCGCTTAATTCTCATTCAAGAGCAGGAGGAAAGTGCTACCCTAATTTGTGATATTCTGACCGCTGCTGGCTATCAAATGGTCTGGATGATTGAAGGCTACACGGCCGCCGAACAAATTTGTCTGTTACAGCCAAGCGCTGTGATTGTCGATATGTGCTTACCGGGGCGTTACGGTTACGAAATCATCCATCAGTTGCGGAATACAACCCTGACTCAACCCCTCAAAATCCTGGCCTTAACGAGTACAAGCCAACCCTCTGAGCAAGAACTCTGCCGCGCAGCCGGTGCGAATGATTGTTTAGTAAAACCCATACAACCTCAACAGTTATTGGAAAAAATCACCGCCTTAGTCAGTCAGTAAGCAAACCTCAAGTCTGCCATTGAACTGAGTTCATGACTCAATCTGAATGCGACTCGATTGAGCTGTTAGTTAATGATGTGTCTGGACAGGAAAAGTGGAAAATAGAGAACGGAGAATTTTAAATTACCCATGACCCCCGATCGCACGCTCAATGATTTACTGGCAATTCCCAAAGGGCTAATTGTATCCTGCCAAGCACCGACTGACTCACCCTTGCACGATCCAGTGGTGATTGCAGCAATGGCTCAAGCTGCTATCAATCAGGGTGCCAGGGGGTTGCGGATCGATACCCCCATCCATATTGCAGCCGTGAAAAGCAGGCGAGATGCTGTAGCGACAAACGCGACAATACCCATCATTGGAATTTGGAAGCAAGTATTGCCAGGATGCGAGGTCTATATTACTCCTCGATTTGAAGATGCAGCCGCGATCGCAGCCGCAGGGGCTGATATCATCGCCATTGACGCCACCCTTAGAAACCGTCCCAACGGAGAAACCATGCAGGCACTCATTGCTCGCATCCACCACGAATTAGGCAAAAAGGTGATGGCAGATGTAGACAGCTTAGAAGCAGGAACAGCAGCAGCAGCAGCAGGTGCAGATTTGGTAGCTACCACCCTCTACGGCTACACAGCCGAGACGCAACATCTGTCTCCCCCTGGGTTTGAACTACTGGCTCAACTCGTCAAACAATTAGAAGTACCAGTGATTTGTGAAGGTGGCATCGCTTCGCCACAAATGGCAAAACAAGCTTTGGATTTGGGAGCTCATGCCGTTGTCGTTGGCACTGACATTACTGGGATTGATCTTAAGATCAAAGCTTATCAAGCCGTTATCGTTCAGGATTAGGCCTCAGGGGTGAGAGGAAACGATCGCTTCTGCTTCCGGCGAACCATCCCCTCTCCCCATTAACTATAAATCAGCCAACCATTAATCAAACTGCTAACCACAGCCAGAGCGATCGCACCCAGCACCGCACTCAACATTCCTTGTCGCAAGCGGAACCCCTCCACCAGACGCGCTGCCAAGGAAAAAACAATGATATTAATGACAAACGCAAAAAGTCCTGAGAGCAAGCCCAGCGTCAGGAGATTTGGGACAAAGAAAACCACTCGTAAAATCGGCAAAATGATTGCATTCAAAATTCCCAAAGCCGCTGCTGAAATAAATGCTTTTGGTGTGGTGTCAATTTCCACCCCAATCGGTAGTTGAGAAATGAGCAGCAAGCTACTAGCTGTCACTAACCAGGCAATCAGAATATCCATTAGTTGCATGCTGTCTTTTCCTCCCTAGCAGTTAAAGCCTCGAAACATTTGAGCTATCAATCTACCGTAAGCGAAAAATCGCCTTGCTACCTCTGTCAATTGACATAACCTCTGGATACGCCTTCCGAGAGGGATGGGGAGAGAATCAGGAATCAGCCATCAGTCGTCCCCAACACGGTCAAAAACTTAGCAGTTGCTAATTCTTCCGGATAGAAGGGGTCTCAGGGCGGGAATGGGATAAAAAGCGCTGATTTAGTAAAAATGGCTGGCGAATTTTCTTCTAAATCTCAATTCGGCTTCTTTGACAAAGCCACCATGCAAAATGCTGTGCTCCGTCGTAGCAGATTGTACCGGGGAATCCTGCTGATGATGGTCATCACTGCTTTGGCTGGCCTCCTGAGCTTCCGTCTGGCTCAACTGCAACTTGTGCAAGGAGAATACCACCGACAAAGAGCTGAAAATAACCGCATTCGCCTGATTCCAGTCGCCTCAAACCGTGGGCAACTGCTCGATCGCAATGGTAAAGTGTTGGCGGCTAATCGTGTCTCTCGTTCTCTGTATTTGTGGCCGAAGGAAGTTTCTCCGACACAATGGCAAACCAATGCGGCCATCCTCAGTCCAATTCTTAAGATTCCTCAAGCTGAAATTCTCAAAAAATTGCAACAAGTAGGCTATAAATCTGCCCTCCCTGTAAAAATTAGCTCAGATATCAGCACTGCAACCTTCATTGCTCTGGGTGAGCGAGCGAATGAATTACGGGGCATTGAAATTCGCCCGGAATCTAGCCGGGACTATCCCAACGGTTCGTTAGCGGCCCATATCTTAGGCTACATCGGTGAAGCAAGCTTGGAGCAGCTCAAAGCCAATCCAAAATATCCGATGGGTATGATTGTTGGGCAAATGGGTCTCGAACGGTTTGCGAATTCTCAGTTAGAGGGTGTCTGGGGAAACCGCTTGATTGAAGTGAATGCCAAAGGCGAGGAAATCCAAGAGTTGGGTGTGGCGGCTCCGACTGCAGGTAAGCCGGTGCAGTTGACTCTCGACCTAGATATGCAGAAAACGGCTGAAAAAGCTTTGGGTGAAAGGTTGGGAGCGGTGGTTGCTCTAAATGTGAAGACGGGGGCGATTTTAACGATGGCAAGTTGGCCAGGGTTTAATCCCAATATCTTTACTCGCAAGGTGACAAAAACAGAATGGGACCGCTTGCAAGGTGATGATAAACCGTTTTTGAATCGTGCTCTCCAAGGTTATCCGGTGGGTAGTACCTTTAAAATTGCGACGGCTGTAGCGGGGATGCAGTCAGGGAAATTTACTCCTGATTCAACTTTGGCAACTTCTTCGGCGATCACGATTGGTGGTATTTCTTTTCATGAACATAGTGCTGGTTATGGGGTGATTGGGTTTCGCGATGCTTTGGCCTACAGCAGCAATACGTTTTTTTATCAGGTTGGTGTGGCTGCGGGACCAGAACAGATGGCAAAATGGGGCCGCGAGTTGGGTCTGGATGGGGCGATTAATTTTCAGATTTTGGGCTTAGATGGGGCAACTCACGGTCAAATCCCAACGCCGGAGATGAAAAAGAAGCTCTACGGGGAGGATTGGTATATTGGCGATACGGTGACGATGGCGATCGGTCAGGGTTTGGTGTTGTGTACGCCGTTAGAGTTAGCGGTGATGGTGTCAACGGTGGCGAATGGGGGTTGGCGGGTACAGCCGCATTTGTTGGCGTCTCAGACAAGTTTGGCTGAAACGAAACCGATCAAAACTGCGATCGCTCCAGAGACTTTGAATGTGATTCGCCAGGGGTTAATTGATGTGGTGCTGAAGGGGACGGGTCGTAGTTTGAATGATGGTTCTATTCCTCTGAGTGGTGGCAAGACTGGGACGGTGGAAATTCCAGGTCATCTTGATAATTCGATGTATGTGGGTTTTGCGCCTGCGGATAAGCCGGAGGTGGCGATCGCAGTGATTGTGGAAGGAGGAGGATTTGGAGCGGTTTCTGCCGCACCGGTTGCCCACGAAGTCTTGAAAACTTATTTTCAGAAACAGGGATTTAAGCCTAAGAAGGTGGAATGAGAATTATTGTCAATGAAGTCGAGTAGAAAATTTTGAGTAGGGACATTGCTAAGCTGTGTCCCTGCTATATTTTCGGCAATTAGTTCTTATGTAGTTAAAGAATTATGAATAACTGATTGAGTCTCTTTTAGTTAAGATAGCATTGAATTAAGTAAGCTTGAGAACATCCCATTTTTAGAGTTTACTATCAAATTCGAGTGCCTTAGCGTTTTGCCTAGTGTTCTATGAGTGCTAGTGCAATACACTCTTTGAGCTAGATTTAAGTTCTGGCAAAGACTCAACTATAAAATGTGGATGCTCCTTAAGTTTATTGTTGTGTGGCAGGAAAAAGGAGCTTTCATGCGTTATCTCATCTTATTTTTTTCGACTCTTTTGCTGTGTTTGGGGTTGGTTACAAAAGCTGATGCGAGTTATGCCAATTTACCAGTTTGCGATCCATTACTTCCGGTAGCTACAGAAACTGAAACTATCCATAAGCCGATAACGGCAAAAATTCAAGCAATCGCAACAGATCCGTCTACTACAAAGCCGTCGGGAATCCAGATCCAGTGTAATCAAAACAAAGGAAATCAACTCAGCACCCGTTCAATTCTAGTTAACGACCCAGCGCTTCAAGCTGTTCTGCAAAATCTGAAAGAGGGCGATCAAGTTACCCTTAGTTATGACGAAGCCAACAAGAATGTCCTGAAAAACTTGTCTGTCTCTACCTACAAATTAGATTGGCTTACCCCGCTTGCAACACTTGTTTCTGCTATGATTTTGATGGGGGTGCTATTGTGGGTATTATTACGTTTGTCGGGTCATGATTTGTGGTGTCTCATCCTTGGAAAAGATAAGCGTTACAGTAATTCCAAAACTCAAGTTTTTTTGTGGTTTTTTGTCTTGATTGGTACCTACATTGCTGCTCTCGTATTGCGTTGGATTTATGGTGGGATAGATTTTTTTGGAGGAGTTGCCATTCCGCAAAACCTGCTAACTTTATCGGGGTTAAGCGGTTTGACTTTTGTTACTGCAAAAGCAATTACTCAAAGTAAGGCTGAGTCAAAAACACCGGCTGATAAACCAAAATTTCCAAATGACCTCTTCCAGGATGACGAAGGCGAGGTAGACCTAGGCGACTTTCAGATGATTGTTGTTACGCTTCTAACTGTTGGTGTTTACTTAGTACAAGCTTACAGCTTTCTCAGCGTGATTGAGCTGCATAAGGGGGTGATTTTGCCTGATATAGACACAACTTTATTGGCGACTTTTGGTCTAGGTCAAGGAGCTTACCTTGTGAAAAAACAGATTGAAACTGTCGCAGCTCGGACTGAAAAGCCAAAAATTCAGACTCACAAGCCAGAAACTTCATCATAAATCGGATAATGATCGCTTGAGAGGGCACATTCCCAATGATTGAACCCAAGAGGATGCGCCCTCTCAACTTAGAAATTCATCACAAGCTATTAACTATTCGCCTCTAGTTTGTGCCTCCTCTCCAAAATAATCATCTCTGAACCAATGACCGGACTGCGAGCGATCCGTTTTCCTTGGGAGTTGATAATTTCTAGCTTGCTGAAGTCAAGAAGTTGAGCTTGCTGCAACATTTGAGTGGCTAATTGGTCTTGCTGAGGCTCGCTAAGGGTGTACCACTCATCACTAACTTTTACACTCAACAGACTACCAATAAAATTGGCTTGAATGGACTGAGCTAAGCCACCTCCAAATTGATTAGTAATTTCGGCAACTTGTTTTTGAATGCTGGCAATTAGGTACTGTTCTGGGGTGAGTGTTGGGGGTGGCAAAGGTGCAATTTCTACAGATTTTGGCTCTTGGGGAGCAACTAAATCGGGCAGTTTTTCAGCCTCTGGTGGTAGGGTTTCTGCTGGTGCCGGTGTTGGTTCTAGAGCAATGGGTGGTAGGGTTTCTGCTGGTGTCGGTACTGGTTCTATGGGTGCTGGTGATGATAGCGTTTCTGTTGGTGTCGGTGCTGGTTTGATGGGTGCTGGTTGTACAACTGGCGCCGGAGAAACGATCGCTACCTCCCGCGGCTTTCCAGGGAATAGAGTGAGAATTGTGCCGATCGCCACGATCAGAATGGCTGCTACCGCACCGCTTAACAGAGGATCTGACAATTGCTGGTTCCAAGATGCAGGGAGGAGCGATCGCACGAACCGGAGTAAAGCTAACCATGCTGAACTCAGTTGAGTCCGCCACTGCTGCGAAGGCGTCGCAGGTGCAGGCTTAACAGTAGCTGGGGGAACCTCGCGAGTCGTTTCAATGACTGCTTTCGGTGTTGTCGTTAGAGTGGGTGTGGTTTTGACAGAAACTGTGGGTGCTGGTGGGGGTGGCGGTGGTTCTTCCTCTAATTTACCCACCACCCCTTCTAGAGTTTGAATGGTGAGTCGCAAAGCTTTGATCGCCTGAACTTTAGCAAAGCTCAGGTTTTGACGACTCGCGCGGTTGGGTGGCGGTGTCTGGGGTTGAGGTTGTTCTGGCTGTGGCTGGTTTGGTTCTACTGACATTTTATTTGCCTGGGAGCGGTGCAAATTTGCTTAAACGCGGTAAATTTTTAGCGGAGCTAAATTAGCCCTAATTTATATTCCTGTATCTTTACTACTCTCTCAAGTAATATGAGTTTGAAACGCCGTCGGTTTTTTATTTTAGCTAGCATTAGCAGCTTAGGTTTAGGTGGGATCTGGAAAATCATCCAGGCTCAGGCTGCTCAAGAGCTTGCTCCTCAGGCTGCTGTTCCTTCTAGCTTAGGGAAAGAGGGAGCGATGCAGGTTGTGCCTGAAAGTGGCTTGAATGCGATCGCTGCTTTACCAACAACCCCGCCGATTTTACGCTTTATCTCGGTAGCAGATACAGGCACTGGCGATCGCAGTCAATATGCTGTCGCTGAGGCGATGGCTCGTTATCGTCAGCAAAATCCTTTTGAGATAGCGCTTCTGGCTGGCGATAATATTTATACGAACGGCGAATTTGAAAAAATTTCAGCGGTTTTTGAGAAGCCTTATCAAGCATTATTAACCCAGGGAGTTAAATTTTATGCTTGTCTGGGAAACCACGATATTCGCACCGCTAACGGCGAGCTGCAAGTGAAATATTCGGGTTTCAATATGCAAGGACGTTACTATACCTTTCGTCGTGGTCCCGTACAGTTTTTTGCATTAGATACAAACCATAACGCAGATTGGAAAAATCAGCTTCTGTGGTTAGAGAAAGAGTTAAGTGAGAGTGATGCTACTTGGAAAGTCGTATTTGGGCATCACCAGATTTATTCATCGGGAATTTATGGAGTAAATCAGCCATTTATCCAGGCTTTAACACCGCTGTTTCAGAGACACGGAGTTCAGCTTTATATTAATGGTCACGAACATCATTATGAGCGGACTCGCTCAATTAAGGGGACGACTTATTTAATTTGTGGGGCGGGAGGAGGAACCCGACCCGTTGGTCGTTCTGAGTGGACCGAATATTCGGCTAGCCGCCTCAGTTTTGCGACATTTGATGTCTATGAAGATCAAATGGTGGTGAGTGGAATTGGCACGGATAATCAAGTTTTTGACCGGGGGATCATTCAGTTGCGCTCGGCTTGAATTTGAGGATTTGCCCAAAGCTAGAGAAGTTTTAATACCTTGGGCAAATCCTTCTGATTTTGAGAGGTATGATTTTACAGATTTCCCCATTCTGGATGACGGGTCAGCATTAGGAAAATGACTCAGGGTAGTAGGGCAAATAAATCTGGTTATGTTTTAGAATTAGCGATTGAAGGAGCGTTAAAAGCTCATGGCTATGTAGAGATTTCGGGAGATTTACCAAAGAAGAGTCGGCGACAATGGCTTTTGTATTCTACCGAACTTACCAAACGATATGCTAAACAGGTTTTTGTTGGCAGAAATATTTATAAAACGGATATTTATGTAGATTTTTATATTTTTAATTCTATTTCTCTGCCTGATGGTTTAATTATTGAATGTAAATGGCAAGAAAGTAGAGGGACAGTTGATGAAAAGTACCCCTACCTCAATTTGAATATTAAGAGTTCTTATCCAGCTCCAACAATTGTCGTGATTGGTGGTCGCGGTGTGAGACAAGGAGCGATTGATTGGTTCAATCAACAAATTGAAGATAATCCCAATCTATTAGCAGTTTATAAGTTAGAGAATTTCCTAGCCTGGGCTAACAATCATCTATAAAATTTACAACAATTCTAGGGAAAAACTGGATAGGAAGTTATTAAATATTCATTGATTCTTTTTCGACCTTTGATATCAGAATTAATAGCCCTTAATGCTGAAATTTTTTGTAAATTCGGGAGCGATTCATTTTTGAAGCTTTGGGGGTGATTGTAAATTTCATGAATAAAATCGCAATAGGAATTAGAGAGCATTACTTTCACTCCCCGATGAGCAAGTTCTGCAAAAATATTCCTAAGTTTCAGTTGCTCGGATTCTTTGAAATCTTCGCGACTGTAGGCAGTGAAATCACTGGTAGCACTGATCGGATAATAAGGCGGATCGAAATAAACAAAATCTTGGCTGCTTTTTGCAGAATCTAGAACTGCCTCAAACTTTCTCACTTCAATTTTAGCAGGCTGAAGTGCTAAGGAAACTGAACGTAATAACTCTGCTTGACAAATTTTTGGGTTTTTATACCGACCCATTGGCACATTAAATTCTCCTTTAGAATTTTCCCGATAGAGACCATTAAAACAAGTTTTATTGAGATAAATCAGGCGAGCTGCTTTTTCTATCTCTGTCTTACCGGAAGCTGCTCGCATTTGATAGTAATACTTTTGCTGATATTTCCCGTGCTGAACCTGATGCTCTTCCAAGAGTTCAATCAAATCATCAACTCGGTCTCTCACGCAACAATAGGCATTAATTAACTCTGGATTAATATCCGTCAGAATCGCTTCAAAGGGTGGGCGATGTTGGACTAAATGAAAAAAAACCGCTCCCCCCCCTAAAAACGGTTCATAGTAAGTTTTAAATTCCTTAGGAAAAAAGCGTTCATATTGCGGAATTAACTTACTTTTACCCCCTGCCCATTTCAAAAATGGACGTGCCACAATTTTAGATGGAGCGGAAGTAGACATTGATTTCAAAATAACAGCCCTATACTATTTATCACAACTACCACTCAAGGCCAACTCTTCTGACTTTGCTTTTCTCTAGACCCTTTACCGTCTAATTCTGAATCCCAAGGCAAAATGATATGATAGCACCGCGCCCAGAATCAAAGAACTTAACTGCTTGTATCAGTGGGCTGCTCCCATCACTCTTCTAGGTCTTGTTTCCTGAAAGTTTGTCCTGTTGGAGGGTGCAAGAAGATGGGGGGTCTTTGGGTGCGATCGCTTCCTGGCTGCACCACTGCTGGCCAGTTTTTGGGCGTACAGGTGCGTGCTATACTCAAGGACATCGCTCAAAAGCGACAGGTGAGACCAAGGATCTTGTCATCCTGAAGCCGAGTCTCTAGCGAGACTGGGAGAACCGAGACAAACCGAGTACGAGTAGCGGGTTCAACTGCATCAACCTGGTACAAGTCGGGGGAAGATCCAACTGATTGCCTCACCAGGACAGAGGTTTTTTTAATGCTGCTTTGAGTACGGCGGGGCAAGCCGGAACTGAAACGCTTGTGGAGATTCGTCCTCTGCATCAAACTCTGGTATGAGTGAGAAGCGAGTCGGGTCATTGAAGCAAGAATCCTGTACTTAGACGGTGCAGGAGTGCCAATCGTTAACAGTAAAGCTGTAGTATTCTACCCCATTCAGGCAATGCAAGATTTTTTTAATAACATCTCTCGCTATCCCCGCTTTTTGATTACGGTTACGCTGGGGATCTTCTTTTTTCTGTTCGATCGGCTCAAGCCGCTGCTCCAGCGACCCGTCACAGCGATCGCGCTCGTTGGTTTGTTGGTGGCAACTTTTGCCTTTGTGACTCTGACTTTGCGGGCGATGTTAGGGTTGAGTACGGTTTAAGTTGCCGTCGCCTCAGCGAGCGCTACTTCTCAAACAACAAGCAAAACTCAACCAAAATCGAGTCATTGAAGAGAGAAGCAGCTATTATCCCCCGCTCTCTCTTGATTTCTCTTTCTCCTCCAATTTATCGTGGTTTCTGAGGGGAAATACCGTATTTATACTTAGTCGCTTGGTGGCTGGCAAATGGTGAGCGCGATAAATTGGAGGGGGTAGTCAGTGGGTTAGTCAGATGAAATTTGAAACTATCTATCAATTTTTTCAAGACCCCCCTCCCGTTTATCTCAACAAGGAACTAGCAGTGTGCTACATTCTCTCCGTCCTCTTACGGGGAGATTCCTACGGCACTGAATTGATCGGGCAGTTAGAAAGGGAATTCCCTATCTATCGGCTTTCTGACACCGTACTCTACAGTGCTCTGAAGTTCCTAGAAGATGAAGGGGTCATCACGGGTTACTGGAAAAAAGTAGAAGGACGAGGACGCCCCAGGCGGATGTATCAAATTCTGCCAGAATGGCGGCACCAAGCTCAAGACTTAGCTCGACTTTGGCTGGAGTACACCCAGGGGAACGTAGTACCGCGTAGCCGACATGGCGAGTTGGAAACTGGCCAAATGGGTTAATGCCAGTCTGCTTAGAAACCAACAACCTCTAGGCGCTTAGGAGTAAGGCGATTTGTCGCTTGGCGATCGCTTTGCCCAGAAGCGCCTTTAGAGGGACTGATAAACAGGAGATGTAAAGTTATATAAATTAGGAGGAATCTCCCCATTTATCTAACCTTCTGCTGATGAACACTGCTGTTCTTCCCTCTACTTTCGTGCTGACGCTGCTGTTAGCGATCGGCTTATTTTTCTTTGTCAAAGCTTCGGTGAAAGACCGCACTGAACAAGTGAAACTCCTCTCCGAACAAGGAGAAGAGTCTCTCTTAAATCAGTTGCGACAATATTTTTCCCAAAGAGCTTACCGAGTGGCGGCCGTTGATGCCGATCGCCACCAGCTAACGTTTGAAGGGTTTGTCCGTCCCAGTTGGTTTTTAGCAATCTTTTTAACCTTCCTCAGCGCCACAGGTCTCCTCTGCTTGGCTCTGGTGCTATCCATGCTGGTGCCGAACCAAGGCGAACTGTTCCTGGCGCTGGTGATCTTGTCACCACTGGCAGGGATTTTTTACTGGCAAAAGGCGGGTCGCTCTGAGCAAGTCTCGCTCAAACTCGAGCCGAGTTCCTCCCAAGAGCATCAAAACCAGAGCTTGATTACAATCAGGGCTCACCGTGACGAACTGATCGCTTTACAAAAAGCGCTTAGCTTAAAATCTTGTGATTAAATCTGTGCTCTGCCTCCAGAGGCAAGTACAGGGCGTTGCCATGCGCCCAAAATAAAAATTTGGGCGCGGTAACACTTAACTGGTAAGCTAGATGGGGTGATTGAACAACCCACCAAACCCACTAATTGGTACTGGCAGTTTCAGCTCCCCACCTGACTAACAGACAGATGAGTCACTACTGTCAGAATGCCAATCCTGACAAGGGCGAAACCGCCTCTGCGCTGGTAGGATCAACCCTGACTCCAACGCCGATGCAGCCTTTTTTTGGTTAAGATGACTCACGCGATCGCCTAGCGGACGATTCGTTGGCTCTTGATTCTCAATGGCATTCTGAAGACCAGTAAAGACTCCCGCGCCTCTTTTAAGCGCGATTACCAGCTCCGACAGGAGTTTTCTCTGAAGTCGATTCCACCAACATTTTGAGGCTGGGGAACAGGAAATGGTTCTCTTCTACGTACTGAGCACCAAACAGACCTTTTTCTGCCCAGAAGTAACGATCTGTGGTATGCTCGTTTCGCTTGACCAACAGCAAGGCGGGGGGATGGATGCCCTCAGCATGGATAAACTTACGGGCAGCAGTCACAGGTTTATCTTCGCCACTTTCGATGCTATATTGAGGCACACACTCAAGAATTCTGCGTCCTTCTTGTCTGCGGCGACTTTTGCGCTTGCGTCTCCTGGCCAATGTCTTTACCTCCTCTGTAAGCAGACAGATGTAATGATAGCTACCAAATCCGAGGGAAGTATATCGCTTCTGGCTCAAAATTTCAACTTTTTTTAATATAAAGATACAAACTTTACATTTGTTCAGAGCGAGCTAATGAATAACTATGTAACCAATGGCCTGTAGAAAGTTGAGATGACAAGCACTTCACTTTTAAGATGCTACAAATAAAAGCGGTTCAGAGTTCAGGCAAGGGCTAGCTGGGCAGCGATTTGTAACCAATTTATAATTTTTGTTAGATATCTTAACCCTGCGCTCATGTTGATGCCCGCCAGTTCAGAATTTGTAACCCTTTGCCGATCGCAGGTGGCCCTTGCAGCGAGTTTCGGCGCCTCCGTGAGCGTGGTTTACTTAACGGCAGAAATGCTAGAAGGGGGAGAAGCCAAGCTAATTCCCATCGCGGCTTACCCAGAAACATCTGTGGCGTGGGAAGAACATCAGGAGTTAATGCTGTTACCAGAAGAAATGGAGGCGGCAACTCCCATTCCTCGGCTGCTCTCAGCAGGGAGAGCCGCTTTACCAGCAGAGGTGATTCCTACGGTGCTGCGGGAGGCGAGTACACAGTCCGAGGCACCAGACGCAGAAACCGATGCTTGGGAACCCCAACGACAGCTTGTTGTACCCTTGGTCCATGAGGGAGCAGTGCTGGGAGTGCTGGTGAGTGGTAGGGAAGATCGAGCTTGGAACGATTTCGAAGCAGTTCAGATGGAAGAAATTGCCCATACCTTAGCGATCGCCTGTATTTTAGACCAGCGGTCGCACTGGCTCCAGCAACAGTTGAGCCAGCAGCAATACCTTCAGGCTCAGCAGCATGACGCACTCCATAACTTGTTACATCAGTTAAAAAGTCCGCTAACAGCCTTGCGAACCTTCGGCAAATTGCTGCTGAAACGACTCCTACCAGGAGACAGAAACCGAGAGGTCGCCACTAGCATCCTCCGGGAGAGCGATCGCTTACAAGAATTACTGCAACGGTTCAGCGAAACCGTCGATAGCAACGGAGTCACTCGCAGTCTCTCTCCTCAGATAGATGACAGAAACTCTAGACAAGACGCAACAATGACGCCTCCGATCCCAGTTCCAGCTTCACCAGCACTGGGGTTGTTGCCTGCATCAAATTTTCTAGAAGTATGTTCGGTGAGGGAGGTATTAGAACCCTTAGTGGTTTCGGCACGAGCGGTCGCAGAGGAGCAGCAGTTAGAATTACAAGCTGAAGTTCCCAATCATTTGCCACCCGTGAAAGCCAATGCCAAAGCATTGCGGGAAGTCTTGAGTAACTTGATTGATAATGCTCTGAAATATACCCCTGCTGGCGGAAAAATTTACATTTTTGTGGGGAATAAGGGAAGAGATCAAAGGCAGAAGGTAAAAGGTAGAAAGCGGAAGAAAAAAGAAGAGACAGAAACAGCAACGCAACTAACTTCTCAATTCCCTAATACCCAGTCCCCAGTCCCTAAAATTGCCATTGCTATCAGCGATAGCGGTTATGGCATTCCACCCCAGGATTTAGAACATTTGTTCGAGCGGCACTATCGAGGCGAGAAGGCACAGACAGAGATTCCAGGCACAGGGTTAGGCTTAGCGATCGCTCGCGATTTAATCCATCAAATGCAAGGTGAAATTGAAGTTTTTTCTCCTCTCAATCTCCAGTGGTTGCCTGACAACTTGCCGACTCATTTAGCGGTGGCAGAGCGAGGCACCACCTTTGTTGTTTGGTTAGAAGTAGCAGAGCAAAATTCAGCTAGAAGCTAACATCGCTAATTGGCTAGGAGCTACTTTTAAAAGCAAGATAGACAAAGAAGCTTGGTCATTAAACAGCAACTTCTAGGATTTATGTTCTTTCCGAAACTGCCAAGCGGGAACAAACTTAGAGTCTCCCCAAACACCTCGCTTACTTTTCTTCGCCTCAGTTTCCGCCTGTTGCACAATGGTTGCACTGGGACAATTTTTCAGGTAAGGACGATAAACCATCGCCAGTCCTTCCTTTACCAAAATTTCCTGAACAAACGTGCCATTTGGCAAGCGAACTTCGCTGATTTCTCGACCGTATTGGTCCCTATCTGTGACAGTTAGGACGACCCGATTGCCTCCCTGCTTCACAAGCTGTTCTAATCTTTGTTCTGCCTTAATTCCCCAATTAAATTGATTGCGATCGGTCGCTTTAGCGCTTTGCTTTTCCTGATTAGTATGAGGAACTTCTGGAGCATCAATACAGGCAAAGCGCACTTTAACTTCTTTACCCTTGCGATTAGTGACAGTTATAGTATCACCATCGCTGATGCGCTTCACTGCATAGTTATTAGTTCCCGCACCTTTTAGACAACTAGTTAACATTAGGACTAATAGCCCTGCTAGTAAACTGGTGATAGTTACTTGAGTGATTTGAGGGAGTTTGCTCATTTGTGATTCTTTTAAAAATTGATTCGAGGTAGATTGGACACGATTGCCAATCATCTACAGCAGATTTACCATAGAACCTGGAAAAAATTAAGCTAACTACGTAATTATCAAACTTTAGCTAGTAGAGCCAGTATTTGCTCAGCAGCCAGAGGCGCGCTAGTTTCTACGACTTGGTTATCATAGTATTTCCCCAGTTCAGAGTCAACCGTTAAAAATCAATCAATTTACTTCGTTTCCATCCAATTTTGCCCCGCATGGATATCAACCACCAACGGCACGCTTAAGCTAACAGCAGTTTCCATCGTTGACTTAATTTTTGGCTGTAATTCTTCCCATTCATCCGGTGGTACTTCCAACACTAATTCATCATGAACTTGCAACAGTAACCTTGATTGATAATTTTTTAAAATTTCATGCAAATTTACCATCGCAATTTTGATAATATCAGCGCTAGAACCTTGAATCGGAGCATTGGCAGCCGCCCGCAAGAGTTGCGCGTCATTTTTACTGATATTCTTGAGGTGATCGAGATTAATCTCGTCGAGTTTACTTTTAAGCCGTTTGAGACTCTCACTTTCAAAATTAAAATAGCGACGGCGACCAAGAATCGTAGACACAAAACCCTGCGCGATTGCTTCCCGCTTCACAGTCTCTAGAAATTCAAAAACCTTACGGTAGCGCTGGTTAAATCGCTCAATAAACAGCTTCCCTTGCGCTGTACTCACTCCCACAGAACGCCCAAACTTTTGCGCCCCCATTCCATAAAGGACGCCAAAATTAATTGTTTTTCCTAACCTCCGTTCTTCTGGGGTCACAGTCTCCTTTTCAAATAACAATTGAGCCGTTACGGTATGAACATCACGATTATTTTGGTAAGCTTCCACTAAAACAGGTTCTTGACTTAAATCAGCCAAAATTCTCAATTCAATTTGAGAATAGTCAGCGGAGACGATCAGCCAACCTTCTTGAGGAATAAATGCCTTGCGAATTTGGCGAGAAAATTCCGTGCGGATCGGAATATTCTGCAAGTTAGGATTAGAAGAAGACAACCGTCCTGTAGCTGTTACAGTTTGGTTAAAATCAGTATGGACTCGCCCTGTATCCGACCGTACTAATAAAGGCAGCGCATCCACATAAGTAGACCTTAATTTTGATAAGGTGCGGTGTTCTATGACCGCATCAACAACAGGATGATCGCCTTGCAGCTTTTCCAAAACCGCTGCATCTGTTGAGTAACCCGTTTTAATTTTACGCGATTTTTTAGGATCGAGTTGCAAGGTTTCAAAGAACAATTTACTCAGTTGCTGAGGCGAACCTAAATTAAATTCTTCCCCCGCCGCTTGGTAGGCTTCTTTCTCAATGTCTTCTAACTTCTTCGCCAACTCTTCCGATAATTGCTGGAGGTAAGCTGTATTAATGCGAACTCCCACATATTCCATGTCAGCTAAAACTGGCTCTAAAGGCTGTTCTACCTCCTTTAATAATTTGTAAACAAGTTTAGATTTCTCCTCCAGTTCTTCCCGCAGCTTTGCCACAAGCTGAAAAGTGTTATAAACATCCATCCCGCAGTATTCAGCGACTTTGGCAATCTCTATATCCGCAATAGTTTGACCTTTAGCCACTAAACTCTCATAGGCGATCGGCTGATTTTTTAACTTTTTAATTGCCAAGTCTTTGAGGCTGTGAGTTCCCTCTGGATCGAGCAGATAACTGGCGAGCATGGTTTCAAAAACAACGCCTGCTAACTCGATTCCTTGGCAGCGTAAGATTAATCGGTCAAATTTAGCATTGTGCAGAGCTTTAGGATAGTTGGCGCTTTCTAAAATTGGGCGCAATGCTTCTAAGGCAGTGGCTTGGTTTAAGTTTTCGCCTTTCTGATGTCCAAAGGGAAGATAAGCCATATCTTCGAGATTATTTCCCCAACAACAGCCAATTCCTACTAACTCTGCATCTCGCGGTTCTAAGGCAGTAGTTTCGGTATCCCAGGCAACGGGTGTGGCTGGATCGGTGCAGGTTTTTAACAGGTTCACTAACTCATGAAGCTGTTCAGTTGTCTGAATAATACGAGGTTTAATTAACTGTTTTCTGGATTGCTCTTGATAAGCTTTTGTTTCTGCAAATGTAAAGAAAGAGCTATCATCTCCATCATTTTCAGGTAGGAAGCTAGAAGCTGGTTCTATCCGAGTTTGAGGCGGGTTAATTTCTGTTTCTAGGGGGGAACTCGGAGCTTGGCGACTCTCGATAGTTGGAGCCATTAGTTGTGTTTCGGTGCTGCCACCAAACCGCTTTTGTAGTTGCTTAACTTTCCCTAAAAATGACTTAAATTCTAACCTTTCTAGAAGCGGGATTAAATGGGTTTCATCAAAACCTTGCAGTTTGCAGTCTTCTAAGTCAATTTCCAAGGGAACATCTTGCACAATGCGAGCGAGATGCTGAGAATGGTAAGCGCTGGCTTTCCCCTCTTCCAGCTTTTTCTTGTTCGCGCCTTTAATGGTATCTAATGCTGCATAAATGCCATCGAGGGAGCCATATTCCTCCAGTAATTTCGGAGCTGTTTTTTCCCCAATTCCCTTAACACCTGGAATGCGGTCAGACGCATCGCCACACAGTGCTAAATAGTCTACAACTTGTTCGGGTGGGACGCCTAATTTCTCTTTAACTTCTTCTGGTCCGTACTCTTTGGCTCCGGCTCTGGCTCCTCTACCAAAAGCATCTCCACCTAACCGGAGAACGGTGATATTTTTGGCAGGATCGACGAGTTGAAATAAATCTTTGTCACCCGTTAGAATTTTGACGGCACAACCGGCTGCACTTGCTTTTTGCGCTAAAGTTCCTAATACATCATCTGCCTCATAACCGGGAGCTGTTAATATTGTTAAATTTAAGGCTCGGAGCAGTTCTTTAAGATTTTTTAGGTCGGTGATGAAGTCTTCGGGTGTTTCGGCTCTGTCTGCTTTGTAGGTATCGTCTGCTTCGTGGCGAAAGGTGGGGAGTCCGAGGTCAAAGGCGATCGCCATATACTGGGGTTCCGAGGACGCCATCACCTCTAAGAGTGACTTGAGGAAGCCAAAGCAGGCGCTGGTGGGAATACCGGTGGACGTTCGCAAGCCACCCTCTCGCCCCTTAGCAAAGGCATAGAAGGAGCGAAAGGCCAGGGAGTGGCCGTCAACCATAATAAAGGTGGGAGTTTGGCGATCCGTCACGGAAACATCTACTAGCGAGACAATAGTTCTATTGTAGCTACTTGTCTCGTCTTAGGGAAATGAATAAAATCTTCTGTTAGATTTTTTTGATGGGTTTTTCCTTTGTGAAAATCACTAAGCTATTGGGAATCAACCTCAATCTTTACAAGATTTCATTCAGAACAAATCTTGTTTGATTATTGACTATATTATATAATAAGTTCAAAATTTAGTAAAAATTTAGGGTGATATAGTTTGATTTTATCAATTTATTAAACAAATCACGATCTTAGCGTCATTCAAAAGCAACCAAAGGTTAAAGTGGGATCGAACAGTCAATTAACAGCCCTTTTAGAGTTATTTAAAACTGATAAACTTTCACCCTCACGACTGTAGTCAAAACGAGACTCCTTTTGACTAAAAGAGAGTTGCCCAAAGCTTTTGCTTGAAATTTCTCAGCGTCAATGAAAATCGCGCGAGCCATGAGTCATGTTTTTTTCAGGGGTTGATCCTAACCTAGGTTCGACTTGTATCTATAAGGTCGCTCTAGGGACTAGGAAGTGGAAATGGAGCCAGAGGCTCCCTGACTGACAACTTTTGATCTTTGCCTGTCAGTGACCCTTTCCCTGTTGCAAAATAGAGGCAGTCAATTGCACGGTAATTATGTCTAGCTTGCTCGCGGATGCTAAAAACTTGCTATCTGACCTGATGGCCCGCTATGCCTCTCAGGTCGATTACTTGGCCATTCGGCTCGAAGAAGCAGAAGGAACAGATATCTTATTGCGGGCCGATCGCATAGAAACCCTCAGTGAAGGACTCTCCATTGGCGGGCAAGTCCGAGCTTGTCACAAAGGTGGGTGGGGTTTTGCCAGCTTTAATCAACTTTCAACTCTGGTAGAACGGATCGAAGAAGCGATCGCAGCAGCCAGATTGATCGGTGAAGAAGAAACGCTGCTCGCACCAGTCCCATCTGTCCAAGACACCCGCATCCTCCCCCTCACCGGTTCCGATCCTCGGCAGATCCCCTTGGCGCAAAAAAAAGCCTTATGCGACCGCTACGGAGCCATCCTCCGCAGTGTTGACCCCCGCATCGCCACTATTTCTGTCCGTTACAGCGACAGTACCCAACGCATGATCTTGGCAACTTCCGAAGGCACTCTCCTAGAACAAGCTTGGATCGACATCGAAATGCGCTTTGCTGCCACCGCCCGCAACGGCGAAACCGTGCAAACGGGACGAGAAACCACCGGCTCCCGCAAAGCTTATGAAGATTTAACCAATTTAGACGAACAAGTTCGCAATGCAGCCCAAAGAGCGGTAGATTCTTTAGCACTCCCCTCAGTCAAAGGCAATACCTATACAGTAGTCATCGACCCCATCCTCAGCGGTTTATTCGTCCACGAAGCCTTCGGCCACCTGTCAGAAGCCGATATGGCCTACGAAAATCCAGATTTACTGGAAGTGATGACACTGGGGCGGAAATTTGGCCCTGACAATTTGCAAATTTTTGATGGGGCGGCACCTCCAGGCCATCGCGGTAGCTACTTCTACGATGACGAAGGCACACCAGCGACTACCACTCAATTAATTCAAGATGGAGTCTTAGTCGGACGCCTCCACTCCCGTGAAACAGCCGGCAAACTTGGGGAAGAACCGACCGGCAACGCTCGCTGTCTCAATTATCATTACCCTCCCCTCGTCCGTATGACCAATACTTGGATCGAGCGAGGAACAACCCCGGTTAAAGAGTTGTTTGCTGATATTAAAGAGGGAGTGTATGCCCGTAACTGGATCGGGGGGATGACGAATGGGGAAATGTTTACATTTACAGCCGGCGAAGCTTGGATGATCCGCAATGGTGAATTGGCGGAACCAGTCCGGGATGTGACGCTTTCCGGTAATGTGTTTACAACCTTAGCGGACATTGAAGCGATCGGCGATGATTTCCACTGGGATGAGTCTGGCGGTTGCGGTAAGGGAGGGCAAAGCGGTTTGCCCGTTGGTTGTGGTGGCCCTAGCCTGCGAATTCAGAATGTAGTGGTTGGCGGAGAAGCTGCGGAAGAGTGAGCCTCTGGAGCATGAATTAGGGTTAATATCAGGGGCGGGCCAGGGTTCGCTCCTCGAATATTTAATCGGAAAAAGGGGAATTGGAAAAGGATCGTGGGGTTGAGCCAGTGCTATAAACAGTGATACTTTTTGCCCGAAATCCTGAAAAAACCGATGATAAATATTAAGAAGCCTGTATGGGGATTTCTCCGACGAATAAACCCTCCTTCCATACCTGGAAAGGAGGGTAAGTTGTCTGGAATTCTCATAGAAACTGGTTTTAGGCTAACAAGCTGATGTTAGTTGAAGGTAGACACTCAAGTTTTAATTGGCCCGGTCGCGGCGGCCTTCGCCTCGCTGAGGACACTTCGAGTTATTACATTGACTGCTGTCAGCAGATTCTTGAGCTAAGAGGTGCTGTTGAAAAAAGGTCAATTGATGCTCACTGATTAAACGGTGTTTTAATGTGTCAGCATAAACAGCAAGGTTCGCTAAGAGCGAACTTACTAAAACAGCTGAAATCAATTGGTGCATGAGGATGAATGGGTTAAAGTTTCCATTCGTTCTTACAGACTTCCAGCTAGCACTTCCGGAGGTTGAGGGGATCTATGGGAAATTACGGTTGCAATACTTAAGTAAAATTACGCTGTATTATTAATGACACTTTGAAAAATTTGCCATCAAATTCGGTCAAACCGTGAAATCAACAAGAGTTTTCAAGCAACACTGAGATTGCGAAACCTCGCTCATTTACAATTAAGCGAGTAGTCTGGAATACGCGCTTACTGAATTAAACCCAAAAAAATAATCCGCTGCTCTAGCCCTTGTTTACAGGAAGAAACCCTTCACAAACAATTGGGATTTCCCCCTGTCTAGGTGCTTAGAAACAGTGGATGAGGGCATCAACTAACAGGATTCAGGATTTTTTTAACTGAATCCTCTCCTAGAGTTTAGCGACCACTACCACGCTCCGGTGATAGATTTGTATCTGGTTGGGCTTGGGTTGGTTGCTTCTCAGCTTGAGAAGTGAGTAATTTTTTGATAGCCTGGTTGGATAGCTCCGATGAGCGAGCCTCGAAGCTCTTAGCATTCATTCCTAAACTTAGCACTAACAGGCTTGACAGAAAGATGGAAGTGTAGACCCGCATCATAGATGTCCGTTTGAGAGTGTCCATTACCTCATACAGACAGAGGACCTTGCGATCAGGCTAAAAAAAAGTTTTTGTTGCCGGGCGCCCCGAAAAAAACTTTGATTTCTTACTCTCTCCAGAGGATAGGAGTCCTTCAACTCGGTTCACTTCTAACCTGAGTCACGGCAGTATCTACTTGCTTAAGCAGTAAATCCAAGCTAGAAGAGTTATCCAAAATCACATCAGCCCGCAACCGCTTTTCTTCAAGGGACATCTGGCTATTAATCCGAGCAGTTGCTTGTTCCAAAGACAGGCGATCGCGAAGCATCAAGCGTTCAAGTTGCTGAGTGGGTGAACAGTAAACCACCCAAACCTCTGTACACAAGTCAACTAAATTCGCCTCAAATAGTAAAGGTACGGTTAACACGATAGTAGTCGCCGGTATTTTTGCAGCATCCAGTAAGCGGTCGCGCACATAAGGATGAATTTGTTGCTCCAGCCAATGACGTTCTACAACGTTATGAAAAATAATGTTACCAAGCTGTAACCGATCGAGACTGCCATCGGGTCTAAAAATACGACTCCCGTAACGTTCTCCAATTTTGAGCAAGATTTTGCTCCCAGGAGCAACTGCTTCGCGAGCATAAAGATCGGCATCAAAAATTGGCAAGTGGTAAACATTGGCCAGATAATTAGAAACGGTAGTTTTGCCACTGGCAATACCACCTGTTAGACCGATGGTGCGTCTCCTGGGATCGCTGGAAAATAAAGCGCTCATATTTCCTCCTTTTTTAGACAGTTTTTATTTGTCTTTGCTATGTTGGTGACACATAAGGTACTGACAGCAAAAACCCTATGAACCCAGCAAGAAACATGGGGTCGTTTCTCGCGGCACTTCCCCTAGCCGGAATTTGGATATTAGAGATCCCCCTGATTTCAGTCATGCCAGGGGGTGAATGGCAAATTTGCCTGCAACCAACGGTGGTGCTGGCACAGCAAATCGTGCCTGCACCCGATGGTACAGGAACAGTTGTGACCCCCAATGGCGATCGCTATACGATCCAAGGGGGTACTGTCTCAAAAGATGGAGCGAACCTCTTTCACAGCTTTACCCGCTTTAATCTAGACTCTGGCCAGACCGCCAGTTTCCTCTCAAACCCAGCCATTCAAAATATCTTGACTCGGATTGTGGGAGGATCTCCATCTCTGATCAATGGCTTGATCCAAGTAACTGGGGGAAATTCTAACTTATTCATCATGAACCCAGCCGGCATCATCTTTGGCCGCGAAGCAAGACTAGATGTGCCTGGGTCTTTTTTTGCCACAACCGCTGCCGGTATCGGGTTTGGCGATCGCTGGTTCAATGCTGTCGGTGCCAATGATTACACAAACCTAGTCGGGACTCCCAATGCTTTTTATTTCCCCTCTCAACCAGGAAGCATCATTAATACTGGTGAGTTAGCCGTCGGACTGGGACAGGATCTCACCTTGCTGGGGGGAACCGTCATTAATACGGGGAAACTCAAAGCACCAACTGGCAGCATTGCGATCGCAGCAGTACCCGGAGAGCAGTTAGTCCGCATCAGCCAAGCAGGACACTTGCTCAGCTTAGAAGTTTCTCCCCAAACCGCCACTAGCAATTCCTCCCCTACCCCTCTCCCCTTTTCACCCCTATCCCTGCCCCAATTGCTGACCGGTCAGAGTGCTCCTCAAGCCACCGGTTTGACCATGAATACCCAAGGTCAACTGGTACTAACCACCTCTAACCAAGTAATGCCCGTAGTAACTGGGGCAGCAATTGCAGCCGGCATCGTCGATACTTCCAGTCCGGGGGCTAACCTAGGAGGCAATATTTACGTCATTGGTGAGCAGGTGGGGTTGTTTGGCGCAACAATTGACGCTTCTGGTAGTAACGGTGGTCAGGTCTTCATCGGTGGCGATCGCCAAGGCGGGAATAATTTACCAGTTGCCTCTCGCACCTATATCGATCGCAATTCTACGATCGCTGCCGATGCTCGCGCTCAAGGAGATGGCGGCCGCGTTACCATCTCGGCCCGCGGTGCCACCGGCTTTTTCGGCAGTATTCAAGCTCGCGGTGGCGCTATTTCTCCTCGGTCCATGGGGGCAGGAGGCTCCGTCGCAGTATCTGGAAAAGAAAGCTTAGTGTTTGATGGTAAGGTCGATGTCACAGGCGGTAATGGTACCCTATTACTGAATTCACTGAATCTCACGATTGCTGACAAGTCTTCCCAGTCAAGCGATGACAGCTTCCTCAGCAGCAACAACTCCCCCTCCCTCATTGCCAGCAAAGCCCTCGAAACGGTGGCAGCGACAAACATTGTACTGGAGGCGGCCAACGACATCAAAATCGGCAATCCTCTTACCTTATCAGCGAATACCGGATTAATCAGCTTCACCGCCGACGCCGATCGCGATGGCAGTGGTTCCTTCTCCATGAATGCCCGTGACACCCTGACTACGGCCGGTCAAGCGATCGCCATTTCTGGCGCAAATGTGACTAGCGGTGACATTACAACCCAGGGTGGCGAGATTACCCTCCGCAGCAACAATTACTTAACAGCCGGCAACCTCTCTAGCTCTAATTTACAAGGAGTTGGGGGTAACATCACCCTGCAAGCAGACCAGGGTAATATTACCACCAACTCGCTCTCGACCAATGGTCTCACCAACGCCGGCGCGATCGCGTTGACGGCAGCGAGCGGTGGCATTACAGTTCAGAGAGCATCGACCGAAGGCGCAACGGGCGGTAACATTAGCTTCAACGCCCTTGCCGATATCAATGCGACTCAAATCAGCACTGCTGGCAATAGCAAAGGCGGAGACATTCATCTCACCAGTAAGGCTGGTAGCACAATGGTGGGTGAGCGAGTTGACTCCTCCTCCTCCAATTCTCAAACTCCAGCAATTCAGAGTACCGCCAAAAGTGGTAGCGCTGGCAACGTGACCCTCGATGCACAGGCCAACGTGAGTGTCACCGCCATCGACGCCAGAGGACCCCAGTCAGGGGGGGATATTGCTCTAACAGGCAAGAAAGGCATCGGGGTGGGTGCGATCGCCACCAACCAAGGTAATATCAGCCTGACAGGCGATGAAATTAACTTACAGGGCGGCAGCAATTCTGTGAGCGGTAAAGGTTCATTAATCTTGCAACCCGCCAGCGACAGCCATAATATCACCATTGGTGCCCACGGTCAGACGGAGGCGAGTACCAGTGGCCGGAATTCAGGCATCGGGCCTGACAGCGACTTAAATGCCTTGGATCTCACCGCAGAGGACTTAGCAACTTTACAGCCAGGCTTTCGTTCAATTACCATCGGTCGGTCCAGCGGCAGTGGTACGATCGCGATCGCCGATGGCGTCACCTTCCATGACTCAGTCACCCTTCAGACTCCCACAGGTACCGGTGTAATCGTAGCAACCGGCAACCTTGTCGGAGCCAGTAATGGTGCCATAACGCTCACCGCCAACAGGGACATTCAACTGGGAAACCTCTCAACCCAGGGTGGCGATCTGCACCTGACCAGTTACCAAGGTAATATCACCGCCAACCAACTGGAATCAGCCTGGGGCAAAGCCATCAGTGGCAACATCTCTGTCAATGCCCAAGGTAACATCTCTGTTAATAACCTGTTGACAACGACCTACAGAGCAATGGAGTCGCTATCTTCCCGTTCCGCCTCCCCCTCCCTCAAAAGCGGTGACGTGAATATTACCAGCGGTGCGGGCAAGATTAGCATTCCCCAAGGGATTGATACCAGCGCGACTGATACTGGTGGTAGCATCATCCTACAAGCGGTCGGTCCGATCGCAACTGGCAACCTCAATACCAGAGCAGCACAGGGTGGAACGGTCCAACTCACCACCTCTGACACCCTTGCCGTTGGTGCGATCGACACCAGAGGCACGCAAAAAGGGGGAACGATCAGCTTGACAGGCAATGAAATTGATTTGCTCGGAGGTGCTAACTCCGTCGCCAGTAACGGCCATCTGCTGTTACAACCCGCCTCCTCCAACCAAAATATCGCGATCGCTGGAACAGGCAATAATACAACCACTCTCAACCTCACCGCCTCAGATTTAGCAGCATTGCGAGATGGCTTTACTGCCATCACCATTGGTCGGAGCGATGGCAGTGGCATCATCACCATCCCAGCAGAAGGAGGCGGGGTCAAATTTAGCGACCCCACTGTGATTCAAGCACCGGCGTCCTCCGGGGCGATCCACGCCCAAGGCAACATTACGGGGACAGGAGATGCAGCGATCGCCCTCATTGGTGGCGAAATTCGTGCGAACACGATTACCTCCAGTGCTGGCATTACCCTATCTAGCAGTCATGGCAGCATCGTTGCGGGGACCCTGTCTACTCGTAGTCCTCAAGACACTGCTGGGGCGATCCGGATTCAAAGTGCAGGTGCTGTCGAATTGGGTAACGTGAATGCTTTCGGAGTGAAAAGGGGTGGCGACATCCGCATCGGGGCGGGGAGTCACATTCACACGGGCGTGATTAATTCTAGCTCTCACTCAGGAAATGCTGGTGCCAGTACCCTTACGGCTCCCAACGATATCGAAGTGGTCGCTGTCAAAGCGGCTGGTGGTGGAGGGACCGGCGGAAATGTAACCATTACCGCAGGTGGAATGTTCCGAGCAACTGGCACCTTTACTGACCCTAATCAAGTGCTAGCAAGTATTTCGACTGCGGGAGCCAAAAGTGGCGGTTCCCTTACCCTCCGTTACGGCAGTGCAAATTGTACTGCCAATCCTTGCACGCCCACCCCCTTCGCAGTGGGCAATCCCAGACTCAACGGCACTGCGGGAGCCATTACCGACGGACAGTTTACCGTCGCAAACCGCTCAGTCTCTAATAATTTTGACCTCAAAGCGGTGGGGAATCCCCAAAAATCGCTGCTCAGCGGGTCTAACAGTGTCACCATCTCCGTGACAAACTCCAGTGCTGGATTAACAGATGTTTCCCAAGCGACAGCAGTGACGGGTAGTGGGTCAACGAGCGTCTTAAAAGACAATACCTCAACGGATACAGCGAGTGCCACTTCGCTCAACTCCCAAATGGTGACGAATACCATCGTGCGTTCTGATTCAGAACTGCTAACTTCTACGGCGTCAACTCAGCGCGCAAGTACGCAAAACTTAACCCTGACCACGGATAGTTCTACAGTGCTCGCCACTCAAACTGGCTTGGGGAACTCAACGGGTCAAACGACTAATACCTCCCTGGGTACTCAAACTTCTGGTCAGGTGCTGACTTCCCAGAGTTCTGGTGCAACGACACCACGGAATGCTTCAACCTCGGCAGAAACGACCGGTTACATCGCTCCTGAAGTAGCTCGGAATAAGTCTTTGAATCCAGTGAACTCGGTAGAGATGGTGCTGCAAATTGAACATCATCGGGGTCAGGAATTTGGAAAATACTTCGGAGGCAATTTTACAGAACAGTCAATTACGGCAGCCAATATTCGAGAGACTCTCAGCAGTATTACAAATGTAACGGGTGTGAAACCGGCGATTATTTATGTGTCGGCGCAACCTTACCAATTAGAACTGCGGCTATTTTTGCCAGAGGGTAAACCGATTTTCAAAAGCATCCCGGTCAACCGCGAAACCGTGTTGCAAGCCGTGAGAGAGTTTACGAACGAGATTAGAAATCCCAGACGGCTGAATTCTGACCGCTACTTGACCAGCGCTCAACAATTGTACCAGTGGCTGATTGCGCCGCTGTCGGCGGAACTGGAGGCTCAGGGAGTAGGGACGCTACTGTTCTCGATGGATGCGGGTTTGCGGACGCTACCGATGGCGGCTCTGCACGATGGTCAGCACTTCCTGGTAGAAAAGTATAGTTTAGGGTTAATTCCCAGTTTGAGTTTAACGGATACTCGCTATGTGGATATCCGAGATTCACAGGTTTTAGCCATGGGAGCGTCGGAATTTCCTGTGCAATCCGATCAAAATCCTCTGCCGGCGGTGCCGATGGAGTTGTCTGCGATCGTGGGGAATCTCTGGCGGGGTGAGTCGTTTCTCAATGAGGATTTTACCTTAGCGAATTTGAAGGCACGACGGCGACAACCGCAATTTCAGATTATTCATTTGGCAACTCATGGGGAATTTCAGCCGGGGGGAGCGGGTAATTCTTATATTCAGTTTTGGGATGGGAAGTTACGACTGAATCAGTTGCGACAGTTGAAGCTGAACGATCCACCGGTGGAGTTGCTGGTGCTGAGTGCTTGCAGCACTGCGGTGGGAGATGAGGAAGCAGAGTTGGGGTTTGCGGGATTGGCGGTGCAGGCAGGGGTGAAGTCGGCACTCGCAAGTTTGTGGTTAGTGAGTGATGCGGGTACGTTGGGGTTAATGGCGGAGTTTTATCAGCAGTTACGGACCGCACCCATTAAGGCGGAGGCGTTGCGACAGGCGCAACTGGCCATGCTACGGGGTCAAGTGCGCTTGCAGGATGGTTCTCTCTATTATTCGGGGACTCGTCAGGGAATGCGACTACCGCCGGGAATGGCACGACGGGGAGATCAGGTATTATCTCACCCTTATTATTGGGCAGCGTTTACGATGATTGGTTCGCCGTGGTAGATCCCGAAGGGTTGGTTTCAGCCATCATGGCGGAATGCTGTGAGGATGAAGCCTTAAAAATTGAGGTTATTTGGCACAATGGCTTCAGTCAGGTTGGCTTCATGGAGATTGCTGCCGACGAGGTTGGTGGTTTGCAGGTTGACTCGGACAAAAGAGGTGCCTTGGAGGTTCACCAAGCTGAGATCCGCTCGATCTAAGTTGGCTTGGTCTACTATGGCTTGAGAAAGATTGGCTTGGCGGAGGAAAGCGACTCGCAAATCGGCAGCAGCCAGGTTAGCACCTTTGAGG
The DNA here is from genome assembly GCA_050262755.1 of Actinomycetota bacterium. GTDB lineage: Bacteria > Cyanobacteriota > Cyanobacteriia > Cyanobacteriales > Microcoleaceae > JBLNEP01. The sequence continues at coordinate 136,837 of JBLNEP010000227.1, read as the reverse complement.
TTTGCTTTCCGTAAGTCGGCGGAGACGAGATTGGCTTGAGATAAGTTTGCTCCTTGCAGGTTCGTTTGGCGGAGATCGGCGGAATTGAGATTAGCACCGACGAGATTGGCTTTGGCAAGGTTGGTTTTAAACAAAGAGGCTTCCCGTAGGTCTGCTCCTTGTAAATTAATTCCTTCTAAGTTCATTTCATGGAGGGGTGCGTTTCTGAGGTCGGGTCGGATCTCAGGAGATTTCAGCCGCCACTCATTCCAAGTGAGGGGGCCTTGTTTGAGGACAGCGAAGTGTTGGTCATTGGTCATAGTTCGGTGAGAGAGTGGCGGGTCGTTGGCCGAGACTACGGTATTAGGTTGTGAGGACTGGGAACGAAGGAAAGGGTGAATCCTGACAGAAGGAACATGACTGAATCGGATGATTAGCTGCATCCGGTAGTCTCTGGATTTAGAAGAGAGCTTGTCTGCGACTGTAGCAGAAATGCGATCGTTTCTACAGACTGACCGGGTAAAAATTTACAGATTTGGGGAAGCGGGAATGGGGGAAAGGAGGGTGGAGTTGGTCTATCAGGAGCGTTTACCGTCTTTGCTGGAGCTATCTGGCTGTGGTGATTCTCCTCTCGTACCAGAGCAATATTTGTCAAGGTGCGATCGCGTTTGATGATGGAGATCGTGAGGGAGATTCTGACACAATTGCGACTGGATGGTCTTGATACAACTGGAGATTGGATGCTGGAAGAAGTGTTCTCTACTCTACTGCCATTGCAGAATAATTTCTGCAACGATCGGTTGACCTCTGTCATTTTCAATATTGGGCGACAATGGGAGTGCTGTTTTCTTGAGGGGTGACGATTTTGGCTCAACAAGAGCTATGGGGTTTGCTCATCTCCCACCCTACAGAACCGAAACAGCTTTCAGCGGTGCAGTTGCAAATTATACAAATGGTAATTGAGCAAGCCTCGGTAGCGGTCGCACAATCCAGGCTCCTGAGCTCAGCTCACTCTCAAGCTTACCAGGAAGCTTTAATGAACGAAGCGATCGCTTGGCTACAAGCTCTGAACTAGATGCAGAAAATCATGCAGGGGGTACTTCAAGATCTGGAGTCAATGGCTCCAAATGCTACTAATCTTAACACTGGGGGAGTGAGGTCCGTCACCCCATCTAACCCAATGCTATTGTTGGAAAATCACCCGTTTTGGTAACAGTGGTTAGCTTTTGAGGCTGGGCAAACAGCGAGGTTAAATTTACCAAGGGACAACAGCAGAACGAGAATTTAAATAATTGTTTAGATATTTCTCACTTAGAAGCAGGTCGCATGAGCATCAAGGCTAAATTAGTGGCTCTCCGCTCTCGTTTAAAAGAACAACCAAAATTATTTCACAGACGAACCGCCCCAACAACCTTTATTTTAGAACTGTGAAACTGAGAGTTTTGGTCGATAAATTAAACTCTGTTAAGGGTTGACAAATTTCCTGTCTCATCCTTTTTAATTTCCCAGTTAAGGTGAAATGAGAGTCAGAGCCATCCCACTCCCAAAGCTCTCAGAACCCATCACCGATCGAGGGTGGGTAGAAATTTTTGTGTCAGCTCCAGGAATTGTTATTGAACCAAGCAGTCACGAGGGATGAGCTAAAGTTTTTGTTCAAGCTGATGGCATTAGCAAGCCTAGGGAGGAACGGATTTAGGCTGGGCAATTTCCCAGCGACTTGTAGAACTTATGGGTGGCAAAGTTTAGATAGAGAACACTGGTAAGAGGTCGATTCTAACTGTTATATTGATTATAGGGGTTCCCATAGAAAACTTAAGGATACACGATGGAAGATGAATATTCTACTGATTGATGATGATTACCTCTTGGCTAAGGGAAGTGGCAAATTAATCGAGCGCCTGGGTGGACACCACATGACAATTACCGATGAACCCAAGGAAATTTTTCGTTTGTGTAAAGCAGGTGAAATTGATCTCATCTTGATGGATGTTAATTTACCAGGAGCGCTTTGGGAGAATGAAGAAATCAGTGGTGCAGACTTGGCAAAACTCTTAAAAAAAGACCCAAAAACTGCCCATATTCCAATTATTCTGGTAACAGCTTATGCCAGGTCGAGCGAGCGTAATTCACTCTTGTTAACTTCTGGGGCTGATGATTTAATCACAAAACCAATCACCAACTATGAAGCACTTTTAAAACTCATCGATCGGCTTTATCATAAAAGTAAAACAAAACATGAATCCGATGAGTTTTGTTGAGCTAACTTCAATACAATCTTGTGAAACTTAATTTCAGATTTTTAGGGGTGATGCAGCTTCAAGATTTAGGAGTTGATTAATCTCTTTCAACCTCCCCTGAATTAGGGGAGGTTCTTAGCCAGTCAGGTGAATGAGAGGGCAACTTAATTCAGAATGAATTTGAGTTTGAGAGACAACTGACCATTATTCTGCTAGTCCCATCAGAATCAAGATTAGCGATCGGGTTGAATGGCAGAAAATAACTGTTGCCAGTCTCCCACCGAAGGACTATTTTCTGACTCTTTGACTTCAAAGGTGGTATTGCAAGCTTGCGGTAGTTCGAGGGATTGTACACAGAGTTCCGCAATATCTTCCCGGCTAACTTTGCCTTTAATTGTATCACCTTGGTCAAATAAGAGTGATTTTCTTCCTGATTCTTCTGTGAGGGCGCAAGGTCTAATAATGGTGTAAGGAATGCCACTAGACCTTAGGTAATCTTCGCCTCTCAGTTTCCAGGTCAGAATTCCTCCTAATTGCTCATTCATTCTTACGGCAGGTGGTTCTGTTTCTAAGTTAATTCCGGGTCGTCCAGGGCGAGTGACCCCTGCGGAACTCACTAAAATAAACCTTGGTAAGCTTGAGCCACCATTCGCTTTAATCGATTGTAATTGCAATTGAAAAATACCCGGCTCAAACTTAGGATTGAGAGCGCCATCATATTCAAATTTACTCAGCATCAACTGGAAAGAAGCAATCCGACTGGGATCGAAGGGTGGTGCATTGTTAATTGTTTTAGCGCGAAAAACTGGAATCAAAGCCTCGAAGGGAATGCTAACAGAGATCCAGATGTTATAAACGGTATCGAAGGAATAGCAGTAAGCAACGCTATCCCATTGATTCTGGTTGCGGATAATAAATTTATAGCGTTTGCCATCCCCTTTGACTCGCAATTCCAAGCCACTAGATCCGGCTAAATTCAAGGATGGCTCAAAGTTACGGGTGCGGACAGAGGCGAAACCACCGGAATTAGCCGTGGAGACATTGCCGCTAAAAACAGCAGTATTATCAATGAGACGAATCGAACTTTCACTCACCCCGCCCATGACGATATCATCCAATGCTCCCCAGGTATCTTTTAAGGTTTGGGACGGTTGGGTAAAGTCAAAAATTATTGTTTCACTGGCTTTCATCAGTGAATTACGGGTCGCTTGTACCAGGTTTTTTAAGCCTTCGTATTCGACCACTTCGGGGATATCAACCACTTCTGGCAGATAAAATTTGATGCCTTGATAGTATTTTTCGCGGGTTGGGGTGTCGCCTTCCTGGGGTTGGACTCGCGTTCCGGTGCAGCAGATGACTGCTTGTATCTCGTTGGTTACTTGCTGAGTCAGCGTCCCTGGAATCGTGATATCCCCTTCAACACATTCGACGCTTGGTCCTAAAATTTCCCTGGCTCTTTTGACCTCTCTGACTAGCGATCGCACTCGGTAGCCACGCTGTTGTAACCGTTGCACCACTCGTTTACCAACGCCTCCCGTAGCACCAGCAACCAGTACCAATTTCGGTTGAGTTGGTTGGCGGCGATCGCGAGTTCCAAACCGTTGCTGTAGCCAACTCACGCTACCTATGAAGGGAATCACGCCGAAATAGGCGAGGGTTTTGATGAATCGGCCAGCGTCCCATTGAGTTGTCTTGGTTTCTGTCACAGTTGCATCCTCAAACGATTTTTCAGTCCTCTGAGCCATCCTGCTTCTATTGTGCAGATTATTTGACTTTTGTGTCGTTGGCGGATTTTGACTCTGCGATCGCAGGCGAGCGAGGCCGATCCTGAAGGCAATTTTAACGAATGGTTATGCCTCTACCGCTAGATTTGGTGGGGACGAGTTCTGGCTTAAGGGAATCTCAATTACAAATTCTGTTCCTTCGCCAACTACTGAATGACAGGTGAGTTGACCCCTATGTTTTTCCACGATAATTTGGTAGCTAATTGCTAAACCAATGCCTGTGCCTTTACCGATCGGTTTGGTGGTAAAAAAAGGATCAAAAATTCGTTTGCAAACCTCCTCTGTCATCCCTGGCCCATTGTCAGCAATGCGAATCTCAACACTTTCCCCGCTACTAGTGAGGTCTGTCCTAATCCGAATTTGTCCTTTTTTCGTCACTTTTTGCCTGTGATTTCTTTTCTCTCCATCCTTAGTAAATGACTCTTCAATTGCCTCAATGGCATTGGATAAAATATTCATAAAAACTTGATTCAGTTGACCGACATAACACTCAACAACGGGCAGAGAACCATACTCTTTAATCAAGTGAATATCAGCGCGGTCTTGTCTGGGTTTCAAGCGGTTACTCAAAATTAATAAGGTACTATCAAGACCATCATGAATATCAACCGGCTTAATATCTGCTTCTTCAATTCGAGAGAAATTTCGCAATGACTGTACTAACTCACGGATCCGATCGGCTCCCACTTTCATTGACCCTAATAATTTGGGTAGGTCTTCCATGAGAAAATCCAGCTCTATCGCCTCTACTTGGGCTTGAATTTCTGGGACTGGCGGGTTGTAATACTGGTGATATAGGTTAATTAACCGAAGTAAGTTATGGGCATATTGATTCGCATGATTAATGTTGCCATAGATAAAGTTAATTGGGTTATTAATTTCATGGGCAACTCCTGCTACCAATTGTCCCAAACTAGACATTTTTTCGCTCTGTACCAGTTGAGTTTGAGTCCGTTGGAGTTCGTATAGCGTTTTTTCGAGCTGACTTGCTTTCTCGCGTTCTCGTGCTTCTGATTCCTGCAAGGTTGCATTTAATTTAGCAATTTCATCAGCTTGGTGTAACACAATATTCACCAGCGCATTTCTAAAGTCGATCGCTGCTTGAATTTCACAGGGCTTCCAGGGTAAAGACTTAAATCTCACCGTTTCTTTCCACAGCTCAAATGATTGTTCAGGTGATAGTTTCAAGTGACCATCTTCCCCGAGTTCAACCACTTTATGAGGATTGTGACCCCAATTCACTGTTTGAATAACTTCAGGTCTAAACCACAAAATATATTGAATTTTACTTCTAGAAATGTATATAGTTAACAAACCACTCGCAAGGTCTTTTAATTTTTCTCCTGCTTGATAAATCAGTGGGAGGGAATCTGTATAAAAAACTTTTTCATGAGGCCGCTCTTCTAACCATTTAATTAAGTCTTGGATCTCGGTGAGCGATGGTGTTTGACCAAGCAGGTAGCACTGTTCACCACAAGCAACTGCAACTCCTTGTGCCCCGACTACTTGAAGTAAACTTGGTTGGCACTTGATTAATGCTTCTAAAATGTTTTCTTCTTTAGAGACTTCTTCGAGAATTTTAGCTTGGTTCGATTTTAACTCTAATCTGTATTCATAATCTTCGCTATCTTCTTTAGTTAAAAGTTCCAATGACATAACTTGTCCCATAAATTCGCACGCTGCACGCACTTCAAAGGGAACATACTTAGGTGTATTGTGATGGCAAGCAATGAGTCCCCACAGTTGCTGATTTTTAATTAAAGAGATAGACATAGAAGCTGCAACTCTCATATTGTGCAGATACTCTATGTGCAGTGCTGATACGCTTCTTAAAACGCTGAAGCTGAGATCTAAAGGTTGGTTTGTAACTGGATTATTGCTGGGAATAATGGCAACAGGTTCATAGTTGACATCAGCAATTAATCTCAGCCAATTTGTCGCATAAAGTTTTCTAGCCTGGGGGGGAATATCAGAAGCAGGGTAGTGCAGTCCTAAAAAAGAATCTAAACTGGAAATTTTATCTTCTGCAATCACGTTTCCGTGCAGGTCTTCATCAAATTTATAGAGCATCACTCTGTCAAAGCCAGTAGTTTTTCTGACTTCTTGAACTATCGTTGTACAGAGTTCTTGAAAGGTTTTTGTGTTTTGAATTTTGGTTGCTGCTGCTCGAATACTATGGTAAAAACTCACAAAATTTACGGATTCTTGAGAGAGAGATAGTGCTGGCTCTAATTCAAGAACTAAAACTCCATCAGTTCGATGAACAATTGCATCAAAACCCAGGATTTTAGAATCAACACTAATATTTAATTTCAGGGGATTTACAACTTTTAAGTTTTCATGCTTTGCTAGGGTTTTTTGGAGGATTTCTAGCTGAAAAATTCCCACTAATTCACTTAAGTTTTTTCCAATCAAACTGTTGGCTGGTATTCCAAAATACTTAACAGTATTATTACTAACTTGCAAGATGTTAAGTCGTGGTTCTTCTAAGACAAAGAGGATCCCGTGAGGCTGAATGTGACCGCAGAGGTGAATGGGTTCTCGATCGCAGTTGCTCAAGTCAACAGGTGACGTTCCTATAGGTTTGTTGGTAGCCATGGGGAATTTTCTCTTTCAAATTTATATAAGCTTTGGCGGGGAACTAGTTGCGACTGAGTTTGCAGGGAACTTGCCAAGGCAGGAACGACAGCTTAGTTACGAGAAGATCCAGCACCCTAAGCACTAAGTTACTCTCGCTGCCCTCTTCCTTAACTCATAAGCGCTTGGTTCAGATCTCAGTATAGCAATGGCTGGGATCATTCTGGCTTTTGATCCCTGCTAGGTACGAGTCGATTGTACTCCTTAGTCACTGGCTTTTTGATGGAAGCTGAGAATGAGAGCATGATCCAGCTTGAACTCTGTGATGGATGGTTACTTTTTCGAGAGTGCCTTAGACGATAGAGTCATCGTGCCTGGTTGGAGAGAGTGAATATTTTTTAAATTAATGATAAAAATAGTATATAATTAGTTAAAATCATCAATCGATCTTGCTATAAATTTTCAAGTGGTTACTTGAGCGTGCTAGCTCAAAGAATCTTAAGTTATAGTAAGGTCTGGTAAGTCAAGGTAAAATTCAGTTAAATTAGTAAGAATAGTTGCTATCTTTAAATCTGGAAATAATGGTTGACTTTTCTGCAATAATTGCGTTTTCTCACTCCCACTGCATCGCTATTTGTGCATTTTTAGTCCCCATGAACTTGCTGGCTACTTTGCAGACAATCCTCTGGATCGGGTTAGACAGAAAGCCAAGGCTGATCGGGCTGATGGCGACTGTTGCCAATCTCTATGCGTTGATGATGGTCCTTCACGTTTTGAGTTGGTTAATCGTAGGGGTGGTAATGGCTCCAACTTATATTTTGTTTGGTTTAGGAAGCCTTTGCTTAGCCATAAATCTGTGGGCGCTCATCCATCCATCTACGATGCAAAGAACAATTCACGCGATCGCTTCAGGGGTCAGCGAGAAGTGGCAGAGGAAAGGAAAAAATCGATTTTTTCCCTTCCTAGTTTCAGGGTCCATTGCTCATTCCTCACTGCGGTCACGACAGTGTTCTTCTTCTGGTCCACTCGGATGAACTGCACAGTTGAGCAGGTAGCCACCATCATTTCTCCCGTAATAAAAACGGCAACCGATACAAGTTTGGGGACGTTCGAGCGCAACTTGATGAATCGGATACTCTGGGCCAGAAAATAGCGAAAAGTCGCGCTGCGTTTGCACGGTACCAATGATTCCCCCCGCCACCCGGATGGCTTCCCGAATACTTTCGAGCCTGGTATAAGGCGGTAAATGTAAGTCTAGGGAGAGACGCTGGTTTAACCCGTCTTGTTCGTGGCGGGTAATGGTACCACCGAGCAAAGTAACGCACTGTGAGATGGCTTGGGAAAATCGGCTCAGCGATCGACAATAGCCAGCAAAAATGTGCAGATGTTCGTCACTGGTCGCTCGAATGGTGAGGCGAGTGGGAATCAGCACTCTCAAATGTTCATTGAGTGCCTCAAACACCGGTTCTACCCCCGCCATAATTTGGTTTGCGACTTCTTGATTGAGCCCAAAGGTTCTCGAAATCTGCTGCACCAACTCCTTGAGAGATCCAAATACCTGTTGCAGCAATAATTCTAACCGCCGGTCAACTCTCAAGGGGCACTCTCGCAGCAGCTTTAAATAATCCTCCAAACGGTGAGCAATTCTCTGGATACTGCTAAAACCCAACATCGCTGCTCCCCCTTTGACGGAATGAGTCGCTCGGATTACCTGATGCACCCTTTCTGGAGCATCAATTGTGCTTTGCAGATCCACTAACCCTTGCTCAACTGTTTGCAAGTGTTCTGTTGTTTCTTCAAGAAAATAGCCAATAATGCGCTGTAACTGTTCTGGCAGCATAAGTCGTTCTCCTTTAGCACCCTACCTCTCTCTATCCTGCCTGACGTTCGCGATCCCCATAAGTGCCACTTGATTGGGTGAGTGCTGGTTGAGCCATTCAATCATCGTGATGGCTGATATTGTACGGGATTTATTCATCTTACCTAAATCGGTGGAATGCTTCCCCTATCTCAGGTTAGGGATCAGTCCGCTCCGAATCATTTTTTACTCCCAAAGTCGCGATTATGACACCGCTCAGCAGTAAAGCTGCACCCAAAATTACCACAGGCGAAGGGACTTCACCTAAGAGGAGATAGCCTAATAAGCTGGCCCCAACTGGTTCAAATAAAATTGCTAACGTTACTAGAGTCGGAGAAATCCATAATAGCGCCCAATTAAAGCTGGTGTGACCGATTAATTGAGGCAAGAGGGCCGTTAAAAGAATATAGCAATAAACAACGGCGGGATAGCCACTGTACCCAACCCCAAAGGCAAAGGGTAGGGGAAACAGGACCAGGGCGGCACTGCTGTAAGCGATCGCTGCATAACCCCCAATGCCAAGTCCCCGGCGCTGTGCTTCCCGACCCAGCAGCAAATACAAGCTAACGGCCCAGGAACCCGTGAGGGCCAGGAAGTCGCCGAGTAGGGGGTTGGGGCCTGCATCGCTGCCACTCATGCCACTCCAGGCGATCGCGAGGCCCCCCATCAGGGCAATCACAATGCCACCGATGCGGGTACGACTCAGTTTTTCTTTAAACCAAACCCAGGAGAGGATCGCCACCCAAACCGGGTTTGTGGTGACTAAAACCGTGGAGGCTGCGATGGAAGTATAAGAGAGAGAGGTGATCCAGAGGGCGAAGTGAAGGGCGAGGGTTGCACCCGCTGCGATCGCGTAACGAAATGCCCCCGGTTGTAGAGTTTGCCACTGAATTTTTGACCAAGTCGGGAGGAGGAAGAGGGCAGATAAGGCGAGGCGGGAAGCTGCAAGCACCAAACTGAAACCAACCCCGCTGATACCAGCAGCTTGATTCGCCAGTCGAATGAAAATGGAGGCAGTGGAAATAGCGAGAATGCCGGCAATTAAAACAAGGACGATCGCAGGTCGTGAAGGGGGTTTCGGAAGGTTCATTGCCAGCCAACTAGAAAATAATTGAACTCATTTAAAATTAGCCCTAGTAAACTCTGAGTTAACACCTTAAAGCTTCTCTCAACTCCCCCCACTGACTACAACAAAGAATCAACGGCCCTAAAGCGCCCGCGCAAATCATCCGGTTTGACATTCAAGACCGCCCCTAACAAAGCATTGGTGAAACCAAATCGAAGATAAGTCGCCTCCACCAAACCATTACCATCGGGATCGAGGTCTTGTATTGAAATGCCACCCTTGCCCAAAAAATTAGTTCCGCCTTGTATAATACTAGGGTCAAGAAGTAACAGCCTTGGATCGGAGAGAGAAAAACTTACTTCTTCAAACGAGATGATTTTTTCAGTGACTCCTCCCGTTAGCCCAATCCAATCATTTGACCGATCAAAATCAACAATCACCGCGTCAGGTAGTTCAAATCCCGCTGCTCTTTGTCCAGCTTGATCGGCTCGGAAAACAAAGACATCGCTGCCTAGTCCTCCCTTATAAATATCAACCTCTTTATCTCCAATTAAGGTATCATTCCCCTCGCCTCCCACTAACAAATCAACGCCTTCTCCCCCCCGCAACCAATCATTTCCTAACCCTCCGTCTAAGAAATCTCGATTTTTGCCACCGATGAGCGTATCCTCACCACTTTCCCCAAACAGATCGTCATCTCCTTTACCACCTGAAAGCAAATCATTGCCACCCCCACCCAGCAGATTATCATCCCCTTCGTTGCCAAAGAGTGATTCTGGATCGGATGAGCCTCTGACTGTATCATTACCGCCCAACATCCAAACTCCCTCCGGGAAGTTCGCCAGTTGTCCGGGAACGAGAGACACCGTTTCTGGTGTATTGTCTCCGATCAAACGGAGGAGATCGGAGGGATCTGTCTTAAGTACCATAAGGATTAGTTTCCTGATATTTAGACACCAGTTCTATCGTCCCACAAGCTAAGGTGAGATAGTATCAATCGATCGGGTTACTAATGTTGGGAGTTTCCGGTTCCGAGAATTACCGAGACTTTTCACTCCGATCGGAGTGAAGGGGGTGGAGGGTTTCTCGATGCGGTCGCAGGACCGCTTGTAATCAAGATTAAGTCAACCGTTAACTGTAGAGCGAATGCCGATTATTCTAGCTGAAAATTTAAGCAAGGCTTATCCTGTAGCCATTAAGGAACCGGGACTAAAGGGGACGCTACGCCACTTCTTCCGTCGCACGTACCGCACGGTGAATGCAGTTCAAGGGGTATCTTTCCAAATTGAACCAGGGGAAGTGGTGGGGTTCCTCGGCGCAAACGGCGCTGGTAAAACCACGACGCTGAAGATGCTGACTGGCTTGATCTACCCCTCTGGAGGGACAGTCAGGGTGTGCGGTCGCATTCCCTTCCGCCGGGAGGTAGATTTTCTACAAAAAATTACCTTGGTTATGGGACAGAAGCAGCAATTAATCTGGGATTTACCCGTTTTAGATTCCTTGAAAATTAATGCCGCTGTTTATGGCATTTCTCAGAAAGAGTATCAGCAACGAGTTGGGGAACTCACAGAGATGCTATCCCTAGGAGGGAAGTTAAATCAGCCTGTGCGAAAGTTATCTCTGGGCGAACGCATGAAAGCAGAATTAATGGCAGCGCTTTTGCACCAGCCACAGGTATTATTCTTAGATGAACCGACGCTGGGTTTAGATGTTAATGCTCAGTTTAGCGTCCGAGAATTTCTGCGAGAATACAATCAGCGATATCAGGCAACTGTGCTATTAACCAGTCATTACATGGCTGACATTACAGCCCTCTGCCAGCGAGTCATCCTCATCCATCAAGGTGGGCTAGTGTATGATGGGAGTTTAGATGAATTGTTAGATACCTTTGCCCCTTATCGAGAAGTCAAGGTAGAATTAGCAAATTCGCTGTCACTAGAGAAGCTTTCTACTTATGGTGAAGTGGAATCGGTGGAGGGGCAGTCAGTCCGATTTTTAGTGCGACGCGAAGCACTAACCACCACAGTTGCCAAGATTTTAGCAGAGTTAGAAGTGTTAGATTTGACCGTAACTGATCCCCCCATTGAAGAGGTAATTGGTAGAGTATTTCGGACAGGAGTCATTAGTAAATGAAAGCGTAAATTGATTGAAATTAATGGTTCTCAGGAACCAACTCTGCTCAGTTAAATTTGAACTGGTTCATAACTTTTGACAAGGTCATTGATGCGGGAAATTTGGAAATTAATCACGCTTTTCAACGCCTGAGCGAGCATCCCGATTCCCCACTTCCAACTCTCCACTCCTCCTAATTAATATGGAAAAATTCTTCAGAGTGATCAAGACGTTCCTAGTTACTTACTACGCCTATATGTTAGAGTACCGGGCGGAGTTATTTTTATGGGCTTTATCAGGTTCTTTGCCATTTATCTTGATGGGTATTTGGATGAAGGCGGCTCAAACGGGTCAATTTGGACTGAGACCCGTAGACTTTGCTCGTTATTTTTTAGCTGCTTTTATTGTCAGACAAAGCAATGTTGTTTGGGTGATTTGGGAGTTTGAAAAAGAGGTGATTGAAGGGAAATTATCTCCGAGATTGTTGCAGCCCATTGACCCTGTATGGCATCATTTTCTTTCTCATATTTCTGAAAGATTAGCACGCTTGCCATTTATTTTTGGGTTGATTCTGTTATTTTTCGCTCTCTATCCCCACTCTTTTTGGCTGCCAAGCTTGGGAAGTTTTTTGTTATTTATTTTAGTGATTTTTCTTGCTTTTTGTTTGCGGTTTTTAATTCAATATACATTTGCAATGTTTGCTTTTTGGATTGAACGAGCGGCGGCTCTTGAACAATTCTGGTTTTTAGTGTATCTATTTCTCTCAGGAATTATTGCACCGTTGGAGGTGTATCCTGAATCGATCCGAAATGTGGTGTTGTGGACGCCATTTCCCTATTTGGTTCATTTTCCTGCTTCAATTTTAATCGGATTGCCGGTAGATTTGGGGCGAGGGTTACTGGTTATGTTAAGTTGGGGAGCTGCATTTTTTGTCTTGAATCGGTGGTTATGGCGGCGGGGTTTAAAACAGTATTCAGGAATGGGGGCTTAATCTTGAGTTGGGAAGAGTAGATGATTGAAAGTTAGCAGTTTAAGTTTGAGCTAAGAGTTTTTACTGAAACTCGTCTGTATCAGAAAGATTTCTCTTTCTCACGAGATCCACTTATTTTGCTTGACAAAAAAACATAAATATGCGTGACTTCAATCGCAACGAACAGTTGTGGCTCAGAAAAACAGAGTGAAAGCTAAAAGTAATAGAGCTTAGGGAAGCGACCAGCCCTAAATCTCTCCTCCTCCTTTGGTAAAAGTAAGAAAACTTAAGATTGTAGTAAGCAAAGAGATTTTTAGCATCTCAATGCCATAATCTAGAAATAGCAATCAGATGCGTGCTTGCTACCTGAAAAAAGACTGAACTCACTATGTTGCCCATCCTGCTCGCCGCCAAAAATCCCCAGACAGTTGCCGAGTTAATCATAGAACAACTCCAGACAGGTAAGCTGACTCTAGCAGAACTCAAATCTAAAATTTTCGGTCAGCACTGGCGAGAGGAATCACGGCGCGAAGTTCTGCGATTGATCGCACAAAGGCTGAATGGAGAGGCCAGCGCAGAGGTGATTCAATATTTGATTTCCCAAAACGGTCAAGAAGAAAAGTTTGCCAATTTATTTTTAGCGGCTCAATGCCTGCAAGCAGCGCAAGAACACCTGCCAAACAGCATCAGCGATCGATTGTACGCTTGCTTCAAAAGCTTGTCAGAGTATGGGACGGGCTTTCTGGTTCTCTACCAAAGCGCCCAAGAATTACAAGAAACTTATCAAATTCGCTCCCAGGCGATCGCTTCGATCGCCACCACTTGGAAGCATCACCCCGCAACGGTCACTTGGCTGAAAAACTTAGTGTACTCCAGCGCCACCGGAGAAATTCGCGCCACGGCTTTAACAGAATTAGCGCAGGGGTGGCCAAGCGATCCCGAAGTGAGTCAACTGCTGCAAGACTTAGCACAGTCAGATGGCAGTTGGGCCGTGCGATCGGCGGCCGTCCAAGCGATCGCTCAAGGAGCAACCGATCGACCCGAAACTTTACCCCTGTTACTCACCCTGAGTAAATCAGACCCCAGTCCGGCCGTCCGCGCGACAGCCGTGCAGCAATTAGCGCAACATTGGCCGGATCAAATAGATCTGCGGCTGCTGAAACACATTGCACAAAGCGATGAAAGCTTAGCAGTGCGAATCAGTGCTTGGGAACAAATTGCTAGAGGTTGGCCGAGCGATCCTGACACCATACCCCAACTTAAAAATTTAGCCCAGACGGGAAGTTGTACGCTGCGAATCGTCGCAGTGCGGGAGTTAGCGCGGGGTTGGCCTTCCCAACCAGAGATTTACCAACTGCTGACGAGCCTCGCTCAGTATGATGACAACAAAGAAGTCCGAAAAGTAGCGACTGAAGAATTGGGGAAAGGGTGGGCTGGCGATCGCGAAGTGTACCCCCTGCTGTTGAGTGTAACTGAGTCTGATTCTCATTCCGAGGTGCGAGAAGCAGCCATACGAGCGATCGCTTGGGGATGGCCCCAAACCCCTAGTACCAACGCCTTTCTGAGAACTGTGGTCGCGCGGGACAGTGATGTCGAGGTGCGCGAGGTGGCACTCAAAGAAATCGCTCAAGGGTGGCCCAACAGTGCAGAAACCCTCTCCCTTCTGAAAAGCATTGCCGAATCTGATAATTATTGGATTATGCGACAGGCGGCCGTTCAGGAAATTGCCCAAGGGTGGCCCAGCGATCCAGACATCTTGGTGTGGCTGAAAAACTTTGCTGAGTCAGACAAACATCTGAATGTGCGAGAAGCGGCCCTACGCGGGATCGCTAAAAATTGGTCACAGGAACCGAGTATCTTAGCTTTCCTGAAAAGCTTAGCTGACTCAGAGAAAGATTCGTACTTGCAAACAGTCATGGTGCAGGAAATCGCTCAAGGGTGGCGAGAACACCCAGAAACGTTACCCTGGCTAAAATTACTGGTGCAGTCTCCCGATGTCGCAGTGCGACAAACGGCGGTGCAAACGATCGCTCGCCTGTGGCCCGGCGATCCAGAGACGCGGGATCTGCTGAAGGCGCAAGCAGAGGGGGATGAAAGTCCCTCGGTACGGGAAGCGGCTCTACAGAAGCTAGCGCGGGGTTGGCAAAATGACCCGCAGACGTTGGGATGGCTGAAAAGTCGCGCCGAGTCCGATCCTGATTCTCATGTGCGAGTGATTGCCTTGCTGGAGTTGGTGCGGGGGTGGAAGCAGGAATTGGGAACCTTTGAGTTTTTGTGCGATCGCGCGATTAATGACCCTTATAACCAAAATGGTTCTTTCCCCTACAACCCTCGGTTTACCGCGTTAGAGGCAATTATCGAACACTATCCCCACCATTCTGGCACTCAGGCGCTCTTGCAAGCGCGATCGCTCCATGACACTGATGAGCAAGTGCGGGGGTTGGCGAGTCGGAAATTGCAAGGAATTGGAGAATAGGGAAAGGGGGAAAATGAGGCTAAAGTGGTTGCTGTATAAGCTTTATGGCTCTGAACCCCCCTGAGGTTGCAACTTCACATCATTATTTATTTGAATGTAGTTCTAGTTCATTCTTCAGATACCGCTATTCGGTTGATTGAGCAAGTAAGGCGACAAAAACCTGTCGCAGCACAGATGCTGTTTCCAATTGATTCAACGGTGGTGACGCTAACCAGTCAGCTATTTTGGTTGCAAGGCTATCACCAAGTTAAGTTGCTCAATGGGGTAAATTTATCGCAGGGGAATCCGAGTGAATGTCTGATTAATTTCGGGCAAGGACACGACGCAAAGTTTGCTGACTTCGTAACAGGGATGATTCCAGAAGATGCAGTTGGTATCATGGATAGAGGCTTCGCAAGTTGGGAATTGCTTGACTTTATGAGCCTCACAAAAACTAAATTTGTAGTGCGAATTAAGAATAACATGAAGACCGAACTTAACCCCGAGCGCTACCGCATCGTTTGGTTTTGTGACCGGGAAAGTCGCAGTGAGTTTCGCTTAGCAACCAATGTGGATGAAATGACTCATGAAGAGGTCAGTGAAACTTACCGTCATCGTTGGCAAATAGAGGTGCAAGTTCCTCAAGATGCACTTAAAACTCGATAGATTGATGACAAAGAGTGTGAAGGGTGTGAGCTTTCAAATCTACATGAGCTTGATTGCTTATCTGATTCTACAACTCAGGGAAATTCCGGCTTTTTAGAGAGATAAATTACTCGATAAGTTTCGGTATTTGCAACGGGAACTGAGTCGTCGCTGTTCGATTGTCCATTGGAGCTACGATCTCCTTCCAGAGACCCTTGTATGATGCTTGGACTCTGAAATGTAAAGTTTTATTTCTGCATTCAACACTTCTGATTTTTATTATAAAAAATCCGATTAGGGAGATTGCTTTAATTCTCTAGAAAGTGCTATAGCATTTCTCAGATTAATGAGGTACAGCCATTTTCCCCCATTTCCCCCCTTTCCCCACATTCTTTCTCCAGATAGAGGGATCGATCCCTGATAAACTTTAGGATTTAGGCATCGTGCAGGCTCACTACCCGGTCAGGAGATAGCTATGCAAACTCAGCCAGAATCCTACCAGCTTACTCCATTGAAACAAAAAATTGTCACCACCTTGTACTCCGTTGGTTGGCTGGCTTTTTGGGTAGAATTAGCCTTCGCGGTTGCTTCTGGTTTAGTTTTAATGTTTGCTGTCTCTGGTCGCAACTTCACCACAGAAGCAAATCCTGGAATAGGCATTGGTATGTTTTGGGCGGTTTGTGCAGTTTTAGCACTTGGCATTAATATTTTTTTCGCTTACCGTTACACTCGCATTGCTAAAGGTTTAGAAAAACCCAATCCCGACCTACATCCTAAAAAAGCAGATACAGTAAAAATGGTACGGCTAGCAGTCATTATTAGTTTAGTCGGAATATTTCTCTCAATTTTAGGTGCGGGTGCAACGGTAGGAGTCTTAGTTGCCAAATCTATCTCCCAACCGCCAGGGGTTGCAATCACTGACCCTAACAAAATTATTCGAGCCTTGGATGTCTTTGTTGTGGTTGCAAACCTCAATGGCATTACTGCACACTTCATCGGCGCTGTTACTTCACTCGGCTTGCTCAATTGGCTACACCGTTAATGCAACAGTAGAAAGTGTGCTAGCACTATCCCCAAGGTTACCCTCAGGTTCGTTACTGCTCAGCCCCAATACTAGCGGAGGTAGGAGACAGGTATTTTAAGGTTAAATACTCCTCAACAGCAGCAATTTGAGTGGGAGAGAGTGCTGTATTAAAAGCAATAAATTCATAAATCAACCCCTTATACCACCGTTTCGCTTCATCCTTGCGCTTACGCCCTAAATAAAATTCCCCATCGATCGCATAGTGATGGTAAGCAGGCGCACCGGAAAGTACAGAAGTTCCCTGAACTCGCACCTCAGTCGTCGTCGCTTGAGAGGTAATAGCAATCAAATTCGTGCGGTTAATTGGAACTGAACCATTGGGCGTATTCACGGTACTCAACTGGTTCCCCGTCCAAGCAGAAATTTTGAGACGCGCCTCTACCGCACCTCCCACGTACTCACCCAAGTCAATATTTCCAGAGTAACCAATCCCATAAACGCAGCTATCCCAATTCTCTTGGAAGTAGCGCTGCACTAAAAAGAAGGTTCGCGTTTGATTTTGAGCGATCGCAAAATTATTACCAATATCTAACCCTTGAGTCCCGGTAAAGACAAAGGCGGGAATTCCCTGCGCGTCCGCCCCCAAGTTTGGATTTGGGATATTGGCAACGACTTGCTTATACTCCGTGTGAACCTCAGTCGGGCCGGCACCATTACCACTGCGATCGCGTACTTTCTTCACCACTTGGCTGCTCGGGAACAACTCCACCCCATCATTCGCCGCCAGCCACAGTTTATTGTTAAAAGAAGTGAGAGTCGGGAAAACCGCTTCTAAGCTACTGAGTGCTAAAGCTTCAGAACCTCCCCCATAGCGAATCGAAACTTGGGTCATTCCCCCTTGCGGGGCGGCTGGGAAACGCACAAATAACAGGGTCCGCGCCCCCGGAGCTCCATCCAACCAGAAAGGTAAAAGCGTTCCCGACTGACTCAACACCCGCAAATCCCGACCATCAGGTTGCATTTTGCCACTGGCGATCGCACTCGCAGCATCAAAAACGATCGACGCCACAGGCGAAGCGACTCCCGTCAGCGAAACCACTCGCTGATACAAGGGAGTTTGGGGAAATTGCGTCCCCGTGGCTGTAATTTCTGTCCCTGGTTGGGCCTGAGTGGGAGTAACTGCCGATATTGCCAAGGGTCGCAAATCCACAGTGGCAATTTCTTGCCAAGCGTCACCGCTCCCCACTCGCAGGTACACAGATTCGATCGCCGTTGAAGAACTCGCAACCTGAGAGAAAACCGCCGTGTTTCCACTGTGGCTAAACTCTGTGCTGGGAGTTCCTCCCAGACCAATTTTGACCTGCGAACCCTCTGGGAGTTTGCGCCCCTCTGGGAGGGAAATCGACAAAGCGATACCCGTCGTTAAGCGTTTAACCGTTCCTTGCAACCCCGCCTTCTCACTGTCACGCACGACCGCCCCTGGAATCCACGAGGGAGCGCCGGACTCGAAACAGCCCAGATCGGGAGCGTTACCCAGAAAGCCATCGGTGTAGGGAGGAACCGCAATCCCAGCATCAATGGAGGGCGACCCTAATTTTAGACGATAGTCTTGGGCTTCGCGATTGATAAGCCCTGGTTCATCAAATCGCAGGCAGTTATGGGAAATTGTGGCCCCCGTTGGTGCGCCTGATAGTCCTCCCAAGAGGATATTGTTGCGAACGACTGCGGGGCCGGTGGGAGACGCGCCAAATTGCATCGCGCGTTCGACGGTGTTGTTGAAAAATTGCACCCCAACCGAGGGTCCGTTGACTTGGACGCTGCCTAAAATGAGGTTGCGATAAACAACGTGGTTGGGACTATCGTTATCCAGATACAGACCCACACCATATTTATCAGCAGCGGGCGGATCGATCCGGTTGTAGGCAATCTGGGTTCCCTCGCCATCGCTTCCCCAGCAGTAGGTTCCTCCCAAGTCGGCGCAGAGTCGCCCATATTGAGAAATGTCGTTGTACCAAATTTGTCCTGCTTTCAGCTTGCGGTGAACGATGCCCGATCGCCCGGCTCCTCGGACGGTATTGTGGATGATGATATGACCTTGGTTGGCGGAAAAGACTCGTTCGGTAGCGATCGGGGCCGCATCAGCACCGAGGTAATCACAATCGAGGACGACGCAATTTTGAACTTTATTATTGCTTCCCCCTAAGGTAATGCCATTCCCCGCACTGAATTGAATCCGGGAATTGCGAATTTCGCTGTTGGTTCCGCGCAAACAAATCCCCGTGTCTAGGGTGGCATCTACATAGGCATTGCCGGTGAGCGATCGCTGGTGGTGGGGATACAGCACTTCCAGGGAGTCGAGCACAATGCCGGTTCCTGCGGTCGTGGTGGGTTGCGTTACGGACCCGGTTTCAATGCCAGCGGCGAATAGTTTAATCCCGCGAATGGTAATCCAAGATTTGCCTGTAAGGTTGAAGGCGAGCCATCGCTGTTTTGCTTCAATTTGGGTCGGAGTTGCTCCTGGTTGCAATTTCACATAAACTTGGTTGCCCTCAACATAGAATTCCCTTGGCTGGAAGGAGGTTAATTGAGGGAGCTTATTCCAGAGGAAAAATAGGGAACCCGCAGCGGGGTTATAGGCGGTGTCTAACCAGGTAAAGGTGAATTGGATTTCGTCGCCAGTATGCTGGGTGATGGCGCCCGTTTGGAAGATTTCACCGTTACCGTTAAAGTTGACACGCCCTCCCACCCAGTACCCACTTGCATAATTTGCTAGATCGGGATGGCGGAGGCTTCCGTTTCCTTGACTGCCATTTTGAGTGCCACTGCCGGCTGTTGCCACTAACAGGGTGGAGCGGTCTTGGAGGGGTTCATTGGCAACGAAGGGATACCGGGATTCGGTCAGCATTTGTCCCGCGACAAAGAGCTGGTTGTTGCCAACGCCAAGGGAGGGCCAAGGGAGGGTGCAACGGTAAAGATCGGCACCGAGGGATTCCCAATTCGTAAGCGGATCGGCGCCGGAAAGGGTGACGCTTTCGCCGGGATACGCTTCGTAAATAATGGGATTGACTTGGGTTCCTGATTGAGCGGGGGTGACGGTTTCTCGGTAAATGCCTGCTCGAATTTTAACGGTGTCACCTGGTTGCGCGAGAGACGCAGCTTTTTGGATGGTTTGATAAGGGTTGGTTGGGGAGCCATTCCCCGTGGTGTCGCTGCCTGTGGGGGAGACGAAGAGATTAGCCATTTTTTTCTACCTTGAAGTCTGAGAAGCAGGTGAACAGGTAAATTTCGATACTACCAAGAGTTGGGACTGGGAGTCGAATTTCTGTCTTTTCTCCCATCAATGGGGATGCGATCGCTTGGATTTCAGATGCTGGTTGTGGGGACAACGGTTTTACGCCAATTGTGTGTTGATTGGTAAGGGAGTTCTATTGATGTTGTTCCAGCCCCCAGTTATTCTCACTCCACCTCAAGGAGGTGGAACGCTGAGTGCAACCGGGTGTTCCCACTCAGCCACCCTGGTCTCGTTTCAGTCAGGGAGGAGCGATCGCATCCCCACTGATGGGAGGCTGAAGTTTCAATTCACCCCAACCCTTTGGCTGTATTTGGGCGGGACTGGCGGCCGGAGTTTTAGCCAGTGCAAAGGTCAATTGCTCAATTGTCCACTCTCAAGCAGTGCCGGATGCCGGAAATTGGTTGAACTCAGCTCAAAATAGTAGCCATCTGCTCAAAGTTTCACAATCAGTCATGAATTCCCCTTGAGGGAACTTTACTGTTAAAACATCAACACACAAGCGGATTTAAACCCAATGAATATTCAAAAACAAGCCTTAATCTTAACTCTGACTTTAGTAGGTTTTACTAGTATGAGTTATGCCGGATTAAAACCAGCTCTGGCTGAACAAACCTCGACTCAAGGACAGCAGCAATCAGGCACAACTCCTACTGCACGCCAGCAGCATCAACTCCGCAATCATCAAACCAACTCTCCTACCAATCAATCAGCTTCTGAACAGCACCGAAGCCGGCCAGAGAAACCAGAAAATCATGCTCGTAATGGGCAAAATTCACTGAATCTCAGTGACGCTCAGAAAGCACAAATTCAGCAAATTCAGGAGGCAGCTCGCCAGAAAATCAATGCGGTTTATACCTCAGAACAACAAGCACAGATCCGCACAGCCAGACAGCAACACCAAAAAGTTAAATTGACCCTGAGTGCAGAGCAAAAAACGCAAATCCAAGCCATTAACCAAGAGACTCAACGTCTGATGAAAGGAGTTTTGACGGCGGAGCAACAGCAAAAACTTCAAGCACAGCATTCCTCAGAAGGTTTCCGCCATCAGCAACAGTCTTCTAACTAAACTTGCTTCCGAAAGGGGGTAGATGCAGCGAACTTTCATAACTCACACTCCAAAAACTCACCTCCGTTCAACAACGGGGGTTTTTTGTTTTTGATTCACGGCCCAAGTGTACGATCGACAATTCATTAACCTACCAAGGACTGCCAACCATCATAAAAGCTGACCAATAATAAGGATGCTTCAAATTTTGATTTCCCTCTCTTAGCAACTGAGGCGGCAACATCACCCCACTCTTCATCATTTCTTTTGCTTCAACAACTCCTACACCCCGCAAGCGGCCCGACTCAATACTAACCTCACCTCTGAGCATTGCTAACTGCGCTTGCCTCAGTGCCTCTGCCTTAATAGGTACTGTTTTTAGATTCTGATAAAATTTGCTCATCAATGCTAAAGTTCCTTCATCTGACACATACCACAAACTTGCGAGTGCTGACTTGACCCCTGCCTGAAAAGCTAAACCTGCAAAACCTAATTCATGCTCTTCATTTCCTAAGGCTGTCCGGCAAGCACTCAACACCAACAACTCCACAGGTGGATTTTGCCAGCCTAACTGTCGCATTTGATCGAGTCTTAATTTATCATCCCACAGTTGAATGTAGGAATTGCTAGCAGCCCCTGGATTAAATTCCCCGTGGGTGGCTAGGTGGATAATTTGATAGGGATATTCCCGGCGTTGAACTTTGAGGTTATTCAGGGTAAATTCTTGGTTCAAAAAAGTTTTACCCGGCCATAAATTCCCCACGATCATCGAGAGTTCTAATGACACACCCGGCAAAGGAGCTAGATTATTAAAATGCGAGGCTCCCATTGCTAACACCGAAGCATTTTTTAAGGATTGGTAACGGGTATCGGTCAAACTTAGGCTAGGAATCAGGCTAAAACTGTACTTTTCAATCAAAAACTGTTTCCCATCGTGCAAAGCAGCCAATGGAATTGACCGCAAACCTGAATCCATTGAAAACAATAAGGTGTTGATGCCCTGCTTTTGGAGAATATCTTCGAGGGGCGAAATCAGCCATTGATAAAGTTGTTGAGCAGATGCCAAATAACTGGTACTATTATGTTTGCTCGGATTAGTAATTTCTGCCCGAAATTCTTTGGCAACTGCGAGGATTTTAGCGCGACTTGCTTCTGGTACACTTTTGTTGATAGCTATCCCATCAGGCGTAAACAAGATTAATTCTAATTGGTCAGAAAAAGCAGTAATATAAATAATAGCAGCTCGGTTCCCAGTTTCAGCCGTAATTTTCCCTAAGGTTTCTCGAATGCTTTGGGGCGTGACCTGGTTATTCAAAAATTCGTCTCCAAATTCCGCTGCAAATTGCAGATCTCGCGTCAATCCTAAGGAGGAAGCCGTACTCGCAATTTTCGGCAAGCCATTATTGTTAGGATTAAATTTAAGCTCACCAAAACTTCTTGGTAAACTACCATCGGGCAAACGGCGAATCAAGCTGTCAGCATTGGGAATGTTCTGCATGGCGAAGGGTGAATTACTGGGCTGCATTTTCGCATCCAGCTTGACCATCAAGGAAGGCAAGTTAGGACCCATCTCTAAACCACGAACGTCCCCTACCACTGCTAAAAAATTGGGGGGTGATGCGACTGGCATTTCTCCTTTGCCGCTATTTGCGCCAATCGAACTAGCCAAGGCAATTGCAGGCAGCGCTGGAGCTGATAAAGACCCCAAAATATTGGAATTAGGCAAGTTTAAAGAAGCGTTATTTAGTCCTTTTCCTGCTTCTAATTGAAGAAGAGAAACTGTAGAAAATACAGACTGCAAGTTAGCAGCGTTAATCCCTTGATTCGTCGTAATCTTGGATATATTTTCTTGGCTAAAGAGCCTGATCTGACCGTTGGCGTTTACTTGACTTCCTGTAGCATTTTCTAGACTACTCCCTGTTAGCATTTGAGGTAAATTATCAGCCGATACATTCGACTCTCCTGATGTCTGGATTTCTAAATTTAGTAGGTGTCCCGATTGGCTAATGCGGACTATCTTTTCTCCGGGTACTTCGGCAATCTGAACCCTACCCCCTGCTGCTTCTAATTGTCCCTGGTTAATAATTCGCCTTCCTAATAGGGTTAAATTTTGACCTGGCTTTACAACTAAGTTGCCAGCGTTGATGATTGCTTCTGTAGAACTTTGGTTAAGGCGAGGAGCAAAATAAAAGGCTGAAGGTTCTCCGAGCAGTGAGTAATAATTATTAGGGGCATTGCTATTAAACCAATTTCCATTAAAATTGATCCGATTAGCGGTGGTAGCTGTAAAATCTCTGGGGACATTTAAGCTCGCGTTTTGCCCAAAAATAATGCCAGCGGGATTCATTAAAAATAAATTAGAGTTCCCGCCAGTAACGGTAATTAAGCCGTTAATTAAAGAAGCATTACCTCCCACAACTCTCGCTAAAATATTCCGAATTTCTGGGTTAGAAATAAAATTTGCAATTTGTCCCTCCCTCAGATTAAATTGCTGGAAACTGTGGAACAGGTTAGCGCGATCGCTTGAAAGCTGGCCACCGTTGATATCAAAGCGAATTGGGGAGGCGTTGCGGGACTGTGGCACACTGCTCTGTGGGAGCGCGACGGGAGTGACAACGGTACCAGTACCATCATTGGCGGGAGCGATCGCCTGTGCCTGAGTGCTGTTACAGCAGTAAGTTACCTCTAGGCTTAACCACCCAATCAAGAACAGGCATAACAGTCTGCCGTGGTTATTGTGCTGGATGCTTAGCCATCCTCGTCTCAGTACCAGTCCTCCAGTGGTGATTCCTTGGAGATTTGCTAACATGGGGAACCTCTACAACAAGCCTGAAAATGCTTAGTCTGAGCAATTCATCACGTTTCATTAGTAAATTCTTGAATTTTTCAAAAGCACCCCTTTTGTCAATTTTAACACCCAATATTGAGGGTCACATCCGTACCCTTTAGGTTCTGACGACTCCTCTTTCGGAAATGCTGAAGGGACAATGGGGAACGGGGAACAAGGAACAGGAGAATCCAGATTCGGGAAGGATGAGTGTAAAAAATTACACAGATTGCTCAAGATTCTGAAAAAACCGATGACGATCGGTCGATTGAGGGGTGGGCGGGCATCTAGCACCGCCCCTGTCATGGCTCAGGGAAACCGGGAGAGTGAGGCGGGTTGGGTCCATGAGCAAGAAATCGCACTGCTCATTCCAAGGGAATGGTAACCACCCAGTCTCGGTACTCCGGATCGCGATTTTCTGTAATTGCAGAGAGTTTCTCGCGGAGTTGTTCTGCGATCGGTCGTTTTGCAGGCAACTGATAGCTTTCAATCCGCTTGACCGGTGTAATTTTTGCAGCCGTTCCACTCAGAAAGACTTCATCGGCAATTAATAATTCTGTTTTATCCACAGCTCTTTCTACCGTGGGAATTCCCAAATTCCGGGCAATCGTTAGAATACTATCTCTGGTAATCCCTTCGAGGATGTCTTGATCGTAGCCTGGAGTAATCAACTGGCCATTTCTCACTAAAAAGATATTCATTCCCGAAGCTTCGCACACTTTCCCCTGAGCATTCATTAAAATAGCTTCATCAAAACCAGATTCCACTGCTTCCGTTTTCGCGAGGGAAGAAGTAATGTAAGCCCCGGTAATTTTACCCCTCAGTGGTAAGCTCCGGTCTTCTTGGCGATACCAAGAACTAATGCGACAACTGACTCCTTCCGGCGATAAATAATCAGCCAACTCTAATCCATACACAAAAAAATCTTTTTCAATTTTATGGAGTCGTGGCTGAATGCCTAAATCTGATGTGTAAACACAAGGTCGAATGTAAAAAGATGTCGTGGGTTTATTCTTTTTTACAAAATCAATTAAAATCTCATAAATTTTGTTAGCTGGCAAATCATAGTGCAAAAATTTAGCACTATCACTTAAACGTTGGCAGTGACGGTCTAATCTAAATAGCAAGATTTGCTGCGGGTTGGCTGGGTCAGGAATCCCTCGCAAACCGCCAAAAGCTCCGGTTCCGTAATGCAAGGCGTGGGTCGCGATGGAAACTTTTGCTTCAGCAAAGGGAAGAAATTGGTTTTGTAAGTAAGCAACGGGCAGAAAGTTATACATAGTAGCAGTAGACCTTGTGCAAATAACGGCTCATTCAGGGGTGAGGCTTGAGTTTAAAGCCTTCATCTCAGTCAATCGGTGATGATTTATCTAAGTATAATTGATTCTCGATCCTGAAGATAGAGAGGCGTCAATTTACATTGAACGGGGGCGATAGTCGGCTTTCGTCATTGGCAGTTAACCGTAAGGATGCCCCAGTCAGAAGCTCAAATCTAGTCACAATTGTGGCAGACAAGAGACATCCATCCGAGATTCCTCCTAAAGATAGAGTAGCCTTTTGTAGAGCTAGCCTAAAATTACCTTTTGTCTCCAATCAGGGTTGAGAAATGATGACTAAATAGGGCTTGCTCAAGAAGCGGGAAAGGGGGGAAAGGGGGAAAAGGGCGAAAAGGACGAAAGGGGGAAAAGTGCAAACGTTTTGAGGTCTAGCACCCAATTTGGGAGCGCTTGACAGGACTTTTCAGGCCTGACGGACTCTTGATGAATGCAGGTTTTAGCTTTTTTCAACAAGCTCTAAATAGAGGTC
The DNA here is from genome assembly GCA_050262755.1 of Actinomycetota bacterium. Classification (GTDB taxonomy): domain Bacteria; phylum Cyanobacteriota; class Cyanobacteriia; order Cyanobacteriales; family Microcoleaceae; genus JBLNEP01. The sequence continues at coordinate 111,160 of JBLNEP010000227.1, read as the reverse complement.
ATGAAATTGGATACGCTAGAATCTTTTAGTACATCCTTTAAATTTTCCACAGCCGTTAGGGTTGGGGTGACACTGTTGATTCAATCCCCTTTAGACTCTACTGACAGGAGGGAAGATCAATGAAATTTTTTTTGTTAATTGAAGTTTATGAACCCCAAAACTAACCTTCCTTCTCAAATTGGGCAACGCTCTCGTTCCCAGAAGCAGGTGCCGAACTTAATTGAGGAAATATTCCGGCTGTACGACCGCGCCCTTGCTGCCATTGACACTGGCATCGTCATTGCTGACGCCAACGAACCAGACCGACCGCTGATCTATTGCAATCCAGCTTTTGAGCGCATCAGTGGCTATACCCGTTCTGAAATTATCGGGCGCAACTGTCGTTTTTTACAAGGCCCCGACACCGATCCAGCCGCGCTTCAAGAAATTCGCTCAGCGATCGAGGAAGAGCGAAACTGTCAGATCGTGCTGAAAAATTACCGCAAAGATGGGTCTTGTTTTTGGAACGAACTGATAATTTCTCCAGTCCGTGATACTCTTGGTCACTTAACTCATTTTATTGGTGTGCAAGCTGATATCACCCACCGGAAACAAGCTGAGGACGCGCTACGAAATCAAGAATACTGGCTTCAAACCTTGATTGACGCTGTGCCAGATGCTATTACTCTCAAAGATGGCGAAGGTCGCTGGTTGGTAGCGAATGACTATGCCCTCAAACTTTTAGGTCTAAGCGGTACGAACTACAAGGGCAAGACTGATGTAGAACTGATGCAATGTGTGGGTGAACGAGTTCGATCGCTGCTACTGAATTCTGTAGAAACCGACAAAAGTACCTGGGAAACTGGCGCCATGAGTCAGCAGATTTTCCAGGTGCCACTACCCACCCAGGGAACCAACTTATTCGAGATGCGGAAAGTGCCTCTGTTCAACCCCGATCGATCTCGCAAAGGGTTGGTGGTGGTGGGGCGAGATATTACTCAGCAGATGCAGGTTGAGGAGGCGTTGATCGAGAGCGAGCAACGCTTCCGCACGATCTTTGAGCGAGCCGCGATCGGTATGGCTTTGGTCAATCTTTCGGGACGGATGATCGCTACCAACCCAGCGCTTCAGGAGATGGTTGGCTATGCCGACACAGAACTGCGGGGAATGGCGGTCAGTGAGTTGGCTCATGCTGAGGATGTGGCGGTGGAAGTTGAGTTCAAGGATCAGCTTGTCAGTGGCGATCGCGAGTCTTACCAGATCGAGAAGCGCTACCTCTGCAAAAATGGTCGAGTTCGATGGGGACGCAGCAGTGCTTCTTTGATCCGAACCAGCCAAGGGGAAGCACAGTTTCTGTTGGAAATGGTTGAGGATATTACGGAGCGCAAACAAGCACAACTTGCTTTGACTCAAAACGAAGCCAAGTGGCGATCGCTCATTCAGAACTCCTCCGATCTCCTGACCATTTTGAAGTGCGATGCCACCATCCGCTACCAGAGCCCTTCTATCCAGAAGATTTTAGGTTACTGCCCAGAAGCATTGGTGGGCAAATCGTTATTTGATTTCATTCACCCAGAAGATGTTTCTAAAGCGATCTCCGGCTTACCGTTCCTCACCGATCGGCCAGAAGCTTCTGCCACGATTGAGTTTCGCTTCCGCCATGCCGATGGCTCTTGGTGCTTCCTAGAAGCAGCGGGAACCAACTTACTGAATGACCCAGCCGTTGGTGGCATCGTCATTAACTCCCGTGACATCACTGCTCGCAAGCAGTCTGACTATCGCCTAGAGCGCATCAATGACTGCTTTTTGCAATTTGGCCCGAATGCGGTCGAGAACATTCATCGCCTCACGACTTTGGCGGGAGAACTATTAGGGGGTGTCTCTGCTTGCTACCACCATTTAGAGGGGGAAAGGCTGCGACCGCTCAGTCAATGGCAACTACCGTCTCTCTCTCTACCCACCCAGCAGCCAGACGCTCAGATCTGTCATGACGTGATTCGGCAAGGTGTGGCTGAAGCGGTGGTCCTGTGTGAGTTGCAGCCTCTGAGTCAGGCTCACACCGCCAGTGTCAGTTCTGCAACATTGCCAACTTATCTGAGTCAAGCGATCCGGCAAGGAGACCGTTATATCGGTTGCTTGTCGGTCCTGTACAGCTCGTCGGTCGTCCCGAAGGAAGCGGACTGTAAGTTGATCGGTATCATTGGAGCTGCGATCGGAGTGGAGGAAGAACGAGCCGCCGTCGCCGCTTCGGAGCGACAAAAGTCCCAGGAGTTAGAAACTGCTTTACATGAGTTGCAACAGGCGCAAATTCAGCTCATCCAGACCGAAAAAATGTCTTCCTTAGGGCAGATGTTAGCTGGCATTGCCCATGAAATTAATAATCCGGTGAATTTTGTCCATGCTAACCTCGACCCAATTCATCACTATCTCTTGGATTTGTTGGAGTTGGTGAAACTCTACCAAACCCACTACCCGGAGCCAAACCTGGCGATCCAGGAGCGAGTCGAGGCGATCGAGTTAGAATTTTTGGTGGATGATTTGCCGAAATTATTGGATTCGCTCCAGAAGGGGTGCGATCGCATTGTGGAGATTGTCCGCAGCTTACGGAATTTTTCGCGGGTGGACGAGGCACAAATGAAGCGATCGAACCTTCACGAAGGTTTAGACACGACGCTGCTAATTTTAAATAACCGACTGAAGTCAAAAGCAGGCAGACCCGCCATTCAAGTGATTAAAGAATATGGTCAATTGCCACTCATTCTCTGCTATCCAGGTCAGCTTAATCAAGTATTTATGAATATTTTGGTGAATGCGATCGATGCACTAGAGGAAGTGATAGAAACAGCAGGTCCTGGGAAAAAAGTGAGTCAATTATCAGTTCCCACTCTTGAAATCCGGACTGAGGTTATAACTCGCAATTCTAGCACCAAACCCTCCACTCACCCTCCGCAGTGGGTTCGCATTTGTATTAAAGATAATGGTCCTGGCATTGCCGAAGACATTCGGGCGCGGTTGTTTGACCCATTTTTTACCACAAAACCTTTGGGAAAAGGAACAGGTTTAGGTTTATCGATTTCTTATCAAATTGTCGTTAATAAGCATGGGGGTCAGTTACAATGTTGGTCGGAGGTCGGTCAAGGTACAGAGTTTATCATTGAGATTCCTATTAAATAGCTAATTCCTTCCCCATTACGACTTATGAAACAATATTTGTTAGTCACTGATTTAGATCATACCCTCGTGGGCGATGATGTCGCTACTCAGGTACTCAACCAACGATTAGAAGCAGAGCGAGACCGCTTTTGTTTTGTATATGCAACGGGTCGTTCCTATGCTTCTACTCGCAATTTAATGAAGGAAAAACAGCTTTTAGAGCCAGACTATTTAATTGCCGGAGTTGGGAGCGAAGTTTATCAAGGTCATTGTTTAGATAGCACTTGGGCTGAATTGATGTCAGCGAATTGGAATCGAAGCGCGATCGCTGCTTTAGCTGAAGAGTTTTCGGCGCTAAAACCCCAATCAGACGGCGAACAAAACCCTTGGAAAATTAGTTATTTTTTGCAGCCAGAATTGGCAGCAGAAGTTATTTCAAAACTTGAAAAAGAAATAGCTAAAGCAGGCTTTTTTGCTCAAATTATTTATAGCAGCGATCGCGACTTAGATATTTTACCGAAAAGAGGGAATAAAGGCAAGGCGGTTACTTATCTACAAAAACGTTTAAACATTCAATCTGAGGCTGCGGTTGTCTGCGGCGATTCTGGCAATGATATTAGTTTATTTGAACAAGATGCCTGTGGGGTGATTGTGGGGAATGCTCAACCAGAACTTTTAAAATGGTATCGCGAATCTGGCAAAAACAATCATTATTTAGCTCGTGCTTCTCATGCTTGGGGAATGCTGGAAGGAATTAAATATTTTTGGGGGATTGAGTAGGAGTTGCGCCTCAATCCAGGTTATCATTGTTGTATAACTCTCAGTTGGTGCTTTTATTCGTTAAAGCAGGTGAAATCTGGAGTCGGGGAATTGCTAAGGAAAGGGAAGATTACAGCAAAACTTAGGTCTAAAATTGAGTTCATCATTGTTTCCCCTATTTCCTGTAACGTTAAATCGACCAATATCGTCGCCAATGAAAGAGATTTTCTAAACAGTTATGCAAAAATAGATTGCTACGAAAATGCTTTAATTGCCACGTTGCTGCTGTCAACTGATTCATCTCAGAAAGACTCGGCCAAATATGAGGAAGTTCTGCAATCGCTTGGATTTTTAACCCTTGACGCATTGCCAAAGCGATGGGATGAATTAACTCGGCTGCCTGGGGACCGACCAACGTTGCTCCCAAAATCTCTCCATTGCGACGCCCGATTAACTTACAAAAACCGGTGATTTCACCCTGCATCTGGGCCTTATCAACCTGCTTAAAATATTCACGACTAATCACAATATTTTCTCCATAATTTCGCCTCGCTTGCACCTCCGTTAAACCCACTCGTGCCAGTTGTGGGTCAGAAAAAATTGCCCAAGGAATCCCTCGATAATTGACGTTAAAAATTGGCAAAAATAAAGCATTTTTGAGGGCAATTTTTGCTTCATAGTGAGCGAGATTGACAAAGGGATAACCGCCCCCCCCATCACCACAAGCATAAATCCGAGGATTTGTGGTTTGCAATTTTTTATTTAAAATTAACTGCTGCTGATTCAATTTAACTCCGGCTACTTCCAGATTTAAGGAAGCAAAATTCGGTCCTTGACCCGCAGCTAATAAAATTTGATCCGCTTCGATCGCCTCATTCCCCGCTTGAATCCACGTTTTATCCTCAATTTTCCGAGCTTGCGTCACCTCTGTTTGAGTTAAGATGCGAATGCCTTCCGCTTCCATGGCGACTTGTACCAGTTGCGCTGCCTCTGGATCTTCCTTCGCTAGAATCTGGGTACTCTTCACCACTACCGTCACCTGCACCCCTAATCTCGCCAACCCCTGAGCTAATTCCACCCCCCCCGGATCTGCCCCGATCACCACCAACCGAGCTGGTAACTTTTCCAATTTCGCCAGCCGCCTCACGGTGGAAACCGTGAGGTAGCCGGTGGAGGATAGTCCTTGAATATCAGGAATGAAGGGCCGCGACGGAGTCGCTAGCAGGTAAGTGCGCGATCGCAACTCTCGCCCATTCACTTGAAAAGCAAGGCTCGGTTTAACCGTAAACTCGCCCGCCCCAACAATTAAATCCACTCCCACCGATGCCAGCAATGCCCGAGAATGAATGTCTTCCAAATTAGAGGCGACGCTATTAGCCCACCCGACCGCCTCCTCTAATAAAGCAGGCGCTGTTGGGTTCTGGCTCCCGAATAAGCCAGACTCCGTTAGCAAATGCTGTTGGTGGACCATTCGCCCCAGTTCTGCCAAAGTTTGACTGTAGCTCTGTCCCCCCTCTGGCGATCGCACCCCCGACAGGGGCGAATCTTGGGCATCATTTGCAGGTTCTACCAAAGCAACGCGAGCTTGGAGATAGGTTGCACTCAGGGCAGCAGCTCGTCCAGCAGGGGTGCCACCAATGATCACCAGATCGTAGTCAAACATAGAGAAGAGGGGAAAAGGGAACAGAAGAGGGGGAATTCAGGCGCGCTTAACTCAGAATGCAGATTCACGAATCAAGAGTGAGGGAGATGATTGGTATCTGCGAATGCCTTGTCGGATCGTCCCTGTTATGTAACGACTCAAATTCACCAACCACCTTTTACCGCAAGCTCAGAACCTCTGCAAGCCCTGCCAAGAGGCGCTGATTTTCTGCCTGGGTGCGGACGGCGATGCGGAAGTAGCGATCGCCTAATTCCGGAAAGCTGAGGCAGTCTCGAATAAAAATCTGATGTCGCTCTAACAAGGTTCTTTGTACCCAGGAAACGGAAAGCTCGCTGCGTACTAATAAAAAGTTAGCGGTCCCAGGGCAGGGCTGCAACCCCGGCAATTTTGCCAACCCCTCGAATAATTGAGAGCGAGCGAGGGCGAGCCAGGTCCAGGTTTGTTGCTGGAAGGCTGTATCTCCCAGAACTGCTACAGCCGCCGCTGCCGCTAAGGTATTGACCGGCCAGGGATCGCGCCACTGTTGCCAGCGACGGAGGCGGTCGGGGTGAGCGATCGCGCAACCTAGTCGCAGGCCTGGTAGCGAGTAGAACTTAGTCAACGATCGCAAGATCACTAAGTTAGGGAAGTCTGGAACCCAACCGATCAAGCTTTCCTGCTGAGCCGGTAGTAGGAAGTCCATAAATGCTTCATCTACCACGACCAAGGCACATTGTGTTAAATAAGGCGCGATCGCTTCTCGGCTAAACAGCAACCCTGTGGGGTTATGGGGATTATTCAGTAATAAACCCCGATCGGCAGGCAGAAGGCTGGGCAAGGGCAAGGAATTCATCGTTGCCTTGCCACCTGCAACCACTTCTAAAGGGCATTCCAGCACCCTTACCCCGAAAGTAGTTAAGGCCCGCCGATAGTCGCCAAAGGCGGGCGTTACTAAATAAGAGCCCGCCAGTGTTGACAAGTCCAGCGCGGCCCAGGTCAATAACTCTGCGGAGCCATTCCCGGGCAAAATCCAATCAGCATCAAGCTGTAATGCCTGACTCAGAGCCACCCTCAACTCGTGGTAATCAGGGTCTGGGTAGGCTCCCAAGCTGCTCAGGTGTGATTGGATTCCCTGGATCGCTGACTCAGGAGGCCCCAAAGGGTTGATACTGGCAGAAAAATCAAGAATAGCAGAGGGAGGGCAGCCTACCAGTGACGCTGCCCAAGCTAAATTTCCCCCATGTATCGGTCGAGTCAAGGCTCAGTTCCGCTGAGTTTGGTACTTATTTAGGCGGTGCGACTTTATCCTTGAACAACTTACCTGCGGAGAAGGCAGGAACTTTCGTTGCTGGGATTTCCATCTTGTCGCCTGTTTTGGGGTTGCGACCTTCGCGGGCTTTGCGTTCCCGTGACTCAAAGGAGCCAAAACCCACAAGCGTTACTTTATCGCCATCGGAAACTGCTTCCATGATTGCTTCCAGAGCGGCGCTCAATACAGCGTCCGCCTGTTTCTTGGTCACGCTTGCTTTTTCCGCCACGACATCAACCAATTCACCTTTGTTCATCTGGATACTCCTTCAGGTGTGCACAACAGGTTAAACAGCGTTCAAGTTCTGGGAGGAAGCTGGAATTGGCTTTCTCCCTTGGAAAGGGGAGAGCGGGTTGCGGGTTATGGGTTTTCCCGCTCGCCCTTCCCGATCGAGCCTTTTTATCGGCCTCCAATTCCCTAAGGAGAATTGACTAGGACAAAAAACTCAGATCGTGATCGCTGAAAACCCCGCAGACTCTAGTTTTCACTGCATTATTCTAAAGTCTGTCAGCCCGATATGGATCGGGTGAAACCTTTAATTTATATGGATTTCGACAATTTTGATGTTGAGGTTAACCTTTTGGTACAAAAATCCCACCGAGGAGATATAATAGAACGCCTCGATGGGTAGAAAAGAAGGAATGATGACAACCCTGTCCCCTTCTGGGTCTAGGAAAGTGGGGGATGAAAAAGGCAGAGGGACTGTCAAAAGTTGAGTGATTTTTGAGACTGACCTTTTAACTCCCTGACATTCTATTGTCGAGGTTGAATGGGCAAGCCCCGCTGTAACATTTGGCGCACATCGGGACTCGGGTTGTATTGGTAGCCAAACGGCGAGCGATCGCTGTCGTCCATGACCTGGGGGGTCACCAACACAATCACTTCCGCTCGCTGATTGATCTTAGTTGTTCTTCTGAAGAGTGAACCAATGATCGGCAAATCACCGAGAATCGGGATTTTGCTGATATCAACCCTTTCATTATCCTGAATGATGCCTGAAACAATCAAAGTTTGACCATCCCGGAGACGCACCAGTCCAGAGTCCAAGGAGCGCTCTTGCAGCAGGGAGATCGTGACACCCGATAAGACTTGAGTGCCTCCAATCGCTCTGACTCTAGGGTTGAGGCGCATCGAAACAAAACCGTTATCGTCAATGCGATCCACTGCAACTCCCAGAATTAAACCAGCATTATCCTTTTGTGCAGTTTGGGTTTGCTGACCCAGACCCCCTGCGGTAGAAGTTGTCTGAGTGGTGATGTTGGTAACGACTTCTTGAGTGAGATTCACCCTGGCTTCCTGTCCTTCTTGGACTACCAGAGTCGGGTCCGTCAGGATCTTGGCATTCCCGTTAGTAATATTGGCTTGCAACTGAGAGAGGAACCTTCTGGGATATTGAAATAGAGGATAGAGCCCAAAAGTTGCATCCCCAACCGCAGTGAGCGCTCCCGTCGTTAAGCTTCTCGTAAAGCTCGTGTAATCTGTAATCCCAATTTGCGTGGGGTTAGTTGTAACAGGAGCCACTGGGTTGAGGAATAATCCACCGCCGGGAGCGGTGAGAGGCACGTTCACTAAATTATTAGAATCGTAGAAAGGCGTGGTGGTAGCGCCACCCAAGGTCGTCAGGGGGTTTGGTACTACGGGTCTCGCCAAGACTCCAGTGGTGGTACTTACTGCTGAAGGAGGATTGATCCCGCCAAAATTTAAGACCGCAGCTCCGTTGTCATTGACAAAGAAACTATTATTAATTCCAAATGAAAAGCTAGAACTCGTGTTATTTTGCCCCAATAAGTTGACATCCACAACTTTGACGTTGACGGCAACTTGGCGACGGCGTAAATCAAGCTGAGTTAAGAAGGCGATGGCGATCTCAACTTTGCGGGGTTCGCCCAACAGAGTAATCGAGTTGAGTCGCGAGTCACTCACAACTGACATCCCTCGCAGAAGGAGCGGCCCTGTTTGTCCGGGAGCCTGGGTAGCCGTGAGCGCGGTTAAGGTTGGGGGCGATACGATCTCTCTAGCCGGTTCACCGGTCTGTGCGTTTCCTCGTTCTCGCGTAATCGTTTGTACCACTCGCTGGACCTCTGCACCTTGAGCTGCGAGGAAACCTTCTGCGGTGGCAACCGGTACTTGATTGAGTCGTAAAGTTCGCACGACAATATTGCGGGAGTCAACCGGTAGAGTATTGCCCACAAAAATGGTGCGTCCGAGTCGGTTTGCTTGCAGTCCGCTCAAGCGCAAGACATAGTTGAAAACGTCTTGAACGGATTCATTTTCTATATCTAAGGAAATTTTGGGTCCTTCTGCGCCAGCCGCCGGGGTGGTTCCAGTCTGACCAGGCTGAGCAGCTTGTCCGGGTTGACCCGCTGCTGGTGTGGAAGCGCCAAAGGTAAAGGCAATGTTGAGGCCTGCGGCGCGGGCTAAGAGTGCTAAAACATCTCGAACGGGAGCATCTCGCAGCACCAAGCGCGGGATACGTTCGCTGGTACCCAGATTAATTGCTGAGGGAGAAGGATCGACATTTGAGACAGCGATATCACCAAGGGGTGGGGCAATGGCTCGCTGTTGGAATGGGGCAGCCTGGTTCAGAGGAGATTGAATGTCTGAGGGGAGCGGTGGCTGGTTTGATTGGGTAATGGTGACTTCTGGATTGGGTACGAGGACGCCGGAAGTCTGAGAATTCGCTCGGGTTGGAGTTGCTCCCTGGGAGCCGAGGGTCGGCAAAGTTGATGGGGGTGGGGCAGTGGTGGTTGGTGGAGGGGGGGGTGGTGAGGTGCTAGCGGCATTACCGGTCGCGCTTCCTTGTCCTTGAGCAATGTTGAGGACGATGCCTTGTCCCGATCCTTGGATGACTTGTCCGATGGGGGCTTTACCGTTTCCTGTGACAGCGATGCGGATGCTATTGGCATCAAGCGGAACGATTTCTACAGCGGAAATGCCGGGGCCTGGATTTTCTTGCCGGAAGGTATTGCCTTGGGGTAAGCGGAGTTGTGTATTGAGGATCGTGGCTTGGAAAGTGTTGCCGCTGCTGATCGTCAGCACTTGGGGGCGATCGCCTTTTTCGGTTGCCAGGACGATATTGAGCCCGCCATTGGCTGAATTAACCTGTATGCCTGTGACTTGGGTGGGAATGGCGCGGACAGGCGCTTGTGCTACGAGAACCACTGCCGCGCCTGTCAAGAGTCCTCCACCGAATCTGAGATGATGTTTCACGTTCTCTCCTCGATTAGACTTTGCCTTTACGTTTGAGCCGTTTGTCCTTTGTCTGTGAAGCAACTGCTTTTTGACTCAGGAAGTGAATGACTGAACTGCAATGACAAAATACTACTATTTTGTTGGGCTAGGAGTAGCGGCGACGGCCGGTTTTTCCTCTTGCTTTAACGGCAGCAATGCGTGTAAGTCAAAGGATGTTTTGAGTTTAGGCTGTACCGCAGCTACAGGAACTATTTTGCCTTGCCGGAATTCAATCTCAAGTTTAGGAGCTTGTTCCACTAACTGAGTTTTTAAGTTTCTCACGACCAACAATGATTGCATCCGCTCCAAATTTTGCAGAAATGTTCGCGTCTGTCCGTAGTTTCCTTCAAACTCAACTTTAAAGACTTTACGTCGAAGTTGACCGGCTAGTGCTGACCCTAAGGAGGTGTCATTAACGATGTCGGCGTCGATGACGGGAACTCCTGGTTTGGGGGCAGCGGAGCCTTGTTGCAAGATGACTGGTTCAAACTTTGTGAGTTTAGCTTTTTGCTCGTCTGTGGGGATGCCTGCATTGATTTTGTCAACGAGTTGGTTGACATCAAACAGCAAGGTTTCTAAGCTTTTCTCGCTGGCAAACATACTGGTGACAAACGATCGCCGGCGTTGAGCGTCTGCTAATTTTGCATTGGCTTCAGCTTCTCGGTTCAGTTCGGCTGTTTGCTTTTGAACTTCGCTTTGCTTGGCGTCAATTTCTGTGCTGAGCTTGGCATTTTCTTCAGAAATTGGCATGACCAGTTGCGTACCTACATAGGCGGCGAGTCCGATGCCAAGGACGGCGAGCCCAGCTCCAATAATGGGGGGTGTAAGCTGAAGACCAAATAAGCCTCCTGATGCCCCTGTCTCTTCTTGTCCTGCATCCCCGATGGGGCCATACTCATTGGTTACTGTCATGGTTTTTTCACCTCTTTTGGTTGTTCAAGCACTCCTTGCTCTTGAAGTGTGTCGATTCGCACCGTTAGTCCTTGGGAGCCATTTTGCTTTAACTGAGGAAGCAAATCTGAGGCGGAGGCGTCGCTGAGGTTGGTTTCGATTTTGTATTCCACCACGGGTCGCAGTTTGGGCAGATCCACTGCGCTTCCTGAGTTGGAAAGCCCCCGTAATTGCAATTGGGTGGAGTTATCTTTTAGGGTGGCTGCAACCAATCGGGTGTCATCGCTCTTAAAGAAGGGAGAGCGACGTAGGAGTACCAGAAAGTCGTTAACCTGAGCGAAGGTGCTAGCCTGTCCGGAAATTTCCACCTTGGAGGTGGGGGCTGGTTGGGCGGCTGAAGGAGTCGCGGTTGGGGTGGGACTGGCGGACGGAGAGGCGCTCGCTGTGGGAGACTGACCTGGACTGGGAGAGGCGCTCGCTGTGGGGGACGCACCCGGCGAGGGAGCGAGGCTGACTGGTGAAGGGCTGGGTTCTGTCTGGGCGATATTGGTAATTTGGACGCCGGCGGGAATGCGTTCGCTCAGTTCCTGTAAGAGGGCTGACCAAGGCTTCATTTGATAGAAGACGCTGGCTAAAGCACTGGTCTCGTTGGTAATTTTAGTGGTCCGGTCGTTGATGGCTTTAATTTGCTGCACCCTTGCACTTTGGTTTTGCAGCTTGGTATTGAGATCGCTGAGTTTCGTCTGCAATTCGTTTTTTTGCTGACTTAGTAAAAACCAACCAGCCCCGACGGCGGCATTGACGGCGATGGCAATTCCGGCTCCAATCAAAATCGGGGTGGGATTGACTTCGACTTGTGGCCCGCGCTCTTGCTTAGGCTTGGGCAATGCCTTAGCGAGGTCAGGACGGTCATTGAGAAAATTAATATCAATGCTGTACATGGCTTTAAACCTCCCTTAATCCCAAACCCAGCGCAATTCCTAAACCCGATCGCTGTTCGGGGGGAATTTCTTGTTCCATTTCCAGAGAAAGACTTTCCACTGGATCTACTTGACTTGCTGGCAAACTTAACCTTTGCATAAAAAATTCATCCAGTTTTCCGATTGCCGCTCCTGGGCCTGCTAGCATCAATTGCGCCACTTCTAGTTCTTCGCTCTGATTGAGGTAGAAGTCAATCGAACGACGCAGTTCGTCTGTGAGCTCGCCCAATACTTTCATCATGGCACTGGTTTGAGGGTTTGCATCGCCCGATGACGCTCCCATCGTATCGGTGACTGGCAACGTCATCCCTAACACTTCGCTGGTGTCTCTGGTGGGTGGCAAGTTCATGGCTTCGTTGAGGGCGGTTTGAATTTGATAGGTGCCGATGGGGATGGTGCGGTTAAATTGAGGGATGCCATCTACGATGATCGCCAGTTCTGTGCTGTCGAATTCGATATCGGCGAGGACGGCGGCTTCTTGGGCGGAAAATTGTTGTAATTGCTGGCGGAGAGTGCGGATCAGGGCGAAGCTGCTAACTTCTAAAATATCTAGGCTCAATCCAGCTTCTGCGAAGGTGTTGAGATAGGTGTTGGTGACTTCTTGACGGGTTGCCACCATGACTACTTGTACTTTTTCGCTGCCGTCTTCATCGACGAAGGGGGTTAGTTTCTGATAGTCTACGTCGGCGTCTTCTCTGGGAAAGGGGAGGTAAAGACCTGACTCGGCGTTCATGTATTCCCGCAGTTCTTGGTCATTGAGTTCGACGGGGACGGGGATTAACCGGATTACGGCTTCCCGGCCGGGGATAGCGGTGGCGACTCGCTTGGCTTTAATTTTGTGATCGGCGAGGACTGAGCGGATCAATTCTGCCATTGTTGGCGGATCGACGATCTGACCTTCTTGAACGACATCTTCCGGTACTTCTGTAGTTGCGAGGGTTGCCAATTTTAAGGAGGTCCCTTTTTTTTGGATCTCGACAACATTAATGCGATCGGCGGTCAGTTCGATCCCTATCCCTGGCGTATGTCTGGAAAACAAACCTTTTAAAAAGCTAACCATGTCCGTTGGCAATGGAGAATTGGTAGAGGGTAAATCTGGTAGTTTTGGTAACTGATAATTAGTAAGGAGAGTCAACCGTTCGGAGTTAGCAGGTTTAACGCCAGATCGCCGTCGCTCGCAGCGATCAGCTCAGCAGCCAAAGCTTGATGTGCTGTATCCGATGCTTTTTGCCCTGCGCTCGCTGCTCCGAATTTATGCTATCCAATTTAGCTGAGAATAGCCATGCTGGTAAAAAAGTCAACAAAATGAAACTTAAGACCTGGAAGCGCTTTAGCGTGTTTACTCTGTTGGGTCTGCTGCTGACTGTGGTGGTCAGTTGCAGCCACCCAGCTCCCAAGCAGGCCGAGTTGGGCCGCCAGGAGGTGGAGTTCTGGACGATGCAGCTACAGCCACAGTTTACAGATTATTTCAACAAGCTGATCGCTGGTTTTGAAACTGAGAACCCAGGGGTGAAGGTGCGCTGGGTGGATGTGCCTTGGTCGGCAATGGAAAGTAAAATTTTAGCGGCTGTTTCGGCAAAAACGGCTCCGGATGTGGTAAATCTTAACCCGGATTTTGCTTCGCTATTGGCGGGTCGTAATGCTTGGATGGAGTTGGATGCGAAAGTACCGGCTGCGGTGCGGTCGCAATATCTGCCGAATATCTGGAAAGCCAGTACCTTAAATGGTAAGAGTTTTGGTATTCCTTGGTACTTAACGACGCAGGTGACAATTTACAATACTGAGTTGTTTAAGAAGGCTGGGTTGAGTAAGCCACCGGCAACTTATCAAGAGTTAGCACAAGTCGCAAAGCAAATTAAGGAAAAAACTGGCAAATATGCTTTTTTTGCTACGTTTGTCCCAGAAGATTCTGCTGAGGTGTTACAGTCTTTTGTGCAGATGGGAGTGCCACTGGTAGATGACCAGGGGAAGGCAATTTTTAATACTCCCCAAGGTAAAGCGGTGTTTCAGTATTGGGTAGATTTGTACCAGAATAAGCTGTTACCGCAGGAAGTGTTGACGCAAGGACATCGACGCGCGATCGAACTTTATCAAGCAGGAGAAACGGCGGTCTTAGGGTCAGGACCTCAGTTCCTGAAAGCGATCGCTCAAAATGCTCCTGCGATCGCTCAAGTCTCAGCATCGGCCCCGCAAATTACTGGGGGAACTGGTAAGAAAACGGTGGCGGTGATGAATTTAGTCATTCCCCGCGATGCGAAGCAACCCGATCGGGCTGTGAAGTTTGCTCTGTATGTGACAAACGATCAAAACCAGTTAGCCTTTGCGAAGGCAGCTAATGTTTTACCCTCTACGGTGACAGCCTTGCAGGATGATTATTTTAAGACAATTCCTACAGATGCGCCACCGGCCGATCGCGCGCGTGTTGTGAGTGCTTCGCAAATGAAGGAAGCAGAGATTTTAATCCCACCGATGAAGGATATTAAGCAACTGCAAAAGGTGATTTATGACAATTTGCAGGCAGCGATGCTGGGTGAAAAGTCGGTGGATCAGGCGGTTGCTGATGCAGCAAAGACCTGGAATCAAAGGTAGAAATTGCGGGGAGGGGGAATGGTTAGTTGACTGGATTTTTGCTCTTTTTCAGCGAAATTCAGCAGTCTGAGCGACGATCCCATCAACAGCACGGAGTCAATTGAATAGGCTGCCTCTTCCCTTTCCCCCATCCTCTCTATACTTTGTTCCCCTTCTCACGCACAAGACCATTATCAATAATTCGCCAAGCGCCGCTGCCATTGTCTCTTAAATCACAATACTCAACTGTAGCGATCGCGCCTTTATACACCCCAATTCCCTCGGCTCCATTTTGATTGACTCGACACCTGAGCATCACTAATTTACCCCCCAATCCCATCGCCACTCCGGCACTGCCATTTCCTGTGATATAACAGTCTTCAATGGTGACTGTTGCGCGATCGGAAATAAACACTCCATTCCACATGCCATCATGAATTTGGCAACGGGAAATCACCGAATTAGCATTCGTGCCGAAAACCCCCATGACAGTATAATTGCTTGCAGTTAGGTGACTGTCTTCAATCACTAACTGACCTCTAGCAATCTTCACCGCGTAATATTTTCCGACCTCCTGAAAGGTAATTCCACGCACCAAAGCCCAGTCTGTTTGCATCTGAATGCAATGCGAGTTTTGACTCTCAACAATGATTTCTTTAGCGGGACCAATCCCGATAATTTCTAAGCGTTTGTCGAGCATCAAACTCTCTTGATACAAACCAGGATGAACATAGATGCGAGTCCCAGGTTTTGCCTGGGCGATTGCTTCACTAATGGTTGTATAATTTCCCTCTCCCTTCTGAGAAACAATTAAGTCATCTTTCTTGATAATCTCTGTAATGGGTGGTTGCTGTTCCAGGTCCTGAGCAACGGATGAATCGCTCGATTCATTTTTTTTTAGCTCGAGATTTTCCTGGTGTTGAAGTTGTAATTGTTCCAGTTGTGCTTTTAGCTGTAACCGTTCTTGATTCGCCTTTTCTAATTGAGATTCGAGTTGAGAGATTTGTGATTGCAACTGCGCTTGTTTTTGATTGGTTTCAGATAACTCTGCCTGTAAATTTGTCAGTTGTAAATTGAGCTGGACTCGCTCTTCAATCGTGGCATATAATTGCTCAATTAGTTCTGACACCTGTGGTTCCAGGTTTGCTCGGTCTTGATGAACCGTTGCTAAATTTGCTTCCAATCCTAAGAGCTGAGAGGTGAGCTGGACTCGTTCTTCAATGGCAACATATAATTGCTCAATTAATTCTGAGACGTGGGGTTGTAATTGCTCGCCTTCCTGCTTATATTCCTCTAATTTAGATTGCAAATCAGACAGTTCGCAAGTTAGACACTCTCGCTCTTTAACCGTTGCTTCTAATTGAGTTTGTAATTCTGAAAATTTAGGTTGATTTTGCTCGTTTTCCTTTTGCAGCGTTTCTAAGTTTACTTGTAACTCTGACAGTTGAGCGGTAAGCTGCTCTCGCTGTTGAGTAACTGCCTCTAATTGTTTTCTCAATTCTGCTTCTTGTAGCTGCTCTTGCTGCCGCTCCTGCGGAACGGCCTCTAATTCTGCTTGCAATTCAGAGACAAGCGCATTGACGAGCGATAGCTCTTGATTTGTCTTGTTTAATTCAGTTTGTAGCTCCGCTACTTGAGATTGAAGCTGCAAGCGTTCCTGATTCGCTCGTTCAAGTTTGGCTTGGCTCTCAGATAATTGCCACTGAAGTTGCAAGCGTCCTTGACTAGCAGTTGCTAATTGAGTTTGTAGCTCGGAAATCTGGCTATCAAATTGTGTTTTCTCTTGTTCTAGTTTTGTTGCTAATTCAGATGCAACTGCTTGAAGTTGTGTTTGTTCCTGCTGAGCTGCTTCTAAGTAAGCTTGGAGTTCTGAAACCTGAGCAAGTTTCTGTGATTTTTCCTGCTGGGAAGTTTCTAAATTAGCCGATAAATCTTTAGCTTCTGCTAAAAATTGCTCTCGCTCTTGATAGAGAGTTTCTAGTTGCCTTTGCAGTTCTGGTAACTGGGAATTAAGCTGTTCCTGCTCTCGAATTCTCTGCTCAAATTGGTTTTGCAGTTCTGAAAGTTGAGACGTTAGCTGCTGTCGCTCCTGCTGGATTCGGTGCAATTCCGAATTCTTGTGATGAAACTGCGCTTCTAGTTGGGAGATGGCTTGTTGCGCTCCCTCCAACCGCACGCGATCGCGCCCATTGACTTGTCGGGCGAGGAACCAAGTAAAGATGGACCCAACGATAATTCCAATCAGGAGTAAAGCTTCCATTTTCTATCCCTAATTGCTGTAAAATGGCTGCCGATGAGCTATTCCTTAACTTCCCCCCACTAATGGGACATCCAGAAATTAGCATCGGTCTAAATAAATATCATAGTTCACAAAGAATAGTATTCTCCAACTTTCTCTCACCTTCATGGATCAGCTAAAATTAACGGTGTTACAAATGCTGCAAAAGTTAAAATCATGGTTGATTCGACAACACCTCCAGTTCCCAGTGATAATTTGGAGTTCGGCGAACTCAACCTCCTGGAGGAGGCACCGCTTGCAACTACCCAACCTCACCTCATCCCCCGCTTCTTCCGACTGGCGGCGATTAACATTCTCTCTAACCTGATGGTGCCTCTGGCTGGTTTAATCAGTGTAGCTTTTTTGGGTCATCTCGCAGAACTCCGCCACCTGACAGGTGTCACCCTCTCCACGATTTTGTTCAACTATCTTTACCGAACCCTAGGTTTTCTACGCATGGGTACTACTGGGATGACGGCCCAAGCTGTAGGACGGGGCGATCGCGAAGCCATTCTCTTGACAGGGTTGCGGAATGGATTACTGGCGCTGGGAATGGGAGTCATTATCCTGATTTTACAGCATCCCTTACAACAGCTTGGGTTTGCTCTATTGAGTGGCACGCCTGAAGTTGAATCTTCAGGCGTTGCTTATTATGATGCTCGGATTTGGGCCGCACCTGCAACCCTGCTGAATTTTGTGCTGATCGGTTGGTTTTTAGGGCGAGAACAAAGTAGTAAGGTATTATTATTATCGGTCGTTGGTAATGGAGCAAATCTACTGCTCGATTACCTATTGATTGTCCGATGGGGATGGGAAAGTGGAGGCGCGGGAGCTGCCACTGCGATCGGCCAGTACCTAACGATGCTAGTAGGAATGATTTTGGTCTGCCTCGAAATTCAGTGGCAAGAAGTGCGACCGCTCATCGGACAGCTCTTCAATGCGGAGGCGATGCAAGCAACCTTAACGCTGAATGGAAATATCTTTGTACGGACTTTCGCTTTTCTCTCTACCTTTGCAGTCTTTACGAATTTAAGCTCTGTGCTAGGAACTGAGACGCTTGCTGAAAATGCTCTGTTGTTACAAGTGGTGATGCTAGCAGTTTACTTGATTGATGGACTTGCATTTGCAACTGAAAGTTTAGCCGGAATTTTAGTGGGTCAAGGAAGTCGTCAGCAGTTAACAACTCTGTTAAAAATTGCCAGTAGTACCAGTTTAATTTTAGGATTCAGTTTAGCCTTCTTGTTTTGCTTATTTCCAGAGTCGCTGTTTGGACTCCTGACAAATCACGCAGAAATCTTGAGCTTGATGGGGAGTTCTGTACCGTGGCTGCTACCAGTTTTAGGCTTCGGTTCCATTGCTTTTATTCTCGATGGATACTTTTTGGGACTCACAGAAGGAGCGACGCTACGAAACGTTGCCTTGATTTCGGCTTTGGTAGGATTTGCCCCGGTCGCGATTGTAGCTTGGCAGACTGCAAATAATCATGTTTTGTGGTTAGCTTTGTGTTTATTTATGGTTGTGAGAGCAGTCGGCTTATTAGTACAAATACCAAGAACCTTGAGGATTGATTAATCACTCGAAAAAGGGGAACAGGGAACCGATAACGGTTTGCACCTGCCTGCGGTAGTCCTCTCGCATTCAGTAGCTAAGGAAAAGGAGGATCGGCGCTTGGCTGATCCTCCGAATTGAGTTAACGTTGTTTCACCTTTTCCCCCCTCATTTGGGTGAAAGCAAACTGAATCTCACTCTTCCCGGTTCCCTCCTCTGCTACTGCCAAACAAACACTTTTGCTTCAAATTCTGGCAAATCAATCATGATGTTGTTGTCTCCCGATTCAACATCATAATTACCAGTCCACTCGTGCCAAGTTCCATTGGCTGGGAAATTAGGAACCTGGTATCCCGCTAGATAATGATCGGAGAAATTCACCACCACTACCACGCGAGATCCTTCATCATTCCAGCGGGTGTAAGCGAAGACTTTGGAGTCAAGGTCTTCATGGAAAAAGTCGATGTTTTCTGTGTAAAGGGCGTGATTGCTCTTACGAAGATTAATCAAACCTTTGTAATATTCCCTCAAGTTGGTATTCAGGTCATTTTTGAGCAGTGTCCAGTCGATTTTGGCTTGCTCAATGGTTTTATACTTATACTCTCCAAACTCTTCCCCCATCCAAATCAAGGGGATGCCAATTGCGGTCATCAGCAAGACCACTCCTAATTTGACTCGCTTGAATGCTGCTTCATCCAAGATGTCGCGATCGCCAAGTTCCGCCATCAAATGGTTGTGGTCGTGATTGGTGAGGTAATTCACGACATTGGTGGCGCCCATATAGCCTTGTCGCTTGCAGTCAATTACGTCTTTGAGTTGCTCTAAATCAAACCTTTCCCCGCAGAGGTGGGGGACGATGCAGTGATAAAAGCTATCATGCCAGCAACCATCCATGGGTCCGTCAAAATTGGTAATGCTGGGGGTATCGGGGATGTATTCAGCAACGTTGTAAAACGGTTTGGGTCCGGCTGCTGCCTTCGCTTCTTGAACAATCCACCCCATAAAATCATAGTTAGCGATTTGTCGGGCTGCGTCATAGCGAATGCCATCGGTGTGATATTCTTGAATCCAGAAACGGACGACATCCCCAACAAACTGCCAGGCTGGTTTGATGCCAAGGTTTTCGTCGTAGTGTTCGTAGTTAAATTCTGGCCCCCAGTTGTTATCGGGATCGCGGGGCGAGTGATGATACCAGTAATCGTGATCGATTTGGGTGAGGGGGCAAGAAGCTTCTGAGTGGTTGTAAATGCCATCTAGGATCACGCGGATCCCGCGAGCGTGGCATTCATCGATCAAGTGTTTTAAGTCGCTGGTGCTACCGTAGCTAGATTCAGTTGCGAAGAAATAGCGGGGGTTGTAGCCCCAACTGTAGTCACCTGGATATTCTTTGAGTGGCATCAGTTCGATCGCATTGATGCCGAGATCGACGAGGTAATCAAGTTTTTCGATCGCGTGTTTGTATTTGCCGCGAGCATAGGGATCGTCTTCGCCACCGGAGAAGTCGGCAATGTGCATTTCATAGATCACCAGTTCGCGATCCGCTGGTAGGGGGTTGCTGTCGTGCTGCCAGACGTAGGTATCGACAATGCGATCGCCGTCTTTGATCCGAATGACGCCGTTTTGAGTGGGATCGTCAATATCAGTGGCATAGGGATCGACAATCTCTACCCACTGATCGGGTTCAAAAAACCAACTTTTTGACTGGACGCGGAATTTATACTGATAAACACCATCCTCTAATTCGACTGTGGTGCGGAAATAACCATCTTTGTCCTTGTTCATAGGGATCTCTTTCCAGTCAGAAAAAGACCCGATCAAAGCAGCTCCTTGATTATAGGGAGCAAATAGCTTGAATTCAATGGAAGTTGCCATAATTCGTTTGCAGTGGAAAATATTTTTTAGTTGATATCTTTAGTGTCGGGGCTGCAAGCGACCTCAGGCATCATTCTGAGGACAGACTCTTGTGATGAACGATTCTATTCCTAAAGAATTGCTTTCAGTTCTAAAAAAATTATCCCAGTAGGGATAATTTCTGCACGATGGGTTGTCTCTCGTTCCGAGCGCTGCAATTTTTACCCGTTAGTTCCTTCGCAAAATCGGGGTTCTTTCCAGAAATCGAAGTTTTTTGTCCCACAGCTCAAGCATAAAATTATAGAGATACTAAACTGATCTTTTACGGTTGTCATCTATCTAAAGATATATTAAAATTAAAAAAATAAGCAATAGGGAAGAGTTGAAAAATCCCCCCTATTGCTCCCTAACAACCCCCTCTTGCCTAACCCTCATTGAGTCGAAAAGATAGAAAAAAATAGATCATCCGACTAACCCTGAACGTAGTGCGAGAACAGCGGCTTGTGTGCGGTCATCAGCACAGAGCTTGTTCAAAATATTACGGACGTGAGTCTTGACTGTGCCAACCGTAATGTATAGCTTTTCCGCAATCGCTGCATTGCTATACCCCTGTACAATTAGCTCTAATACTTCTAATTCTCGCTCTGTCAATGGGTAAGTTTCGATAATATGACTGAATTCTGGTTCAGCTGCTTTAATCGTCACTTTTTTCTCCTCAGCCTTCGGCTCTTCAGTCGCTGGAGCCTGCGTGCGAGCTTGCTTGAGGACGATCCGAGCGATGGCTGGATCGATCCAAGAGTTCCCCTCATGGGTCACTTTCACCACGTCTAATAACTGATCGAAACTGATATCTTTCATACAGTAAGAATCAGCTCCGGCTGCAAAAGCAGCTAGCACCTCTTCCTCATTATCCTGAAACGTCAATATTAATACTTTCGTTTCTGGATCGGAGCCATTTGCTATTGATTTTTTAAACCGCTGTGTCAATTCAATTCCATCAAAATCCGGTAGACCAATGTCTACAATTGCCACGTCTGGCTTAGAAGACTGAAGTAATTTCAGCCCCTCCGTAGCATTAGCGGCATCTCCGACAACTTCGATTCCATCTCGCTGTTGTAAAGCTGTCCGGATCCCTACTCTCGTCAAGTCGTGGTCTTCAACCAAAGCAACGCGAATTTTACTCATCTTCAAATAGCCAACTGAAGTTTTAAAATATTCGACAACCGACTCAGCTTACGCTGATAGATTTGAGCAGACCCCCTGATTTTGGATTGGGCAGGGTCATCCAATCTGTTTTAAGCATACTAGCGCGATCGCTTTCTTGCCAACTGCAAGGTTAACTACAAGCGACCTCTCGTTCAGCTACCCCACCTACCACTCTTTCTAGGGTATCCTCTAGACCCTATCCTCGCCTTGTCCGCCCCTTGGTAGAGGTATCAGTTTTCCTGCCTCGATAAATTCAAATTATAGAAGCTTTTGCTGTTGCCAAATTTTTCCTAGAATCAACGAGGCGACTTGCTTCGCAATTGCGATAGAGCTGTGCCTGAGCTTGAATGATGTTATATAAAAAGCAATTATGAATCACTTCTACCCTAACCAAGTATCGACAACAGGCTTGCCCCTCGGCAGTACAGAGCATTCCTCACAATTTGACAACCTCTTTTCGGGTGAGTCTGGCGGGGAACGGTTGCTCGCAGCGATTCCGCAGATTGTCTGGAGTGCAAACACCAGTGGTGCAATCACCTATCTCAACCAGCGGTGGCAGAAGTGCACAGGAGTCGCTGCCACTGAAGCGCTCGGCTTTGGTTTTTGCAACTGGATTCATCCAGAAGATCGCGATCGCGTCCAGGTTGCTTGGCGCCAAGCGGTCAATAAAACCCAACCTTGGGATCTGCAATTCCGTTTGCGGCAGTCTGACCTGAGTTACCACTGGGTGCTGGTGCAGGCACTCCCAATCTTGGGCGATCGAGGTGTGGTTGTAGAGTGGGTCGGCACCTTTACAGATATTGACCGACTTCAGCAAGCCCAAATTCAGCACGAAACAGAAGGAAACTTTTTTAAGGCAGTCTTCACTTCTTTACCAGAGGCAGCCATTGCCTGCGGAATGAGTGGCACTCCGCTGCTGTTTAACCAAGCAGCGCAAGATTTCCAGCTCTTTCTACAGTCGTCCTCCTCTTGCAAACAGGTGACGGCTGAGGAGTTACCCAACTTTCAGGTGGTATTCCTGCCAGAACAGCCTCTATTTCGCGCCTTGAAGGGAGAAGCCGTGCAGGAGGTCGAGGTGGTAGTCCATCCCCAGGAAGAGCAACAACAGGACAGGAAGGCTCGGACTTGTGCGGCCAGTGCGAACGC
This sequence comes from Actinomycetota bacterium, assembly GCA_050262755.1. Lineage (GTDB taxonomy): Bacteria > Cyanobacteriota > Cyanobacteriia > Cyanobacteriales > Microcoleaceae > JBLNEP01. The sequence continues at coordinate 88,619 of JBLNEP010000227.1, read as the reverse complement.
TATCATTGACCCACAAGGACAACAACTCGGTGCAGTGATGGTGCTGCGCGAAGTTCCAGAGCCTAAGCTAGCTGAAGATGCAATGTACTTTTTAGCCCAAGCCAGCGCTTTATTGAGCGCTTCTTTAGACTACGAAACCACGTTGGAAAATCTTGCTAAGCTGATCGTGCCTTACTTTGCCGATTGGTGTGCGATCAATGCCAACGAACCGGGTGGGATTTGTCGCTGTGTGGCGATCGCTCATGCAGAGATGTCGAAGGAACCTTTAGTCTGGGAGTTACAGCAGCGTTATCCAGTTGGTGCGGATGGTATTTACCATTATTTACAACCGCTCCGAAACAGTTTTCGGGATGCCTGCTTTGAGGTGTCGGATGAGCAACTGGCAACGATCGCTTGCGATCCCGAACACTTGGCGCTGCTGCGATCGCTCAATTTCAAATCTTATTTGTGTTTGCCGCTGCGGTTGGGTTCGGGAACCTTTGGCTCGATTTTATTTGTCCGTTCCGAACCCGGTCACTTGTATAGTAATTCTGCATTGGCATTAGCGGAAGATTTGGCTCGTCGGGCCGCGCTAGCGATCGAGAAAGCGCTGCTGTATGAGGAAGCTCAGACAACCGGAGAAAATTTGCGCCAAGCAATTCAGGTTTTAGACGAACAGCAGCAGCAGTTGCAGACACTCCAGCGGCTCACCAACTTGCTGAATCAACGGATTGCTAATTTGCAAGGGTTGCTGCAAGTGATGGTGGATGAGGTGGCGGGTGCGATCCCGGATGCTGAGTTTTGCTTGCTGGCACTTCACGATCGTGAGGGTAACTATTTGAAATTAACCGCAGCTAGCGGAGTGGGTTGTTTGCCACTGGGACAGTCGATCGCAACGGAAGATGGGTTGCTGTTGAGGGTGTTTACCACTGGGCAGTCAGAATTAGTGAGGCGTGAGTTTCGCCATGAACTGAGTCTGGATCGAGCGCCAGCGGCTGTTTATGGCGTGGCAATTGAGTCAGCGCAAGCGGGAAGACTGGGTGTGCTGGCGATCGGCAATTGGGGAAATGCGAATGCTTTTACTGGGGCCGCTCAGCGGTTGCTGGAGGCGGTGGGCGAGCAAGCTGCGATCGCGATTAACAATGCACGACTGATCGAAACGTTAGAACAGCGCGAACAGCTTTTAGAGCGCCAAAATCAAGTGCTGGCGACTCAGAACCGGGAATTAGAAAGTCAGCGACAACGCATTCAACTGCAAAATTTGCAACTGCTAGAGGCGGCAAAGATTAAGTCGCAGTTTTTGAGTACGGTTTCCCATGAATTGCGGACTCCCATGAATGCCATTATTGGCTTTTCTCAATTGCTCTTACGACAGCGACAAGAGCAACTGAATACTCAGCAAACAGACATGGTACAGCGCATCCTTCAGAATGGTAAAAATCTGTTGGTGTTGATTAATGACATCCTGGATTTGTCTAAAATTGAGATGGGTCGCAGTGAGTTGGAACTGGAGGAGGTTGACTTAGCGCATTTAGCAATCTCGACTGCTTTAGAGTTTAGTCCTCTGGCCAATGAGAAAAATTTGGCAATTTCTGTCTGCGTGTATTTGCAAAACCGTTGTATCGTCAATGATGTTGCTCGTCTGCGACAAATTTTTGTCAACTTGCTTTCTAATAGTATTAAATTTACGGAGCAGGGTGGGATCTATATTCACATCTGGGAGTCAGACTTAGACCGACTGGCGATCGCCATTCGGGATACAGGAATTGGCATTTCTCAAACAGATTTGCCCCATATCTTTGAAAAATTCCGCCAAGCGGATCAAACTACTAAGCGGAAGTATCCGGGTACTGGTTTAGGACTCGCTATTACTTCTTCGTTAGTGGCGATGATGAAAGGTTCAATTTCGGTTGAAAGTCACTTAGGAGAAGGCTCGGTTTTTCGGATTGAGTTACCCCGCTATGTGTCGAGGTCTTAGGGAAAGAGGGGGAAAGCTGATTGATTCGCCGATCAAAAAAGTGACACTTTTTACCACCCGTGTCGCCAAGCTGATGATCCTCATAGTCTAGGGGGTCGCAGATGGGTTGAAATTAAGTTGCGATTAAATGATTAGCAACTTCATTCAATGCTAATTTTAAAAATTGGTGATTTTTTATGCCAGCTATGATTTTTTCAGTTAATTTTTTGGTAGGTTTAAGCTTCAATCAACCGAGCATTATGAATAATGCCATCTGGTAATTTAGAAGGCAAGGGCGAGATCGAGAAATTTTTAACATTCGTCATCGGAATGACCAGTAACTCATCTCGGAGTTCCAGCATAATTTTATCTGCACTCACTAACTTATGAATCCGAGTTGCTAAATTCGCTTGTTCAGTTTTATCTGTTTTGCTCAAAATTTCAAAGCACTGAATCGTGCCATTAATGTACTGAACTGTTAAGGTAATTACTTCATCGCTCATTTTTGATGCCTCCCAGTACAATTGTTTGGATTATAACTCAGTTTGGTAGGCAAGTCAAACCTTCTCGATCTGATTGATTCATCCCCCCAATTACTAGTAATCAGTACCTCAGTCAGAAGAATCTGGCAGGGACTCAAGTCGTTGTCAGACAAGAGCGAATGAAAACCCTCTTTGAGACAACTTTCGCTGTGAGACCGGGGTTTCAAACCCTGTCAGACTCTCGCAAGCAAGAGCAGGAAACCGCCTTGCTTACTCAAGGGAATTGGGAAGTTGTCAAGGCGCGGTCGCACTGAGTACAAAAACCCTGCCTTAATACTTCCGTTCCTGCGGTTCAAACAGAGTAATTTTTACTGGCATATAAGCTAAATCAATCCCCGCCGGTGAATAATAAGCGAGCGTATGCTTCAAGAAATTACCATCATCTCGTTGCGGGAAATCTTCCCGCGAATGAGCCCCCCGACTTTCCTGCCGGTTTAACGCCGAAGTCAAAATCATTTGTCCGACTATCATCAAACTTCTCAACTCTAACGCCTCCACAATTTCAGTATTCCAGTGCTTCCCAGTATCATCTAAATACACCTCCTGATATTGTTGCTGTAACTCAGACAATTTCTCCAACCCATCTCGCATGGTTTCCTCAGTCCGAAACACGCCACAATGCAGCGTCATCGTATCTTGAAACTGCTGTCGCACTTGATTAATTCGATATTTCCCTTTCCGATCGAGGAGTGCTTGAATTTGTTGCTGGGCTTCCTGCACATACCGCTGTTCCTCTACAGTGGGTAACTTGCGATTCTGCACAAATTCTGCAATGGTTGCTCCCGTAATTTTGCCATAGACCACACATTCTAAGAGTGAATTACTGCCCAAACGATTTGCGCCATGAACGGATACACAAGCCGCTTCCCCCGCAGCAAAAAAACCATCGACTAAACCATCAGGACCGCTGCGGACTTGTCCGCCTGTATTGGTCGGAATTCCCCCCATTGAATAGTGAACCGTTGGGCGAACCGGCATCGGTTGATCCACCGCATCAATACTTAATAAACGGTGCGCTTCTTCCCAAGCAAACGGAATTTTGCTCATGATTTTTTCGCGCCCCATGTGTCGCAAATCCAAATAAACAAAAGGTCCGCCAGGACTGCCATCCGGATGAATGCCGCGTCCGGCGCGAATTTCTAAGGCGATCGCCCGCGAAGTAATATCCCGTGGTGCTAATTCCATCCGACTCGGCGCATACCGCGCCATAAACCGTTCTCCGTCAGCATTAATTAAATAAGCACCTTCACCACGCACTGCCTCGGAAATTAACACCCCCACCGGATACAACCCCGTCGGGTGAAACTGCACAAACTCCATATCTTCCAATGGCACCCCCGCTAAAGCTGCCATTGCCAAACCGTCCCCGGTCGAAGCAAAATCATTCGAGGTGGTATTGTAAACTCGACCATAACCACCGGTCGCAAACATCACAGCCTTAGCGCGAACTACTTCAATGTGACCGTCCTGAATGCGGTACATCACGACACCCTTGGCTTGACCTGCTTCTAAAATCAAGCGCAGGACATACCATTCTTGGTAGACATGGACGCCGTAGCGACGTAAATTATTCACCAATTCGTGCAAAATGGCATGACCCGTTTTATCAGCGGCGTAGCAGGTGCGGCGGTGGGAATGACCGCCGAAAGCACGTTGGGCAATTCTGCCATCGGGCAACCGGGAAAATAACACGCCCATGTGTTCTAAGTCGATGACCACTCCGGGCGCTTCTTGAGTCAGCAGTTCGACTGCATCTTGATCGGCGAGGTAGTCGGAACCCTTGACGGTATCGAAGGCGTGGGCCTTCCAACTGTCCTCAAGGTCTACGTTGTTGAGGGTGGCGGCCATTCCTCCTTGGGCGGCGACGGAGTGTGACCGGATCGGGTGGGTTTTGGCAACTACCGCAATTTTTAAGCTGGGGTCTTGTCTGGCAATTTCGACGGCGGCCCGACAACCGGCTAACCCGCCGCCGACAATGATGACATCGTGTTCAAGCATCTTGGGACTGATATTGAGTCGTGTTCTTGTTTATTATGGTGACGCACAAAAAAACTCCCCACCTCAAGGCAGGGAACTTTTTTGATTTGAGATGGAAAGTTCATTCAATCAACAATCCCAAATCGCATCAGCTTGTTGCCTGGAGTGGTTTTTGATTCGGCATGGTTCCCGTGGCAGAGGGTTTAGGTTGGGAGGCGGGATCGACTGCTGTGACTTCGATGTGGTTCAGGAGGGTGGTCACGAAGGCAAACAACAGGAAGGGGAGAGATATCACTAATACCAAACCGACGGTCGCTAAAGCGTAGATTTGGCGGGCGCTACTCCACAAGGCGAGTGCAGAGGCCAAGCTCAAGAAGATGACAATTAACCAAACAATGATTTGACCGTAGATATCACCAAAGGTGAGCGTACACTTGAGCCGATAGTTTGGGATGTTATTCATGATGTCCCTCGCAGTATTGCTATAAATTTCTAGGGTAATCCTCTAAGTTAAATTGTGGGGTTTTTTTAAATATTTTTATAGAGTCTCAATAGGACTTTACAGAGGGCTGGTGCTGGGACGGCGGAGTTTGTCTGATGAAAAAACCCCAGGCTGGTTAAGCTTGGGGGCGTGTAATTAGGGTTTGCTGAAGAAGAGGGAAAGAGGGGAAAAGGGTAAAAGGGGGGAAAAGGGGGAAAGGGGGGAAAGGGGTAAAAGGGGGGAAAGGGGTAAAAGGGGGAAAGGAGAAGAGGGACAAAAAGTGCAAACGTTTTGAGGTCAAGCACCAGATTTGGGAGCGCTTGAGCGGACTTTTCAGGCCCTAAGGACCCTTGATGAATGCAGGTTTTAGCTTTGTTCGGCAAGCCTTCATTAAGGGAGGTCTTTGGATTTTTTATGCCGGTGCGAGCGATCGCCATCGACATAGCTGGTGCGGTTACCACCGATCGCGTCGGAGAGGTAATCAGCGGTGGCTTCTACCACTGCGATCGCATTTTCATAGACCATCCGCGTGGGTCCCAAAACTCCGACGCTGCCCACGGGCACGGAACCTCGTCGGTAGGTGGAAGAAATTAGGGTGCAGCCGCGAATGGGTTCTAGGGGGTTTTCGGAACCGATCCTCACGGTGACTCGTTTCCCAGCTTCGGAACCCGATGATTCAAAAATTAACGGCCACAGTTGTTCTTGTTCTTGTTCCAGCAGTTGAACGATGGTTTGTACTTGTTGTAACTGAGAAAATTCTGGCAGGCGCAATGCTTCTGCTAAACCGCTAATCAGAATTCGGGTGTAGGTTGGGGTTTGGGTGCGGTGGCTTAAATCTGCTAAGGAACTCCGCAACCACTCGGCGTAGCGCTCAAATTCTCGGTCTAGTTCGCTCCAGTCAAGGGCCGACAGTTCTGAGAGCGATCGCCCGCGCAGTTTGCTGTTTAAGAAGTTGGAGAGGATTTGTAGTTCGCGATCGATAATTTCTGCTTCCTCTGCTGTGGGGAGTTTGCGGGTGGAGTTCCCTCCTGCTTGGGGCAATTCCATCAGCACTGACTGGGTTTCGTAACTATCTGTGACGATAATTAGCATGACTTGGCCGGGTTCGATCTGCACAAATTGCAAGTGTCGCAGGCGATCGGTATGGGTTTGTGGCAGGGTAATCAGGGCGATGTAACCACTGAGGGCGGCTAAAATTTGAGCCGCGCCTCTGAGGACTGCATCGACGCGACCGTCTGACCAATTAAGCTGGTCGAGTACCTGTTCTACTTTGCCTGCCAGCTTTTCGGAGGGGGTGATTAACTGATCGACGTAAATTCGGTAGCCAGAGTCTGATGGCACCCGGCCGGCGGAGGTGTGGGGTTGATAGAGGAGTCCCACTTTTTCTAAGACTCCCATCGCATTGCGAATGGTGGCGGGGCTGATGCTCAGGTTGTATTCGTCAACCAGCGCTTTTGAGCCGACAGGTTCCGCCGTGGCAATGTAGTGGCGCACTGTTGCCCAAAGGATGTGTTGTTGCCGATCGGTAAGATTGACTTTCACAGACATTAGAGCCAAAGCAGAATTTAATCAGGGTTTGAAAAATGACAACGAGCGATCGCTAAGCAATGCTTAAATTTCTTACTTAGGTAATCAAAAAGATAACAGATGTTGGTCGGTCTGCGGAGTTTCTGGGGAGGATTCTAGCAGAAACAGATCGTAGGGTATCCAGGTGGAGAACTGGCAGGATGTCTGTTTGACTCATTGAGCCTGCCCAATTCACAGTGGCTGAAAGGGAAGCAGCAGGAGTTGAAAACAAGGAATCAGCCTTTTGCCTCAGAAGAGGAGAGGGATTTCACGCTGCTGTTGCCTCTATTTTTATTTAATAGCGAGGAATTTTTGGATCGACCAGCACTGAGTAAGCTTCAATGCCACCGGTGATATTTTTAACGTTGGTGAAACCTTGAGTGATTAACCACTGGCACATTTGAGCCGATCGCACCCCGTGGTGACAGAGTACGAGGGTTTCCGCGTGGGGATCGAGACGGGTACTGATGTCTCCTGACCATTCTGCAAATTCGCTTAAGGGGTATAATTCAAAGCCTGCGATCGAGGCGATCGCCACTTCTGGGGCTTCTCGCACATCGACAAGTTGCAGTTTTTCCGGGGAAGTTTCTGTCAGACGGCGACTTAACTCTTGGGCACTAATTTGAGGGATAGACTGGGGCATCACGAGTTGAAGAATGAAGGAAATTGATTAAACTATTAGGATGTATGGATACCACTGGATTTTTACCAGCCGATCGCTGCTGGTGTCAGGAGAAAGCTAGCTGACAACAGTTTTTTTGGACTGACCTAGAGAGAACCCTTGCCAGGGTGGGAACAAGCTTTTTTTCTATTTAATAACTCATCTTTTTTTCTGATTTTGTGCTTTTGTTTACAGTTTTGCTAATTAGCAAGGGTGAAAAGATTATAGCACGCTTCAGTTTCCTTGCTGGAAAAATTAGAAAACAGCGATAAGCCGATCTCCTGTTAACAGCAGGATTCATCAGAGGCATCAGTTAGGTTTCACTACGCTCAATCTTAGCGACAGAGAAGGTCAATTTTCAAGAATCACAACTGAGAAATGGGCAGAAATTCCCAATTTTTTAAGCAGATTCTCCCATCAAATCCGGTCCCATCGAAATTGTCAAGAACCGAGAATTCAGAGCTTTGCTTAGGTCCAGAATTGATCAAGTTATTGTTTTCCCTTTTTCCCATTTCGGTACAACCCAAATAAATCTCTGTCTTGATTTCATTGCTCAACCTGAATCTATTTGAGTCCTCCTCATAGCAGTGAGAATTAACAGCTTGTTAGCCTTCCCTGATTCAGGATGGTAGCATTTTTACCGAGAGAGTTGTTACTGAATCAGGATAATTGCTTCTTGAACCTTCGTAGATAAAGCGACTTTTAGCTCCTGTCCAACTTTCACAATTAATTCATCAAACGCCTCTTGATTCGCGGTCAGTTGCTCTCTCAGCACCTTCTCCAAATCTGGATTCATTTTCTCACAGATCTCATGGATCTTACTGTCATTTAAAAATCCCGCACGAGCCCAACCAGGGAGGTCTACCTTAGTGCGAATGGTATCTTTTACCCCTTTGCGAGTCAATTCTACCCCAATTGCCAAGACTGAAGCCCCATAAAAGATTGCCAGTGGCCAAGTGAAATGTCCCGTTAACAACAGCGTCACAATACTGACAATGGTACTGCCACCCAGGGCGATATTGCCGATAAACGAAACGATATCCGCAACGATCGCATCTCCCAGCGATAATTCAGGATTCACTGCCACTGGATCGATGCCTTCCTCAAACCTCAAACTACTCCTTGAGATCTGAAATTTGCGACAAATAGGATCGGTTTCCTCTGCTAAATCCGGTTGAATTTTGCGATTAAACCACGACACACATTGTTGGTTAATAATTTGCTGAGTCGGCTCACTTTTTAGCCACTCTTGCGCTCGCGATTTCATCGCAGTTTCCAGATCGGCTAAGGTCCGGATTTTGTTATTTTTCCAATCCTGCAAGGTGGGTTTAACGGCATTTTGAATTAACCCCTGTGACAGTGACGGAATCAGCAATTCTATTAAATCAGGAATATGTCGCTTAATCAGCTCTTTAATTTTATTTGAATTCAGCAGTTGATTCACCTCTTGCTTAAAGGCCGCCGCTCGCAAATCCCACCGCCCCACCCGCGCCAAACCCAGGGCAATACACCGTTCTGGTTCGGGATCGGGGCGCACCTGTGTGTCCGGTTCCGGAAAAAATTCTGCACAAATTTGTCGGGTAAAAGCCATGCGAGATGCACCACCCGTCATCAACACAACTTTCGGTAAAAACCTTTGCTCATCGAGCTTTTTCTTCGCTTCCTTAACGGCTAAGCGAAACGCTTCAATCCAACTTTTATGGTCTAATTCTGGCAAAGGCTGGTTTAAAATCTCCTGAATAATGGTTTGGTTGACTTGAGGAATAAAGTAAATTTCTTCATTGATGGACTCAAAACCACGGGCAAAGGATTGAGGCCCCTTATACAGCAGTTCATTTGCAAAATAATCTTCCTTTGCTTTGCGGCACGCTAACTCACATCTCGCTTGATGATGTGGATAGTCCTCAAACACCATTTCCAGTAATTCTCTATCTTCGTGGTTGGCAAGAGTCCGAGCAAAAATGGCTCGATCGATTAGAGAGGCTCCCAGAGCATTACTACCAAAATCGATCGGAACTTCTGATAAGCTTTTTACTAAGGTAAAATCCGTGGTAGAGGAGCCAATATCCACGATTAAAACCGATGATAGCAGCTTATTATACTCTAACTTCCCGGCTTCTTTGGCTTGCATGAAAGCGGCCCTTGACTCAGGCACGACACTCAGAGATTGAATGCCGGTTTCCTGAAGAAGCTGTTGATATGCTTCCCGTTCGCTCGCTGACCAACCCGAAGGACAACCCACATAAAAATGACTGGTTTCTCCGCCTTCAATTTGTTTACTTTCTTGCAACAGGTGGTGATAGACTTCTAGAAAATGGCGGATGGTTTTCCGATAATTGGGGTTGTTGTTGGGTTTTTGCTTAAAAGAGATTTCTAGCTGGGTGACGCCAGCTTGAATTAATGCTTGTTCTCCCACTAAATAGCCGAGGTCTGGATGCCAACCTAAAGCGGTGATTTGCACTTTTTTATGGTTAACTTCCAGCATTTCTGGAGGCTCAGCACTCTCCACAATTGCTTTGGCTACGGCTGTTTCGCCATGTCCTAGATCGAAACCAATTGTTTCTGAAATTTTCATCCCTGACTGTCCCCATTACTTAACTCATCTTCATTCTGGTTGCACCGGAATGATTAGTAATTGGTGAGATTGCTCCGAGTTGGAGAGTCTCTCGCTGAATTAATCTTTATGCTTGCGGTTGTGGAGGTTCAATCACTCGACCTTTGAGGAGGAGACGATCGCCTTTCAGCAAGGCAGGCGTGACGGTGACAAACTCTTTGGCGGAGCGATCGATACTGGGTTCAAAGTCAAAATATGTGCGATCGCTATCAATCCCGCTTAGTTGATAAACCTCAGCTCGAATCCCTTGTTCCCTCAACACCTGTGGCAGCAGTTTCGCCACTTCGATCGCCATCTGGGGTTTATTCAGAAAAGACGCACCCATTAACCTCTGAATCACCTGTAACAGTTCTGGTAGCTCTTCAATTCCGCTCGCGTCTAGGGGTTTTTGCGTGTCTTTGGCCCGCGCCACTGCTTCATCAATGGTATTCAGCGCGTCAGCGAGGTTATCCAACAACACTTGGCTATCAACTCGCAAGGCAGGCTGAGGCATTTTCTGAAGTTGAGCTGAACTGGTAGTCTGGGAACGTTCCTGGTTGTCGAGTTGTAGCACCACCTCTACCCCCACTAACACAGCGGTCAGTAAGATCGCCATCCAAGCTGCGGGACCGGTGCGAACCAAGGAAAACAACGAACCCAAGATTCCCATACAGAGGAGGATCTGTAGCACTTTCAGAATTGAGCGGGGGGAAGCCAACTGTTTAACTTGTTCAACGCTTGGCGCTGTCTGGACTGTCGCCACTTGAGCCAAGTTCGCGGCTGTGAGAGTGGCGATCGACTGCCGTAATGTATCCAAGAACAAGGAGGCTAGGCGCACTTGAGCGATATTCAGATCGCCGAGATAAACCTTTTCCAGCGTATCGATCCGGCTTTGAACCAGCTTGACGACCTGATCGATATTGGTAGCTTTGTCGAGCTCTGTCTGTAGGAAGCTCCGTTCTTGACCAAAAAGCGTTAATAGTGTTTTCATCGCACTCCCATTGACTTTAGCGTACCCCAAAACAGCAGGATTGACTGTCTGACAAGTTTGGCTTAATTCCAGTTTATATTGGCGCTGCCAAGGGTCGTCGCCACTGTTGAGTTTTTGGGTCAGAGCTGGGGTGAAAAGGGGATACTGGTTCTACTCGGCTAACTGGGTTGTCATTCCTGCCACTCCTACCGCTTGTCGCTTTTTCTGTAAATACTGCTGGTGGTAGTCCTCAGCTAAATAAAATTCACCAGCTGGTTTAATTTCTGTCACGATGGGTTGATTGTATTTGCCTGATAAATGCAGGTGACGCTTGGATGCGACCGCTGCTTTTTCTTGTTGAGAATTGTGATAAAAAATCGCTGACCGGTATTGCTCTCCCCTGTCGGGTCCTTGGCGGTTCAATTGGGTGGGGTCGTGGCAATTCCAAAACAGGTCTAACAGTTGTTCGTAACTCACGATCGCGGGGTCAAATTCCACTTGCACCGCCTCCGCATGACCGGTTACTCTCGCACAAACATCCAAGTAGCAAGGATGGGGCCAGTGCCCTCCCGTATATCCAACCGCAGTGGCCAAGACGCCTTTTACTTGGCGAAACGTCTCTTCGACCCCCCAAAAACATCCTGCTGCAAATGTTGCTTTTTCCACTCAGGCCTCCGCTGTCTTGTTCTTGTTGGTCATTGCTGTTTGAGTTGGGTTAACTCATCTCTGGCATCCAGCTCAAAAATAAAATGTTGGTTGAATGCTTGAGCTTTTATGCAGGGAGTCACGGCTGAAAGTAATTGTCAATCTGGTTTAATTTTAGCAAAAAAATCTCAATGCTGCTGGCTCTGGCAACAAAATTGCGTTACTGATTGTCGATGCTTCTGGCTGAAACCGTCAGCTTCGTCTCTTCACAAAATTCCTTGAAATTTAAGCTGTCTACAGATGACTTCTGCTCTCAGGCGAGGACTTGAGTTCCTGGTAGAAAACAATGAAAGCGGTGAATCTTAAGTGAATTGAAAATTTTCCCTGATAGACTCAAATTTTATGCTAAAACAGCGTCGTTCCACAGCCAATACCTCAACTGCCAATCCCCGGCTGCTACTGCTAACGTGGCTGCATAATTCGGAGCCGGTGATAAGTCCTGAAGTAACCATTGCTTTGCTGCTTCAGAACACCCTTGAATGCTGAGTAATTTCGCAGGTTCTCCGGGTAAAAGCGAGACCTCAAATTGATCGAGAGGAAAAGCTAACCCATCTCCAATTGCTTTTAAATAAGCTTCCTTCCGAGTCCAGACTTGAAAAAAAGCAACTTTTTGCTCGCGAGCAGGAAGGGTGAGAAAATTAGCTTTTTCCTGTGCGGAAAAGCAGTACTGAGCAATTGCTTCAACGTCAGGAAGTGGGCGGATGAATTCGAGATCGATGCCAATCTCCTGCCCTCGGCTCAAGGCATAAAGAGCCATTCCTTGGGAATGAGAGAGATTAAAACAGAGGGACCGATCGGGGGGTTGAGTCGCTAAATAAGGCTTGCCGCGACCGCCATAGCGAAACTGAATCCAGCTAGGCTCTTGCTGCAAATAGCGGCCCAGAATTGTCCTCAGAATTCCCCGCCCAACAATAAAGCGGTTTCTGTCTAGCTCGAAATGGAAACGTTCAGCTCTGAGTCGTTCCTCGGGAGCCAGCGTTGCTAATAACTGCTGACGATGCTGGGCGGGTTGGTCGAGGCTGGCTAACCAAACATGGATTTCATGGTTACTGAGCGCCAAATCAGCGGGTGGAGGTTGCCAGATCGACTGCATGGAAGTAGAGAATTGTCTCTGAAAAATTGGGAGGGTGGAACAAAAACAAACACCCCAATCATACATGAATAGTAAATGATCAAAACGTGCTAACGTTCAGAGGGAAGGCAAAAACTTCCCGTGCTACCTTTGATCCCCAACCGAATGGCAGGGGGTTCCAGGGTCCCCAAAATTTTATGTAAAATCTTGCTATTCGCAATTCTTTAGTACCGATTACCCCCGATCCATTGCCCATGAGTCTTGACCAATCAGCAGAACAACTGCTAGAACTTGCTAGTAAGGCGGGTGCCGAAGCAGCAGAGGTGTTCGAGTCGCGATCGCTCTCCCGTCCCGTGTTCTTTGAAGCAAATCGGCTCAAGCAGTTAGAAACCTCTCAAGCAGAAGGGACTGCCTTGAGGTTATGGCGGGAAGGCCGGCCTGGGTTGGCGGTGGCCTATGGCCCTGTGGAACCGCAAGCGCTGGTGGAACGAGCTCTGGCGCTTTCGGAATTGAATGAACCAGAAGCGATCGAACTGGGAACTGGATCGAAAATCTCCTATCCGGACTTGGGACAGGCAGTGGCAGTCGAACAGTTAGTTGCCTGGGGGAAAGAAGCGATCGCTTATATCCGAGACGCTTATCCAGAAATTCTCTGTCTCGCTGAATGGGACTGTGAGGTAGAAAGCACTCGTTTAGTCAATTCTCACGGGTTAGATTGTAGTCATACCGATACCACCCTCAGTTGTTACCTGTCCGCAGAATGGGTGCGAGGCGATGATTTTCTCAGTATTTCCGACGGCCAAACTCAGCGGGGGACCCTCGATCCGAAGGGATTGGCAGAGCGGATTTTACAGCGGTTAGATTGGACAAAAGCCAATGTGAGTACACCCACGGGGCGAGTCCCTGTTTTATTTACTTCCAAAGCGGCCGATCTGCTGTGGGGGACTCTGATGGCGGCGTTGAATGGCAAACAAGTGATTGAAGGTGCTTCTCCCTGGAGCGATCGCTTGGGAGAGCAAGTCACTTCATCCGCCATTACCTTCTCTCAAGAACCGGATAGTGGGCCCTATAGCTGCCCCTTCGATGATGAAGGCACGGCCACCCGCCCGATCGCCTTTATCCAAAATGGTGTTTTAAAGTTATTTTATGCCGATCGCACCACTGGCAAAACCTTGGGCAGCGGCACCACTGGTAACGGGTTTCGCCCTGGTTTAGGGAGTTACCCCACTCCTGGCTTGTTTAATGTTTTGATTAAGCCCGGAGAGCGGTCGTTGATAGAATTGATCCGAAATCTGGATGATGGATTAGTCGTCGATCAAATGTTAGGGGGCGGAGCTGGTATTTCTGGCGATTTTTCGATTAACGTCGATCTCGGCTACCGGATTAAAAAAGGTCAAGTAGTGGGTCGTGTTAAAGATACGATGGTTGCTGGTAATGTCTATACGGCCTTGAAGCAGTTAGTAGAATTAGGAGGCGATGCGGACTGGAATGGTTCTTGTTATACTCCTTCTCTCATTGTCGAGGGATTATCAATCACGGGACGGAATTAAACTTCAAACCAAATCCCCATTTTGGCTGAAGTTGCAGTGAATCGATGCCACCGCCTACAGGTATCTTACCTGCACCGACTCCGCGAAACCTCTCTATTGGCACGCTTAAAGGTTCAGAAACATGATTGATTTCCATCAATTTGAAGTATTAAGCTTTGATTGCTACGGAACCTTAATTGATTGGGAAGGGGGAATATTACCCGTCTTAAAAAACCTCTTGTCATCCCACCAAATTTCCCAAGATGACCAGCAGATTTTAAAATTATTTGCGGAATTTGAGTCAGAACTTGAGGCAGGCGAGTATCTCAAGTATCGAGAAGTTCTCCGGCAAGTTGTGAATAAATTGGGTGAACGGTTCGGGTTTCAACCAACAGAATTAGAATTAAAGAGTTTAGCGGATTCCCTCAAGAATTGGCTGCCTTTTCCTGATACAGTAGCAGCCCTGCAAGCACTTAAGAAAAAATACAAACTTGCCATCATCTCTAATACCGATGATGACTTGTTTGCGGATACAGCTAAGCATCTTCAAGTCGAGTTTGATTGGGTCATTACTGCCCAACAACTGCAATCTTACAAGCCTTCAATTCACAATTTTGAAAGCGCGATTCAAATCCTGGGAATTGCTCCCGATCGACTGTTGCACGTTGCCCAAAGTATTTATCATGATATCGTCCCTGCTAAAAAAATGGGGCTATCAACGGTATGGGTCAATCGGCGCCAGGGACAAGCAGGCTCTGGGGCAACACTGCCCGCAAGTGGGCAACCAGATTTAGAAGTCCCAGATTTAAAAACGTTGGTTGCTACCCTAAATCTTGGGTGATTTACGTTCAAACATTACAGAAGATTGGCTCAGCAGTCGCTTGATTTTTAAGGAGCCAATCCTCTTAGAGTTTCAGGGGGAGAGTTAAGGCGATGACTGCCTGAGAAAATCGTTACTAAAACCATCATAATCTTGGAAAATCGGGTGGTACTGAACCAACTCAATCTCTCCAGAAAATCAGCTTTGGTTGATAAGAGATTTAGGAGGTCTCTCCTCAACTTTCACTCTTTAAACCCAATCAAAAGTTCTTGTAACGGCCTTTTTCCACAGTGCATACTGCCTCTCCTGTACCTCAAGAGCTAACTGTGGTTGCCAAATTTGATCGACTCCCCAATTCTGACTTAAATCCTCAAGATTTTTCCAGAAACCGGTTGCCAATCCCGCAGCATAAGCAGCTCCTAAGGCAGTTGTCTCTGTGACTTTCGGGCGAATGACTGGTACACCTAAGACATCGCTTTGAAACTGCATCAGCAGGTGGTTGGATACCATACCACCGTCAACCTTTAGGGTGGTTAATTTGACCCCTGAATCCTGTTCCATTGCATCTAATACCTCGCGAGTCTGCCAAGCAGTTGCCTCTAAAACAGCGCGGGCAATATGACCTTTTTGAGCATAACTGGTGAGCCCTAAAATTGCACCCCGTGCATCGGTTCGCCAATAAGGAGCGAATAACCCAGAGAAAGCGGGTACAAAATACACACCGCCATTATCCTCAACGGTATGGGCCAAAGCCTCAATTTCATCGCTAGCCTGAATCAAGCCGAGGCGATCGCGCAACCATTGCACCAGTGCCCCTGCGATCGCAATACTTCCTTCTAAAGCATAAACGGGTGGCGCGTCTCCTAACTGGTAAGCAACCGTTGTGAGCAAGCCATTTTGGGAAATCACCGGTTCACTCCCCGTATTCAGCAGCATAAAACAACCGGTGCCGTAAGTATTTTTTGCCTCCCCTCGTTGGAAACAAGTTTGACCCACCAAAGCTGCTTGCTGATCGCCCAAAATACCCGCGACAGGAATACCAGCTAAACAACCAACTGCATCCCCGTAAACCTGGGAGGAAGGGCGAATTTCTGGCAGCATGGGGCGGGGAATTCCGAAGAGATTGAGCATCTCTTCGTCCCAGTCTAAGGTTGCTAAATTCATGAGCATGGTGCGACTGGCATTGGTTACGTCGGTTAGGTGTAAACCCCCCTTGGGACCACCTGTAAGCTGCCAAAGCAAGAAGGTATCGATGTTGCCAAAAATCGCCTCCCCGCGAACAGCGGCTGCTTTTAACCCAGCGATATTATCTAGCATCCATTTCAGTTTGGGTCCGCTGAAGTAAGTTGCGATCGGCAATCCCACTTTGCTTAGAAAGCGGTTACTCCCACCTGCTTGAGTGAGTTCGTGGCAAATCAAATCGGTGCGCGTATCTTGCCAAACAATGGCATTGTAGTAAGGAATTCCTGTGTTTCGGTTCCACACAATGACTGTTTCGCGTTGATTAGCAATGCCAATGGCAATGATATCTTGACACGCGATTTTTCCCGTTTCTAAGACTCCTTGAATGAGAGTCTGAGTCTGATCCCAAATTTGCAGGGGGTTATGTTCGACCCAACCTGGATGGGGATAAATTTGATCGTGTTCTTTCTGGGCAGAGGAGACAATTGTTCCTGTGCGATCGAAGAGTATGAATCGAGTGCTAGTTGTCCCTTGGTCTATGGCAGCAACATATTGGGTCATATTTTTTATGAGCAAGATTAAAGTTTTTTATATGATAATCTGTTCGAGCGCTCAGTTGCATTTTTAAATGAGTAGAATTACCACTTTACCAGCACTTTAAGTAATATCAAATCTGGTAGCATTAGCCTTGTAAAAGAAAGGGAAGATAAAAGGTTGGTTTTGACCGAGAATTAAGAAAATTCTCTTTTCCCCCTTTTTCCTCATTTTGGTACAATCAGCATAAAAATCATCTGGTTGGGTATCAACTCCACCCTCAAGAATTTTTAACCGATGACACGGGAATTTCTACCACAAACTCTGTCCCTCTATCCCCTGATGAATGGTAAGTGAGGCGCCCTTTATGCTTTTCTACTACAATTGCATAACTAATTGATAATCCTAGTCCTCTCCCAGAACCAACCGGTTTCGTTGTAAAAAATGGCTCAAATAAACGCGACCGCAACTCTTCTGAAACCCCAACTCCATTATCTCTAATCCGAACAGTTACGGTATTAGATTCGTTTAACTGCGTCGAAATCCAAATCGTCGGAGGAGCTAGATTTGATAAATCCTCAGAATCAGTAGATTGCTCCTTAGAAACAAACCCCGTTTGATTGTTCTGCTGCTTTGCTGCTTTTTTATATTTGATTTCCAGAGCATCAATCGCATTGGTCAAAAGATTCATAAAGACTTGATTAATTTGACGAGCATAACAGGTTACTTTGGGTAGTTTTCCATAGTTTTTAATCAGTTGAATTTCTCCAGATTGACCGAGGGGACCGAAGCGATGCTCTAATAGCATGAGCGTACTCTCAATGCCTTCATGGATGTCTACAGTTTTAATCTCTGATTCATCCAGACGAGAAAAGATGCGTAAGCTGAGCAGAATTGTCCGTAACCGCTCGACTCCCGTCTGCATAGAACTCATTAATTTTTCTAAATCAGACGTGAGAAAATCAATCTCTATATTTTGAAGGGCGTTCTGAATTAAAGCAGGAGGATTCGGATATTCTTGTTGATAAAGAAGCATTAAATTCAGCAACTCTTGAATGTATTGACGAGCATGAACAAGATTTCCCGAAATAAAGCTAATGGGATTATTGATTTCGTGGGCAATTCCAGCCACCAATTGCCCTAAAGCAGCCATTTTTTCCTGTTGAATGAGTTGTGATTGAGCTTGTTCGAGATCGTTCAGAGCTTGTTTAAGCTGTTGATTTTGTACTTGAAGCTGAGCTTGTAAGCTGCGAATTGAGAGCTGAGTTTGAATTCTGACTAAAACTTCTTCAAATTGAAATGGTTTGGTGATATAGTCGATTCCCCCAGCTTGAAATCCTTTGATTTTATCTCCGATATCATCCAAAGCACTTAAAAAAATTACAGGGACTGAGCAAGTTTCTGCATTGTTTTTAAGTTGTTTGCAGACTTCATACCCGTTCATATCCGGCATATTAATGTCTAGCAAAATTAAATCTGGTACAATCGAATTGGCAGCAACTAATGCCATCTTACCGTTGATCGCTTTGCGAACATTATATCCTTGTTCCAGTAGCAGGGTTGACAAAAATCTTAAGTTTGCAGGTGTATCATCAACAATGAGAATATCACTGTGATAACTGCTTGCTACATCTTCCTGAGTGGGCGACATCCTAAACTCCCCTTCATTCTTAATATTTTTAAGTGGCTTTTTTTTCGATTTTAACTGACCTAACACCCTGCTTTTTCAATGAGTTCTAAGATTTGCTTAAACTCAAAATCCTCCACTAAATCAGTCAAAGCTACTGCGAGGTGAGAATTTTCTGGAGGAATTTTTTCGAGCAATCGTAAAACTGAGAGGTCACTACCGGTTGTAGCGGCATGAGAGAGCTGTTTTACCCACTCTGGTTCCATTAATTTTAGCGCCTCTAAATTGAGAGTCAAGGTGGAGTCGCTTCCTGGTTCCTTAGGGGTCGTTCCTCGTTCCTGATGATTGTTCTCTTCGTAAATATAATTCACACCCAGATGTTGGCTGATTTTAGTCAATAGCTCCACTTCCCGAAAAGGTTTGCGAATAAAATCGTCGCACCCTGCGGATAAAATTGTTTGTCGCTGCTCTTCAAAAGCATTGGCAGTTAAAGCAATAATGACCGTTGCTTTACCTTTTAAAGAAGCTCTAATTTTTTGAGTGGCTTCATAGCCATTGATGACTGGCATCTGCATATCCATCAAAATCAGGTGTGGTTCCCATTGTTCCCAAAGAGCTAACCCCTCTTGACCATTTTCAGCTTCCCGCACCTCAAATCCGAGAGAACTGAGGAGATTAATTAACAACAAGCGACTTGCGAGTTTATCCTCTACAATTAAAATCCGATAGCTCGGTTGGCTGCCAGCTAAACCGATGGCTTTCTGAGGGGTGGATGCTGCGATCGCACTCTCAATTTCTTCAGCCAAGCTGACTTGGATCTCAAAGAAAAAGATAGATCCGAGTCCGGGTTTACTGGTAACAACGATCTCCCCTCCCATCAAGTTAACAAACTTTTGGCTAATGGGTAATCCTAAACCGGTGCCTTCGCCGGATTTCAACCCAGTTCTAGTTTGAGCAAAGGTCGAAAATAACGTCTCTATTTCTTGAGGCGCAATTCCCGGACCAGTGTCAGCAATTTCAAACTGTAGGAAGAAAGCTGAAGTTGGATGCAGATGCTCTTTTTTGTTTTCCAAATCAGGGTCCAAAGTCTCTTGAAGTTCTGACCAATCTTCTGCCTCTGTTAACCTCAACGCTACTGCCTTTTTCCTGACCCGCACACAGACGCTACCTGTTTCAGTAAATTTAATGGCATTGCCCAGCAAGTTAATCAAAACCTGTCGCAATTTACTGTCATCAGTCTTGAGATATTGGGGAACTTCTGGACCGCGATCGAAGACAAGTTCTAACCCTTTAGAAGTTGCTTTGAGCTCAAACATTTCTTGCAAATTATTGAGCAAGTTGTAGAGGTCAAAACTTGTTTCATTCAGCGAAGTTCGCCCTGCTTCTATTTTGGACATCTCCAAAATATCATTAATTAATTGCAGTAAATGCTCGCCACTCCGGTTAATAATCCCGACATATTTTTGATGCTCTCGCTTGAGAGATGGATCGCGATTCATCAGTTGAGTAAAGCCTAAAATCGCGTTGAGGGGAGTTCTCAACTCGTGGCTCATGTTAGCCAGAAATTCACTTTTAGCACGGTTGGCGGCGTCAGCAGCTTCCTTCGCTTGTTGCAATGCCGCTTCTGCCTGTTTGCGTAAGCGGAGTTCTTCGTAGACATTGCTAATATCTTGAATGACTGCAATCTCATACTTAAACTCTCCCTCAGGAGACCGCACCACCGAGGACGTTAAATGGGTCCAAACCTCAGTCCCCCCTTTGCGGAGTAACCGCTTTTCAATGGCATAACTCTGAAGCTCATTCGCTAGAATTTGGCGAATGTAATCTCGCTCGCCTTTCTGGTCGTCAGGATAGGTGAGATCGGCAAAGGAGAGCTGTTTTAGTTCTAATTCTGAATAACCGATAATATGACAAAACCGCTGGTTTACCTTTAAAATTTGACCATCTGACCTGATTTGAGCAATTCCCACGGCGGCTTGCTCAAAAATCGCCCGGAATCGTTCTTCACTCTCCTGTAGCGCTTTTTCAGCTTGTTTGCGCTCCGTAATGTCGCGCATCACCCCCACTAATGCTTGATTGCCAGAGGCATCTGCAAAGGTAATTTTCTTCGTGGACAAAACACGCACGGTTCCTGAAGCATCCGTTAAGGTTTCTTCTATTTCCTGCTCAATGCCGGTGATAAACACTCGCTCGTCATATTCCCAACTCGCTTCTGCTTCTGCTTTCGGAAAAAAATCCCGCTCTGATTTTCCTAACAATTCTGCACGGGAACGACCCATCAATTGGCAGAAAGCATTATTCACCATTGTCCAGCAGTGCTGCCGGTCTTTGACAAAAATTGGGTCAGCGACGGAGTTGAGCACTCGGTCTAAAAATTCTCGACTGGCTTTCAGAATCGCTTCTGCAACTTTGCGCTCGGTGATGTCGCGGACAATGGCTGTAAAGACTTTGCCATCGGCTAATTCCAACTTGGAAAGCGATACTTCTATACTCAGTTCACTACCGTCTTGGCGACGACCGAAAATCTCTCGGTTGTCGCCCATTTTGCGAGCGACTTCGCCAGCAGAAACGAATTCAGCGATGTGCTCGCGGTGAATGTTGCTAAACCGTTGTGGCAACAGCAAATCTAAGGGCCGACCCAACACTTCGGAGGGGGTATAACCAAAGATTTTTTCGGCGGCGCGGTTGAAGAGCGTAATTTTTTGGGTTTCGTCGATGGAAATAATGGCTTCTTCGGCGTGATCGAGAATTTTTGCCAACCGCGCTTGGGATTCGAGTAAGGCTTGTTCTGCTTGTTTGCGCTCGGTAATATCGGTGTGGGAACCACTCAAGCGGTAAGGAATTCCCTGTTCATCTCGCAGGGCGGCTCCTCGTGCAAAAATCCAACGGTAAGTACCGTTTTTGTGTCGAGCCCGAAATTCCACTTCGTAGGTGTGGGTGTGGTTGTTGAGGTAGGCATTTAAAGCGGATAGGGTGCGATCGCAGTCCTCTGGGTGCAAAATTTGTCCCCAAGTGCCTAAGGCATTGGATAATTCCCAGTCTTCATACCCCAACATATTTTTCCAGCGGGGAGAGAGGTAAATGCGATCGCCGATCAAGTCCCAGTCCCAAATGCCAACCGCGGCTCCTTCCACGGCTAAGGCAAATCGCATTTCGCTCTCTCGCAAGGCTTCTTGTGCTTGTTTGCGTTCGGTAATGTTGGTGAAGGTGCAAACCACGCACTCGCTACTACCATCGGCGGCGAGGTGGGGATCGAGATTGAGTAGCATCCAGAGTTTGTCGGGTTTGGTGGGGGAGGAAATACCAACGAGGCGGTTTCGGATGGGTTGTTGCTGAGCGATCGCTTGCGTTAAAGGGTTGTTGTTTGCGGGAAAGGGTTGATGATCTTCGTCCTGTAATTGGGACGTGATGATTTCAAAGGTGGTTTGATTTTGTAAATCAGTTTCTGTTAAATCAAACAGTTGATTGGCGACTTGGTTGCTTAAGATGATTTTGCCATCGGGTCCGAGGAGGAGCACCCCAACTGGCATTTCTCGGATCAGCGATCGGAAACGTTTTTCGCTTTCTTGCAATGCTGCTTGTCTTACGAGTTGGGTGGTGTAGCGTCGATCAAATAGTGAGGTGAGCAGGGTACCCATTAACAGGATCAGGGTACCCAGGCCGATCTGAGTCGCTAACCAGGAAGGATTTAAGTCATGGGTGGTGGTTAAGTCTAACTCTGGCAACTGAATGAAGCGAGTAGCCGCCATGCCGGTGTAGTGCATCCCAGTGATGGCGACTCCCATGATCACGGCACTGGATAATTTCAGCCATTCTACCTTCGCTTGGCTGGGGTTGCGAAATTGAAAGGCAAGCCAGAGAGCGGTACCGGAGGCTGCAACTGCGACTACAACTGAGAGAGCGACGAGGGTGGGTTCGTACTCCATCATCACACCGGGAACGTTCATCGCCTCCATGCCGAGGTAGTGCATCGAGGCGATCGCTAATCCCATGACGCTACTGCCTCCCAGTAGCACCGAATGGTTGAGTTGGGGACGACTGAATAGCAGCAGTGCTAACCCAGACGCGACTATCGCATCCAGCAGGGACAGCAGGGTGGTGAATAGGTCATAGGTGACGGGAATGGGTAGCTTAAACGCTAGCATGGCGATGAAGTGCATCGACCAGATCCCGGTTCCCATCGCGATCGCCCCACCAATCACCCAGTAGATCCGCGATCGCTGGGAAGAGGCGGGGGTCACTCGGGCGGCTAAATCCAGGGCCGTATAGGAGGCGATCGCTGCGATGGTAAAGGAAAGGGCGACCAGGAAGGGTTCGTAACTGCCAGTCAGCACTTTATTCATAGGGAATAAAGACATAGTTTTTATCCATCAACAGCCAATCTCAATCTAACTGTATCTAATTTTTATGAACTCTGTAAATGGCTGTTTTAGATGTTTGTCTTTATTCACAAATCTTTTAAGTTTCAATTAACCTGAGCTGTGACTCTTAGTTGCTCCCGTTGCCATTTTGTACCAGTTTCAGTCAATCTCAGACAGGTTTTCTGCCTCTGTTGTCAGACAAAATTTTCTAACCCTCTCACTTTCTGGTGGCATACAGAAGCATCAGAAGAGGAGGGAGAACAGAGTCTGAGAGGGATACTTTTTAAATCATTTATCAAAAAATGTCAATCCTACAAAAGGAATATTTTTGAAAATTCAGGGATACTAAATCTTGGGTGCTAAACCCTAGAGTCCTTGGTGAGTTGCCCTCCCTTCATCCGCTATGACTTTCCGGATAGAGAGTTACACAATTGCGGCCGGAATGTTTCGAGGTATTTAAAGCCTTCTTCGCAGCGAGAATTAACAAATCAGGAACAATGTTAACACTAGGAATCATCGTCGCCACTCCTAAACTTACGGTTAATACCGGATCGGGGAACCCACCCACTTGAGTATTATCATGAGCCATACCCAGAGCTTGAACGCTAGCGCGGATTTCTTCAGCAATACTCATTGCTTGCTGAGCCTCTGTTTGGGGCAAAACTACCGCAAATTCGTCCCCCGTATAACGAGCAATGACATGATTTTTTACCCTGCTTAAACAATTCCGAATTGTACTCGCAATTTTAGAGAGACAATCATCCCCAGCCAGATAACCATGAAACTCGTTGTAAAACTTTAAATAATCAACATCACATAAAACTAAAGACAAACAAGCTGCCGTTCCTACCTGCTGTTGCCACTCAGTTTTTAGGAAGTAATTCAAGTAACGACGGTTAGCAACTAAGGTTAATTCATCAACATTCGATAAATACTGCAACTGATAATTTTCTCGCTCTAACTCTTCCAATCGAGCTTCGATCCAAGGAGCCGTTTCTAAGCGGTCGCGAAAAAAGAGGTCATACAACTGGCAACTGAGTTTAGCGCGCTCGCCCTCTAATTCAATTAACCCCATACTTTCTAACTTATAAGCAAGAATCGCTTCTAGGGGTACATTTTCACCAACATTAATAATTTGCTTAAAAGCAGTCCTTAATTCTGGCTCTTGTTGCAGCGTCACTAACAAACTCCGTAAATGCTCACCATAAATTCCCGTTGATTGAGGAGCTTCTTGCAATAACTGTTCTAAACTTAGCTCTCCCTGACACAGATGATAAAAAGCGAGATTAATTAAATAGGGATGACCCCCCACCATTTCCACCAGTGGCGTCAGTCGCTGGAGTCCCGCTTGACCCGTCGCCCAACTCAGTCCGTAAGCCAACGCTAGTTTCTGCACTTGCTCCACGGTAAACTGAGGCAGCTTCAGTGGTAAACCGACCTGGAAGGGAGATTGATTGATTTGAAGCCGTAAATAAACCTCTGTGGTGTGAACTACAACTAAACGCAGCTTTTTCCAGGTTTCAGACTCAATGGCTTGTTCGTGCCAAGCTTGGAGCATCGGCAGGAAGTCTTGGGCAATATCGGGATACTCAAAAATGCGATTGACTTCATTTAAGGTCAATAATAACGGGCAATCGATCGCCTCTAGCAAATACCCCTGGAAATACAGCTTACAACTAATCTTAGAGCCGAGGTCCTCATCCCAGTAATCCTTGAAGGCGAAGGCGAGTTGCAACTGCCTGCTGACATTGGCGCAAAACCAGCGCAAAAACTTATCGAGGGACGCAAAAACAGCCACTTCAGCCTCCTGAAAATCCAAGGAGGCGATTTGATACCCGCTAGCAGTTGCTTTTGCAATCAGGCGATTCACCAAAGAACTTTTCCCCATCTTTCTAGCGGCTCTGATGCAGAGAACACATCCAGGTTGATCGATTTCCGCACTGGCCAGTTCTTCAATCGGAGGTCGGGGAATATACAGAGCAGAATCTATGGCAATTGGACGACCCGGAAATTCTAGTTTTGTTGGACAGGAGCAAAGAGGGACTGCTTCGACAGCTAATGCTTCCCTGGGGAGCTTCTGTTCTCGACTGGTAATTTGGCTGGTCCAGTCTCGCTGGTGTTTCCTGAAGACTAAATGTACATTTTTTTTTGTCACCTTCTCGCCTACAGCATCAGAAAGAGTCGCCCACAACTTAGACCCCACTTCCTTGATATAGTCACTACCATAGGCGGAACCTTGGGCGATGTCATAGTAGGTCAGTCCCGCCCACGACTGACAAAACACTAATCGCTCAATGGGGGTGAGTTGCCGGGAGAGCAAGACTTGTTCAACAAAATTTAAGGCTTCATCGATATCCATTCACATCCGTAAATTAGCTGAGGGCAAAAACCAGAGCAGCCTTAAGATTAATTTTATCTTGGAATTTAGAGCTAGGGAAGCTGATGCCTGGGGTTTTCCAAGCTGTCGGCTCTCCCACATTTCCTGCTTTTCCCACCTTGACCCCTGGTTTTTTGGGAATTTGTCAATTATAAAAGAGACAGAGGATTTATTTTTTTTTATTTTTTAGCTAACGGATCTTTGCCATTTCAGAGCCAGAAAAGTTTGCTAAAATACATGATCTGTTCAATCACTGATGGAGTCTCTATCTGCAAGACTTCAGGGCTGTAGAAAAATAAAACTTGGGTTGCTAGGGTTGTGAGTCGTCTTCTGAAAAAATGAGGGGTGCTTAACAGTCCCCTTCCTATTGTTTATAGATGATGCTTTTACTTCTAACTTGGATCTTTCAACAATTCTTGGGGAAAGTTCCCTTGCGAGCTGTCCTCATCATCCCCTTTGTTGTACAAATCACGGGTGCTGTTGGGTTAGTCAGCTATCTCTGCTTGAAAGACGATCGCCAAACTATTGATAATTTAGCCGATCAATTCATGCAAGAAGTCAGCGAACGTGTTAATCAGAGCTTATCCCATAATCTTGACAATCTCATTCAAGTTAATCGAAATAATCAGGCCTTGATTCAGCAGGGGATTCTAGAGTTAGAAAATCTCCCAGACTGGCAGCCTTATTTTTGGCAACAAATTCATATTTTTAAGCACACTAATTCCGTAGCACTCGCAACCGAACAGCAAGAATTCTTAGGGGTAGAAAGGTATACTCAGGAGAGTTTCGCCATCCGCCTGTGCGACGACTCCACCGGTGGGAAACTGCACTATCGCCTAACCAACAGTCCAGGAGAAGCTGTCCAGTGGCCAAGCAGTCCGAACCACTTCACCCTCCCCTGCAATCCCACTAACCATTCTTGGTATCAAGCCACAAAACAAGCAGGAAAACCGATTTGGTTGCTCCTTGTCACCTCAGTGGCCCCCAACCATGCAGTTTCGGGGGTGGCGAACTTCGTCCCCATTTACGACCGCCATTATACTTTCCGAGGGATCCTCGGTGCTACCACCTCCTTATCCCAGATGGGTGAGACCCTCACCTCCTTAAAAATTGGTAAAACCGGACAAGCCTTTATTATCGATCGCAACCAGCAATTAATTGCTACCTCTACAGGAAAAACTCCCTTGGTTCTCCCAAGCTTACCCCCCTCACAGCTACCAACGACCCAAGACTTCGATTCCCAACCACAGCTATTTTTAGCAAAAAATAGTCAAGATTTTATTATAAAAACTGTTACAAAAAAATTAACAGATACCTTGGGTAACTTTCAAGCAATTAGCGAGCGCAAAAAACTCTGGTTTAAAATTAACGAACAACGCTACTTTGTACAAGTAGTCCCCTTACAAAAAGCTGAATATCCCCAATGGTTAACTGTAATCGTTCTGCCAGAGGCCGACTTCACCGCTCAAATTAATGCCAATACTCATAAAATTATTTGGCTCTGTATTGCGGTCTTACTGATGGCAATCCTTCTCGCTGCCATCACCTCTCGATGGATTGCTCAACCAATCGGACGGATCAATCAAGCCAGCATTACCCTCGCGAACGGTCAGTGGCATTCACCCCTTGCAGAAAACAACTTAGTCCAAGAATTAAATAGTTTAGCAAAGTCCTTCAATCGGATGGCGCAACAATTGCAGCAGTCCTTCACTCATCTCGAAACCGCTCGGCAACAATCCGAAGAAAAATTTTCCAAAATCTTTCGGGTCAGTCCCGATCCCATTTCGATTTTCACATTTCCAGAAGGTCACTACCTGGATGTGAATGATAGTTTTCTGGAAGCAACTGGTTATTCTCGTGCAGAAATCATCGGTCGCACTTGTCAAGAATTGCATCTACTGCTCGATGCAGACCGGGAAAAATTGATTCAAATTTATAAACTGCTTGCCGAGCGGCAACTGATTCGCAATTTAGAATTTAACTTTCGCACGCGAACCGGGGAAATTAAAATCGCGTTGCTCTCCGCAGAGACCAGTGAGATTGATGGTAAGTTGTGCATCCTATCCATTTTTAAAGATATCACACTCCGAAAACAAGCCGAATCACAATTGCAACTCGCGCATCAACAACTTGCCTTTCATATCGAAAATTCCCCCCTTGCCACGATTATTTGGGACCGAGAAATCCGCGTGCAAACTTGGTCAAAGCAAACGGAGAAAATGTTTGGTTGGAAACAATCAGAATTACTCGGCAAAAAGCTTTTTGATTGGCGGTTTGTCTTCGAGGCGGATCTAGAGAAAGTCATGCGTGCCGGTGTCAATGACTGGGATCGTAGCCAGTCGAGAAGCATCTGTCACAACCGCAACTATCACAAAGACGGTCGGGTAATCGAGTGCGAATGGTACAACTCTTTTCTGCGAGATGAATCGGGCAATCTGGTCTCGATTTTGTCCTTGGTTCAAGATATTAGCGCTCGCAAGCAGGCCGAGCAAACTTTGCAGGAGCAAGAAGCATTTTTACGCAGCCTCTATAACGGAGTGGCCCAGGCGATCTTTGTTGTTGATGTTCGAGAAAATGGTGAATTTCAGTATGTTGGCTTGAATCCCACCCACGAACGCCTGACTGGTTTGCGCTCAATCGATCTCGCAGGCAAAACTCCCGAACAAGTGCTACCACCGGAAACAGCCACCGCCGTGCGGCAACGCTATCAAACCTGTATCGAAGCTGGAGAAACCATTAGCTACGAGGAATGTTTGCTCTTTCAAGGTCAGCCAACCTGGTGGTTGACGACCTTAACACCGCTAACAGATGAGCTTGGGCGCATTTACCGGATGGTGGGGAGTAGTATTAATATTAGCGATCGCAAACTCGTCGAGGAAGCTTTGCGCTACAGCGAGGAACAGCGACGGTTGGCTCTAGAGTTTACCCAGGTGGGGATTTGGGATTGGGACCTTATCACTGGCAAGCTGAGCTGGAATGATACCACCTTCCAGTTACTCGATTGGGTCCCGGGTGAAGTGGAGCCGAGCGAGCAAGCTTGGCTGGAGCGAGTTCATCCAGAGGACTTACCCCAGATTGAGCAGGCCATTGCGCTCAGCGTCAAAGACCAGAACCAGAGCGAAATTGAATACCGGATTCTTCACTCCGATGGCAGCATCCATTGGATCTTGAGCCGTGGTCAAGGCATCTACAGCCAGTCTGGCGAAATCGTGCGGATGGTTGGGGTGATGATGGACATTAGCGGTCGCAAATGGGCAGAGCAGCAAATTCGCTCCAGTGAAGAGCGCTTGCAACTGGCTCTAGAAGGTTCCGGTGATGGGTTATGGGACTGGGATATTAGCACCGGAGAGTTCTATATGAGTCCTCTGTGGCTCGGAATGCTGGGCTATAGAGTTGGTGAACTGCCGGAACAAATCAGTTCCTGGGAACGGTTGATTCATCCAGACGATCAAGTCAGGGTTTTGCACTTGCTAAATGCTCATTTGCATGATAGTTCAGCGCTCTATCGCCTTGACTACCGACTGTTAACGAAATCCGGGGAGTGGAAATGGGTTGCTAATTACGGCAAAGTGGTGTTGCGGGATGAACAAGGTCAACCCCTACGGATGATCGGCACTCACCGAGACATTAGCGGTCGCAAACAAGCTGAAGCTGCGATGCAAACAGCGAATGAAGCCTTAAATCAGCGGGTTGCTCAACTGTCTGTCCTCAACCGAATTACGCGCACCCTGGGGACGGTCCTCGATCTGCCAACGGTTTTAAATATGGTCGCTGAATTAATGGGGCATTTATTTAATGCTTGTGAAACTGCGATCGGTTTGCTCAATGAGTCGGGAACTGAAATTACCATTACGGCTCATTACAATTTCAATCCCCATGCAGCCAGTCTGACCGGTACCGTCTGGGCCCTTGAGAATCACTATGCTGCCATGCGAGTGATTCAGTACCAGCAGCCTGCGATTGTTTCTGTGACTGATAGCCATCTGGAAACAGAAAGTCTGCGCCAATTTCTGCGATCGCGACATCTCCACTGCTTAATGACCGTTGGTTTACCCGCCACCAGCAAGGTAATTGGTATTGTTACCGTCGCCACCGCTCAACCAAACCGTCGGTTTATGGGGGATGAAGTGAAACTCGCTCAAACGGTTGCGGGTCAAGTTGCCGTTGCCATCCATAACGCTCAACTGTTTAACCAACTTCAAACTGCCAAGGAAGAGGCAGATACTGCTAACCGAGCCAAAAGTATTTTTCTGGCTAATATGAGCCATGAATTGCGGACGCCCCTCAATGCCATTTTAGGCTTTGCCCAATTAATGAGTCATAGTCCAGCCCTCTCTCTCGAACATCAAGAACAAATCAACATTATTCGTCGCAGTGGCGAACATTTACTCACCTTAATTAATGATGTGTTAGACATCGCTAAAATTGAGGCGGGGCGGATCACCCTGAATGAAAGCAACTTTGACCTGCTTCACTTGCTGGACGAACTGCAAGAGATGTTTCAACAAAAAGCAAGTGCCAAGCAGCTACAGTTATCCATCACCATTGCTCCCAATGTGCCGACCTGTATCCGAACCGATCAACTTAAGTTACGCCAAGTGTTGATTAATTTATTGAGCAATGCAATTAAATTTACGGAACGTGGCAAGATTTCGGTGCAAGTAACTGCGAAGCAAGAAAGTCGAAAGCGGCAAGTGGAAGAGGATAATTGTGCTGATTTTTGTAAGGATTTGAAGGATTTAAAGGAATGGAAACAAACAGAAAATTATCGCTGTTTCACGAATTCGTGTCAAAATTGGACCTTGCAAACCGAGGCTCCGACTTCTTCTAATTTTTTCATGCTTCAGTTTGAAGTAGCAGATACAGGGTGTGGCATTACTCCTGGAGAATTAAATAATATTTTTACCGCCTTTTCACAAACCATGTCGGGCAGGTTGAAGCAAGAAGGAACTGGTTTAGGATTGACCATCAGCCGCAAGTTTGTTGAATTAATGGGTGGTAGCATCAGTGTGGAGAGTGTACTGAATCAAGGTAGCGTTTTTAGATTTGAGATTCGTGCGATTTCAGAGACCGGATCTGAGTCATGGCATCAACAGCGGACTCGTCGCGTTATTGCTCTGGAACCCAACCAACCCCGCTATCGAATTTTGGTTGTAGATGATGATTGGGAAAGTCGCCAATTGTTACTGCAATTGCTTTCACCTTTGGGATTTGAAGTTCGGACTGCTAATAATGGCCGGGAAGCCATTCAAATCTGGGAAAGTTGGGAACCAAATTTAATTTGGATGGATATGCGGATGCCTGTCATGGATGGCTATGAAGCAACGAAACAAATTAAAGCGACGGTGAAAGGTCAAAGCACCGCCGTCATCGCTTTAACAGCTAGTAGTTTTGAGCAAGACCGAGCCACGATTCTCTCGGCTGGCTGTGATGATATTACCTGCAAGCCCTTCCTAGAAGCGAATATTTTTGAGATAATGAATAAATATTTAGGGGTGCGTTATGTTTATGAGGAAACAGTTCCCGCACTGCCATCAAATCAAGTAGAGGCGTTGGCTCTTACTCCCGCAGCCCTCGCAATTTTACCTAGGGAGTGGGTGGCCGCTTTACATAAAGCAACCATTGAGGGAGATTTAGAGTTAATGCTGCTCCTGATTGACGAGCTTCGCCAGACTCATCCTATACTGGCTGATGCTCTTAGTTCTTTAGCGAAAAATTTCAAATTTAATAAACTAGAAGAATTAACAAAAAATCACCCAATAGAAAATGAGCAAGGTTGATGATGGAGACAAGAAAGGAAAGATTTTAATCGTTGATGAGACCCCAGAAACTTGGCAATTTTTAACTGAACTCCTTGCTACCAATGGATATCAAGTCCGGCTCGCAACCGATGGTCGGAGGGTGTTCGAGTCTGTTGAGTTAACGCCACCCGACTTAATTTTACTCGGAAGTTTGAGCTTACCCCCAGATGGCTACGAAGTTTGTCAGCAGTTAAAAGCAGAGGAATCGACTCACCACATCCCGCTCATTTTTATCAGCGCTACACCGGAAATGTTTGATCCAGTTAAAGCGTTTTCTGTAGGGGCTATTGACTGTCTCACAAAATCGTTTGTCAGTGCAGAAATTTTAGCACGGATTGAGAATCAAGTCAAAATTTGGCAACTGCAAAAGCAACTCAGGGAGCAAAACGCTCAGTTACAGCAGGAAATTCAAACGCACCTCTCCACTGAAACAGAAATTTGCTTGTTATTTGCGGCTACCCAAGCGCTCAGTCATGCTCCCGATCTGGAGAGTGCTTTAGCTAAGATTTTACACTTGATGGGTCAAGCGATTGATTGGGATTTTGGAGAACTTTGGATGCCGACGAGCGATCGAGCTATTCTCAAATGTAGCCAGACATGCTTTATAAAGGGGCCGGGATTGGAAGCAGTTCATTGCTACCGTACAACTTTAACTGCTCCGATGGAGGTAGGGTTGCTGGGGCGAATTTGGGCATCTCGGCAGCCAGAATGGATAGAAGAAATTGGTGAAAGGGAAAGTGACCAGGGGGCGATCGGGGAAATAGCAGTCCGAGTTAGATTAAAATCAGCCTTGGGAGTTCCGATTCTGGTGCAAGAGCAAGTTGTTGCGATTTTTTTGTTGTTTAAACGCAGCAGCAGTCCAGAAAACCCGCGCTTATTGAAGTTAGTTAAAACAGTAACCAATCAGTTAAATTCAATGATTGGTAAATATCAGGCAGAAGTGGCCCTAGCTAAAAGTGAAGAACGTTTGCATTTAGCTTTAGAAGGAAGTAATTTGGGCTTGTGGGATTGGAATTTGCCAACGGGAAAGGCTTATTTCGATCCGCAATGGAAAAAAATGTTAGGGTATGCAGTCGAGGAAGTTGAAAATACCATAGAATCTTGGCAGCAGTTACTCCATCCAGAAGATCGAGAAGTTGTGCTGGCAGCTTTAACTACTTATTTGCAAGGGATAGTCCCAACTTACAAAGTTGAATTTCGGATGCTGACCAAGGATGGTCAGTGGAAGTGGATTTTAGCAAAGGGTAAAGTTTGGGAGTGGGATGCTGAGGGTAAACCGTTGCGGATGACAGGAACTCATAAGGATATTAGCGAGCGCAAAACCACTGAAACGACCTTGGTTCACCTCACCCATCAATTACAAGAAGCTCAAAGAATTGCCCATATTGGTAACTGGGAATTTGACTGTGCCACGCAAACCATAACCTGGTCAGAGGAACTCTTCCGAATTTTTGGTCGAGAGGTGGGGAAAATGCCGACCTTTGAGGAAATTACCGAGCAAATTCATCCAGATGACCGACAAGCCTGGTTAGCATTGGTGGGTCGAACAATGGCAGTTGGGGCTGCTTACGACTTCGACCACCGCCTCTTTCTTCCCAACGGAGAACTGAGATATATTAATGCCAAAGGGCAAGGACTCACGAATGAGAGCGGTGAGGTGGTGCGGCTCTTGGGCACAGCAATAGACATTACCGATCGCAAGTTGGCAGAGGCAGCGCTCAAGGAAAGCGAAGAACGATTTCGTGGCATCTTTGAGAACGCAGCCATTGGCATTGCTTTGGTGTTGCCGAATGGCCAATTTTTCAAGGTGAATCCAGGATTTTGTAAGATAGTTGGACAGTCAGAGGTTGAATTAAAGGCTCAGCATTTTCAAGCAGTTATTCACCCTGAAGATTTAATTGCAGAACAGGAAGGTCATCGCCAATTATTAGCGGGAGAAATTCCGAGTTATTCCCAGGAATTGCGTTTCCTCAGGTCAGATGGTTCTTTGATTTGGACTCATTTAACGGTTTCTTTGGTCTGCTCTCAATCAGGAGATGTAAATTATATTGTCAAAATTGTTGAAGATATTAGCGGTCGCAAACAAACAGAGACTCAACTCATTTTTACTCGGGTTCATCTGGAACACTTGCTGACTGCTAGCCCTGCGGTGATTTTTAGCTGCAAGGCGAGCGGAGATTTAGAAGTAACATTTATCAGCGAGAATGTCAGCTCCATTCTCGGCTACGAAGCGCGAGAGTTTTTGGGAACTTCCACCTTTTGGAGCGAACACATTCACCCAGACGATCGGGAAAAATTTTGGGCGAGTTTAGCCAATTTGTGGAAAACTGGTTATTCTGGTTATGAGTACCGTTTTCTGCACGCGGATGGCAATTATCGCTGGCTTTACGCTCAAGTGAAGGTGATTCGGGATGTGGCTGGTAATCCCGCCGAATTGGTCGGTCATTTGAGCGAGATCAGCGATCGCAAGCAAACTGAAGATTCTTTGCGCTTTAGCGAAGCGACCAATCGTGCTCTGATCCATGCTATCCCCGATCTGTTGTTCCGTTGTCAAGCTGATGGCACATTTGTCGATTTCCAACTCGCTAAAGATATGAAATCTTTTGTCTCTCCCCGCGGATTTTTTGAGAGAAAACTTGAAGAACTATTGCCACCCCAACTAACTGAGCAGTTCATGCAAGCCTGCGAACAAACCTGGTTGTCAGGTCCAGTTCAAATTCTAGAATATCAGTTAGCAGTTGACGGTCAACAGCGCGATTATGAAGCTCGCTTTGTTGCTTGTGGCAGTGATGAAGCCATTGCGATGGTACGCGACATCAGCGATGTCTACGACAAGCTTCGCTTACGCAAGCAAGCAGAGCGACTCTCGCAAGAAAATGCCGAACGGGAACGAGCGATCGCCACAGCCATTCAAAAAATGCGACAGACGCTGGATATCGAAGCGATTTTTCGCACGACAACGGCAGAGCTACGACAATTGCTTCAGTGCGATCGCGTTGCCATTTACCGTTTTTATGCGAACTGGAGTGGGGAATTTGTCTGTGAGTCTGTAGGGAATGACTGGGTGCCACTGGTTAAGAAACCAAGCAATCATTTCAATCAACAAGAACAGAATGAAGTCGATGATATTTGTTGGCAAAGCTGCTGCAATCCTTACTGTGATTTAGCAAAAGACACTTACCTGCAAGCAATAGATGCTGGTGATGGTAGACAAGGAATTAGTTTTTTAGTGGCAGATGATATTCATCAGGCGGGACTCACGGATTGCTACATTAACCTTTTGGAAAAATACCAAGCAAAAGCTTACATAATTGTGCCGATTTGGTGGTCTGGAAAACTCTGGGGATTGCTGGCTTCGTATCAGAATTCTAGTCCTCGTCCCTGGAGGGAAACAGAAATCAATAGTGCCATCCAAATAGGAACTCAGTTAGGAGTTGCCTTGCAGCAGGCTGAGTTACTAGCTCAGACTCAAAAGCAATCAGAAGCATTGAAACAAGCTGCGATCGCCGCTAATGCTGCAAACCGTGCTAAGAGTGAATTTTTAGCCAATATGAGCCATGAGCTCAGAACCCCCCTCAATGCTATTTTGGGGTTTACGCAAGTCATGAACCGCGATCCAGCTCTCACTGAGCAGCAGCAAGAGAAACTGGCAATTATTAACCGCGCTGGTGAACATTTACTGGATTTGATTAACGACATTTTAGAAATGTCAAAAATTGAAGCAGGACGCACTAATTTGGATTTTGACAGATTTGATTTAATAAAAATGTTAACTGTTTTGCAGCAAATGCTGCAATTAAGATCGAAATATAAGGGGTTAGACTTGAGTTTTGAGATGGCTGCTAATCTCCCTCGATTTGTAGAAGCCGATCAAGGAAAGCTGCGCCAAGTTTTAATGAATATTTTGGGGAATGCGATTAAATTTACAACCGAAGGTAGCATTACTTTGCGAGTGTCTGTACTGGATCGCCAACTGTCAGGGAAAATAGAGCCTCACCAGCAGAGGGTTAACAGGAAAAAAGTCAGACTTTATTTTGAAATTGAAGATACAGGTCCTGGGATTTCTGCGAAAGAAATTCAGCTCATTTTTGAACCATTCGCACAAAGTGAAACGGGTCGAAAATCCCATAAAGGTACCGGATTGGGTTTATCAATCAGCCAGAAGTTTGTGCAATTGATGGGAGGGGAAATTAAAGTAAGCAGCACCCTGAATCAGGGAAGTTTGTTTGCTTTTAATATTCAGGCAAAATTGGCTGAAACGGAGATAATCCAACCCCAGCCTAAAGTAATTTGTTTAGCACCGAATCAAGGTGAATATCGAATCTTGATTGTTGACGATTATTTAGAAACTCGTCTATTGTTAGTCACATTATTTACAACAATTGGTTTCTCAGTGCGTGAAGCAGAAAATGGTCAAGAAGCGATTGCTTTGTGGCAAAGCTGGGAACCGCATTTAATTATGATGGATATGCGGATGTCGGTAATGGATGGCTATGAAACGACTAAGCAGATTAAAGCACATCTTAAAGGTCAATCAACTATTATTATTGCCTTAACAGCTAGTGCCTTTGAGGAAGATCGAAAGAGGGTGATGTCAGTAGGTTGTGATGATTTTCTGATCAAACCCTTTCAAGAAGATGTTTTGTTGGCAAAAATTAGCCAGCATTTAGGAGTGATTTATTTGTACGAAGGAAACGAATCGGGCGCTGAAAAAACCAAGAAAAAACCAGATAAAATCCTAACTGATGCTGAATTAAAACACTCTTTATCTCAAATGCCGACTGAGTGGCTGGCTCAATTGTATTACGAATCCTGTGATGGTAGTGATGATGCAATTTTAGAGCTGTTAGAGCAACTTCCCGACCCTCATCAAGAATCGATGGTTGATGCCTTAAGGGAGTTAGCGAATAATTTTCAATTTAAGAAAATTATCGATTTATTGAGTCCTACTGAATAAGGAATGATTCACCTTGAAAGCATTTTAATAAAAAAAGTAACGGAGGGATGAAAGAATGACGAGAAGAGTGTTTCTAACTGTATTCCTAAATTTACTTTTCTTAAGGATATCAATAGAGCGTTTCCGGCTACCTTTAGCCATCAGTGCAAACAGCAGGAGTAGAAAATGAATCAAGATATCAACAATATTTTTAAAGGAAATATTCTGGTCGTTGACGATCAGCCGGATAACTTGCGCGTTTTATCTTCTATGTTAAGGGAAGAAGGATATCATGTCCGCAAAGCTCTGACCGGTTCTATGGCCATTACTGCTTGTCAGACACGAGCACCGGATCTGATTTTGCTTGATATTAATATGCCGGATATGGACGGCTATCAAGTCTGTCAGCAGTTAAAATCATCTGAAAAAACTCGTGATATTCCTGTGATTTTTTTGAGTATTTTAGATGATATTTTAGATAAAATCAAAGCTTTTAATGTGGGTGGTATTGATTATATTACTAAGCCGTTTCAATTCCAAGAAGTCGTGGTGCGGGTAGAAAATCAATTAATGATCCAACGCTTAAAAAACAAACTTCAGGAAAAAAACCGAATTCTGGAAGAGCAAAATTCTGTGTTGCTTGAGGAAATTGAGAAACGGCGATGTGCTGAAATCGCGCTGCAAAAAGCGAATGAAAAATTGCAGCATTTGGCTTGTCTCGATAGTTTAACGCAAATTGCTAACCGTCGTTATTTTGATGAATGTTTACAGCGAGAGTGGCTGCGATCGGCGCGAGAAGACATCCCTCTATCATTGATTTTGGGCGATATTGATTATTTTAAATACTACAACGATACCTATGGTCATATAGCGGGGGATATTTGCTTGAAGCAAGTCGCCCAAGCAATTACTTGGGCAGTCAAGCGTACAGCCGATCTGGTTGCACGTTATGGAGGAGAAGAGTTTGCGATTATTCTACCTAATACAAGTTATGAAGGGGCAGTGGAGGTTGCAAAAAGAATTCAGTTTGGGGTGCAGCAGCTCAAGATTCTCCATTCCTTATCTACTGTGAGCAATTATATTACTTTAAGTCTCGGAATTGCTAGTAGAGTTCCGAGCTATCAAGAAAGCCCTGAATTTTTAATTGATGAAAGTGACAGAGCTTTATATCAAGCCAAGGAGCAGGGGCGCAATCGGTACTGTACCTTTACAGCGCTATCGGAGTCTAATGTGAAAAGGAAATTGCTCAGCACTTCTGAAAGTTTAGAATTATAATCAACCGATCAATAGAGTCAATCTCCCTAATTCTGATAAGTAAAAATCTGCTATTATAGCAGCATTTCTCAGATTAATGAGGTACAGCCATTTTTCCCCCTTTCTCCCTTTTTCCCCTTTCATGTATGTACCTCAACTCTTTAAGAAACGCTATATAGCCGCCTAGCTACCAGGTAAGACGAGATTGCTATCTAGGCTTGAAAAACTGCTAGATTACAAGTTTAAGATTGATTCACTGGCATCTCAATTGTAAACTCTGTCCCCTCTTCCAAGGCGGAAATGCAACTTATTTTACCCCCATGTTTTTCCTCAATAATCTGGCGACTAATAGACAGCCCTAATCCTGTGCCTTTGCCGATAGGCTTAGTCGTAAATAAATGATCGAAGGCTTTGGATTGCACCTCTTCTGACATCCCTAACCCATTATCTTTGATGCGAATGACTACATGAGTCTGATCTGGGGAAACCTCCGTAGAAATTGTAATTTTTAGAGAATCAACCTTCCTTTTTTCTGAGGAATAAAGATGAGCCAATTCCTCTAAAGAATCAATGGCATTTGCAATCACATTCATAAACACTTGATTGAGTTGTCCCGGATAGCACTTAATTAAAGGTAAAGCACCGTATTTTTTAACAATCTCAATCTCAGGGCGTTGCCTATTCCCTCTGAGCCGATGTTTTAAAATTAATAAGGTACTATCTAAACCTTCATGAAGGTTAAAGGCTACCTGAGTTAGCTCATCGGAGCGCGCAAAAACTCGCAAACTCTGGCTTAGTTTGTAAATCCGCTCAGTTCCCTCTTCCATTGAGGTCAAAATTTCTGGAAAATCTGCCAGTAAATAATCTAAATCAAGGCTCTTAGTTTCTGACTCAATTTCCGCTCCAGGCTGAGGAAATCGCTCGGAATAAAGACGCAATAACTTAATTAAAGCTTGGCTATAATCAGAGGCATATTTTAAATTGCCAACGATACAGCCTAAGGGATTATTTATTTCATGGGCAATCCCAGCCACTAATTCACCAAGAGCCGACAGTTTTTCACTCTGCACGAGTCGCACCTGCGCCTGCTGCAAATTTTGCAGGGATTGAGAAAGTTGAGCTGTTCTTTCTGCCACCCGTTCCTCTAACTCAATCGTTAGCTTTCTTAGTGCAACTTCCGCAGCGACTCGCTCAGAAATTTCCTGTTTTAATCGTAAGTTGTTTTCCTCTAAAGTCTTAGTCAAAGTAGATAGTTTCAAGTGCAGCTTCACACGAGCTAAAACTTCGTCCTGCTGAAATGGCTTAGTAATGTAATCAACCGCTCCTAAATTTAAACCTTTGACTTTATCCAGAGGATCGGAGAGAGAGGTTGTAAAAATGACTGGGATGTCAGCGCTATCAGGATTTTCTTTCAATCGTTTGCAGGTTTCAAAGCCATC
Source organism: Actinomycetota bacterium (assembly GCA_050262755.1). Classification (GTDB taxonomy): domain Bacteria; phylum Cyanobacteriota; class Cyanobacteriia; order Cyanobacteriales; family Microcoleaceae; genus JBLNEP01. Next base: position 50,256 of record JBLNEP010000227.1, on the reverse strand, counting down.
AATTCCCGGCATCATTACATCTAATAATATCAGGTCTGGTACTAAATCTGCTACTATTTGCAGAGCACTTTCTCCATTTCGTGCCACCCTTACTTTAAATTCAGCGCTCTCTAAGTAATCTGATAAAATTTCTAAATTAGAGCGAGTGTCATCAACAATTAAAATGAGATTTTGTTTAGGAGATTTAGCCTTCATAGTTCTACCACCCTGTATTAATCAATAAATTTTCATCGTTCTCGATCTGAAGATCGCTTCGCTCATCGGCGAATTCGATTTGTAAATGGCTGCTAAGGCTTGTCCAACTGGTAAAAGCGAGTTGCTTGCTTAAGAAATTCTTCAAACTCTCCCTTGGTTGCCAGATCATAGAGCTACGCCTCTATTTTCAATTTTAAGGTGAATCCTGTGAGTTACTTGAGCAGGCCGTGAACAAGCTTCTCGGCGTGAACCAAGAATCCTCACGGGAAAAATTTTTTGTTCAGCTTGACTCTGGTAGATTTTCATACTCCCTCAAAGAAAGGACAGAGAATGAAAAATTTTCAGGTACACTTCCACCAGCTTCTGCAATTTAATTTTAGCTCATTCTCAAATAACATTAATTTTAGCGTGCGTTTTTTTATTCCTCAAAATTCACTCCTGCGACAATTTCCAATTCATTGATTCCCTTAACTGCTTAGGAGTTGGGAAAATTTGTTATAATTGGTTTTGGTAAAATCACTGTAAAGGTGCTGCCTCGATCGACTTCACTCGTTACTTTAATCTCTCCGTTAAAAGGCTTTAAGAGTTCCAAACAGCTATAAAGACCTAATCCGCTTCCCGTGGGTTGTCCTGATTCTTTTTCTTCTCCCTTGGCTGGTTTTGAAGTGTAAAAAGGGTCAAAAATACGTGACAGACAATTGGCAGGAATTCCACAGCCAGTATCTTGAACCTCTAAATAAACGTTCATCTCATCTTGCCAAGTCTGGATACTCAGTTCTTGTTTGACTCTATTCCACATAGAGTCAATAGCATTCGCCACCAAATTATTAAAAACTTGAGAGATATGAGAATAAATCAAAGGCAATTTAGGCAGATTTTCCTCAAAGGAATAGCACTTTTCAATATGATGTTTAAAATCTAAATTAGAATTGAGTAATTGTAGCTCCTGTCGCACAATCTCATTGAGGTCCAGAAGCTTTAATTCTTCGGTCTGATCCCGGTAGCTTTTGAGAAGCAGGTTGTCCATAATTTGTACCATTTGGTTGCCAGCAGCGGTAATCATTTGAGCATATTTTGATAAACTTTCAGGATCGATATAGTCAGCATCTAATTCGAGCATACTGCTAGTGAGCATAATGGTTTGTAGGGGATTTTTGAGATTATGAACCAAGCCTTGAGTTAAACGACCGATCGCAGCCGTTTTTTCTTGGTTAATTAATTGCTTGGTTCTTTCTTCTACCAACCTCTCTAGATTTTTATTGAGGTTTGCTAAAATATCATTCTGCTCAGCTAATTGTTGTTGCAAGCTCTGTACAGTCAGTTGATTAATGACACGAGCTAAAACCTCTTCACTCTGAAACGGCTTACTGATGTAATCAACTCCCCCAACTGCAAAGGCTTTCACCTTATCTAATACATCATCAAGAGCACTGATAAAAATCACCGGAATTTTATTGGTTCTCTCATTTGCTTTTAAACGCAAACACACCTCATACCCATTTAAATCTGGCATCATAATATCGAGCAAGATCAAATCGGGTGGGTTAATTTTACAGGTAGTCAGAGCCATTTCTCCATTGAGAGCCTTCCGGACTTTATAGCCCCGTGCTGTCAGCATACTCGCCAACAGTCGCACATTATCTGGTGTATCGTCAACAATTAAAATTTCTTTTGGTAAACCATTTTTTGTAAGCTGATTCATATTTTTTGACTGAGTTCCTTGCATCAGGGGGTTAGCGGAAGCGATTTTCACAAACACTTACCACTTTTTTAACATAGCTTTTTTCAGGAAAACTTGCGAATTCTACCTTGTTCTCACCCTAACACTGACCTCAGGCTTGGAGAAACTGCACTAACCAGTCAGCAGATGTTGGCTTCAAATCCTGGTTGAAATTAATCTCCTTTGCAATCGGAGGCGTTTTTTCGCAGGCTTCCGAGTTGGTTGTGTCTTCTCGATCCAACTAAGTCCCGCTCAGAGGGGATTGACTTGTTTCAATAATACGCCTTTTCAGAAAGGTTTTCCACCCCGTGAGTCAGCAGTACGTAACTGGGTCAGTCACCAAAGTCTCTACCCCTTAGCCGTTAACCGTTCGTAAAGAGAGCAAGCCGTCTAAGTAACAATTCTTTTAACTCTGCACTGGAGATTCACCCCTCCCCATCTCTTCTGATGAAGGGAATGTGTCCTAGGCAATTGTGTTGATTTATTGCAACTTCATTCAAAATGGATCTTATGACCAACCACTCATCAAGAATAATTTAAAAAAAGTTAAAGAAAAGCTTTTTTAGCTCAACTTAAGTACGTGCCACTGTGCGATCGCGTCCTTCCTGCTTAGCTCGGTAGAGCGCTCCATCCGCAGCACGGATGACTGCTTCCCCAGTTAACCCATGTTCTGGAAAAATAGCCACCCCTAACGACAGTGTTATTTGTCCCAAATCTTGATTGCGGTATTGTAATTGCAAAGCCTTCACCAACTCTCGAATTTGTTCAGCTCTTTCCTGCGCCACTTCTCGAGATGTTTCTGGCAAAATCAACGTAAACTCCTCTCCTCCATAGCGACAGGCAATGTCAGAACCACGCACCTGTTGAGAGAAAAATCTCCCCAACTCTCGCAGCACGCGATCGCCAGCCTCATGACCATAAGTATCATTAAACCGCTTAAAGTGATCGATATCAATCATAATCACAGACAATGGTTGCTGCTTGCGCTCAGCTCGATTAATTTCCCGTTCCAGAGATTCTTCCAAGTAGCGACGGTTAAACAAACCCGTGAGCGGATCGCGGATGCTTTGCTGCTGAAGCGCTTCATGTAGCCTAATATTCGCCAGTGCTAGAGCAATATGTTCTGCTGCTGTTGCTGCCAATTGCTGTTGAGTTTTGGTCAATTTTTCTGCTTGGGAAGAAGTCAAATAGAGAATTCCCATTGCTTCTCCCTGAGCCATCATTGGCACACACAAAGAAGTATAGTGATTAAGAGAACTTGGCGTTTCTTGAACGCCTGTTTCCTCTGTTTTTTTCTCCATTTTCAAGTCCTTGGGTGGGTGGATATGAAAACACGGAATGTCAAAAAACTTTTCACCGGTCAGGTGTAACTTTCCTCGGCGGAGTCCCCAACAGTCTTTCGGCGCAAATACTAATTGCGTCGTCGCACTCGCATCTCCCCAAGTTGCCACTACTTCCAGTAAATTCTTCGAGCTATTCAGCGCAAACACAGCTCCCGATAAAGTGGGGAACAAAGGCTGTACTAAACGAGCAATACAAGCGTGGGCCTCCTGTTTCGTTAAACACGCTTGTAAAATGTCGCTCAACTGACCGAGTAAGACTATTTCGCGGTTACGAATTTCTAATTCCTGCACCCAATTATTGAGTTGAACATTTGCTTGTTGCAAGGCCTTCTGAACTTGTTTAATTTCTGTTATATCTCGCCCTTCGGCAATGAGTAACTCCACACCTCCTAACTCATCTTTTAAAGGTTTCAGGGAAAAATCAAGCGTCGCTGCCTGCTCGCCATTTAAGAGCGCTTCGACTTCATAACGGACTAATTTTCCAGCCGCCGCTTGGCGAATCGCCGCTTGCAACTGCTGTTGATTTTTTAATGAGGTTGGCCACCATTTCATTTGCCAAAATGGTTTGCCAATCACCTCTAAGTCAAATTCGCCACTAAAGCTTAAAACGCTTTGATTGGCATCAATCAACGTTCCATCTGGCTTGAGAATTGCAGTTAACTGAAAAGTTTGTTCAAAAATCGCACGAAACCGTCTTTCACTCTCCATCAGTGCTTGAGCAGAACGTTTTTTTTCTGTTACATCTTCCGCAATATAAGAAAATCGTGGGTGTTTACCAGGAGCATCCGTAATGGGGCAAACAGTCACCGATAACCAGCGACGATCTAGTGAAGTTCTGTGTAAATATTCAAAGCTGATGGGACTGCCAGTGTCCTCACATTCTCGGTAATGTCGCAACCACTTTTGCAAAACTTCTGGTACAAATCCAAGCTCACTTGCAAATTTATTTTGCATTGCCTTGGGATTTGTTCCGAAAAAATTAGCACTCGCTTTATTATCAGAAAGGTGTAAAATATCCTGGTCTACCACCTCAACCACTCCCATCATCACAGGTGCATTATTGTAGAAGCTGCGGAGAATGGCTTCGCTTTCTTGTAAGGCTTGTTCAGTTTTTTTGCGCTCTGTGATATCATGAATAACTAAGTAAATGAGTGTTTGTGTTTGCCAAATTAACTTACTGCCATAGATCTCCACAGTTCGGATTTCCCCACTGGCAATTTTATGAGGAACTTGAAAGTAGCCCTGACCGGTTGAAATCACTTGCTCTATCTGGGAAAATAGTCGCTCTAAAGGCAGCGACGAGATATCAGAAATTCGCATCTGTTTGAGTCGCGAACGTTCGTAGCCGTAGAAACGACAAGCAGCAGGATTTGCATCAAAAATGACACCCGTTTGCGATTCTATGACTAATTTAATGGCTTGATTCGCTTGAAAAAATTGGCGGTAAAGATTTTCACTTTTTTTAAGCTCTGCTTCTGCTTGTTTACGCTTGGTAATATCTTCCAGCATCGCGAGATAATAGCAAGGCGTTTCTGCTGGCTCCCGAATTAAAGACAGGGTGAGCATGACCCAGAAAATTTGTTGATTTTTATTAATGAATTGTTGTTCAATTTTATAAGGTGCATTTTCAGGGATCAAATCTAGCTCTGCTTGCAATTTGTGTTGGATATCATTGGGGTAGGTGAGTTCTCCCAGTGACAGTGAGGTTAGTTCCTCTTCGGTGTATCCCACCATCTGACACAGCATAGGGTTAGCTCTAAAAATTTGATAATTTAAACTAATAATTGCCATGCCAAAAGGAGCATCTTCAAAAATTCTGCGGAAGCGCTGTTCGCTCTCTCGCAAAGCATTTTCTATCTGTTTCCTATGAGTAATATCGGTAGAAATGCTACAAATCCCATAAGAAATTTTTGCTAAATTAGTCAAGGGGAATTTAATCGATAAGTAGGTGTGAAAAATTCCGTCAGGATGTAAAATTTTTTCTTCAAATTCTTGGGATTGAAGAGCTGTCAGAGTTCTGCGCTCATTTTCTTGAAAAACTCGATCGATTTCCGGCGACAAGAACTCTTGAAATTTCTGGTCAATGATTTGATTTTTGGTAAGATTAAAAACTTCTAAAAATTTCTGATTGACGAGCTGATAGCGATTTTCAAGGTCTTTCAGGTAAATCAAAGCTGGGGCTTTGTCAAGAATCGCTTGCAACCGCCCTTCACTTTCTTTCAGAGCTTGTTCGGTTTGCACCCGGTCGCTAAGGTCATTGATAATCATCATTAAATAGTCTGGTTCTCCCGATGGTTTTAACACCAAAGATATTTCTAAACTCGCCCAAATCATCGAGCCGTCTTTACGGATGAGGTGTTTTTCTTGGGAAAAATTCTTGATGTCACCCCCTAAAAGTTGGTGAATATGAGCGACATCGGCTTCCCACTCATCGGGATGGATAATGTCTTTCAGCGAAAGGTTGAAAACTTCTTTAGAAGAATAACTGAGTAGAGTGCAGCATTTGGAATTAACTCTAAAAAAAGCGCCCCTGAGAGTCAGTAACCCAATACCAATCATGCTTTGCTCAAAGGTACTCCGAAATAAAATTTCGCTCCGTCGTAACGCTTGTTCTACTTGCAGTCGTTCTGTAATATTAATTGACATTGCACCGATCAATGGCCGAGCGGCTTGGTCATAAAAAGGAAATTTAAATGACAGCCAATAACTGCAATGTCCTTCAGCAGTTACCGTGGTTTCTAAGAATTCTAAACTTTGATTGGCTTGCTGAACAGCCAGGTCATTTTCGCGTAAATGCTGAGCAATGGCTGGAGGATAAATATCAAAATCAGTTTTTCCTAGCCAATCTGCTAAGGAAATCTTAAAGGTCTGCTCGCACTCTAAATTGACATAAACATATCGCCCCTGCTGATCTTTCATCGAGGCGATCGCAGGACTGTTATTCATGAAAGCTTGGAATTTTTCTTCCATTTCATCTTTGGCTCTTTGCAAGGCGGTTTGAGCAGCGACGCGATCGCTAATCTCCCGAACGATGCCTCGTTGCTGAATCGCCTTGCCTTCTGAGTCACACAAGGTATTGCCAAAGACTTCCAGCCAGCGAATTCTGCCGTCAGACAGTATAATTCGGTATTGGGCGTGTAATTCCTGGTGTTCAGTTAGAGAACGCTCGACTGTTTCTCTCAGTGTTGCTCGATCGCTGGGGTGCAGGTAAGTTTCCCAGGTTTCATAGGTGCCGTCAAAACTGCCTTCGGGAATGCCAAATAACTTTTCTGTCTGACTCGACCAGTTGTAGCGATTATTCAGGATATCCCAGTCCCAAGTCCCGATTTGCGCGGCTGTCAAAACCTGCTGTAATTGCTTCTCACTTGGGTGGTGTTTCGGCCAAGATTGGCGATCGCTCCTGGCGACACTTTCGTTGAGATTTTCATTCTGATGCGACAGTTGCATCTCACCCGCCGCTAGCGCATCTACACCTGTCCGTCCCTCTTCCGACTTCCGATCGCTAGCATTACCATTCGGTGAAGATATCCCGAATTGATTGTCTGCTTGACAGACGATGTGACCCCCTTTCTCACCTTGCTGAATTGCTCGTAGTGTCCCTTCAGCAATCTCAAGCTTTTGCCGGAGTTCGAGAATTTCCTGCTCTAGCTCCTCTCTGATTTTGTCTTCGCAGTTAACCATACCCACATCGATCCATTTTTTTAGGCGGACTGGCTCGATCTGACCTGACTAGAGGTTGTTGTTTCTGACTGAGTTGAGAAGTAGAAACTAATAACTCAGCTTGGGGTTTATTTTTTAAAGACTCCTTTTCATTGAGAAAATTGTTAGCAATTTTAGCAAAACCTAAAAGTGTGCGAGCAAAAATTCCACCTTGGTTGGTGACCCCAGTCCTCCTCATCCAGCTACTGTGACCGTCCCTGAGCTTTTGCTCAGTTACTCGTCCAATTCTCATTCCTTTCAATTCTTGAAGCAAATGCAGTGGGTGAAACACAGTTGCCTCAGAAGCATTCCTACCAAAGTTAGCACCCTGATTGGCCATGACATAGGTAGTAACTTGGACGAAAATTTGACCCCAGCTATTGAAGATGGCTGACAGAGTCAGAAAATTCGTCTGGCGTTCCTTCTCAAGGTAGATGTTGGTTTTCTTGTGCGATTGCATAATGTACCTAAAATCTAGAATTTTTACCAGATATTTCTCCAAAAAGCGAGACAGGACTCAGCAGGAACAAACTCGCGTCAGATCTGTAGTTAAATAATAAAAAAAATTTGTGAAGATATTATGAAGATAACTGGGTAAAATATTAATTTTTGTAAATAAAAATCAAGATACTTGTAATTAAAGTTTTTATTACTTAATACTTAATCGGCGAGTTAAAACGCTCAGACATCTCAACTCATATTCCCTGACTAAGGCAGCCTGATTCCATCCTTCTGTAGCCAGAATCGAATGTCCAGTCTCCTAGCAGAATTGGTTAACACTGCTCTTACACCTTTCTCAATCAACAGACAAGATACCTGTCTTTGAGCTTTGTGCAAGCTCTGAGTTAAAATTCTCTCTCTAACAATATCCGACAGGTGGGTTTTCTTGAAAAGGATTGAAACAATGAGGTAGAGGTTTTAGCCAATTTAGGATAATCTTAGAATAATATTTCTGTGCTAATTTTTATGGACTTTTAATCGCTCAAGCCTCAAGAGAACTTTCTACGCTTCCCCTTTCCTTTTTCTTCTTCCCTTCTTCTCCTTTTAAGCTTTATTCTAGATTTTAGTCAAGAGCTAGGCGCTATAATTTAGTACGTAATAATATTACCCTTATACATAAAAAATCTGGATTCAGTCCTGACTGAATTTCACCTGAATCTCAATCCTCAACTCCTTAACTCCTCGCTACTGGTCTTTCAATTCTCCCAGGGCTGACTTCCAGTTCGCAATTCGCTGAACCTGAATGTGTCTATCTTTTTACCCAAGACTCTGAAAGCAAGTAAAACTGAGTTTAAGTAGCAATTCTCCCTGAAGTAAAGAGTTATGCGCCTCCCCATTTCGACCCAGAAACGCTATCGTTTTGGCAAAAAAATCTCCTTACGCTTCATCCTAGTCGTCCCTTTTCTCCTGCAAATCTTTGTAGTGGTGGGGTTGACGGGGTGGTTATCCCTCCGCAACGGACAAAAAGCGGTCAATGAACTGGCTGTGAAACTCCGCCAGGAAATCAGCGATCGCATTGACCAGCACCTCGATGATTATATGGCAGAGGCACGCCAGCTTACTGTTATTGATGCCAAAGCGATCGAATTAGGACTCATTAACCCGCGAGATTTTACGCAAATACGGCGATATTTTTGGGAGCAAATGCAGCAATTCAACATCAGTTATATTAACTTTGGCTTAAAAACAGGTGAATATATAGGAGTTGGCTACCACTTCAACGATCGTCACCTCAATATCAACGAAGTTAACCCCAAAAAATATGGCACTCGGAATGGTTACATCTACGAAACAGATCAAAAAGGAAATCCCCTCAAATTAGCCGATACTCCTAAGGAATTTCGATTCCCCCTTGAGGGATGGTATGCACAATCACTGAAAACAGAAAAATTAAGCTGGAGTCCCATTTATCACTGGGATCAACCCCCTTATCAGCTCTCCATTGCTACCAGTATTCCTCTGTACGATCAAAACAAAAAATTTATGGGAGCTATTGGCATTGACCAGCGCTTATCAGATATCAGTCACTTCTTAGGAAAGCTAACAGTTAGCCCTTCGGGAAAAAGCTTTATATTAGAGCGAAATGGCTTACTGGTTGCTACTTCTAGCCTTCAAGATTACTACCAAATGATGGGCGATAAACCGCGAAGAATCAGGACAATTGACAGTCAAGATCCGCTGATTCGAGCAACAGGAAAATACTTAAGCGAGCACTTCGGGGACTTAAATAATATTAAAAATACCCAAATTCTAGATTTTTTTGATCGAGGTCAGCACCAGTACCTACAGGTGACACCCTGGCAAGATGAATGGGGTTTAGATTGGTTGATGGTGGTCGTAGTCCCAGAATCAGATTTTATGGGGCAAATTAATGCTAATACCCGTACCACACTCCTCCTATGTTTAGTGGCGCTGGTGGCAGCGATAGTGATGGGAATTTTTACCAGTCGCTGGATTTCTAAACCAATTCTCCAACTCGTTCAAGCCTCAAAAACTCTAGCACAAGGTGATTTTGAGCAACCAGTCGAAGTAACAGGAATTTTAGAAATTGAAGTGCTAGGAGAGGCCTTTAATCAAATGGCACAACAATTACAAGCTTCTTTTTCTGCCTTAGAAAAGAGCAATTTAGAACTCGAACAGCGAGTGGAAAAACGCACAGCTTCTCTGCAAGAACGAGAAGCTAGGCTGCGGGCGATCGCAACTCATATACCTGGTGCCATCTTCAAATCAAGTCATCGCAATGGAGCTTGGACTTTCGACTATATCAGCGAGCGAATCATCGATATCATGGGAATTTCTGCACAAGAAATTATGCAAGATATGAGTCACTTTATTGAGCGACTGCACCCAGAAGATCTCGATGGTTATTTAAGTTCAATTACCCAACTGATAGAAAATCCAACGAATTGGTACTATGAAGGGCGAGTGCTCAAACCCAATGGCGAAGTGTGTTGGTGGCAGGGAGCTTCAACTCCCATTCAACAGGAAAACGGCGAAATCGTTTCTTTTGGAGTGTTATTCGATATTACGGAGCGCAAACAAGTTGAAATAGAGCTGGCTCGCGCCAAAGAAGCTGCGGAAGCTGCTAACCGTGCCAAGAGTGAATTCCTCGCCAATATGAGCCATGAATTGCGAACTCCCCTGAATGGAATTATGGGTTATGCTCAAATTCTTCAACGTTCTAAAACCCTTGATACAGAACAGAGAACTCGAGTGGATATTATCCATCAGTGTGGTTACCATTTACTGACGCTGATCAATGACATTCTTGACTTATCTAAAATCGAAGCTCAGAGAATGGAACTATACCCTTCTGACTTTTATTTTCCGGCTTTTCTGCAAGGAGTTGCTGAAATGTGTCGCATCCGTGCAGAACTCAAAGGTATTGCTTTTGACTATCAACCCATTTCTGAATCTGAGTTGCCAGTGGGAGTAAGAGCTGATGAAAAACGCTTGCGCCAAGTATTAATTAATTTACTAAGTAACGCAATTAAATTTACTGAGGAAGGCACGGTTACCTTCCGTGTCACCCCTACGGATGCTGGTAAAATCCGCTTTGAAGTGCGCGATACTGGAGTCGGCATGAGTCCCGAGCAACTGCAATGGATTTTTCTTCCCTTTGAACAAGTTGGAGAAACTCAGCGACATACAGAAGGGACTGGTTTAGGATTAGCGATTAGCCTGCGGATTGTAGAACTGATGGGGAGTACCATTGAAGTTGAAAGCCAAAAAGGTGTGGGAAGCCGTTTCTGGTTTGATGTAAACCTACCCCAAGTAGAAGAATGGACGCGATCGGGACAAGCGACTCGTCAGGGACAGATTATGGGGATTCGCGACCGCAAGCCGAAACTCCTAATTGTTGATGATAAATGGGAAAATCGTTCCGTCATTGTCAATCTCCTAGAGCCAATTGGTTTTGAAGTCTGGGAAGCAAAAAATGGTCAAGAAGGGTGGGAAAAAACCTTAGAATGCCAGCCAGATTTAATTATTACCGATCTGTTAATGCCTGTTCTAGATGGCTTTGAAATGATGCGACGGATTCGCGCCTCAGAAATTTATAAAGACTTGGTCATTATTGCTTCTTCTGCCAGTGTTTTTGAATCTGACCAATACCAAAGTTTAGAAGCGGGAGGGAATGATTTTCTACCCAAGCCAATCCAGGCCAACGAGTTGCTGCAAAAGCTGCAAAAATACCTAAAATTTGAATGGATTTATGAGGCAGACGAAGTAATCGCAAGCGCTGGTTCTCAGCAGGAACAAGAATGGGTGATTCCTCCAGCTTCAGAAATAGAAATTTTTTATGATTTGGCAATGAAGGGGAATTTTAAGGGAATTACCAAGCGAGCGCTGATGCTGGAGCAGCAGGATGAGAAACTCATTCCCTTTGCCCGTCGTCTACAGGAACTAGCAAAAAAATTTCAGGAACGAGCGATTGTCGAACTTCTCAATCGTTACCAGGCTTGATTGAGCCTAAGGAGAAGGCAAATGAAGAGTTAGGTAGATAATTCTTTGACCTTAAGCTCTGGTGAATGGCTGATGAGCGCCAAGCTTTTTCTGTTGATTTTAATTCTCAAAAAATATCAGGAGTAAGAAGGTACAATCATGGATAAAATTAACACAACTCAGGTGATTTTGATCGTGGATGATAATCCCGCGAATTTAGGGGTTCTTTCAGATTTTTTAGATGAAGCAGGATTTGAAGTTTGGGTTGCAACCTCTGGTCAAGTTGCCTTAGAACGAGTCAAAGTTGGTCTGCCAGATTTGATTTTATTGGATATCATGATGCCGGGAATAGATGGCTTTGAAACTTGCTGCAAATTGAAATCAGATTCAGCGACCCAAGACATCCCGATCATTTTTATGACGGCTTTGTCAGAAATAACGGATAAACTCAAAGGATTTACGTTAGGGGCGGTAGACTATATTACGAAACCCTTTCAACAGCCAGAATTATTAGCAAGAATTCAATTGCAATTAAAATTGCGGTCTCTCGCGAAACAACTAGCAGAGCAAAATCAAATTCTAGAGCAGCGAGTGACAGAACGTACCGTCGAGTTACAAGATGCTTTGAATGAACTGCAACAAGCACAAATTCAACTGATTCAAAATGAAAAAATGTCTAGTTTGGGACAGCTTGTTACTGGCGTCGCTTCTCAAATTAAAAACCCGGTCAATTTTATTTACGGCAACCTAACTCACGCTCAGAAATATAGCGAACAAGTGTTAGAACTTTTGCAGCTTTACCAAAAACATTGTCCCAGTCCAGACCCGGAAATTCTTGAAAAAATTGAAGCATTTGATCTGAATTTTATCATCAAAGATTTCCCCAAGGTTTTACAATCAATGCAGCTAGGCAGCGAACGGATTTTGGAAATTTTGCAGCGTTTGCAGGTTTTTTCTCGCATGGATGAAGCAGAGTTGAAAGTAGCAGATATCCAGGCTGGAATCGAGAGCACTCTCATGATTCTCCACAACCGTCTGAAAGCAAAAGCAGACCGACTTGAAATTGAGGTGATTCGAGACTATGAGCAATTGCCCTTAGTTGAATGCTATCCAGGGCAACTCAATCAGGTATTTATGAATATTTTGAGCTATGTGATTGATAAATTAGAAGAAAGTTCTGCCGATCGCAACTCTCTTCAGCAGAGACTTGCAATCAGAATTCGCACAGCCTGCAATCACTTAGATTCAGTCACGATCGCCATCCAAGACAACGGATCCGGAATGAGCGAGGAACTTTGTTCCCAACTCTTCACACCTGTTTTTACCCCTCAATCCAGTAGCAAAGACAATAGAATGGGATTAGCGATTAGTTATGCAATTGTTGTGGAGCAACATGGTGGTCAATTGCAGTGCTGTTCTCAACCCGGACTGGGGACAGAATTCGTCATTCAAATCCCGACCCACCAGACAAATTCTGGCATGAACGCCTCAGACAATCAAGGAGAGATGGCTGCTAGGCTCAATCTCAGAAATAAACAGGATGCCTATTCCACTCATCGATGATCTGAAGGTGGCTGAGCTTGAGCGATCGCGCCTTGGACTCTCAATTTTGAATTGGATAGAATTTGCTCGAATTGTTCCCATTTTTCTGATATAATTAACTCTGCGATCAAAGGTCTTGGGTCATATTAACCCCGATCGCCCATTGGGGGGAGTTCTGCTCAGAAATGCAAATCAAAAAGGTGCAATGACTGAACAACGCGATGCTGATTCACCCTTAGCGAATTCTCAGCCGTTGAATGAACCCGCAGAGGGTGGGGAGTTGAAGTCGAGAGAAAGTGATTGGAAACATCGCATTGCTGAGGGTTGGACTCGTACCACCGGACACTTGAGTAAACTACTACCCACAGAATCAGTGGCCCAGGCGGTGGTGAAGTGGTTTAGCGTTAGTGAAGCTGAAGTAGCAGACATTTTGGCGACGGTGCGAGCTCAGTTACCGACAACGGAAGCGTTATTAATTGGAAAGCCGCAAGCTGGAAAAAGTTCGATTGTGCGGGGATTGACAGGAGTTTCGGCGGAGATAGTAGGTCAAGGATTTCGCCCCCATACACAGCACACAGAACGCTATGCTTATCCGTCCCCTGATGTGCCGTTGCTGATGTTTACAGATACGGTAGGTTTGGGAGATGTCAATCAAAACACTCAGGCGATTATTGGGGAATTGGGAGGGGACTTAAAGCAGGCGAGTGGTTGGGCGAGAGTGTTGATTTTGACGGTTAAAATTAATGATTTCGCAACGGAAGCGCTCAGACAAATTGCTCAGCAATTGCGCCAGCAGTATCCCGATATTCCTTGCCTGTTAACAGTGACTTGCTTGCATGAGGTTTATCCGCCTGGGACTATCGATCATCCCCCTTATCCACCGGACTATGAAGAAACTCAGCGAGCTTTTGCTGCGATGCAGCAAGCATTTACTGGTTTATACGACCGCGCAGTTTTAATTGATTTTACCTTAGAAGTAGATGGTTATACGCCAGTTTTTTATGGATTAGAAGCCTTTAGAGATAGCTTAGCAGACCTGTTACCTGAAGCAGAAGCCCGCGCCATTTATCAGTTATTAGACAAGGATGCTAGCAAACAACTGGGTAATCTCTATCGAGATGCAGGTCGCCGTTATATGTTAGCGTTTGCGATTGTGGCTGCTGCGGTCGCGGCTGTTCCCCTGCCTTTTGCCACCATGCCTGTCTTAACGGCGTTGCAAGTATCAATGGTCGGTTTATTAGGGAAATTATACGGTCAGATTATCACCCCGGCTCAAGCTGGGGGAGTCGTCAGCGCCATTGCCGGCGGTTTTTTGGCACAGGCGATCGCGCGGGAACTGATCAAGTTTCTGCCAGGTTTTGGGAGTGCGATCGCCGCATCTTGGGCCGCTGCCTATACCTGGGCCTTGGGAGAAGGAGCCTGTGTTTACTTCGGTGACTTAATGGGTGGAAAAAAACCCGATCCTCAACAAATTCAGTCGGTCATGCAAGAAGCATTTAAAGCAGCGCAAGAACGGTTTAAAGGAATTAAAAATTAAAAATCATCCTCCTCCCAAAAAGAGCTCTCCAGAAAACTGTAACGATTAGCCCGGAAATTCATTTCCGGGCGAGTTTAGAAGCTCATTAAGCCTGAAACCAGAGGGAACTCTCTCTTAACTCCACATTCCTACGCCTCCTGGGCGATCGTACTGAGACTTCGACGGAGGCATATTATTAGGAGTTGCATAATTAGTAGCGGCTGCAACCGATTCATCGTCGGTAGCTTCCAGTTGGTCGTCAGAGTTTTTGGCTGAGGCATCCTCTTCGCTCCCATTCGGAACGACATGGGTATCTATAATTTCTTCTTGCGACTCAGCGCAGAACTCTAAGCGCAGCTTCACTCTTCCTTTTTTCCAGCTCGTACCGGGGCTTAAAATTTCACACTCTAACCCATCCGTAAATAATTTTTCTTCTGACACTCTTGACTGGAGCATCAGCAGAAACTCACTTGCTTTAAATGTACATTGAAACATTAAAGCACTAAATCCTGTAGACAATACATCCTCATCACTGAGCAAATTTACTGTTTTGCTTTTCATTTCAGTTGTCCTTGATAATGAGCGATTGGGAATGGGTTGGGTGAATCGTGAACCATTAGCTGTTCAACGACTTTCTGAGCTAACTCCTGATTCTAGACCTAACCCACACCCCTGTCTGAATGTTTAGAAAAACCAGCCGTAGGAATGTAATCCCTTCCCTAATAGATTAACCCCCAGATAACAAATCCAAACCACGAACAATCCTGCTGAAGCTAAAATAGCAGGTCGTCGCCCTTGCCAGCCGCGAGTAATACGGGCGTGTAGGTAAGCTGCAAATACCAGCCAAGTGATCAAGGCCCAAGTTTCTTTCGGGTCCCAACTCCAGTAAGAACCCCAGGCTTCATTTGCCCAAACAGCACCGGCAATAATGCCAATTGTTAGCAGGGGGAATCCCAAACCAATGATACGATAGCTGATGTTATCTAGAGTTTCTGCTAAATTTAAGCGTTGCGGCGAAAGCAGTTGAGTGGACTCTAGACCCTGAGTCGATTGAGTTGCCACCAATTCCAACACGGCTATTTGACTATAACCATTGTTGCTAGACTTGAGAGCGGTTACAGCTTGATTGAAGGCTAACTCTTGCGGTTGCACAGCTTCCACACCCGCCGAAGTCTGCAAGAGGTTAGGCATTTTTAAGCTTCTGCCGTTGCGCGTGCTCCCAGTCCCAAAAGAACTGCCGGTCAGCTCGATTTTTTGACCCCGAGTGACGATCAGGAAAGCGATCGCTAATAGCGACCCTACCATTAAAGTCGCATAGCTGAGCATCATCACACTCACGTGCATCATCAGCCAATTAGATTTCAAGGCCGGTACCAAGGGTTCGGCGGACTGCATCTGAGGTGGTAAAGTCAAGGCAGCAAAGGCAGTCACCCCCATCGCCATGGGTGAGGAAGCAACTCCCACCAAACGGGAACCACTCATATTTTCCGCAATCAGGTGAATGGCGGTAATGCCCCAAGCTAGGAAAAATAAAGACTCATACAAGTTGCTTAACGGGAAATAACCCGCCTCGATCCAGCGAGCTCCCAATAACGCAGCAATGCAGAGATTTGCGATCGCCATTCCCGCCGTACCCAACGCTGACAGGTAAGGAATGCCCGGAAACGCCGCACCCCCCCAGTAAACCAGCATTGTCACAAAGAGAACAGCAAACGAGATATTGTCCAGCCAGTTCTGGAGTACAACCAGATCCATGAAAAGTTCCCCTCTCAAGTTTTAAGGCATTGATGTTAACTACTTTGATCCTACTGGGGAATGGGGACTATTGACGGGTCATTATTGACAGTGAACTCTGAATTAGAGAAAATTCAACTGCATCAAAATTCACTTGACCCACATCTTGCACCACCCACCCGCCAAAGAGTTTAATCCTGGCATCATCCCTAAAGTCTTCTTCAGTCAACTAAAAACTTCAGGGGACTGAAGTGGATTTTGGCGAGTCGCCTCAGTGAAAGATGGGAATCTACCCATCAATTCCCCGATTCCCAGCCCCCGTAACTGTTAACCGCAGCCAATACAGCATCAGTTATCCTTTCTCCTCCTGTAGGAGTTACAAACAGTGGTAAAGCTGATAGTCATAGCCATCAACCTGGGGCAAAGTCCGAGAATTAACGCTACAGTTTTCTTCCTCTAAATCCACTTTGTCCGGAAAATTAATTAACCATAAATCACGAGGACGTTGCAATTGATTCATTGTTTCTTTTAGCGTTAATATCATTTTTTCTGGTTTTTTCCGTTGCTGATGAATCAATAGAAATAAGGGAGACTCAGATGGTAAAAACTTTATTTTTAGGTCTGATTTTTTCTCCTTCTTTCTGTCCCATTCCCAGGCGATTCCCATCAATTCTCCCGTTTGGACATGAGTTTTTTGAGCCGTTGCAATTAGGACAGGAACCTGAGAATTATTCCGCATAATTGTCACTAATTGGTCGGGTTTATAGTATTTCTGA
The DNA here is from genome assembly GCA_050262755.1 of Actinomycetota bacterium. GTDB lineage: Bacteria > Cyanobacteriota > Cyanobacteriia > Cyanobacteriales > Microcoleaceae > JBLNEP01. The sequence goes on along the minus strand of JBLNEP010000227.1, from coordinate 33,288 downwards.
TAGCCAAGATTTGAAACAACCGTCACCCCGCTGAACAATCCCATAAGTAAGATTAAGCCAACCGCTTGTTGACCTGTAAGGGTGAAGGGTGGCAGCTTAAAAAATTGACAGTTAATCAGAGGAATATTAAAAACAATGGCAAGGCTAGCTCCCACCAAAACCATAGTGGCTGGAAAATAAACAAAGTTGTAACGAGCGCCCCGAGTCAAATCAATGCCCAGACAATAAGTAAAGCCAAAAAATAGCGCGATCGCAGCCAGTACAAACCCACCAAAAACCCTTGTCGTCAGTTGAGTCTCTAACTGCAAATAGCAAACTTTTACACCTTTAAATAAAATCGGGAGCGCCCACCAAAAAAATCCGATCATGACCAACGCCGACACAATTACCACTGGCAATGCCGATGATTCTACTGGCAGCAAAGACAGCATCGTAATCCACCCAGCTAGCGCTTGGAAAATCGGGCTAATCCCAGCAAACCCTCCTTCTGATTCGTTAACAATCCACTCAGTTAGTTCGCTGCCATAGCGATTAGCCGAAAAGATAGGTAACCACACTAACCCACCAACGAGCGTCCCCAAAATCGGTAGTAAAAAAGAATAAATCCCTCGAGGTGTTAGAGTTTTATTTTTAAATTGAATTCCCAGAAAAAACATTAAAACTAACGCTTCTGCGCCGAGCGTTAAACTAAAGAAATAATGAATCGCCACCCCCAAACTATTCACCCCGGTCCAAATCAATCCCACCCAAAACGGCAAAGAGATTCGCTGGTGAATGCACCGAACCGCAACGATCAAACAGCTCAAAGAAGCAATCACCAATAAAATTGCTAACGTGTAGTGGCGAGCTTCTTGAGCAAGATAAATCCCGTAGGGAGAAACAGCCATCATGGCCGCTGCACATTGTCCAACTAAGCGAGAACGAAAAGCAAACCTACCTAAACCGTAAATAGCAGGAACCGAAGCAACACCCAATAACGCAGGAAGCGATCGCGCTCCCCATAACAAACTATAGTAGTCCTGCGAACTCCATAACCGCATCCATTCATGAGCCAGGACAAAATAAATTGGCGGATGGTTACTTTCTCTGAGCAAGTGATGAATCACATCCGCCATACTAGCATCTGGCTGAAATTTCAGCGGTTGTAAAAGAGTGTCCAGAGCGATCGCTCGATCCAGAGGCACTCCTTGAAAACTATTCCCCAAACTAAACACCATCGTGGAAAACTCATCCGTCCAAGGTGGTTTCGAGTCCAAATTAGCAAAGCGCAGAACCAAGGCGATCGCCACCCATCCAAACAGAAGTAGAAAATCACCCTTTCCACTTAAAAAATTAATCTTTGTCATTATTTAACTTCAGTAACTCGCCAACTGAGCTTCAAGTTAATCCAAAAATTCCAGAGCGTCACAGCTCCAATCGCCAACAGCTTTGCTAAATATTCATTCACCCCAAACACATTAAACAGCAAATTCACCAACAAAACATTCAAAACCAAACCCATTAGACAAATAGCATTAAACTTCAAGAGCCGTTTCAAACGCTGAGCTTTCCCCGGTTGTTTCCTGGCAATATCCCCAAACGTCCAGAAATCATTCCACAAAAAATTATTAACAATTGCCACTTCAGCAGAAAGCATCGCACTACGAGTCAGCCCTAACCCTAAGACGGTCCGCAGTAAATAAAATACTGCCATATCAACAAACACGCCACTCAATCCCACCGCCCCATAGCGAATAAATCGACCCAATGGCCACAAGTCAAGGCGTAACCGCATCAAGTGGTGCAGGTACTCTACATATTGTTTCCACGTGACCTTGCTTTCCCCTTCTTGGCGTTCCTGAAACACATAGCCAACTTCTCCGATCCAGCGAATATCTCCGCGACCCAGTACCTCAATTAAAATTTTGTATCCTGTCGGATTCATCCGCTTACCTGCGATACAAGGACGACTCACCATAAAATAACCGCTCATCGGATCGGAAACGCGGCCGACGACTCCAGGGAGGATCACCAATCCCAACAATTGAGCGCCTCGCGATAAAATGCGACGAAAAATGCTCCAGTCGCTGACACCCCCATCGGCAATATGGCGACTCGCCACCGCTAAGTCAGCACCCCGCTGAATTTCTGACAAGAGTTGCAGCAGTACCTCCGGTGGGTGTTGTAGATCGGCATCGATCGCACCCAACACTTCCCCCCGTGCCACCTGCCACCCGCGAAGGACGGCCGTTGAGAGTCCCCGTTCTTGCTGACGCCGCATTACCCGCAGTTGGGGATATTCAGCCATGAGATACTGAGCGACTTTCCAGGTATAGTCGGGACTATCATCATCTACCACGATCAGTTCGTATTGACTGGGAAGGAAGGGGTCCAGCAATTGGCTCAGCCGTTTGACCAGTTCTTCCAGGTTCTCACTCTCGTTGTAAGTGGGAATGACCAACGAAAAATAGATGGAGGTCTTGCCACCTGCTTCGCTGGAGGGATCGATGGGAGTGGTATCCTGAACCTGGGGCGGTATCTGAAACGCACCGATAGGTACGGATAAAAGCGAGGTTGGTTGGCGAGCGATCATGCAGAAAATCAGTGACCGAATTTTGCGACTGTTAAGACTGTAAGCCAAACTTCAGAGGTAAATCTAGCTCCCGCGCCAATTGTAGCAGGGGTTTAACGACTTTCCGGCTGCGGTCGCAACGAGTGGCGGTGTTCTCCCGTTCTCTTCCGAGTCAGAAACCCGCACAGACCGAATCACTTCATCCTCTCCCTAAAATTTACGTCCTGTTTGTTTCCCGGACTCAGGAGTTCGTTGATAGTTTTTACCAGAGTTAGTAAGCAATCTTCCTAAATCCCACCTAAAACAGAAGCGACTGACTCATCACTCAAATTTCTTAAAATAGAGTCAAAAACACTTCATCTCGGCATTAGTTGCCATCCGCTTGGGTGCTCAAACAAAGCATCAATTCCCAGGCGAGTTGGGAAAGAATGAGTGAGTTTTGTTAGGGAAAGAGAGGGGGAGACTTGTTAGTAGCAAATCCGGTCAGGAATTTTTCCCCAGACCAGTAATCGCGGTTCAACTTTGGACAAAACCGTTAAAATAAGAGAGGCAAAACGCGGATCTGGACAGCTTAGAAGGAGCTATGGTGGATATCATACTGAATCGCGCTCTCGAAGGTGCGGACCTGTCAGCAGCAGAAGCATTAACGCTATTACAGCAGACAGATCCCGTTAAAATTGCTGAGATCCAGGCAACGGCCGATGAACTTCGTCGCCGCCAAGTGGGAGATCCCGTTACTTATGTGATCAATCGCAACATTAATTTCACGAATATTTGTGAACAGCACTGTAGTTTTTGTGCGTTTCGCCGGGATGAATCAGAAGAGGGGGCCTTCTGGCTAGATATTTCCCAAATTCAAGAAAAAGCAGCAGAAGCAGTGCAACAAGGTGCAACTGAAATTTGTATGCAGGGGGGATTAAATCCCAAAGCTAAGGTTAATGGAGCATCTTTACCTTATTATCTCCGCTTGATAGCAGCGATTCAGGAGCAATTTCCCCAATTACACTTGCACGCTTTCTCACCCCAAGAAGTAGAGTTTATTGCTAGGGAAGATGGCCTCAGCTTTAGCGAAGTGATGGTTGCTTTGCGAGATGCTGGTGTGGGTTCAATGCCAGGAACAGCGGCGGAAGTGCTAGACGATGCCGTGCGGCGAGTTATCTGTCCAGAGAAAATCAACACAGCCACTTGGCTAGAAATTGTTGAGACAGCTCATCGATTGGGGTTACCAACAACCAGTACCATGATGTGCGGTCACATTGAGACACCGGAACAACAGGTAGGACATTTGGAGAAGTTGCGATCGCTGCAACAAACAGCCGTTACCAAAGACTACCCAGCCAGAATCACAGAATTTATTTTACTGCCCTTTGTGGGACAGCAAGCGCCCGCACCTCTCAGGCGTCGGGTGGGAAGAGATCAACCCGTTTTAGCCGATACGCTCTTACTAACCGCCGTCTCTCGAATCTTCCTGGGAAATTGGATTCCCAACCATCAGCCGAGTTGGGTTAAATTAAGTTTAGCAGGAGCCGTAGAAGCCCTGAAATGGGGCTGTAATGACATCGGTGGTACGTTAATGGAGGAGCACATTACCACGATGGCAGGCGCTCAAGGAGGCAGTTGCCAGTCTGTGGCTGCTTTGCAAGCAGCAATTCGCTCCCTAGGACGGCGCGATCGCCAACGAAACACTCTGTATCAGCCGATCGGGGTTGACCATTTAGTCCTACGATGATTTGAGGCAAGATTGGTGCATAGGAAGTAGAAATGGATGAACAAGAATGTCTCATTGTCTATCAAGAATTGGAGGCGATGCTCGCTGAGTTAAATTTAGCGTGGGTGGGTCAACAAGTCGCTGAGGTCGTGCGGAGTGGGAAAACAGTCGAAGAGCGATCGCCTACGAGAAGAACACCCATTACTAAGGTAGAAGATTACACCGCCCAAGAGCAGCTTTTGCTATTAATTAGTGCCGTCGAACAAGCGGTGATTCATAGCTGGGAAATGGAACGGGAATTGGCTCATTTTTTCAGCCGAGAATCTCAAGCATCTTCAGCGGTCGCAGTCCTCTCATTTGCTTCGGCTTCTCGAGATTCAGGAAAAAAAATTGACTTAAATTTTGAGGCTCTGGAGCAGCGAGCAGAACAGGCGATAAAATTGCAGGAATTGTTAGCAAAATTGCGGGGAGAAGTTGACAACAGTGGCGATTAGTTCTTCTTTGATTTTAGAAATTAAAAATGCAGTTGCTGGGGTTGTCAATCGCGAATTAACTACCGCAGCAACCCAAGCTAATCTTTTTAAAAGTTATGTGCTTAGCATTGTGTTAGAAGCGATTCAAAATGAAGGGGGAAGCATTCAGTATAAAAATGTTTCAGAAGAAGCACCTCAGCGTTTAGTCTTGAGAAAAAAGCCTGGTTCCCTGTCTGGAACTCATCCTTATACTCATGCTCTGATTGAATTTCCCAACAAACCCCGCTTAGAAGTTCATTTAGGGGTAAAAGTACAGGGGCGGTCAGGAGTTCTTCACGACTGCGACCTCTTAGTTTTATATTATAAAGAAGCGGCTGCCTGTCGCTTACTCAACCGCGAACCTCGCCACTCTCAAGTGATTTTAGCTGTAAAATGTCAGCACTCTACCTCTGAGCTTAAAATGGAGTTAGCAGGTGCTTTTATGGGATTAGCATCAGATTTTCGTTATGAAGGAGGTAGTTATTTTGTCTCCAATAGCGAGTCGGATGCTGTTGCTAAATTACTAACCTTGGCTCGAAAAAAATGGGAACACAATGTAATTCCTAGTTCTAGAAATGATGTCAATCGATTGATGTATTCAGTTCAAACCATCTTTAAAAATTTTAAAGCGAGGCATTAGGGAAGCGGAGGAAAGGGAAACAAGAAGAAACCGGGAATGAACTGAGCCTAAACCTGGCTAAATTTTTAAAACCCTGAATCCGCTGCTGTTTCCTATTCTCAGTAGTTCCCTGTAAAAATTGCCAACTCCTGAGTCATTCCTGCTACCTAAGTCCTGAAATTGATAATGCAGCGACCGCTAAAATTAATAATTTTTGTAACTCGCTTCAGAATTAGCTAAAATTTTCCTTAAGATCTGACAGCGACCTGCCTCTTTCGTTAGAAAATCCTGGTTAGCTAGAGTTAACAGCTTCCCATCCTCTAGATGGTATTCCTCAGGGTGAGGGCGTCCGAATTAGATAGGGCGTTAATCTTGCTGCTCCCAAAGTGCCAAAACACACTTTGTCAGCAAAGCTTAACTAATTTGAGAAGCTCAGAAACTATCGCCTGTTTCTTAAGTATAATTGTCAATTACCCCATCTTTAAAAGATAGGGATGAGGCTTGTCAAAGCCTCAGTTGACAAGACTCAGGCACAAATACCTAGGTTTAAGCCAAGTGTTCAAGTTCCTAACTGAGAGTGAAGTGCGAATTTCCCAGCTCTAGAACTCAGAGGATGATCGATGACCCAACAAAACTTAATGGATCGATGGTTATTTGCTGTTACGATCAGCGCAGCAAACTTATTTGCAAACCTGACTGTAGTTGCTAAACAGCTCGCTCCCGCTAGCGATCTAAACCAGACCTATAAAGCGGCGAAGCTGCAACCAGTACCAACCGCTCCTCGAAACATCTATTCTATAAAGATTCTAGAAAATTTTTGAGTGTTCTCTCAGCTAGTTTTGAAACAGCAGGATTTTATGTGAGTTGAGTCTTGCTCTAGCATTTCAGTCGCAATCTTGCGACTCATTACACCTTACGCCACTTTGCCATCCAAATGAACAGCAACAAACTGCCACCGAAACAGGGCCTCTACGATCCACAATTCGAGCATGATGCTTGCGGTGTGGGATTTATCGTGCATCAGAAAGGCAAAAAATCGCATGAGATCGTAGAACAGGCATTAACGATCCTCGTCAACCTCGATCACCGAGGTGCCTGCGGTTGCGAACCGAACACCGGTGACGGGGCCGGCATTTTGATGCAAGTCCCCCACAAATTCCTCCAGAAAGTGGCCGCGGCTGAAAACATCACCCTACCAGAACCAGGTCAGTATGGCGTGGGCGCAATTTACTCCTCACCCGATCGCGCCATCCGCGAACAGAGTCAGCAGATTTTCGAGCAAATTGTTGCAGAAGAAGGCCTAAAAGTCCTTGGTTGGCGCGACGTACCAACCGATAACTCCTCCCTGGGAGACACCGCTAAATCCAGCGAACCCTTTATGCAGCAGGTGTTCATCCAGCGATCGCCAGAACTCACAGACGAAGCTGCCTTTGAACGGAAACTGTACGTCATTCGCAAGCGCACCCACAAAGCCATCCGTAAAGACACCCTCAACCCCTGGTGGTATCAATCGAGCCTCTCCTGCCGTACCCTTGTTTACAAAGGAATGCTGATGCCAGTACAGGTGGGACAATATTACCCAGACCTCCAAGACCCCGACCTGGAAAGCGCCTTAGCCCTCGTGCATTCTCGGTTCAGCACCAACACCTTCCCCAGTTGGGAACGGTCGCACCCCTACCGCTACATCGCCCACAACGGCGAAATCAACACCCTGCGCGGCAACATCAACTGGATGCACGCCAGACAGTCGCTGTTTGAGTCAGACTTGTTCGGCGACGACTTAAAGAAAATCCCCAACCTGATCAACATTCAAGGCAGCGACTCCACCATTTTCGATAATGCCCTGGAACTGCTCGTTCTGGCCGGGCGATCGCTCCCCCATGCCGTCATGATGATGATCCCGGAACCTTGGACGGCCCACGAGTCGATGAGCGAGGAGAAAAAAGCCTTTTATGAATACCACTCCTGCTTAATGGAGCCCTGGGACGGTCCCGCCTCGATCGCCTTCACCGACGGCACAACCATCGGCGCAGTCCTCGATCGCAACGGCCTCCGGCCCTCCCGTTACTACGTCACCAAGGATGACCTGGTGATCATGGCCTCGGAGGCGGGTGTCCTCCCCATTGAACCGGAACGCATTGCCTCCAAAGGTCGTTTGCAACCCGGCCGGATGTTCCTAGTCAGTATCGAGGAAGGCCGGATCGTGGCGGATGAGGAAATTAAACACCAAATCGCCAGCCAACACCCCTATCGCCAGTGGCTCGACCAATATAAAGTTGAGCTAACAAAATTGCCAGAAGCCGCCACAGTGCTGGGTTCTGACCCCGAAACCTTGATTCAGCGGCAAATGGCCTTTGGCTACAGCTTCGAGGATCTGCGCCTGTTGCTGACACCGATGGCACGGGATGGCGTGGAAGCAGTGGGATCGATGGGTGCGGATACCCCCTTAGCTGTTCTCTCGAACCGACCAAAACTGCTGTATGAGTATTTCCAGCAACTGTTCGCCCAGGTGACGAACCCGCCGATCGATTCGATCCGCGAGGAAATTGTAACCTCAGCTTTAACTACGATCGGGTCTGAGCGTAATTTGCTGAAACCGGAACCGGAGAGTTGCCATCTGATCGAGCTAAAAACGCCGATCCTGACGAATGAAGAATTGGCAAAGCTAAAGCAGATTCAAGCAGATGGGTTCAAGTCCGTTACCTTGCCGATTTTATTTGACCCGAAAGCAGGGGTGAAGGGTCTGGAAACGGCACTGGCGGAGATTTGCGAACAAGCTAACCAAGCGATCGCAACGGGTGTGAATTTAATCATCCTTAGCGATCGTGGCATTAATCGAGACAATGCTCCCATCCCCGCCTTGTTAGCCGTGTCGGGCCTCCATCACCACTTGATTCGGGAAGGCACTCGCACCAGAGTCGGCATTATCCTCGAATCCGGGGAACCCCGCGAAGTGCATCATTATGCCACCTTAAGCGGCTACGGTTGTGGTGCGGTCAATCCTTACCTCGCCTTTGAGACGATCGAGGACATGATTCACCAAGGGTTATTGGTGAATGTGGATTACAAAACGGCTTGTAAGAATTACATCAAATCCGCCACGAAGGGGGTGATCAAAGTTGCCTCTAAGATTGGGATTTCCACGCTGCAAAGCTATCGGGGTGCTCAGATTTTCGAGGCGATCGGTTTGAATCGGTCGGTGATTGACCAATACTTTACTTGGACGGCTTCCCGGATCGAGGGGGCGGATTTGGACGTGATCGCCCAGGAAGCAATCTTACGACACAGCCACGCTTTCCCGGATCGTCCCGCCAACGGCCACACCCTGGATGTCGGGGGCGAATACCAATGGCGCAAGGAAGGCGAGGCGCATTTATTTAGTCCCCAAACCATTCACACCTTGCAAAAGGCAGTGCGCGAGGGCCGCTACGATCTGTACAAGCAATATGCGACGCTGGTGAATGAGCAGAACCAGCAACGTTACACGTTGCGGGGTTTGCTGGCCTTTCGGCAACGCCAACCCATCCCGATCGAGGAAGTGGAACCGATCGAGGCCATTTTGAAGCGGTTTAAGACCGGGGCGATGAGCTATGGTTCAATCTCGAAGGAAGCTCATGAAGCTTTGGCGATCGCCATGAACCGCATTGGTGGCAAGTCGAATACTGGGGAAGGTGGCGAAGACCCAGACCGCTACACTTGGACGAATGAACAAGGCGACTCGAAGAACAGTGCCATTAAACAGGTGGCTTCGGGTCGTTTCGGCGTCACCAGTTTGTACTTGTCTCAGGCCAAGGAAATCCAAATTAAGATGGCTCAGGGGGCGAAGCCTGGGGAAGGCGGTCAGTTACCGGGTGGGAAGGTGTATCCTTGGATCGCGAAGGTGCGCCACTCGACGCCAGGGGTGGGTTTGATTTCTCCACCGCCGCACCACGATATTTACTCGATCGAAGATTTGGCTGAGTTGATCCATGATTTGAAGAATGCCAACCGGCAGGCGCGGATCAGTGTCAAACTCGTGTCTGAGGTGGGGGTTGGGACGATCGCAGCCGGGGTCTCGAAAGCACACGCGGATGTGGTGTTGATTTCGGGATTTGATGGCGGTACGGGTGCGTCTCCCCAAACTTCGATCAAGCACGCAGGTTTACCCTGGGAGTTGGGACTGGCGGAGACTCATCAAACGCTGGTGTTGAATAATCTGCGATCGCGCATTGTGGTGGAGACAGATGGCCAGATGAAAACCGGTCGCGATGTCGCAGTCGCGGCGCTACTGGGTGCCGAGGAGTTTGGCTTTTCCACAGCACCCCTGGTAACGCTGGGCTGTATTATGATGCGGGTCTGTCATCTGAATACTTGTCCGGTCGGGGTGGCGACTCAGAACCCGGAACTGCGGAAGAATTTTATGGGCGATCCTCAATATACGGTGAATTTTATGAGGTTCGTTGCCCAGGAAGTCCGGGAAATCATGGCGCAGCTTGGGTTCCGCAGCATGAACGAAATGGTCGGTCGCACGGATGTACTGGAACCGAAGCAAGCGATCGAGCATTGGAAGGCGAAGGGGATCGATCTATCGAACATCCTGTATCAACCGGAAGTGGGACCAGATGTGGGTCGTTATTGCCAGATTCCGCAGGATCATGGGTTGGAGAAGTCTCTGGACGTGACGGTGTTGTTGGAATTATGCCAAGGTGCGATCGAGAAGGGCGAAACAGTTAAAGCAACGCTACCGATCAAAAATATCAACCGTGTGGTGGGTACGATCCTAGGGAATGAAATTACCAAGCGTCACTGGGAAGGACTACCGGAAGATACAGTACACTTACACTTCCAAGGCAGTGCGGGTCAGAGTTTTGGTGCCTTTGTTCCGAAAGGAGTGACCCTGGAATTGGAAGGGGACGCCAACGACTACCTCGGCAAAGGCCTCAGCGGTGGCAAGATTATTTTGTATCCACCGGCTGGTTCTACCTTTGTCGCAGAGGAAAACATCATTGTGGGTAACGTGGTGCTGTATGGTGCGACGGCCGGCGAGGTGTATATTCGAGGCATGGCTGGCGAACGGTTTGGGGTGCGTAATTCTGGTGTGAATACCGTAGTGGAAGCTGTAGGCGATCATGGCTGCGAATACATGACCGGCGGTAAGGTAGTTGTGCTGGGTGCGACGGGGCGCAACTTTGCGGCTGGGATGAGTGGCGGTGTTGCCTATATTCTGGATGAGCAAGGAGACTTTGCCACACGTTGCAATATGCAGATGGTGGGTCTGGAAAAACTCGAAGACCCAGAGGAAATTGCCGATGTTTACCAGATGATTCAGAAGCATGTTGACTATACCCGCAGTGAAAAAGGCGCGAAGGTTTTAGCGAACTGGAAGGAGATGGTGCCACAGTTTGTGAAGGTAATGCCGAGGGATTATAAGCGGGTCTTAGCTTGTTTGAAGAAGGCGCTGGAATCTGGTTTAAGTGGCGATGATGCGTTAACGGCGGCGTTTGAAGAAAATGCTCGCGATGTGGCGCGCATTGGTGGCGGTTGATGAGGGAACCGTGATTTAACAAGGGGCATCGGCCCCTTGTTAAAGATTGGCAATCAAGTGTTTTCGGCTGTTGGCGCAGACCAGGAAATTGGGGAAGGTTTGGCAAAAGTTGTCCCTATGCAAAGTTAAGGCATGAATCACTCATCGCAGTTGATTGGCTAAAAGGATAGGGAAGCTTGGACAAGCCAAATCTGAACAACTTGTAAGTAGCACGAGGTCTCAAAAACAACCGCTTTTTATGAGATTTCAGATGCTATTTTGCCAAGATTAATTGACCCAATGGGGTTACTGAAAAAAACACTCATTCGTCTGATGAAGACTCGCTCCTTTACCGTCTTAAAACCAATCAAGTCAAAACAGGTTGCTAATGAATTAGCTGCTAATTTTTCTCCTCTTAATCATCGGATTCAGAGATTTAGAAATACAATTGAAAAGGTTGATAATGGATCGAGAATACTGAATTCAATGCTTTTGAACTCATTGCCAACAAGCCACACCCAACTGGATCTAACTGCTGGTTCAGGCATTAGTATTTCTATCAACGAATGACTGATTCTGGCTACCGATCGCTCTTATTTCACAACGACCAACTACCTTGTAACTGAGACACCACTATGGGAAAACCAACCGGCTTTATTGAATATCTCCGCGAACAACCCGCAGACCAACCTCCCCTCGATCGCATCCACAACTGGGATGAATTCCACATTCACATGGAGGAGGACAAACTCCGCACCCAAGGTGCACGCTGTATGGACTGTGGTATTCCCTTCTGCCACAGTGGCACTCTGATCAGCGGGATGGCCAGCGGCTGTCCGATCAACAACCTGATCCCTGAATGGAACGACCTCGTCTATCGCGGACTGTGGAAAGAAGCCCTTGATCGCCTGCACAAAACCAATAACTTCCCCGAATTCACCGGTCGCGTCTGTCCGGCCCCCTGCGAAGGTTCCTGTGTCCTCGGTATCAATAACCCACCAGTCACCATTAAAAATATCGAATCTTCGATCGCAGATAAAGGCTGGGATGAAGGCTGGATCGCAGCAGAACCCCCTAGCAAACGCACTGGCAAAAAAGTCGCCGTCATTGGTTCCGGTCCCGCTGGTCTCTGTGCCGCCGCCCAACTTAATAAAGCAGGCCATTGGGTAACTGTATTTGAACGGGCCGATCGCCCCGGTGGCCTCCTCATGTATGGCATCCCCAACATGAAACTTGAGAAGAAAAAGGTGGTGCAGCGTCGCCTCGCGATCCTGGAGGCAGAAGGCGTCAAATTCCTCTGCAATACAGAAGTCGGCAAAGACTTACCCGCTGAAAATTTACTTAAAGAATTCGACGCTGTCATTCTCTGCACCGGTGCCACCAAACCCCGCGATCTGCCCATCCCAGGCCGAGAGTTGCAAGGCATTCACTTCGCGATGGACTTCCTCACCGCCAACACTAAAGCAATTTTGGATCGCAGCGACCCCTGCATCTCTGCCGCCGGTAAAGATGTGGTGATCATCGGGGGTGGAGACACCGGCACCGACTGTGTGGGGACTTCCCTCCGCCACGGTTGCAACAGCCTGGTACAGGTGGAAATTCTGCCGAAACCCCCCTCTGAACGGGCCGCCGATAACCCCTGGCCGGAATGGCCCAAGGTTTACAAAATGGACTATGGCCAGGAAGAAGCGGCTGCTAAATTCGGTAGCGATCCCCGCGTTTATCTCACCACCGCCACCCAATTCGAGGGTGACGACAAGGGTCAGGTAAAAGCGGTTCATACCGTGCAGGTGCAGTGGGAGAAAAACGAGAAAGGCCAATTTATCCCCAAACAAATTCCCGGCACTGAAAAAGTTATTCCCGCCCAATTGGTGTTACTCGCGATGGGCTTTTTAGGCCCCGAACAGCCCCTACTGGATGCGATCGGAGTTGAACGCGACGCCCGCAGTAACGTCAAAGCCGAACATGGCAAATATGCCACCAGCATCCCTGGTGTCTTTGCTGCTGGCGACTGCCGGCGCGGTCAAAGTCTGGTGGTGTGGGCTTTTAATGAAGGTCGGGGGGCTGCCCGCGAGTGCGACCTTTATCTGATGGGTAGCACTGACTTACCTTAGAAGCAGGCGATCGCCTAACGTCAGTCTTTTAGTAAAACTTCTGGTAGAACGGGCATCTTGCCCGTTCACAACTGTGATTAAGAAGGGGAAAAGGGTCAAGGGATAAAAGGGAATGAGACTCTGTCCCTTGTGAGGTGAAAACTTGATTCCGGACCGGGACTATCACCCTCCCTTGTGGCTGCATTCTGAGGCAACTCTGTCTCTGTTTACACCACTGGCTCGGTGAAATCCCCTGGAGCCTTGACCCTTTCCTGATGTTCAGGGGATGAAGCTATTTCTCTCCAACAATCGCCGGAGCTTTCAGAGACACCATTTTGGCATCAGGTGCTTTTGCCACCGCCGGCAACGCATCTCGCAACTTAGCGGTTAGTTGGATCGTTGTCGAATCATACATCTGAGTCAGGAGCTTAGGATACAAACCAATTCCGATAATCGGCACCAACAGAGAAGCAATAATAAAGACTTCTCGCGGTTCCGCATCCACCAGGACCTCGTGTTCAACTAACTCTTTGTTTTCTGGACCGTACAAAATTTCTCGTAGCATCGATAGCAGATAAATCGGAGTTAAAATCACTCCCACTGCTGCTAAGAATACCACAATTACCTTAAACACTGGATTGTAGGCATCGCTGGTAGCAAAGCCCACAAATACCATCAATTCTGCGACAAAACCGCTCATTCCTGGCAATGCCAAAGACGCCAAAGAACAAGCAGTCCACATGGCAAACACTTTCTTCATTTTCTGACCGACACCGCCCATTTCATCCAGCATTAGCGTGTGAGTGCGGTCGTAAGTACATCCCACTAAAAAGAACAAGCTTGCCCCAATTAATCCGTGGGAAACCATTTGCAACATCGCCCCGCTGATGCCCAAATCTGTAAACGAAGCCATGCCAATTAGCACAAAACCCATGTGGGAGATTGAAGAATAAGCAATCTTCCGTTTCAGGTTTCTTTGGGCAAAGGAAGTCAGCGCAGCATAAATGATATTGACTACACCCAAAATCACCAAGATGGGTGCGAAGATAGCATGAGCATCTGGTAGCATTCCAGCATTCATTCGCAGCAACGCATAGCCGCCCATTTTCAGCAGAATTCCCGCCAGCAACATGTGCGCTGGAGCCGTTGCTTCACCGTGAGCATCTGGTAGCCAAGTGTGCAGCGGAAAAATCGGCAGCTTCACGCCATAGGCAATTAAGAAACCGCCATACAGCAACAGTTGAATATTGAGCGCGAAATCTTTATTTGCGATCGCTCGCATATCAAAGCTAACTGTATCGCCGTAGAAAGCCATCGCCAAGGCGGCCACCAAAATAAACAGTGAACCACCAGCTGTGTACAGAATAAACTTGGTGGCAGCATAGAGGCGTTTTTTCCCGCCCCAAATCGCCAGAATTAGGTAAACTGGCACTAACTCCAGTTCCCACACCAAGAAAAACAGCAACATATCCTGTACGGCAAACACTGCAATTTGACCGCCGTACATCGCCAGCATCAAAAAATAAAATAGCTTAGGCTTAAAGGTGACGGGCCAAGCCGCCAAAATTGCCAGCGTGGTTACAAAACCAGTCAGAATAATCAGTGGCATGGACAAACCATCTGCCCCCACTGACCAATTCAAATCTAGTTGGGGAACCCAAGAGTAACTTTCTACCAGTTGTAAGTTAGGATTTTGCAAATCATAGCCGGTGTAAAAAGCGGCAACAATCAAAGCAAAATCAATCAGCCCAACAATCAGGGCAAACCAGCGTACTGTCTTGCCATCCTTATCGGGAATTAAAGGAATCAGCAGCGACGCCACGATCGGAAACAGAATGATCGTTGTTAACCAAGGAAAACCAGTCATAGGGATTGGAAATTAATAAGAGTGAATTGGTAATTGGTTCGTGATTGAGGGAGCCTCCCAATTGTGGAGAAAACCTGATGTTTTGTAGTGGGGCGTCTCACCTACACTGGTTGAGGAGTCTGCACCACAATTGGATCGTTGTCAATCGGGGATGCTCCCATACTCTGTTGTCAGTGGTCAGTCTCTTGTCAGTTTTTAGTGGTTAGTTTTCCAGTTTCAGGTTCTGACTACCGAGCATTCTTTGCCACTAACCCCTCATCACTACAGGGGCAGAAAACGATTGCTCTCTTCTGACCACTGACCCTTACCCATTACCAAATATCAAGTCACACCAGAGAAGATCACTAAGCCCAATACTGCCACAAATACAATCAGGGCATAGAATTGAGCACGGCCATTCTCGAAGTATTTCAAACCTTCGCCGGTGATCAAAGTAATCAACCCGGTTAAGTTGACCACACCATCGACAACCCGGAAGTCCACTTCCAAGACTTGTCGAGCTAAGCGACGGCTACCTTTGACAAACAGAAAATCGTTGATATCGTCCAGATACCACTTATTGAGCGAGAACTCGTAGAGCGGCTTGATTTTTTGCGCGATCGCATCTGGGTCAATCTTGCGACTCAGATACATCAGAGAAGCCAAGGTAATGCCAATCAAGGCAATTCCCACGGAACTTCCTCCCATGACCGCAAACTCGGTGAAATCAAATTCGTGCGCCTTTTCCAGCACTTCTGCGAGGGATTCCCCAGGCGCATGAACAAACTCCTCAAAGTAATTGGCAAACGGCGTCCCGACAAATCCAATCAAGACGGAAGGGATTGCCAGCACCATTAACGGCACCACCATCGTCAGCGGCGACTCGTGGGGAAATTCGCTGTGGTGATGGTCATGGGGGTTGTGACCGGGGTCAGGGTGGGCTTGTTCCAATTCCTTCACGTGCATCGCACCAGGTCCAAAGGCAATTGCAGGAACTTCAGCCGCTTTGAGCAGTTTCTGCTGTATCCCCTGATCGTTCCCACGGAATGGGCCTTCAAAGGTACTGAAATACATCCGAAACATATAAAAAGCCGTCATCCCCGCCGTGAGCCAACCCACTAGCCAAAGAGCTGGATTCGCTGCAAAGGCATTACTGAGGATGTCATCCTTCGACCAGAAACCAGCGAAGGGGGGAATGCCACAGATCGCTAAATTACCGATCAAAAATGTAGCTGCTGTGATCGGCATATATTTCCGTAACCCGCCCATCATCCGCATATCTTGAGCGAGAGCAGGGTTGTGACCGACTACTGCTTCCATCCCATGAATCACTGAACCGGAACACAAGAAGAGCATCGCTTTAAAGTAAGCGTGGGTCATCAGGTGAAACAGTCCAGCGCTGTAGGCTCCAACTCCCATTGCCATCACCATGTACCCTAATTGGGAAATGGTGGAGTAAGCTAAGCCTTTCTTGATGTCATTTTGAGTAATCGCGATTGATGCGCCCAGAAACGCCGTAAAGCAACCCGTGTAGGCGATGACATCCATCACTACGGGTAGGTGTTCAAACACTGGGTACATTCTGGCAATTAAGAAGACCCCAGCAGCCACCATCGTCGCAGCATGGATCAGAGCTGAAATCGGGGTTGGGCCTTCCATTGCATCGGGTAGCCAAACGTGCAAGGGGAATTGAGCCGACTTCGCCACCGGCCCTAAAAAGACCAAGATACCGAAGATCGTCGCCAAGACTGCACTGATGGCTCCGGATTCGATCAGTTCTTGGAGGCGTTCCCCGATGATTTCAAAATCAAAGCTGCCGGTTGCCCAGTAAAGCCCCAATATCCCCAGTAGTAGACCGAAGTCGCCTACCCGGTTCGTGACAAAAGCTTTTTGGCAAGCGTCGGCGGCTGAGGGGCGGTCGTACCAGAAACCCACCAGCAAGTAGGAACACATCCCCACCAGTTCCCAGAAAATGTAAATCTGAACCAGATTGGGGCTGACCACCAGACCCAGCATTGATGAGCTAAAGATGCTCAAGTAGGCGTAGAAGCGGACATAGCCAGGGTCGTGGGCCATGTAGCCATCGGTGTAGATCATCACCAAAAAAGCAACGGTCGTCACGATCGCCAACATCACGGCCGTCAGGTGATCGATGGTGTAACCCATCGTCAGCTTAAAGTCGCCAGCTCTCGCCCACTCAATCATGCAGGTATAGGGTTCGTGGCCTTGAAGTTGACTCCAAAGCAATGCAAATGAGAACACCATTGCGACTCCCAGCAGGGAGATGATAAATACGGCACTTCCTTGCCGGATTTGGTTGGTGGCTCGGTTAAACGTAATCAGCCCTAGGCCGACGAGCATTGCGCCTGCCAGCGGCAGGACTGGAATCAGCCAGGCATACTGATAAAGCTGTTCCATGACTGATGTGTACTTTATTGTTTCTAACTAAGTTGGTCAAACTGTTAATAATTGTGGCACACACCAGGGATTGTGAGCATAAATACTTGCTTAAATTGCGGTTCGCTCTAACTGAGCAATCAAGATTGATTAGTCTTTTAAAAGAAAGGTTTTTACCTGCAAAGAGCGCCTGAAACTTATGTCAAAAGACAGATCCCGGCTTTTCACTTTTTTCATTCCTCAGTAAGACTACTAGCACTCGGTCTTGAAATCTATGTCTAGAACTGATGACTGACCACTCCCAAACGGTCAGTTGGGGCAAAACCACCGCTCAGTTGTTGGTAAGGTCCATCGCTCCGGGAGCTAATGTTTTTTGTGAACATTATGCTGCCATTGTCAGGGATACCAAAGGGAGAGCGGAGGCTTTACCCCTGTTGACAAGCTGCAAAGGGTCTAGCTGGATACTCTCGTCGTTGAACGGATGGTCACTTCCTTTGATTTTGATATTTCGGTAATCACCTCGGCTAATCTCGTTTCAATTCCCCGCCAGGGAACCCATACCTAAAGCCGAGGGGCTTTCTGGCAAGGGCTTCTGGAAGGAGTGGATGGGACGACAGTTTTGATAGCTAAGCATCAAGGAATCCAACGTCCGTCGCAGATCCTCACGTCCTTGAAAGTGTTCAAATCGAAATAAAACCTTACCACCATCAAACAGGATCAGCGTGGGCAAAGTAGTGAGCCGATAAGTGCTGGCCAGTTTTAAACTAGAGTCGGCATTAATGCCAACTAGCTTGACTTGATTCGGCCAGTCTTTCTCAAATTGTGCCAGTAGGGGTTCGATCATCCGGCAAAGCCCACACCAAGGTGCCCAAAAGTGGACGAGAACAGGGGTAGAAGCTTCAAAAACCTCTCGTGCAAAGGTACGCTCGCTAACCGACAACACCATGATCCCTCAAGCTTTATTAACTTTTTATATTCTGGGATCATGCTACCAGCCTACGTTACCAGTCGCACGGATTAATAAGGGGTGAACTTTCCACAATAAGATGATGAAAATGCCAACACCCAGGTAGGCAGGACGCAGAAACTCTTGCAAGTTAAGGGTTTGGCGTCCTTGGAGAATGGCAACGAAGGGTAGGATGGAGGTGCGAGATTTCACGGTTGCAAAACATTCTCCGAAACGAGCTTGTAGTCGTCGATCACCATGCCAGACTCCAAAGAGGTGATGCAACACTAAACCCAGGGAGGTAACAAGGGTGAAGCTGGTACCCAGCCAGAGGGTATGACCGATGCACCAAATCACTTGACCTACCATTTGCGGATGTCTGGTGATGCGGATAATGCCTGTTTCGTAGAGGTGAACTTCCGGTTTTGCGACCGCAGCGATTTCTAACAAGTTGAACGTCGCAGGGTATAGAAACAGGAAAGAGAGGGCAGACAGTCCCCAAACTAAGGGTTTGACGATCCAGACCCCTTGGACTTGCCAAAGTTGGAGCCCATCGTAGCGATGGTTGAAGAAGTAAATAATTAATACCGTTGCCAGCGGTAAGCTAACAAGGGCAAACAAGACGCGGTAGAGCCGGGGACCCATGAGTTTTTCTCCCCAAGGCCTCAAGGCTGCTAAGCCGCTGTGTGCAGTTGCAAACGTTAGTAAAAGCCCCAGCATGATCCAGTGGCTAGGGGTCAGCCAGTCGTAGGACATAGTAAATATTAAAGAAAGTTATTGATTCTCGACCATTTTGTGTCAGAAAGTATCTAAAGGAATGATCTTGGGAACTGGGGAATGGGGAATGGGCGAGTACAACGAGGGCAGGAATCTAAGGCCGTAGC
Source organism: Actinomycetota bacterium (assembly GCA_050262755.1). Taxonomy (GTDB): domain Bacteria; phylum Cyanobacteriota; class Cyanobacteriia; order Cyanobacteriales; family Microcoleaceae; genus JBLNEP01. Next base: position 14,229 of record JBLNEP010000227.1, on the reverse strand, counting down.
ATCTTGTCACAGTTCTTGGCATCGGGAGGGGAAAACAAAACAAACAAAATTTTGTAACATAGGCAGACAGATTTGTCAATTGCCCACCTCCCAATTCTCCATTCTCAATTACCAATTCCCAACAGACAAATCCTCCCACGTTTTAGGTTTAGCCATATGTCTGACCTTCCTTTCACTTTAGATCAGTTACGTATTCTCAAAGCGATCGCCGCTGAAGGAAGCTTCAAACGCGCCGCTGACAGTCTCTATGTATCACAGCCAGCAGTCAGCTTGCAGGTACAAAATCTAGAGCGGCAGTTGGATGTACCACTGTTTGACCGGGGAGGTCGCAGGGCGCAACTGACAGAAGCAGGTCATCTCCTACTCAGCTACGGCGAAAAAATTCTATCGCTTTGTCAGGAAACCTGTCGTGCGCTTGAGGATCTGCAAAATCTCCAAGGAGGTACCTTGATCGTGGGTGCTTCTCAGACCACAGGCACTTATCTGCTACCACGTATGATCGGGTTATTTCGCCAACGGTATCCTGATGTGGCGGTTCAGTTGCACGTCCACTCAACTCGTCGCACTGCTTGGAGTGTTGCCAATGGTCAGATTGATTTAGCGATCGTCGGTGGGGAAATTCCTCCCGAGTTGGTAGATGCGTTAGAAATTTCGCCTTATGCTGAGGACGAATTAGCCCTGATCCTCCCCGTTTTTCATTCAATGGCTAAAACCGATACCATTCAGAGAGAAGACCTCTATAAATTGCAATTCATTTCTTTAGATTCCCAATCCACCATCCGCAAAGTCATCGATCAGGTTCTCACGCGCTGCGGCATTGATACCCGTCGCCTCAAAATTGAAATGGAACTTAATTCAATTGAAGCGATTAAAAATGCTGTTCAGTCAGGATTGGGAGCAGCCTTTGTCTCTGTTTCAGCGATTGAAAAAGAGTTACAAATGGGGGTGCTCCATAAAACAAAAATCGATCAAGTGGTCGTGAATCGAACTTTATCAGTCATTTATAATCCCAATCGTTACCGTTCTAAAGCAGCGGAAGCTTTTAGCAATGAAATTCTGCCTCAGTTTTCGACCCATACTTACGTTCGGGAGAAGAGAGACCATTCATCCAGAGAATTGGATGACTTACAACCAGCTACCCCCAACTCGGCTACCAGTTAACTGGATGCTAATTGACAACCTCGCTGACTAAATTTGAGCGCAGGGAAGGGGGAATGGAAACTGGGCGAAGCAGTGACATTCCCCCGCAGGTCTTGAGACTAGAATTATCGATAAATACTCTCCAACAATCAATCTAAATTTTTCAAACTCATTTTCAGATGCTTCATTGGCTTCGAGTACAAACTGTAGTCAAACTTATAGAGGCGCGATCGTTAGCGCCTCTACAAACTCTGATCCCATTCCCTACCCTTAACTGTCACCCTCGGTTTGTGCAGAATGCTGGGCAATAAAGTGTAACGGTTGACACTGGTAGATCGGTTAAAAAGTTTTTTGCCAATTTCCCAGTCCCTCGTCAGCAGCCAACGGTTAACCTTTAACCCTTCTTCTGAGGCTGTAGCTTTTGCTGCCAATCAGCGATCGATTTCTGAGCTGGAGTGTAAGCAGCCGTGCCTTTGGGAACCAATTTCCCAGCCTCAATTGCATCAGCTAGTCTGCCTTGACTGGCTCGCAACTGAGCAATATTCAGAATTACATCACTCCATTCAGCAATCGACTTCTGAGCTTCGCTATAGCCCGGTTGATCCGGCTGAATTTTGCTCGCTTGTTCGATCGCTTGATTGTAAGAAGAGGCAACTCCGCGTTTAATCTTTCCCTTAGCTGCTGCGAGTAGCGCTGCATTAGCCTGCTGCTGCTTCGAGAGACCTTGCCAGAAAGTAATCGCCTTCTGTGCTTGCTGATGCAGTTGCTGATTCGCATCTGGGATCAATTTCGCGGCTGCGACCGCTCCCTGGAAATTCTTCTGACCCGCGCGGCCGTTGGCAATATCTAGAATCATCTGGCTCCAGCGTTCAATGCTCACCTGAGCTTCCGGGTAGAGGGGGTCATTCCCAGGAATTTTCCTCGCTTGGGCGATCGCATCACTTAAGCTAGAAGCTGAACTGTCTTTCAACAGCACTTTCGCTCGATCCAGCACCGCTTGGCTTGAAGGTAACTCTTGGGCCGTCGGTTTGGCACTCACCGGCTTCGATACATTGAGGGGTTGACTAGATACAGTACCAGCCATCGGCTGTTTCGCTTGATTCTGAGTGGCTCCAGGTGCCACAGCTTTCTGTGCTGTTTCACCTCGCTTCGGATCGCCCTCTCCTTGACCGAGAAAGACAGACCTGTTAGCGATAAAAACGCCTAATAGTAGCACCAGCGCCGTAGCGCCACTCCACAAAATCAACTGTTGCAAGAACGACCTGTCAGACATCGCTTCTCGGTCGGCCTCATTAGCGGGTCTCTCTGAATTGCTCTGATTTTGTTCCATCGGTTGAGAACTCCCAGAATCAGGGGTTGGTTCAGTCGGTGTACTCACAGGTTCAGCATTGCTGCTGTAGCTTTGAGCCACTTGTGTGGGTTCTATTGCAGTAGTAGTTGCCCCCACTTGAGATTGATTGAGCGTTTGTACTCCAGCTCCAACTGTTGCCACAGCTCCATTGCGACCCACTGCTGATAAGGTGTTCGCTGCTTGAAAGCTGTCCGGTAAGATCACCTGGTGAATCTTGCCTGGTGGGTAGACGATCGCAGCCGGATCTTGGCGAGGTCGTAAATGGTGTTCGCTCAACTCTGGCAGGCGATCGTTTAAGTAATGCTCTAAACCCTTAATGGTCGAGCATTGACCAGAACGCAACCCTTCTAGCAGCGCTGCTGTGAAAAACCCGTGACGCAGAGCCGAAGTTTCGCGGGAGACTTGATTCGGGCGACAGGAAAGCAGAGTTGGGATTTCCATTTCGCGGGCCAACTCTTCCGTAAAAGCCCCGATCGTTTCGCCCGCCTTCGTACCTTGAGAGCGGTTGAAGTCCAGCAACACCATCACCATTTCCGTGGGAGCCGCCTTGATCGCCTCAAATAGCGATCGCACCGGAATTCCCGTCGCTCCTACATCAGCAGGATTACCATCTATGGGCATGAGGTAATCCTCTCCTGAGTAGCTGATGCCATAGCCACTAAAGAAACACCAAAGTATATCTCCCTGAGGGAGACGCTCTCGGCACAAACTTTCTGTAAGTTTAAGAATATTTTCCCGATTGGGATAAGTTGGCTGACCCCACGCTGTCGCTGGTGAAGTATCAGTCAACAGTAAACACCCCTCTGGCGAAAAATCAGCTTCGCCCACTAAAAAACTGTGCAGTGCCTCTGCGTCCTCTTGAGCATAACTTAAAGGCTGGAGGTACTGATATTGATTAATGCCAATTGTGATGCAAGCGTGATGTTTCATCCCCTAAGTCCCAGATATCAAGTGGACAGCTTGCACAAAAGATAGCATATCCCTGTCAGCGGTTGACGAGGCTGCTATTTGACTCGGGTCCACCTTCCAGCTTTACACAAAATTTATTGAACAATCCCCTGCCGCCCATTTAACCTTAGATTAGGGGTGTGTCACTGGGTTCTTGGCTCATCCATTCTTGAATCGCGAAGAGTGAACCAACCAACAGTATTTTAGAAGCACGGTCTACCGTGTCCTTTCAGGGCTACATTTGCGAGTTAATCCCCCAAAAAATTTGTTTTGAAGAGCAGGTATTCTGCTCACCTTGCTAAATGGCTCTGCCTAAAATCCCTAAATTTTGCTGAACTTAACACTAAAAAGGAGTAATTCTGCAAATGGTCTCTACCGCTCGCAGAGAACCTGTTGTCAAATCGGAACCAATCCTGAAGCAACTACATCCTAAAAGCCATAACCATTATCGGTTTCAGGATTTCTTTGCCTTTGACCCCCAGAATGGCACCGTTACCGACTGGAACGAGTCCCGAAACATTTTTACCAGCGAAGACTTCATTATTGGTTTGGTAGAGGGGTTAGAAGAAGAAGTAGGCAACGCTTCATCGGTGATCATGTACACCATTGGTTGCCAGTGGGGTGTTCAAGACTCTGAGTTTTTCCAAAAATGGTTTGGAGAAGAATTTGGTCACAACCTCCGCCAGTCTAATTTATTGTTTTTGCTAGAAACGTGGTGGTGGCCGTTTACAGCCCAAGGTTGGGGTCGCTGGGAGGTAGATATGAGCGATCGCAAGCATGGGTGCATCTTCATTAACTTGTTTGACTCCGCAGTTGCTCGAACTTTGGGCGATGTTGGCAAACCAGTTTGTCACCTTTATGCGGGCTTATTTGCAGGTTTCTTCGGCACTCTGGTTAAAAAAACCCTCAGTTGCATTGAACTCCAATGCTACTCAATGGGAGAAACTTACTGCAAATTCCTTCTCGGCAACCCAGATAAGATCGATGCCGCCGCTTTCTGGCTCAATGAAGGCGCGACGGCGCGAGATATTCAAAGGCGTTTGCAAGATGGAGAGCGACTGCGATGAAAGCTCAAACTTTCTGGCTTGAACAGTCGGTTCAAGACTTTTTTGGTGGTTGCAACTGGTTGGGAACACAGTTAGAAAACTACTCTGGGGATGCAAACGGTCAAGCGCTGAGCTTAACTCTATCAGTCGCAGAGTTTTTCCGAGCTTTTTCTTGGGACGGCATTCCTGAAGTTGGCGTTATGCCAGCGTCATCGCCACCTTTGCCCATTGCTTCTACTTCTGAAGCTCCTGATGTCACCCTAGACGATTTGTTCAACCTTTTCTAAGGGGAATGGTAAATGGTTAGCGGTGAAAACCGTTAACCGTGAACTGTTAACACTCAACAATTACCAGCTATTTACAACTATGCACCCTGAGATTGAAACACTGCTGGTGCAAGCAGAAAACCGCTTTCTTAAAGCTGATGAACTCACAGCGTTTAAGCGCTATGTAGCCACGCTGACCCATCGCTTAAAAACTTATGAATTTTTGCGAGATCAGGAAATTGCTATCTTTCAATCTGTAGCCGATCAATTGCAAGCTGCTTTTCCCGATGCCAAACAAGAAGTCTTGGAGCGGTCGCTCAAACATTGGCTACTGGCCCTGCGTCATTGTGCAATGGCAATGCTACTCAATGACCCAGTGTTTCTAGAGGAGCGTTTGTTGAGTTGGCTTTCTGGCCTGGTACAAGCTTACCAAAGCCAAGACCTTGAAACCAAAACCTACCAACTCTTACAAACTCGCTTAAAGGAACTGCTATCAGAGCAAGCACTGGCTCTAGTGCAGCCCTTTTTAGAGCAAGCTCAGGAAATGCTGAGCAAAAATGAAGCGTGAAGTGCCATTGGAGGCCAAAATTCACCCATGATTAACATTGCTGATTTAATTCAACAGCCCCGCCTTCCAGGTAATTATTTCGCCCCAGATGCCTATGTTAGGGGTGACTTAGAACTGGGTTTGCTAGAAAATCGCCGGAGTTCTCGCCTCCTAGCATTACCCATGACCTTGATTCAAGCGATGTACGCGGGGTTAGAACAGGAAACAGGCCAAGCAGCTCGTTTAGTGTTGTTTAACTGTGGTCGCTGGTGGGGCAAAAACTTCTATGCTCGCTTTTGCGAAGAAGTCAGTGAATATTACCACCAAGCGATCTCTGATATGGAGATGGTGCAGTTTCTTCAGTGTCTTCAACAGTGCTGGAAAACTCACGGCTGGGGTATTTTTAACCTTGACCCCAGCTATAGCGAGCGCGGCTTTCTGCTCGTGACCATTAAAAACTCTGTGTTTGCAGCCAAAGCTCCGAAGTGGAACCGACCTGTTTGCTTCCTAGAAGCTGGCATCTTGAGTGCATTTTTTAGTCAGCTCACAGGTCGTGACCTCTATTGTGTCCAGACCCTTTGTGAATCTTTGGGAGCAGAGTCCAACTGCTTTATTTTGGGTTTAAGCGATCGCCTCAAATCCGTAGAAGCAATGGTGGATGAAGGGCAAAATCATGAAAAAATCATGAACTATCTCTGCGAGAAACACTAAAGTTGACCTGAAGGGGGGTAAAAATTAAAACTCCGTATTTAGGCAATCAGTTCTGGGAAAATTTTCAACCTGGCTGGCTTCAGGAATCTGTTTTAGATGTCGCCAGCCACTTCGTTGATCCGTTAGTAACGGTGCATCTCTTCCCTCGCCCAAGTATGACCAAGTTATTGCCCAAAAAAACACACTTAACTATCATTAAGCATTCCTTGTTGAAGGCTATTAAGGAAACTTGCAATTTGATACATAGAATGAAGAATTCTCGGATAATATCTTATTAAGTAATATAAAATTTATATTAAAAGTATCAAGAATCAAGGTGCATCCAGTGGGATTGTAACAGAGTTCGCAACAGGAGCAAGTTTGCTTAAACGATTTTTAATGTTTTTTCAAAAGAATAAGTGTCACACCCCCAAACTGTATGTAAAGCCTACTGCTCTATGGGTAGGAGCCAAGTCGCCTGCGGAGGTCTAGATGGATGCTAATGAACTGCTGAAGCGATATGCAGAAGGTGAAAGAGATTTTAAGCGGGCAAACCTGCGCGGCATCGTCCTCACCGTCGTTGCTTCAAGTCGATATAGCGATACACCCACTCTGGTACTGGGCAACCTAACAGAACAGCCAAATCGACCCTACCTGATCGGTGCTAACCTCAGTGAAGCTGACCTCAGCAAAGCACACCTAAGCCGGGCCAACCTTAGCAAAGCCAACTTAACCGGAGCCAACCTTAGCGAAGCTAACCTTAGCGGTGCAAGCTTGAGCGGAGCTAATCTCACGGGAGCTAACTTGACAGGAGCCAACTTAACTGAAGCTCACCTCAACTGGGCTAACCTCAGCGCTGCTAACTTAACCCATGCCAACCTCAAAGGTGTAGACATGAGTGCAGCTAACCTCAGCGGAGCCATCTTGAACGATGCCAATCTGGGTAAAGCTTATTTAATTAAAGCTAATCTGACTCAAGCTCACTTGAGAGATGTAGACCTCACCCAAGCCAATTTAAAAGATGTCAACCTCTGCGATGCACAATTAACGGGTGCAGAATTGTGTAAGGCTAACCTCAGCGGAGCCAATTTAATTCGTGCAGACCTTACCAAAGCAAACTTGTTGAAAGCCAACCTCAGACGCGCCGATCTCACCGAAGCTTACTTGAATGGGGCAAGTTTGGGTGAAGCCGACTTGAGCGAAGCCAACTTAACCGGTGCGAATTTAAGCAAAGCTGACTTGAGTAAAACTTACCTCCGCAAAATTTGCTTGAATGGCTGTCACCTCAGTGGCATCAACTTGAGTGGAGCCGATCTCGGCAATATAGACCTGAGTCGGAAGCTGTTAACTGGGATTAATTTGGCAGGCTCATATCTGAGTGAAGCCAACCTCAGCGGTGCTTACTTAATCGAAGCGAACTTGAGTGCGGCTAACTTGAGCGGAGCCGACCTCAGCAGTGCTTATTTAATGCACGCCGATCTATCGGGTGCTAACCTCAGTCAGATCAACTTGAGTAACGGTAACTTGACAGGAGCAAAATTATCTAAAGCTGACCTCAAGGGAGCCAATTTGCGGGGAGCGATTCTCGCAGAAGCCGATCTCAGAGGGGCCAACTTGATCGGAGCGATTTTGCCCAATGGCAAAACCTACCCATAAAACCTCTGGTGATTTGCAAGGGGGTAAGGTCTGTAGCAGCGAGAGGAAAGGGGAAAAATGGGAAAGTGAATCGGGATGATTGGATTCTCGAGCTTAGGCAGTTGAAAACTGCTAGAGTTTCAGGACTGTAATTGCTAGCCAATGGCTAGCAATTACTTCATCTGACGATCTCACGACCCATCTTCACCTACTTGCCAAGAATCATGCTGTTAGTTTCCAAAATGGGAATCAATAAAAATGCTTCTTCAGGAGTCAGATATTGTTTAATGACTCCTTGCATCACTTGATAAGTGACTTTGGCACTGGTTTTCGCTTGAAAAGCACCGAGAATTGTTTGAAACCAAAGTAAGAAGCGATCGCGTAATCGCTCCGAGTCATCAATCAACAATGTGGCTGCTGAATACCTTAACACTCGTACAGTGTCTAGTCGCCATTTAGAGGTGAGATCCGTTGCACCTCGACGAAATAAACTGGGGTCAAGCGACTGCATTTGAGCTTCTACCTGATTAATTATCTCTTGTTCAGCGACTTTAATTTTTTGATAAGCACTCAGTCGGCGATTGCAAGACTGAAAGTATTCTTTCAAAAACTGGAGTTCCTCAGCAGTGGCATAGCGTCCATCTGCTTCCACACTCAAGCGGGCGAGTTGGCTCAACATACTCTCTATCTCTCTATACCGATAAAAAGGTCAGCAATGAAATCTGAATTTCCCTTGGCTTTTAGTTGGTTTTCAAGTGCAGTCGGAAGTAAAATTTCTAGACCAATTCCTTCCCCTTTTTCTGTCAAGCACCTTTGGTACGAGCTAAATACTCTCCTACTTGGAAGCGAGTTTCATTGAGCTGGTTAATGATGGAACGAGTAATCAATTTCCCGGATTCTACTACAACTTGACCGGTAATCGGGTGTAGTAAATCTTGCTCAGCCCGACGCCCGATGAGTGCTTCCACATTTTCAATCGCGTCGATATACATCCCGCTTGGCAACTCTACTACCACACCTTCACCCACAATATGAGCTTGGCAGGCTAAGCGTGAATTCGGTTTCGCGGAAGTAATGACCTCTAGGGTTCTCTGCTCGCGACGAGTCATTCCCGATAAGCTCTCCACCCCGTCTCGAATATAAACGTGACAAGTCGCGCACATCCCTCGACCCCCGCATTCCTTAAGGACGTGCAGATCTTTGGACAGCAAAGCAGACAAGATGTTAGAGTTTGTCTGGACTGCCATTTCCTCAGCAATCGGCTCTAGCTTAATAATTTTGACCATGTTTGTTCCTTGAGTCGGTTCTCAGTTGCGATCGATCCATTGATAATAGACAACTAATTACCCACAACTAGCTGAAGTTGATCTACCATAGGCTGTACTAAGTAATAAACCTGGCACTTTTACTTTTTGTCAGATTTGTTTATATATCTTAATACTATTTCAGGCTGTGCTGCAATTTTTGTTCCCCAATCGGCGTTAAAGGTTCCATTATGGGGGAGTCTCCAAAACAAAAACAGATGAATTTGAAAGGGGCGAAAGCTCAGTCCAAAGGCTTGCATAATGGCTCGGTACGACATTCTAAGTACCGGATATTAGGACTGGTGGGTCAGGGTCAATTCGGTCGAGTTTTCTGTGCCAGTGTGCGGCAGGCTTCGCCAAAGCAAAGCGCTGGTCAACTGGTTGCCCTCAAGGAACTAAGCCACCAGCAAGCACCCACCAGCGAATTTTTACGAGAACTGTGGTTCTTAATTACGTTGCAGCACCCCAATATTGTTACTTGTCGTGCTTTAGAACACACAGCAACCGGCCGATACTTGGTCATGGACTACTGTGAGGGAGGGACACTCCGGAGCCTTCTCAAGCAAGACCGACCCTTGAGGCTATTGGAAGGCTTACAACTGGTCATTGGAGTCTTGGCAGGATTAGATTATACTCACCGCCGAGGTGTGGTGCATTGCGACATCAAGCCAGAAAATATTCTTCTGACACTGGGACCGAAAGGTTGGCTGCCTCGGCTATCAGATTTTGGCATTGCGCGACGGTTGCCAGAGGTTGGAACCTCGCGAGGGAATCAAGAAATGTCTCCTGATGCGACCGTAGGTTCCCCTGCTTATATGGCTCCAGAGCGGTTTTACGGTCTTTACTCGCCGATGTCAGACATTTATGCTGTGGGAATTTTACTGTTTGAAATGTTGATGGGCTATCGTCCCTTTAGTGGCCCTCCCGGTAAGTTGATGTGGGCACACCTGAATCAACGATTGCAACTGCCTGAAAGGATTCCAGAACCTTTGCAGGAAATTATCAAAAAATCCTTGGAAAAATTACCGGCTCGTCGCTATGCCAGCGCTGCTCAGATGGCTCAAGCGTTGCGACTGGTGATGTATGACCCGCAAGTTCGACAATTGGGCGATGGCATTATTCCTTGGCAGACAGGGGAGGCTAGTAAGGAAGAGGAAGACGAAAATCCGTCAGTTCCTACTGCCAAACCCAAGTCACCTCAATCTGCTCCAATTCAGGCAACGGATAGCAGTTCAAGGTCAAGTCAGAATCTGGAGAAACAGCAAACCAGCGATCGGTTGGATGTTAAGCTTGCACCCCTTGTAGAAATTTCTTCACCTTTAATCCTCACTTCACCCTTAACTACCTTAGTTACGAGTTCCTCTTACCTTTATGGCGCGTCACGGACAGGTGTAACAAGCTGGTGTCAGCCTGAAAAACAGCCAGTCACAGGAACAACTCGCAATTCTATGGTTGTACCCGAAGCAGTACACAGTTTACTTCCTGCACCCTCTGGTTGTTATGCGCTCACTCGAGGAGGAGTTTACTGGGTTAATAATGATTCCTCGAATTTGATCTTGCCAAAGTGGTCAATGGCTCAAGGTGAGGCTGAGGTTGCAACAGCATCGGTCAATTTAGAGGATAGGGCGAGCCAGCAGATTCCCATTGCTCCTTCTAAACTAGACTGTACTTATAAAGCTGCCACCGATCCCAAGAGCCGTTGGTTAGCAGTTGCAACTCAGGGTAAACTCTGCTTGTATTCTCTGCTGGAAGAAACTTTTAGTTCTGGTGAGCAAAGTCTGTCTTTGGTGCGATCGCTGTCTCTGCCAGAAAACAAACTGCCAGAATTAATGTTTCTCGATGGGCGACATATCCTCACAATTTGGTCAGGGGACAAAGAACAGCCGCAAACTGCTTTCAGGGTTTATACCCGTCGAGGAACTTTGGTGGGCGAAGTGCGACTCTCAGCAACTGTTGCTCATTTGCAAGCTGGAGCGGAGCCTTATACTCTTTTAGGGATTGTTCAAGGGGCAAAATCGGCTGTGTTGCTGATTCACTTGCAGCCCCTGAACGTTAAACGAATTCCTCTAGAGACTATCCCAGCTTGTGCTTGTACTTCTCGCTGGGGTTATGTTTTGGCTGATGCTCAGGGGAAAATAGTAGTTCTGGATCAAAAAGGGTATCAGCTTGGAAATTTTAGGGGTCCTGTGGCTCCAATTGCGATCGCTCCTTGGGGAAAGACAGGTTTAGCGATCGCAACTCATACAGGAAGTCGCAGTCAGCTACACTTTGTAGATATTGAGCTCGGTCTATGCTGGAACAGCGATCGCCAATCCTTCCTGTAGTAATTAATAACCTTATTTAGCTTGGTGGCATCAAGCACCGTGAAATCCCCCCTATGAGTAGTTGTCTAAAGTTTGATTGGGAAAGGGTTAGTCAGACGATTTTCAGATTAGATCGGGCGGTGTTGCACCCGGATTTAATCGTTCCTGAGGTTTCTCAGAGTGTATCAGAAGCGTGGCAACGGTTGGTAAAGATGGTTGCTGAGTTGCGATCGCCTGCTAGCGGTTGGCCCTCGGACTTACCGAAAACCCCAGAAAATCTTGCACCTTATGTCACTGAAGAAGCTTACGAAGTCTTAGAGGCAATTTGTAACGAAATCGAGCATCAAGATCGTCGCAACCTTCAGAGCGTTACTTCTGATAGGAGTAGTTTCCCTCAAATAGAGCTAGGAGCTAAAACTCCTGATTCTGCTTTGCAAACATTACCTGAGTATATTAGCCTTGAGGATTTAATTCCTCGATTTCTGTGGTACATTGCCAGGAGTTCTGACGATGTGATGCGACTACTGGCTGGGGTCAAAGCGACGGTTCTACAAGCAGATCGAGATTGGAATAGCGGGACTCTGAGGCTGGTAGCGATTTTAGTTGTAGAAAATGGTACTTCTTGGTCGATCGATCTTGTCACTAAGCAGCCCCCTCAAAGTGATAATGTTGTAGATTTGCAGCTAGCGCCTGATGCTTTGATTCAACTTCAGGAGGGTTATTTCTGTCGGCCACCCTGTCGATCTGAGAAGATTCTTCACCAGTTAAAACAAACAATTCAAACAGCAATTCCTGAAAAGACAAATTTTATTAAAGAAATGGAAGTTGAGCTGCTTGAACCAGGAGATTCTTGGCAGAGTACTAATATTTACATTAATTTGCAACTTAAATTTTTACCGGATGCTCCCGCAGAAAGCACCGAATTTTTATTAAGGGAGGAACATCAGGATTTAGAAAATGAGACAACCTCCATTGCAGTTTCCTTAAGATTTAATAAAACTGTTGATTCTTTAGCCGAGATACCTCTAACAGAGGGACTGATTTATGCTCCGACTTTACCAGAAGCTTCTGAATTATTCAAAAACTCTTATCCTTTTGCCAGTTCGATTATTATTAGGAATCAATTTATTTTTAAGCGATATCTTCAATGGATATCAGAACAAGAATTACTTGGTTTTATTTTTGAGATGCAGGAATTTCATGCAACTCAAAGTAAATCTAGGATAGAAAATTTAGCTTTTTTAGAAAAAGAAGATGAAATAAAGACTCTACACAATGAAAAAGATTTATTTAAAAAACTAAATTTTGATGATTTTATTCCTGGTTTAATTAATTCAGCTTACCAATTAATAGATTTAACAGATAATTCTGAATATGGGAATAAAAATCTAAGTGGCTTTGAAATGAAAATAGCTGACTTAACTCTTAAACTGCTGTGGCATATAATTAGAAGCAGCTATGAGATCATGCAATTAGTGGGTGGTGTAAAAGCGAGAGTGCTCCAGCCTACTTGTGAGTGGGAAACAGGAACACTGCGATTAATGGCTATTTTTCAAGTTAATGGAGCAGATAGTGATTGGAAAATTGATGTAGGGGCTGGTCAATTGTTGCAACGCAACCTTCAGTGGCTGGTAACTAATGCAATTGTTCAATCAGATGAGAGCGGTCTCTGTAAAGAGCTGGTGGAAATAGAAAATTTGTTAAGCGGAATTATTCGTGAGCTGCGAACAACCTCACCGGAGATTGGACTGTGGATGGATGGTGTTGCGGTGGATTTGCGATTGCCTGTAGGGGATGGCACTTCAAAAAAAACCTTAACGGAGAATCATTCGGTGGACCCAGTCAAATCAGATGGATTACATATAGACTATGAAGGGTGGCAATCTAGAACAGCTCAAGTGATGATTAATTTTGAGTGGATACCTGATTCTAGCCCATCAATTGTCAAGTGATGTACGCCTACGCTTTTTTTTATACACCAAGTGTTCCTCTAAAGTTGCCTAATGGCATCGCTGGTTCAGTAGAAATGATGGGTAATGCTCATCTATCGGTTTTAGTAGAACCAGGCTTATCCTGGGAAGCGTTGCAAGAGAATGATGAGCAGCTCATACAAGCTGTTCTGTCCTACGATCGAGTAATTTGTGAGTTGTTTGCTCAGACAACTGTGCTACCGTTACGCTTCGGCACTCGTTTCGTTTCCAGAGAAAGTTTATTGAATCATCTGGACTCTCAGGGGTACGAATACCTAAAGAAGCTAAGCCGTTTGCAGGGGAAAGGTGAATACACACTAAAATGTATGCCTCTGGAAATGCCAGTAGAGATTTCTGGGACGCCAGGACAAGCCTCTCGTGAAGTGGCTGTACCGGGAAGAGAGTATTTTTTAGCGAAAAAGCGCTTGTACCAACTTCAGTTGGAGCATCAACGACAACAAGCAACAGAATGGCAGAACCTACAGGTTGCGATCGCCCACTCTTATCCTGGTAATACAGTCCTTGGTGAAGCTGAGGGAAGTGTAGAACGCATTTATCTGCTAGCCCCACTTCAGGAAGAATCGCTCTTGAGGGACCATGTACAAAACTGGCAGAGCGAATGTACCTATTGGGCTATGACTCTAAGTTCAGCATTGCCACCTTATCATTTTGCGTGATTTACCGTTCTTCGCAAAGGGTTTTTATAAAAGCGGCAAAATTTTTGAAAAACCCCTTGACAGGGGGAGGCAGAGTTGATACATTGGTAAATGCGCCTGAAGGGATTCACCTCACAGACGGCGTCCTGAACCTAGAAAAACCAATAGTTTGAAAGCCAGCTTAGCATAAGTGAGCCGCCAAAGCTCACAGCCAGCTAAGTCATCAATCCTCGTCAAAAAAAATCAAGTCTTGGGCAGTAGCTCGAGACAAAAGAAAAAAAAGTAAAGAGCCGCCACCCTCAGTAAAGGTGGCAAAACTCTCAGAATCAAAATGGAGAGTTTGATCCTGGCTCAGGATGAACGCTGGCGGTCT
>JBLNEP010000226.1:0-28079 GCA_050262755.1 Actinomycetota bacterium | reverse complement strand
TAGAATGGAAGTAGGTCATAGTACCATTTTTTTTAGGTCAGGAGCAATGTAAAATGGGTTCTCAAACAGCAGAGTTATCAGAAATAGTTCGCCAGTTATTTGACAATTCACCTTTTCCCCGAATCCCGCTCGAAAAATCTCCCAAGGATAACTATGAGTTACTTTACCTTCATAATCTTGTCACTGCTTACTACTTAAGAAACAGAAGAATCATTGACACAGAAGGGAAAGTAATTCTAGATGCCGGGTGTGGCACGGGATATAAATCTTTGGTTTTAGCTCTCGCGAATCCAGGAGCCAAAATAGTCGGAATTGATCTCTCAGAAGCATCTGTGAAACTTGCCGAGCAGCGCTTACAATATCATGGGGTAGAAAATGCTGAATTTCATGCTTTGAAAATCGAGGATTTACCAGGTTTAGGTTTACAGTTTGACTATATTAATGCTGATGAAGTTCTTTATATATTGCCAGACCCGATAGCGGGATTGCAGGCGATGAAGTCGGTTCTCAAACCTGAGGGAATCATTCGTACCAACCTCCACAGTTCCACGGGTCGAACCGCAATCTTTCGCGCTCAGGCTGTTTTCAGAATGATGGGATTAATGGAGGGAACTCCAGGAAAATTAGAGATAGAAATCGTTCGGGAGACGATGGAAGCCTTGCGAGATGAAGTAGGACTCAAGGCAGTAAGTTGGAATTCGGAATCTGCCAAAGAAGAGGAATGGCTCCTGATGAATTATTTGTTTCAAGGAGACAAAGGTTATACGATTCCAGAAGTGTTTGCTGCGTTAAAGACCTCTGATTTAGAGTTTATCAGCATGGTAGTTTGGCGGCGGTGGGATTTGATGGCTTTGTTCAAAGAACCAGATAATTTACCTGCATTCTTGGCGATGAGCCTGCCAGAAACTTCTGTAGAACAGCAACTGCATCTATTTGAATTATTACATCCCATTCATCGCCTCCTAGACTTCTGGTGTGGTCATCCCAACCAAGCTCAACCTGCTCTACCAGTGGCGGAATGGACTTTGGCTGACTGGAAAGCAGGACGAGTGTATCTGCATCCTCAACTGAGGACAGCCCAGGCAAGGGAAGACTTGCTCAACTGTATGGCCAGCCAAACGCCCTTTGAGATTAGTCGTTATATTATCGCACCAACTCTAGGGCCAGTTTTGATCGAGAGTGCGACCGCTGCTTGTCTGCTACCGCTTTGGGAGGAACCACAGCCTGTGATGTCTCTGGTGAAGGAATGGCTCCAGCTCAGCGCTCAAGGGGGGGTGAATTCAGGATCTACAACCGAGGAGAGAGCTTTTGAGGAGGTCAAGGAACTGTTGATTAGTCTGGAAGCCTTTCTGTATGTGCTTTTGGAGCGTGAGAGCCGACCGTGAAAAAAATTTTTAGTCAGAGGTGATATGAACCTCCGCAAAAGTGGGTAAGTTACATCCAGGAGTTAGAAATCGAGCATCCCACCCCTCAAGGAGAAACACGTTATGAAGACTGAATTTAAAGCCAAGTTCCTGCAACACATCAATCAGAGAAGAGAAGATAAAGGTTTTACCCTGATTGAACTGCTAGTCGTAATCATCATCATCGGTATTTTGTCTGCGATTGCGTTGCCTTCGTTCCTCAGCCAAGCTAACAAAGCTAAGCAGACAGAAGGTAAGCAGTACGCCAGCTCGGTTAATAAAGCCCAGCAAGCTTATTACGCAGAAAATAGCAAGTTTACCGACCAAATGACTTCTTTGGGGATTGGTCTGAAAACTTCTACCCAGAACTATACATACACCCTTTCCCTCACTGGCACCACCGGAGCTCAGGTGGCGGCGAACCCAACAATCGGTGGCGCGCTTAAATCATATAACGGAACTGTAGGCTTAGTGCCTTCCGGAGAAGCCAAAGGTACCCAGTCTGTGCTTTGTGAGAGTACAACTTCTGGTGTAGCTGCCACAGCGGGCACTGCGGATGGAACAACTGTTGCTTGTGGCGGTGGTATGACAGAAGTGACCAAGTAATTGCTGAGTACAAACCTTCTTGTTTGTACAATCCAAAAGCGGGTAGTGCCGTGCGTACTATCCGCTTTGCTTATGGGTTCCGGTATGATGAATTTCCCCATTGTTCGTAGTTCAACCAGCTTTTAGAGGCTTGTGCTATGGTTTCTAAGAATTTGACCCTGACACCTGATTGGCAGCAACAAGCCGATCAATTTTTGGTGAGCGGAAATTATCCTCAGGCAGCGGAGCTTTACGAGCAAGCCATTGCCGCAGCCCCCGAAATTAAGTCTTACTACTGGCATTTAGGACTAATGTTGCTGTTGGCAGGGCAAGAGATGGAGGCTCAGACAACCTGGCTGTTGGCAATGGCGGAAGGAGAGCCAGAAGAAATTGAGCTGTGGACGGCTGAACTGATGGAGGTGCTGCAAGCTGAAGCAGAGCGACGAGAGTTAGAACTAACTGACTATTCAGTCGCTTGGGCAATTCGCCAGCACCTGCGAGAAATTCATCCGACGGATATTAACAACCTTCTGCATTTGCTCGAGTTGTCTATTCGGTTGGGAACTTATACAGGGGACGAACTGAGCGAGTTAGGGGTGATTGAACTTTTGAAGTCCGAACCTCAGTCTGGGGTAGATTCAGATCGATTGGTGCAAGTGTGGAAGCAAAGTTTAGATCAAGCTCCTTTCCATCCCTCATCTTTTGACTTAACAGAAGCCTGTCTCCCCTATGTTAAGGACCCTCTACTTTTTCTAGATCATTTAATTGAGTTTATTTATAAAATCTCCTATTCAGCCAAGCGATTTATTCTCGGAGTTCGTTTTACTGAATTAGGTCTGCGTTTGCTTCCGGAACATCCAGAGTTACTCCGAACTTTGTCTTGCCTCTATCAAGATATTCATGAATACGACCGGGGAATAAAAACTGCTAAGCTCTGCTATTCTCTCATGGAAAACTTAGCGGATAAAATTTACGCAAATCACTTGATCATGCGTGGTTTAATGAGTGCTGGGGGGTACTGGGATGAATTTACTTCTATCATTGAAAGGCATAAATCACTGCTTGCATCTTTGATTGAAGAACAACCGACTTACCTGGACTCAAGCACGACCATTCGCTTATTAAGTTCAAGCTTTTTCTTTCCATATTTTCAGGACAATCCCCAAGAAAATGTCAAAATTCGCTCTCAAGTCGCACAGCTTTGTCAATTAAATGTAGAAAATTATACCAAGGCGCCAGTAGAGCGATATCGACAGCGACATACTTCTAAATTGAAAAGAGAGGTGGCTCGCAAACGGTTAAAAATCGGCTATATTTCCTATTGCCTCCGGACCCATTCAGTGGGTTCCCTTGCGAGATGGTTATTTCAGCACCATGACCGCGATCGCTTTGAAATCCATGCTTATTTTCTGGCAGCCGAACATACCCGCGATCCTTTACAAGAGTGGTATATTAGTAAAGTTGATCGAGCTTATAAATTAGGACTGGATGGGGTAGGAACTGCCGAAAGGATTTATGAAGATGAGATTGATATTTTGATCGAACTTGATAGCCTGACGCTGAATAATACTTGTGAGATTATGGCAATGAAACCGGCTCCCATTCAGGCGACTTGGTTGGGTTGGGATGCTTCAGGAGTCCCAGCAGTTGATTACTACATTGCCGATCCTTATGTCTTGCCAGAATCAGCTCAGGAATACTATACAGAAAAGATTTGGCGCTTGCCTCAAACTTACATAGCAATAGATGGTTTTGAGGTAGGAGTGCCAACCCTCCGCCGCGAAAATTTAAACATTCCAAGCGATGCGGTTATCTATCTGAGTGCTCAGAGAGGATATAAATACAATCCAAATACGGTGCGGCTGCAAATGCAAATTCTACAAGCAGTTCCCAATAGCTACTTCATTGTGAAAGGTTTGGCCGATCAAGAAGCACTCAAAAACTTTTTTATTCAGATTGCAGTATCGGAGGGAGTAGATGAGGAGCGCCTGCGATTTTTACCCTTAGTTGCTTCAGAAGCTGAGCATCGAGCTAACTTAGGAATTGCTGATGTGGTACTCGATACTTATCCTTATAACGGAGCCACAACAACGATGGAAACCCTGTGGATGGGAATTCCGATAGTAACCCGTGTAGGAGAGCAGTTTTCTAGCCGGAATAGTTACACAATGATGATGAATGCAGGGGTAAAGGCGGGTATTGCTTGGACGGATGAAGAATATGTGGAATGGGGAATTCGCTTAGGAAAAGAACCGACTTTGCGACAGCAAATTGCTTGGCAGTTGCGACAGTCCCGCCAAACTGCGCCTCTATGGAATGGGAAACAATTTACCCGCGAAATGGAGACAGCCTACGAACAAATGTGGCTGAAATATCTTGAGGCTAATGTTTAATCGAGTACGATCGATGTGCAACTGAAGGAGTTTTTTCAGTCAATGGGTTTATAGCCTGTGGCCCAAAGATTGAGGTCTTCTCTGCGGACTTCAACTGGATTGAAACCAGCTTGCTGGATTTTTTGAGCAAGGCTTTGCTGTGTAAAACCAGTGCGATGCGCCATGTAGTATTTACCTTTGGCAATATCTGCGCCGAAACCATAGAGAATATCAAGAGCGGTAATGGGGCCAGACGGAGAAGTGTAGAGAGGTTCTTCTAAGTTACCCTGAGCTACATATTCTGCTACTTTCTGAAGATCTGGCAATGTAATTAAGAGAAATCCACCTGGCTTCAATACGCGGTAAAATTCAGCAAAGGCAATGGGGATTTCGTGATGGTAGATATGCTCAATATTATGGGATGACCAGATTGCATCAAAAGATTGGCTTGGTACAGCACTCATATCTGTAATGGAGCTGATAATATCTGGTTTTACATTTGGATCAATATCAAGTCGTACTTCTTGCCATTCATCAGTTCTGAAAGTCTCATGCAATCCTGAGAGAGAATAAGGGCCACAGCCGACATGGAGAACCTTTTTTCTTGATGTTTCTGAACTCAGTGGTACTGTAGTATCAGTTGCTAGTTTTTCTTCTATCACCTGTTGGTAAAACTGCTCAAGTGCTTGAACGCAGGTGATATCTTCATAGAGATTAACATGGCGATCGCTCATGTGCTGCGAGATTGTCCGTCGCCATTCTGCATCTAATCCTAATCTTACTGCTATCTCTATATACTGTGTCTCATCTTTAGCTACCAAATCTGTTAGACCTATTATTTTTAGCATCCCGTAAGATTGACGGCCCCGCATCAATTCCCCTGGACAGGTGACGATTGGCAAGTTGCAAGCGATCGCTTCTAGGGTTGTAACACCTCCTGACCAACTAAAGGTATCTAGAAAAATATCTGAAAGCAGATTGAGCTGCCAGTAACTGATTAGAGTTTGCCGGGGTAAAATGATGCAATAGTCTTCGCTCTTCAAATCATACTTAGCAAAAGCCTGTTTAAGCCGTTGCTGGAATTTTTCAGTGATTGAAGGCTTTTGGTTCCCGATGAAGACGAACTGAGACTGGGGAAGTCTCCGAGCAATTTCTGGGAAAATATAATCATACTGAGGGAGATATTTAGAGAGAGATTGACAGGATAAATATACGATTGCGTCATCGTCAAGCTGAAAATCCGCTCTTTTTTTTGTTAGTTCAGGAATGAGCGGTTTCGTGCAGGAAATTCCTAGTTTTGGCAATCGAATTAATTGTTCAGAGTAATGTTCCTCCGCCTTTTCTGGCTCCATAGCATCGCTCGATAGAAAGTAATCTATCGTTGGCATACCCGATGTTACTGGATGTAACCAGGTTGCACATTGAACTGGTGCAAGTCGCATTGCTGCCATTTGTACCATCTGCGGGTGCATCCCTATTTCTACAAAAACCACGATGTGCAAGCGATCGCTTAGAATTTGCTTGCAAACCGCTTCTAGATCGTCTGCAATTTGATGAAAGACATCGCTGTAAGTTCGGAATTTTTCAGTAAGGGCATCTTGTTCAGAATTGATGTGATAACAAAATACTTCAAATTTATCGTGGTCGCAGTTGCGTAGCCACCCCAAAAAAAGCTTGCCTACCCCATTTCCCCGCATCCCATGAGAAACATAACCAATCCGAATTTTTTCATTGGGTTTCAGGGTAGGCATTGAGCGTGGCAATACCCATTGTGGATAGTTAGCAGCCATGATTCGGTGAACTAACTGTCCATACTCTTTTTGTAACTCTAAGTCATTCTTTCCTTGATATTGAAGGAGGAAGTTTTGATAGTAACCAATTCCCTTTAAAGCATTCTGCCTTGCTTCAGGTGTTTCTAAGGAAATTTCCTGATTGAAGTTCTGTAAACCCTGAGCAAATCGTTGCCGATGAAATTCAATTTCTTCTGAGTTTTCATAAATCACTGGTAAGAGAAGTTCTGCTTCTCGCTTTAAATGTAAAGCTTGAGGGAGAAGTTTTGAAGCTTCACTAGCCACTGCAATCGCTTCCTGGGTGCGTCCCATCTTTTGCAAGGCTAATATCCAAAAGAAATAAAGATTAGGTTCCTTTGGATATAAGTGGGTACTTTCTTCGTAGATTTTCAGAGCTTCATCGTCTTGATTCGTTAACTGATAGCAGTCAGCTAAAGCTAGATAAAATGGTGCATCGCCCGTTTGAATTTCTCGAAATTTTTGAAAGTAACTAATAGCTTGATTGTATTGTCTTTGACGATAACAAGCATAAGCTAAGTAGGAATAGGATTGAGCTTGCTCATTTTTAGCTTGAAATGCTAACCCTAAATTGTTGAGAATATCAGGGTCACGGGGTTTGAGCTTGAGGGCGGTTTCATAGGCAATAATGGCATCATCAATTCGTTGGCGAACCATCAAAAGATTGCCCAAATTCAGATAGCCACCGAAATGATTCGGATTAGCTGCGATTGCCTGACGGTAGACTGATTCAGCTTGCTCGATTTCGCCTATTTCTGCAAGTACATTACCCAAATTGTTATAGGATTGGATATTTTGAGGATCGAGTTTAATCGCTTCTTGGTAAGCGCGAATTGCTTGCGAGCGATCGCCAACTGCTTCTAAAACTAAACCTAAATTGTAATGTCTAATTGATTTTAACGGATCAATTTCTATCGATTTTAGCAATAAAAATAGTGCATCTTGATATTGTTCTTTCATGTAATAGAGTGTTCCCAAATGCAGCCAAGCATCTGCATTATCCGGTTCCCATCGTAAAACTTCTTGATACTTTTGTTCTGCTTTATTGAGATTTTCTTGCGACCATTTTAACAGTTCTTCTTCATCCTTTCTTTTCTCAGATGAACTTTGTTTAGTTGGTAATAGTGCTCCCGAGCAGTGCAATTCAACAGCTTCATTATGAAGAGCATTGATAATTTTATTTCGTTCTTCTTCTTGCAGTTTATTGAAAGAGGCAATAACTGATTTATTTCGCCTCGCATCAGCAGTTTCCCAATTTTCTTGCTCCTCGATAGTTTTATCCCAGACAAAAATCTGCAAGCCATTCCACAGTTTATAGTTATCAGGACTCCCCGTCTTATCTAAAAATAACTTGCATTGAGGATGAGCAGCTAGGAAATCCCAGTTAGCTTGCCGCGCTGCTGACCAATGACTATTACTGACAAGAATGAGCGCTCGTTCAGCTAAGAAAGGTCTTGCCAAAAGTAATCCCATTAAGTGCGATCGGTAGTCTTGGGCTCCATCATAAAAATAAACACCTATTTTATCTTCTGTCTTCAGTTCATGCAGTTCACAGAAAAATTCTTCAAACTCCTGTGCGCAGAATAAAACTTGCTCTGATAAATTAAATTTCAATAAATTCTTTGTTAATTTTTCAAAACTATCCCCAAAGGTATCAAATTCAGAAAAGTTATCGACAGCATAAGCCATTTTCTCTGGATGGTCTAAAAGTGCAGCGATTAAACTTGCCCCCTGAAAACAACCTACTTCGCAGTAAACTTCATCAGGTTCTAGGCATTCCACAGCTACATTGAGCAACTGCATGACATTTACTGCTGTCATACCTGTAACTTGGTTCAAAATTTCTTGAAAACAGTCAGACTTAGGAAATGCTAAATCTTGATCCCAGTTTTCATAAAAATGAGGTAGTTGCTCGAAAAATTTTTGATAGTCCATATAAAAAAACGTTAGATAGGATTGAGTAACTTATTTGAAGTGTTTCAAAGGTTTAGTGCCTCTAAACAGCCTATTTCCCATACAGCGATAGTTTCCGCTTTGGCTTGGGCGATTGCCTCTCTATTATCGTACTCCAATTGTATTCTCGCTTCAAGAAGCGGTATGAGTGCTGACCACTGCATTTCGCTCAACTGTCCAATCAGTGAAATCTCTGGTCCGTTGGAAACATCCAAATCTTCTTCCATCAAAAGATTCATTGCCACGCTAGATAAAGCAAGATTTGCTTCTTCCTCAGAAAGATTATTATTATCTACCAGGAGAGCGATCTGGCTTTTGTTTGAGTGAGTGGCAATCGCTCTAACAACTATCATTAAATCTTGTAAGAGTAATTCTTCTGATTGAGTCCAGTCAGGAAAAATAATCAGGTTGATCTTGTTTAACTTAAGGCTTTCTTTAAGAACATCTTCCTGATATTTACGAAATATTTTTGTAAAGACTGCTCCGATTTGAGCAGAATAAGAGCGGCTATCTAGAAATCTGGGGGTACTCCGCATTTTTTGCTGGAGGAGTTGGCTTTTTTGTTGTCGCAATTCTGGGTTACTGCCAAGAGCAACTGCCAACTCAAAATAAGCTTCTTCATTATCCGCAATTAAATCAAATATTTCCAGTTCGCGTAGTAGCGAGGCTCCCATATTAGAACGGGCATACTCCCCTGACATCACTATTGGGGGCACACCAACCTCCAATGGATCGATCAGGGATGTCATCCCAGCATAAGGGTAAGAATCTAAATAAATATCAGCAACTTTTAAACGCTCTTTAACATCAGCCCGGTTAGGTACTGCCTCCAGAAGGATTAACCTCTCTTCTCCTACACCATACTTTGCCAATGTAGCTAGTAGGCGTTGCTTAAAAGCTGCTACTGGATAGATGGGAGCCCAATTGGGGTTAAAGGGATATAGCACTAAGACAGAATTGGGTACATTCGCAACTATCCTTGCCCAAGTTTCTTCAACTTCTGGAAGAATTTTATAGAAATTTGCCCCAGAAATGTACACAACAGCAGCCTGAGGGATGCCGATACTTTCTCTAGTAATAGTTATAGTTTTTAACAGTTGCTCCTCAGTCGCAAAATCGAAACATTGGGCAGGAGAATCTAAGGTAATGAGGGTTTCAGTATAATGCTGCTGAGCATTGCTTCCCGCTTCAGTTAGCTGACTAGAAATGTAGTAATCTACATAACGCATTCCAGTGGTTACAGGAGAATTCATGCCAACAACTTGCACTCGTGCTAGCCTGTGTAAAGCAAGTTCGGCAATCCGATTTGTTTGAGCTGTTACATTAGTAGCTATAAAAAGAATATCTAAATCGCCATTGCGGATAGTTTGGACTTGGCTATCTAAATCTTGCGGTAGCCTGACAGCAGTATCAGCACAACCTAAACAATAGCGTTCAAAGCGATGACCGCTACTATTGGTAAAATAGATAATAGTTTCAAACAAATCTCTATTTAAAGATTTGTAGACTGGCAATGTAGCAAAAGTTTCTGCCTGAGGGTTAAAATTAGCAGCCAGAATTCCTAGGCGAATTTTATTTTTTTCTTGGAACCGTTCTGCTGTAAAATCATAATCTAATTGATGGCCCTTAGTTTTTAAACTAAATTCTAAGATAGCAGCTCGCTTTACATAGATATCCTTTAAATTTATCTGAGTGAAATAAAGAGCAAATTTGGCAGAATAGGTAAAACTTAAAGCTATGTCTTGCCAGAATTGAGAATCGAGATTGTTGAAGATCGACCTATGTAGCTGATCTAGCCATCGCTGGATAGATTGGTAGTACCTATCTACCTCTCCAATTTCTTGAAATAAAGGTGGAAGCTCAAATAATAACCTGATATATTCCTGGAGGAACTGCTGAGGAATGGCGGAAAAGTCTGACGGTAAAGATAACTGATAAGCAGGCTTGTTTTGCATTGCAGTCAGTAACTCTTCAATCAGTGGCTGGTTGCCTACTTCAAGATTCTGCTCATTTGGCTCAGTTACGGCAACTCTGGCAGCCTTGATTAAGGCAGAACTAACCTGTCTAGCCATTTTTGACCAAGAGAACTTTTTAGCTTGTTCTAAACCCGCAAAAATCAAATAATTCCGCACTTCCGGTTTTTGCACCTCGCAAAGTGCATTCGCAAATCCATTGACATCATTATCATCCACATATAAAGCAGCTTGTTCAGCAACTTCTGGAATAGAAGAATTAGGGCAAGTAATCACTGGACAACCGCAAGCCATTGCCTCTAGTACAGGTAACCCGAACCCTTCATACTGCGAAGGATAAACCAGTGCAACGGCACCAGAATAAGCAGCTATGAGTTCCTCATCATTTAGGTGAAACTTATGAACCGTACTCCCGCAAGTATAACTTCTAAACTCTGCTTCTAATAAAACTCCACTGCCTGTGCAGATGATATCAAAGCCTTGTTTACTGGTAAGTTTAGAAAAAGCTTGAAAAAACAATCCAGTATTTTTATAATCCGAGCCTCCTCCAACTGAAATAAAATAGGGTTTCGAGAGTCCATATTTATTTTTGAACTGATTAATTGTTTCTTGATTAGCTGGTGAGAAACTTCTTTGTATTCCACAATGAGCTACAGTAACAGATTCTAAATTTATGGTGGGGAAATATTTTATTAAATCGCGGGCTGTGTTTGCTGAAATCGAAATATACGCAGAAGCATGCCGAATAGCATGATGCTTTTCTTTCCACATTGGTTCATTCAAATTTGCATTCAAAACTTCTGGAATCATGTCATAGGCCATGAATACAGAGGGAGTAGATAGGGGTGTTGTGTAATAGGTAGAAATAAAGAGGTCAGCACCTTCTTCATCACAGACCTGCTGTATCATGACTCGATCAGCATCTGTTGTATGGTAGCTATAGGGTGGCACAACACGATACTTAATGCCAGTAAATTTGGGAGCTGTGCCTGCTCGGTCTAGAACAACAATCTTATTTGCAAAACTACTTTCTGCCCACTCTTCTAGCAAGGATTTCCACACACGGGCAATGCCTGTTTTGTAGAGTTGAAAAAATACACCATCAATAATAATTTTTAACTCTTTATTATGGATGATATCGATGTTAGGAGTTGTCTGTTGCTGAGCTGTAATCTCATCAATAGCGCCAATTGCTTTTAAGTAATCTTTTTGCAACAAAGATATTTTTTTGAGTTGTTTTGGATGATTGCTTTGACACAAACTTACAAAAATATCTGGATCGATTTTCTTTTTTGTAATCAAATGAAGAGATGAGCCGTTAGAGTATAGATTTAACTTAAATTTATTAGCAATAATAGTGAGAGCCTGAGGGGTGTAGAGTGAAATATGCTGACCTTCTTCCAGTGCATAATACCACCACTCCTCTGGCTTAGGATTATTGTCTGGAAGCAATTCTGTGCTGAATAAAATATTCTCTGAAAATCTTAAAATTTCTGCGATTTCATCCAGTGGATTTACTAAATGCTCAAACACTTCAAAGGCAGTCACTAACTCATACTGAGAATCTTTTTCTAGAAGTTCTGATTCAAATCCTTTAGCAAAAATATTTTTACAAAATTTATCATACCAATAAAAATTAAATCCAACGTCTCTCATGAGACGGACAAATAATCCATATCCACCACCATAATCTAGAAACTGACTATCATGATTGAAAAGGTAAAATATAATATTGCTAGATATTTCTGAGAAATTAAAATTTCGATAGACTAAGCCTACATCACTTTTAGCAATTGCTTCAGAATAGGCCTCTTCTAACCAGTAAGGTTCTTCAGTTTGAACAAATCCACAATTCTGACATTGGAAGTAATCAATATTATACTTGTTTATGATTCTAGCATTGGCAAATTTTAGGGATGTCGCTTCACAAATTTTACATTTCATCATCATCTCTCTCCAGTCAGATCTTCAATTTCCATTAACCTGAATAATTTCAAGTAGCTCAGCACATTTTCATCTCAACTTCCAAGCACCTGTTTCTAGTTGTACAGCTCGTTTATTTTTGAAGCTATTGATTGATAATAGGGGAATACTGCTACCTATTTGCTGATTAATTTCTTGGTTGTTTTCATTGACGATTAATTGAGCAGAAATCCTAGGTAGCAGAGCAGCCCATTGGGCATCAGTCAAGTGAGGAAGCAGATAGATTTCTAATTCTTCATTAAAACCCAATTCTTCCTGCATTAAGAGGTTGAGAGTAGCACTCGACAAAGCTAAATTAGCATCCTCTTCAGAAATTCCTCTCTGATCGATCAGTACAGTAAGATAACTTTGGTCAGAATGGGTTAGAACAGCTTTAACAACTGTTGATATTTCTGAACATAAGTCCTCTTCGCGCTGGTTCCATTGGGGAGAAAAAATTACATTAATTTCTCGCAAGCAACTTAAAATTTTCTGAAAATCGTATTCAGCTAACTCCTCTCTGATCATGGGTTGTGAGTAGATAGGTGTAGTGTAGTTGAGAAGAGTAGGAGGTTGAACCTCGTCTAAAATAAATGTTTCTTCCAATTTAGTAAGTTCTATCGCAGCGATCGCGTTGGCACAGGGCCAAGGCCAATTATAATCTACCTCATTCAGCGTATTCTCTCCCACTTCGACCCAAAGCTGATAAGGATTATTATAATTAATTTCCATAGCTACTCGTCTTAAAAAAGTTGCAGAGATAGCTTCTTTTGGAATTTTATACTTACTGGTTAAAAGATTGAAATATTCATCATTAAACTGGATGTACCATCCGAAGTCCGTCAACTTCCCAAAAGGAACTGTAATTAACGCTTTACCTCCCACTGACAACAAATCATAGATTTTTGCAACCGCCTTCAGGGGTGCTTCTAAATCGCGGACTTGGATCTGTTCGCCATAAGCTCCTGAAGAAGGTTCAACTCCTTGTCCTATATGTTCTACAGTAGAAACTGAAACGATGCCATCATATTTTTCTTGGGAGGGGATTTCCATCAAGTCTACATTGTCTACACCGAGAGCAGTTTCAAATTTATCCACAATTCGTCTAGATTTAATACCCATATACTCACTCAGCAAATTTTCATAGTGAGATAAGGTATTTCCCACTTCCAGGAGCCGCTCTTTTTTTTCTAAGCTAGCAAGAAAATTAAAGGCGATCGGAATCTCCACAGCTCGTTCGCTCACATTATTCACGGCAATCCGGTTGTAGGACAGCGGTTTACCTTTATAAATAAAAGTTTCTTTCCAGCTTCTTGCGTAGCTGATAGGAAACTCTTGAATTAGAGGCTGGATCTGGCATTCACTCTCTTCACAATCACCACTCATGTAGTTCCGAATTCGCGCGATAATTGGTAAGGATTCCAGTCCTTGTTTAACCAAATGGGGAAGCTGTCCAAGACCCTCCACAATATCATCGGCGAAGTTATAGCGAGGATCGCTACCATAATTCAAAGTTAAATATTCTAAAATTTCCAACGCATAATCGGGAAATTCCATCATGTCAGCAAGACAAGCTAGTTTCAGGAGCTTTTCAGGTGTTTTTAGCTCTGCTCTCACCTCTGAGTGCATCAAATCACGAAAATAAAAAGCGTCTGTCCAAATTAAAGCTCCCGGATGATTTTGTGAAAGGATGGGTATTTCGCGACGCTGATCGCGACACATCTTCCCAAAGTCAAACAGTGTGAAACCTCTGTTCCTTAGATAAACGTCTATATCACCAAACAGAGGTTGACCTGAGTAGATTTCTGTAAACTCAACTTCTGTCAATATTCCCAATAGGCTGTTATCTAAGATTTGAGAAGAGCCTTCTAAAACCTTAAGTTCAGCACCTTGAAGATCGAGTTGGAGGAAATCTACTTCTTGTATTTCTGCTGCTTGACAAAAAGCGTCTAAAGTGGTCGTTTTTATTTCTATAGTATGATCTAGCTCGATCAGTTTGGAATTTCCTAAAAAACGCCCTATATAGTCTGGACTGGGTTGATATAAAGAACTACATCCCGGATGTTTAGTAATATAAAGTGTTGAGCTGCCCTCTGTATTACTGAGAGCTAAGGGAATATGTTTTTCTATCCAATTGACTTGTCTCGCTTCTAGGTCGGCATTAGCTTGGTTGCAAGCTTCTACATCAGCATCAAATCCATAAATTGTTAAATTTGGGGCAAAGATATCCCAGCCTTGGCTTGCATAATCATCTTGATTTTCAAGTTTCCGAGATCCAGCAATAAGTACCGTTACCTGAACTCGCTCTAAATGACCACGTTTCTTTAAAATGGGTAGAAAAAACATAGTAAAAACTTCCGTCTCCAACGAGAATTATAGCTGACCGAGACTTAAGACTATCGAGTTAGCAAAGGATATGCTTGACACTAGCACAAATATTGGCTGCATCCACTGCACGCGCTCTTTTCCATAGTCTTGCTCTAGCTCAGTGTCATCTGCTGTCAATCCCTCATCCTCCTAACTTTCCCATGACCTATTCTGAGAATGCCCAACTTTACTCAAAAAACGATCGCTCTCCCCCAATTCACTCACTGCTCTCCCCTCCCCTTACGGAACCACCACTTTCACTGTGGAGTCTGGCTTCATCCACTTCTCACCCCCTACCTGCGGTGAACCTACCATCAGTTCGTTCTTCACCTCAAAACTCTTCTCCCCCCCAGAAACCCATTTCTTCCCCACGACTTGAGGACTTCCCGCCTTAACCTGAGCTTCCAAAGCCTCCAAATTCTGAGCAACCGCCGTTGTCTGCTGCAACTGCTGAGTTGAACCCAGCAACCCACCCAAACTATTCACCAGCTTGCGGATATTATTCCGAAAGGCTGGATCGCCCGTCAACTCATCTAAATCCGAAGTAATCTTCTGGACATTTTGAAACGTCGCCCGTGCTGAATCCAACGTTTGCTGCAATACTAACAAATTGGTCGGATTATTCACAGCACTGGAAAGGTCACGTAAATTCGCAGAGGCTTGCGCCGCATTCGCCGCTAACACTTCCAAATTATTAATCAACTGACCCTGCTGAACCCGGTCTAAAACTGGACTTAACCCATTCACTGCCACCCGTAATTCCTCAGAAGTCTGATTAATATTATTTAGAGTGGCCACCAGAGTCGAGCGATTCGTCACAATCAAAGCATTAAGCTGAGACGCCGTTAAACTAATTTGATTCGCCGCTTGACTCACAGAATTAGCAGAAGCAATCGCAGCCTGAGTCACCGCCTTCGTGGAAGTATCCGCCGTTGCTGAAACCTTTCTAATATCCGTCGCCACCCCGCCCAATTCCGTCTGCACCGACTGATTCAAACTCCCCAATTCCCCCTTCACCGACTGAGTTAAATCTCCCAATTGTCCCCTCACCGATTGGCTCAAATTCCCCACCTCTACCTTCATTGATTGGCTCAAACTCGATAAATCATGAGTTAATTGCGCCGCACCCTGAGCTGCTAAAGATGTATTTTGAGCAATAGACTTAATATTCGCAAATAACTCCGGGTCACTGTAGAGATTAGAGAAGCGGACAGTCGAGCGAATCAGTTCATCCACAGTCACCCCAGCTTGACCTTGAAGACGTGAATTATTGCAGATAATCACATCCGGACAATTAGGGTCAAGGGGATTCGCCGCGACCGCTGACTGTGACAAGAGCGACCTCGGCATCATATCAATCGAACCCTCCCCAATCAAACCCGACTTATTCGCCTCAATCACCACATCGCGCGGAATCACCAAATCAGGCGGCGAAATTTCCAACGTCACATCCACTCCATTCGCTCCTGGCTTAATGCCAGTCACTTTCCCCACACTCACCCCGCGATACCGCACCGGCGTCCCCATCTGTAACCCCTGGGCACTCGCAAATTCAACCACCGCCTTGTAGCTGCGAGTGCCTAACTGCACGCCACGTAACCACAAAGCTAAACCACCAAACAAACCCAATCCTAACAAAATCAAAAATCCCACCGAGCCTTCTCGAATCGTCCGCGATCGCATAATTCCTCCTTGATCATGGGTGTATACCTAATAGCTAAACTACCCAACCACTTGAATCGGCCCCGCCACACTCCCACTAAAAAACTGCCGAACCAACAAATTATCCGTCCGATCGATCTCACTAACAGTCCCCTCCCACTGCACCTTTCCTTGATACAGAAACAAAATGCGATCGGCCGTGCGACGGATCGTACTGTCTTGGTGAGTCACCATCACATAGGTGCTGCAACCACCCTTTGCCGCCTGCAATTGGCGGATTAAATCTTCAATCACCGTTGATGCGATCGGATCTAAACCGGCTGTCGGCTCATCGTAGAGTAAAACTTCCGGTGTATCTTTCGGATTCTCTGGATTAGCCATGATCGCGCGAGCAAAACTCACCCGCTTCCGCATCCCACCAGATAGCTGAGCTGGATAGCGATCGCTAATTCCCGCCAACCCCACCATCTCTAACTTTTGCTCAACCAGTTCCCGAATCCTCTGTCGCGACAGTTTCGAGTGCTGATACAGCAGAAACCCCACATTTTCTTCCACACTCAACGAATCAAACAGCGCTGCCTGCTGAAACACCATCCCAATGCCAAGGGGATCGGCCACATCATCCACCCATCCCACCCGGCGCTGATTTAAGATATAAACCTCACCCGCATCCGGCGTTAGCAATCCCGCAATAATCCGCAGAATCGTCGATTTACCCGTACCAGAGGGACCAATAATCGCCAACGCCTCTCCCCGATAAATCGTCAGATCCACCTGATCTAAAACCGGATTCTCACCAAAGGACTTAGTAATTCCTTTCAGTTCGATCAACGCTTCAGCCATAGGATATCAATCCGCCGTTGTGCCTAGACCGTTCTCACTCTTCGTCCTCAGTCTATCATTCCGATTCCCATAACTCAGGGCTGCCACAATCGCCAGCAGGGAGGCACGGAACCCTCCACCTTCCTCCTTCCTTATTCTTTGTCACATGAACTATAGTGACTGCCAGAATCCAAACAGTCCTGTATGGTAAATGTTGTCCCCTCAAGCTGTTCCTATCTCCCTGAGACTCATGAGCCATGTCAATTAGCGTACTCAATAAAACCCTTCGTACCCTTTTCAAAATCAAACTAACCGCTCACACCCCCAGCCGCTTGCCCCGTAAAGACGCCACCGGCAGGGTTTACCAGTGGTTTAAGTGGCTGGCCCCAGGACTCCTCGTCAAACGTTGGCTCCTGATCAGTGCCGGTGGCGTATTACTGACGAGTCTGGGCCTAGCGATTTGGACTGGGATGACTCCCATTTTTTACACGCTACGGTTTCTGAGAAGCTTATTAACTTGGGTGGCAACCATCGTCCCCAATTATCTATCCGGGCCAGCGATGATTCTCGCTGGCTTACTGCTGATCTTATGGGGGCAAACTCGTTCCCTCAACTCGATCACCCAAGTGCTGATGCCGGAAGGCGATGAGGAACTCGTCGATCGCTTACTCAATCACCGTCGCTTGCATCGAGGGCCGAAAATTGTCGCCATTGGTGGCGGGACTGGCCTCTCTACCTTACTGAGGGGGCTGAAGGAGTATAGCGCTAACATTACTGCGATCGTGACCGTTGCCGATGATGGCGGCTCTTCCGGGCGACTGCGACGGGAGATCGGCGTGTTGCCCCCAGGCGACATTCGCAATTGTTTGGCTGCTTTGGCCGATGAGGAAAAGTTATTGACAGAGTTGTTTCAATATCGCTTTAAAGCGGGTGACGGTTTAGTCGGTCATAGCTTTGGGAACTTGTTTCTGACAGCTATGAGTGACATTGCTGGAGATTTAGAACAGGCGATCGCAGCTTGTTCTAGAGTTTTGGCCGTCAGAGGCGAGGTCCTCCCTGCCACTCTCTGCGATGTTAACCTTTGGGCAGAATTAACCGACGGTCGTCGGATTGAGGGTGAGTCGAGAATTACAGAAGCCAATGGTCAAATTCTAAAAATTGGTTGCACTCCTGCCAATCCTCCGGCTCTACCCAGAGCAGTGCAAGCAATTCGGGAAGCAGATTACATTATTATTGGTCCTGGCAGCCTCTACACCAGCGTCATTCCCAATTTATTAGTTCCTGAGATTGCTGAAGCGATCGCGTCTAAGCAAGTACCACGCATTTATGTTTGCAACATTATGACTCAGCCTGGTGAAACTCAAGGTTATACAGTTGCTGACCATATTAAAGCCATTGATGAAGCCTGCGGGCAACCGATCTTTGATGCGGTGTTAGTACAGCGGAAGTTTCCTTCAGCCCTGACGCTGATTCGCTATGCTGAAGAAAACTCTCATCCGGTGATTTTAGACCGGGAGGCAATCACGCAATTAGGGCGACGCATTGTCCTTACCAATGTCATGGATGAAGATGCAACTACAAATTTAGTGCGTCATAACTCTCAGCGGTTAGCAAGGGTTTTATTGCGGTGGTACAGTCGGGGTCAAAATCTTTAAGGAGAAAGGAAGAGGAGATTTAAATTGTATCGATTGGCAAGGCTCGCATCAGAGGGCGATCGACAGTTGAGAGAGTACGATTAGAGGATTGGGATGAAACTTTTTCTGCCAGATGCTGCTGCAACTCGCCGTTTAGGTCAAGCATTAGGGAAATCGCTCCCCGTAGGAAGTGTAATTTTGTTAGAGGGAGATTTAGGTACTGGCAAAACAACTTTAGTGCAAGGACTTGCTGAAGGATTGGGCATCCCCGATGCAATTGACAGTCCAACTTTTACCCTCATTAATGAGTATTTAACCGGGCGCTTTCCTCTTTATCACTTAGATTTGTATCGGCTGGACCCTACGGAGGTAGAAGAATTAAACATAGAAAGTTATTGGGAGGGGATAGAAATGCCCTTAGGAATTGTGGCAATTGAATGGAGCGAACGCCTTCCCTATCAACCCAATCATTATTTGCGAGTTTGTTTGAGCGATCGAGGCGAGGAAGGACGGCAAGTGGAATTGTACTTGATGGGAGAAATGGGGAATTGGGAATTGGAAATGCTGAATGAATAGTGGCTGAATTATTTTCAGTCAATCCTGGTCAAATCACAGTTCTTCATGGAGAAAGAAGAGAAAGAAGCAGTCCTGACTCTTCCTTCTCTTCCATAACCTCACTGATTAATTTTTCTTCGGACAACGAGGATGAATTCCACCCTGTAAACAGATATAAGCGATTTGGCTAGCGCTTAAATTTTTAGTTTCTGTAAAATCAACTCCTTGCAAGCGCCCTGTTTTAGAAGTCGCCGAGGGACTTTGAATAAATTGATCGGAGCGAGGTGACTTATTTCCTAAAAACGTTGCTCCTTGAAAATTCGCTCCCGCTAAACTCGCTCCTCGGAAGTCTACAAAACTCAAATCTGCATTCCGCAAATTAGCATTTTGCAGTTGAGCATTCCTCAATTTCCCATTGGTAAGTCTAGTAGAACTTAAATTTGCATTCTGCAAATTAGCATCACTCAAATCTGCTCCTGCTAAATCAGCTCCTTGCCAATCTGATTCAACTAAATTTGTTGATTGTAGTTGAGCACCTTGAGCTTTTACCTGACTGAGACGAGCATTTTCTAAATTGGCTCCCGATAAATTAGCCGTTCCTAAATCAGCGCCTGTCAGGCTGGCATCTTTTAATAAAGCTTGCCTTAAATCTGCCCCGATTAGTTTAGCACTGCTGAGGTTTGCTCCACTCAAACTCCCCATTGATAAATTCGCCTTATTTAAAATAGCGCGGAGAAAGTTGGCGCGATTCATGAAGGCATTGCTTAAAAATGCACCCGTTAAGTTGGCTCCTTCTAAATCAGCCCCACTTAAATCAGCAATCCAGTCATCGAAGGTACCGAAGCGACGGTCTTCACCCGCACCAGAAAAGCGGACTCCCTGCAAGTTTGCATTGGTTAAACTCGCACTTCGCAAGCGAATTCCTGACAAGTCGGCTTTGTCTAAGACTAACGTAAATTGAGTGGGACCCGAAGCGGTTTGACCTAAATCAATGCGACTGAGGTCGATATTATTGAGGGAGCCACTGTAGACGGTGAGAATTTTGGCAACTGCTCTCTGAGTCGCCCGCTGTCTGAGCGCTACCAACTGTTTTTCTTGAGCATTGCCCCCAAAACGCATTGAGTCTAAATCATTGCTGAAGGCTTGATTTAAACGCTGCAAATAAGGCAAAGCTTTGAGGCCGCGACTCACTAAAGCTTGCTGAATAACTTCTAACATAGCAGCATTATCTTCTTGCCCTAATAGATCGACTAATAAGGGTGTGGCACGGGGGTCATTCACGGCTCCCAGCGCTAAAATCGCGGCCCGTCGTTCCGTGGCTGCATTGGGGGTAGCGGGGGATAATTTGCTGACCAGTGCTAGAAAGACTTCATCATCCCGTTGTTTAAAATCCCGCAGGTTTGCCTGACTTTGAATGTAAATTTGAGTGCCAACAAAGGTTCCTAAAACGGCTACCATACCGACGGTTGTCACCACAAGCAATGTTAAACCTGGGTGTTGGCGCATCCAAACCCAGAGGTTAGCACTTTTTTGACTGGGGGTTTCTGGTGTCAGGACGATCGCTGCGATCGCAGCATCTTCTTCAGTCCAATCTGAGCCTTGAAAAGGATTGGTTGTCGGTGGTTGCGGATAGGGTTTGAGTGCATCGACTACAAAGGTTCTGGCCAAGCGATCGTGTCCGGTGCGGCGTTTGGAGTCGAGCCGTGCGACCGCTCCATCTCCCACCACGGTGAAGCTACTCAAGGCTGTTAAAATCAGCAGGTCTGGGTAAGCGCCACTCAAGCGCCACAGGGTATAAGCAACCCCGATCGGCACTCCCCAGCGCCCTAAACTCTCGCGAACCAAAACCCTCGCCCAACCTGGGGGACGACCGGACGCAACCACTCTGACACCAAACCAGCGTTTGGGGAGCGTTTGACCGGTTTTTGCCAGTAAGTAGAGTTGCCACCCTGCTAAGGCGATCGGGGCTAGCAATGCGCCCGTCCAAAATAAGTTTGTTAAGGGTGCGACTCGCGGATTTCGATCGCGAATGGGAATTGCTAAGGTGCGGGCGATCGCTTCGGAAGTGCTAGCGACGATTGGATTTAAAGGAACCGATTGTGGGCCTCGGTTCACTGCTTGACCGATACTGAAAGGAATCAAGCCACTGAACGCAATCAAAGACACTTCAACGGCCCAAGCACCGCATCGGCGAACTAACAGTGGGAATTTTTGAGATTTTACCTGTAAATTTGGATCGGGTTCATTAATACCACCGCTCACGGTTGGGCTAGCCATATCGATATTAGAGTTTAGAGTTTAGATTTTAGGTGGGAAATTGGGACTGGTTGGAAAGGCGTAGGGAAAGGAAATGAGCGTTCGTTCCCCGATCCCGCGGTCCCTCGATCCTCACCCCCGAATTCCCAGTACCCATTTATATCACCGATCGTTCGTGTTTGAGGAATTAGGACTTATCAAAAATTTATAGGCTAAGTATAGGACTCCTCCCAAGAAGACAAGGCTAATTGACAAGGTTAGAAGCTCCAAAATGGTTTTCAGGACTGCCAGACCTATAACCGCACCGATTGCCAAGACAGCAACTTGTCCTTCCTTGGCAAGCCCTTGAAACCAAGTCAAGAATTGTTTATATAGTGTCTCAATCGAATGGTAAATCTTGGAATTTTCCTGTAGAGGTTGCTGTTGCTTCAGTTTTGCTTGTAGTTCTTCTAGTCGATGTTGCCAATTCTGATGTTCTTGAGGATTCATGTTTGCTGTCCTGTGAAGATTGTCAGTGATCAGTAGGAATCAATGAGGGGTGAGAAACTACAGGGGGGAAATCCCTCGAACCTCTCCGATCTGGAATCGTCCAAACATTTAGAGCTATTTGTGACATTGTAATCAGACAGGGAAGGTTGATAGAGATGAAGATACGTAAACTAGGGATCATATCGCTCGCCTTGGCAGTGATTTTTGCAACGGCTACCGCTGTTCGTACTCAGCCTTTACAGATTGCCCCTGGATTTCCAGAACCGTTAACCGTGTCTGGAACATCCGGCGGGCCCAATAATAGCGGAGACTGTGGGTTTATTGCACCGGGACCCAACCTAGTGATCCAGGTAACAGCAGATTTACCTTATTGGCGACTGCGAGTACAAACGGCTGGATCTCCGACTCTGTTAATTCAGGGTCCAACGGGGCGTTTCTGCGTACTCCCAGAAACTTCGGCCGGCGGGAACTTGCAGTTTTCGGGTTATGGCAATAAGGGATCTTATGCAGTATTTGTGGGCGATCGCGCGCGGGGTCAGCATCCCTACAGCCTTTCTATCTCTCAAAACCGTAATTAATCTTGACTGGTGACTGTTCAAGAGTTTAACCGATCGTTTTAGGATTGAATTGCCTTCCTTCGTCTTGTCAAGGCTCAGCTTTGCTACCAGTCACTAGACCGGTGCTTGGCAGACACTAGCACTGGTGGTTTTAGGAAAGGCGATCGGGGAAGCCTTTTAGATGTCTGCTTCGCTGATAACGATCGCTCTGACCGCTTCTGTGCCTCTCCGGCTGGAATCATCTAAAATCTAAAAAAGTTGAGTGGAAAAACCCATGCCGAAAGCAATTTGGAATGATGTCGTTTTAGCTGAAAGTAACCAGTGCGAAGTGGTAGAAAACAACTATTACTTCCCCCCCGATGCCATCAAGCGCGAGTATTTCAAAGACAGCAGCACTCATACGACTTGCGGTTGGAAAGGGGTCGCTAGTTACTACACCATCGAAGTGAATGGTCAAACCAATAAAGATGCTGCTTGGTACTATCCAACCCCAAAAGACGCTGCTAAAAATATTGCAGGATATATCGCCTTTTGGAAAGGTGTAAAAGTCGAGAAATAAGGAGATTTGCCTCAGGAAATGAAGGCAGCTTTTGCTCGGCTGCCTTCCTCATTAAGCTTAATCAAGTTTCAGAGGGTTCTCTTGATTGCTTTTGGGCCCGATCGCCGGCCGAAACTGCATCCTTCCCGTTTAATTCGGCCTGATGCCCATTCTGACTTGCTTTAAATTCAGGATAAAGGCGCTTAGCTTTCCGCATTTCCCGATAAAACTCACTAAGGTTGGCGCGGATAAGATTATTTTTATTGAGCGTGTAATAGCCACATTGTTTAGCAAGCGCTCGACTACTTAAATGAGACAGTTCTTTGGCTTTTTCTAGCAGGGCGCTTCCCGTTAAGCCAGTGCGGGGAAGCAATACAATTTCACCTCGATCCGTTAACCGATTAATTTCACGATCGAGTTGAGGATCGCCCAGTTGGGAAAGAGTGCTCAGTTCCTCGCGTAATGAGGCAATTTCCGGCTCGTCAAAGACTTGACTCATGAGGTTCCTTTCATAAATTCGCCCAATGACTGAAATGGTGACCCGTTTGACTGGGATTGACTGATTCAGGCAAGTCATGAGGAAATCAGACAAGAAAGGTGGTAAATTTTCTAGCTGATTCTGGGCGGGATTAAAAATCAGGCGTCGCTGAAGTGCGGTTAAGCAGTTAATGAGAGTCTGCTCGTCCTTGTAATCGCGCAGGTTTTCGATGAAAATCAATAGGAAGGGAGTAATTTCGATCTGGGTAGAAGAGGCTTTAACGGCTAAAATACAAGAAATTAAACGCACAATCAGGGTGCAAGGAGAAGCACTGTATTTTTCAACCAGAATTTGCAGCCCCTCCGGTAGTGAGGTAATGGTCTCTATCAGATAAATGGTTTCAGCCTCGACCCTTAAATTGGGTTCTAAGTCCTCCAGGCAAGCAAGGCGTTCTAACAGTTGATTGAGCATGGGGAAAACCTCCTTTAGATGCCAACTTGATTGGCAATCTTCCCCGCACTAATTCGGTGAGTTGCTAGTTGGGTAGCTAACTGCAAAGCGGCTTTCATACTACTGGCATCAGCAATTCCTTTACCAGCGATATCAAAAGCGGTACCGTGATCGGGAGAAGTGCGAATAAAAGGCAACCCGATCGTTGTATTGACCGCTCGATCAAATGCCATGAGCTTCACTGGAATTAAGCCTTGATCGTGATACAAGGCTAAATAAGCATCGTGGGCTTGAACGACAGCACCGTACCAAGCTTGACCGGGTTTAACCCACAGCGTATCTGGTGGCACTGGGCCATCGAGTTGCACTTGAGGCAGGCGATCGCGCTGCTGTTGCAACCAAGGAATCAACCAATCTTTCTCCTCACTTCCGAGTTGTCCATTTTCGCCGCTGTGAGGGTTTAAACCCGCGAGGGCAATCCTTGGTGCTGCTAACCCGAAATCCTGCTGCAAACACTCTATCAATAAATCGAGCTTCGTTGTGAGTAATTCTGGCGTGAGGGCGTCGGGGACTTGGCGCAGGGGAATGTGGGTGGTTGCAAGTAAGGTGCGGAGTATCCAACTGCTATAGGGAGATTGGGCGACAAACAACATTCCAAATCGTTGGACTCCTGCTTTTTGGGCTAGCAGTTCTGTTTGGCCGGGATAGTCATAACCTGCGGCTTTCCAATAAGTTTTGGCAATGGGCCCGGTGACAATGCCTTGAAATTCGCCGGCAAGGGTGCGAGCGATCGCAGTTTCCAGATAAGCAAAACTAGCCGCCCCGGTTGTGGCATTCCCAGTTCCTGGGGCGATCTGCTGTTCCCCTCCGAGTTCTATCTCGATCGTTGTCAACTCTTCCGGGTTAGCGAGGGTGGGTGTCTGCTGTTCCCCTCCCTGTTCGACTAAAGTCGAGCTTAATTGCGCGTAAGTTTGCTCTAAAACGGCACGACTGCCAATGACTGTTACTTGGCAAGGGCCAAGGGCATGGCGATCGGCGAGTGCTTTCAAAATCACCTCCGGCCCAATTCCCGCCGGATCTCCCATCGTAATTGCTAAATGTGGGCCCATACTGTAACTT
The DNA here is from genome assembly GCA_050262755.1 of Actinomycetota bacterium. Lineage (GTDB taxonomy): Bacteria > Cyanobacteriota > Cyanobacteriia > Cyanobacteriales > Microcoleaceae > JBLNEP01. Next base: position 3,096 of record JBLNEP010000226.1, on the reverse strand, counting down.
CCGTTGTGTCTCTCAAGTGTCTTAGAATACAGTCTATTGATCGCACAGGAGAGTTGAACATCATGGCTGGTGAGATTTTCAATGCAGCGTTATCCGCTGTTGCTATCGTTCTCGTAGGTTTGAGTGCAGGGTTCTTGTTACTCAAAATTCAAGGCGGCGAAGAGTAAGGAGATGGTGGGGAAGGTCAGGCAGACTGACCGCCTCATCTCCCCCACATCCCGCTTCTTGCCCCTCTCTCCCCTCACTTTAAAGAAATTTTGAGAACTTTATTAACTTTTGTAAAAAAAGTTGAGAAAGGTCTGATACCATTTTGGTAGAAAGTTTAAGATTCTTAATTAATCCCTGATGAGCTTACTAATTGTAGGAGCCACCGGCACCCTCGGCCGGCAGATAGCTCGCCGCGCCTTGGATGAGGGGTATCAGGTGCGCTGTTTAGTGCGGAATTACAGAAAAGCAGCTTTTTTGAAAGAATGGGGCGCGGAACTCGTACCAGGGAGTCTCTGCGAACCTGAAACCCTAGCCCCAGCTTTAGAAGGGATCAGCGCGGTCATCGATGCCGCCACTGCCAGAGCAACAGATTCCCTCAGTGTGAAACAAGTAGACTGGGAGGGAAAAGTTGCTTTGATTCAAGCTGCTGTGGCGGCTAAAGTAGAGCGGTTTATCTTCTTTTCGTTTCTGGATGCTGAGAAATATCCCCAAGTCCCCCTGTTAGAAATCAAGCGCTGTACAGAGTTATTTCTAGCTGAATCTGGCTTAAATTACACGGTGCTGAGACCTTGTGGCTTTTTGCAAGGATTAATCGGTCAGTACGCCATGCCGATTTTAGAAGGTCAGACGATATGGGTGCCGGGTGAAAGTTCAGCGATCGCCTACATGGACACCCAGGACATTGCCAAATTTGCCATCCGTGCCTTGTCCGTACCCGCCACCGCGAAGAAAACTTTTCCAGTCGTCGGTTCCCGTGCTTGGGAAGCAGACGAAATCATCCGTCTGTGCGAGCGTTTGTCTGGGAAAGAAGCCAAAGTCACGCGCCCACAAACTCGCATTCTCAGAGCAACCCGACAAGTGACGAAATGGTTCCAGTGGACTTGGAATATCGCCGATCGCTTGGCTTTTGCCGAGGTTTTAGCCACAGGTAAACCGCTCAAGGCTCCAATGGATGAGGTTTATGCGACTTTTGGGTTCGAGCCTCAAGAAATGACCACGGTAGAATCTTACCTGCAAGAATACTTTAGTCGGATTGTAAAGAAGCTAAAGGAATTAGAATACGAACAGGCTAAAACGAAGAAACGGAATAAAGCAAAAGTTCCGTTCATGTAAAGTCGCCCCCCGTCCCCTTCAGACGCCTTCAAATCGATTGTGTCTGCAAAACTTAGGAGACAAATTGCCCATTTGCTCACAACCGTCACCCTGACGGTTTGCCCTGGCCGCCCATTTCGGCGCGGCGTAGTGGCGCAAGGTCTGTGAAAGCCGATCGCCGAGCGCTTGCGCCTCCCCATAAGAACCTTTATACCTGAGCCGGACTTCTGCACGTGCCCAAAGCTGGGATAATCTACAACGAGGTGAAACCAATTGCTTGTCGAATTGCTGCCGACTTGCACGACAAGCTGACTGCCTGTGGCTGGGATGTCTGCACTGTATCTGGTGCTGGGGGGATTCTCGGCTATTCAAGTCCGGATCGCCCCATGTGTCACACTCCCATCGATCAATTAGTTCCCCCTGGTTTCGATCAGGATATGAAGTTTGCGGTGGTATTGGGGGGAGACGGGACTGTGTTAGCAGCCGCTCGCCAAGTGGCTCCCTGTGGAGTGCCACTGCTGGCGATCAATACAGGTCACATGGGGTTTTTGACAGAGACTTACTTAAATTTGTTGCCCCAAGCGCTGGAACAAGCGATCGCAGGCGAGTATGAATTGGAAGACCGAACCATGCTGGCTGTGCAGTTGTATCGGGATGAGAACTGCCTCTGGGAGGCGCTGTGCTTGAATGAAATGGTGCTGCACCGAGAGCCACTCACTTGTATGTGCCATTTTGAAGTAGAAATTGGGCGACACGCGCCAGTGGACATTGCAGCGGATGGGGTGATTCTCTCGACGCCTACCGGTTCGACTGCTTATGCGCTATCGGCGGGGGGACCCGTGATCACGCCTGGGGTGCCGGTGTTACAGTTATTACCCATTTGTCCCCACTCTCTGGCGTCTCGCGCCTTAGTGTTTGCGGATACGGAACAGGTGACGATTTATCCTGCGAGTCCAAATCGCTTGGTGATGGTGGTGGATGGAAATGGTGGCTGTTATGTATTGCCAGAGGACCGAGTCCGAGTGCAGCGATCGCTCTACCGAGCTCGATTTATTCGGCTGCAACCTCCTGAGTATTTTCATATTTTGCGGGAAAAATTAGGGTGGGGATTGCCACACATTGCGAAACCAACTTCGGTGGAGTTGCCTTGAGGGTAAACTTTTTTTAACTCATTCATCTTCACCCGCAAGCGCTAGTTGTAACACTTCTATCAACTTGTAGGGTTTTAAGTCAGGCTGTCTTTAGAGGGTAGTGTTCCAGACCTGTGGATCAGTTAAATAGCTCGCCCAAATTCGCATCGGTCGAGCAACAGTCCAATCACAATGTCACGCAACTGAATTGATTGGGAAAAACAAATCATCTTACGGGTTAACCGCTTGCTCTGGATCCTCAAAGTTAAATGCTTTCGTTCAATCCTTTGTGTGTTGGCTTTGCCGATGATGTGACCATGGGAATTGAGCGAGCGTAAATACGCTCTAAGGCATAGCCTCCGAGCGCGTCAATTGGTAGCGGCGGTTTCCGACTTTGGCTTGTAGGATGATTTGGCCGGTGTTGGGGGTGCGATCGATTGGCCAATCGGCGGTGAGATCGGGGCAGAGGAAGTCTGAGTTATCGATAACAATTGGGTCGCCACGCTGCATAAGGGTGATTGGGTAGATGAATGCCTGGACTGAACGGGGCGATCGCTGTGTGACAAGGGTCAAAGGTTTGGCAAACTCCTCAGTAGGAACTCTGTCGCTTCTAGCGGGTAAAGGCTGTAGCTGGCGCACCCGACCGTTTTGAGAATTATGTGAATGC
>JBLNEP010000225.1:0-4211 GCA_050262755.1 Actinomycetota bacterium | reverse complement strand
ACTAATCTCATGATAAGTTTTTCCGTCATTTATCAACAATATAATTAGCACTTTTTCTCGAACATAAGGGCGATCGGACTCTTTCAAGACTTTAATAAGTCTTTCTCTTTGTTCTTGAGATCAATGATTTCTGGCTGGCATCTGTAGTTCGCGCTCGCTTACTTTTGTTGTCTGCCTATTATACAATATAGCTGCGTAGCAGCTTACCCTTCCCGGGGTCAACTCGGCCAGGGGTTTTTGCCAAGGCAAGCAAGTTTCTCTCACTAAATCTTTAGCTAACCATAATTGCCAGGTCAGCAATGGCATCAAATCGCTCCATCGCTCGCACTGTTCGGGGGTACTCAACTGTGGCACAGTCCAATGTAAAGTTTGTTTCGCCAAGCGATACCAATGTTCGAGTGCAAAACGGCGCGTATATAGTTGCCAAATTTCATTAAGAGGTGGCATTTTGATACCGACCCATACTAACCACAATGGTTGAGTTTTTAATTGACCTGTTACAGGAGCTAGGCGTTCTACTAAAATCAGAGTCATCGAATGTTTCGGACTGCCTCGAAAGTGCAAGTTATCCCATTTTCTGAGTCGGATTGTTCCGAGTTTTGGCAGGTTCGATTCCCAAGTTTGTTCTGGTTCCCACCAAGAGCATGGATCGTTAAGCTTAAACTGCTTTCCGTGCACTTTCGGTCGTCCTTTACCACTATAGGTTTCGGGTACTGACCACAAGCAACGATTGGAACGAATACGCATCAACTTATCTGCTGCAATCGCTGCGGTTGCTTTGACAAGGGGGGCACATCCATACTCACTATCAAATAAAGCGATCGGTCGATGTTGTAGATACTGGCACACCCTGGCCAATTGTTGAGTGGCTTTTTGGAGCGGATTGTCCCAACTGGTAATCCGTTCGTGTAACAAAGGCAATGCCCAACTACCACTTGTTGAAGGTATCACGGCGAGCGTACTGTATCCTTGACCGATACCTACAGGTTTGTTGCGAGCTAAGAGGGTAGGTTGATGTTCGTAGGTACGCTCTTTGAGGGTCGGCGCATCAGGCCTCAACCATACTGTATGGTCGATCGCTAATACAGGGCGTTCGACTTGGGACATTTGTTGAATATATAGTTGCATCAATTGCTCTCGCTCGGGTCTGCAATCTTGCAGTGCCTCATAGACACTCGACCACTGACGCTCAAATAAGGGGTTCAGAGCGAAATCTCCCAAACACGAGGCGTGGCGGGTTGTCATCACCGCATCCGCTAATTCAAAAGTGGCGTCTTTAGCATTGCCCAGACATTGATACGCAAGTTGACGAAATGCCTGTAATTGTTCAAACTTCATGACAGGTAGATTTGAGATTTTTGGTGAATTCTCAATTTTCTACCCGCTCTGCTGTCTGCCGTCACGAGCGCAGACAGTTTTTTTGAGCTAAGCGTGAACCTACAGGGTGTCTCGCGTTAGCAGTGCCACCTCGCTGCAAAAGTGTGGTTACCCAGTTAAAGAGAACATCAACGGTCCCTGACAGCTATCTAATGGCTGAGCCTCATGACGGCTCGCCAGCGACCTTTGCCGTTCTGAGCATGAGGTAGCGATCGCGGTTTAATATCTGATTAGTCTAAACTCCAACATCAACCAATGCAATTAATTCAAGTTGAGCGCATGGACCAATTGTACTCTGGGAAAATGCCATCGCCTTTATGGTTGATTTGGATCGGCGAACAAATGCCTCCCCTGGGGGAAATCTGGCAGCTATACCTGCGACGTTTTGGCGTTGACCATTGGTATCGCTTGGCCAAACAACGGCTTCATTGGACTTTACCGAAGTTCAGTACACCTAAGCAATGCGAGCGATGGAGTGATTTGATGCCGATGATTACTTGGGAACTTTGGTTGGCACGCGAAATAGTTCAAGATAGACCTTTACCTTGGCAAAAACGGTTGACCAAATTAACTCCTGGTCGAGTTGCACAAGCCATACCTGGAGTTTTAGCAGTGATTGGTACACCTGCTTGTTCTCCAAAACTCCGTGGAAAGTCTCCTGGCTGGCAACAAGGACAACAAAGGTCACTTCGTACTCGTTATCCGATTGTTAAATAAAAAAGGCTTTTCTCGAACTAAAAAGCCATTGAAAACTTAACGGTTTTTTCTGTTAATTCCTAATTTAATCCCTTTTTTCCCCTCAACTACAAGTTGAGCCATTTTCTCTTGCTTAGAGTTTAGACTACCGCGCCTTTAAGCGCGGTTAGTCTAAACTCCAGTTAATTATTGAGATTATTTGTCCGCCTTCACCAAACCTACGAATCGATGCGATTCTACTAGGATCGTCGGCAATAACCCAATCTTCCATTTTTTTATTAGTGAGGAAAATAATCACATACCTAAGTGCAAAATATAACCATCTCCTTGAGCAGCTTGTCGCGCACATTCTGATAATTTATGGAAATTGTCTACTAAGAAATCACGTTTTACACTAACTTTTCTGAACTCAAGAGGATATTTAGCTCTCCCATCATGATCGCATAATATTCCAGATGTTATTTCAAATACTTCTGGTGCTTGGGAAAATAACTTTTCCCAACCAGTAATTATTTCACAGAATACGGTGGCTCCGGTACTATGAATGATATTAATACCATATTCATCTAATCCATAACTTTCTCTTTTGTGAGGAAATGAGACTTGAATGGAGGGAACCCACTGAAGTGAGTCACGAATATAACGAATTATATCATCATGAAATATTGCATTAGGTTCTATATCATAGTATTGATGAAAAGTTGAATACTTGATTTTTCCGGGAACAAAAAAGAATCTGTGTTTCATTTTGTATGTTTTCCTGTTTTATTGCCAAATCTCGCCAAATGAAATTATTTCCTTATCACCATTCTTAAGGTGAACAAGATCTATATATCGACTGTCTTTTTCATATCTAAATACATTTGGAGTTGCTCCAGAAATAGGACGAGAAATAATATTTGGTGTTGAAAGAACTAACTTCTTAAATTCTTCAGATTTTTGAATATAATCTTCTAGAGAAGTTGCACCTACTTGTGCACCATGATCTCTATAATGATTCTGCAAAGATTGTTCAACACTCTTACTACCTCCTTTATTCCATGAGCCGGGATGAAAGTATTCACCAGAGAAGTCAGGATGACTCATACTCTCCTCTAAGTCTTCTGGAGAGACATCATCCCAGTAACTAGGAGTAGCATTATGAACCAACACCCCCAAATCAGAAACAAAGTAAGTATGGAAATCTTCAACCCTAAAGTTGTAAACCTCAAACTTACCTTCCCGTTTCTCAACCCCATCAACATCAATAATTCTACCATCTTCCGTCTGCAACAAACTCCCAACAACTAAATCCTTAGCCTCAACCCACCCCAAATCCGGCACCCAGAAAGGATGCTCGCCCGTAGTAGAAATCACCTCCCCATCCACATACAGATCGTACAACGTATCAGTTTGTCTTACAAAAGTCTCCAAAACCTGATGTGCTTCAATCCCCCCAGGAGTAGTTGGGTCGTCAGAAATAACATAATCACCAACCCGAATATCCTCAATATTCTTAATCCCATCAGTCGTGAAAATCTCCGTACCAGCAACAAAGCAATTCCCGGTTTTTGTTATCGTCTTTTGAGTAGATTGCAGGACATTATCAACACCCTCAGCACCGCCCTTAACTGCCTTATTAGCAGCCATAAAAGTCTTGATACCACCCAGTGCAACCCCAGCAAAAGGCACATAAGCCAACAAATTCCAAGCATCCTCAACCTCAAATTTACCATTATCCTGATAACTCTGATAAAGATTATAAGTAGCTTTACCCGCCCCATAAACATCCAATCCCGTATCCACAGCAGCTACCCACTTCAAAGGCCCCATCGCAGTAGTCGCCCAAGTAGCTGCCTTCATTCCTGTTAGAAAAGATACCCCAATGCCACTAACATTACCAGCGTTGTAGAGCATCGCATGATTCGGTTCAATCTTATGCCCAGTTGTATATTCATAAACATCAGTTAAAAATCCCCCAGATACACCACTAGCAAAACCCGCACCCCAATCTCCAAACATCCCCAAAACTTCTTCACCACTGGCCCCAGCAGCAGCAGCCCCACCGATATAACCCGCACCAAAACTCACCCCCCCAATTGCCGCCAGCGCGCCTGCCGCACTCAGCGTCGCCATCACATCGCCCATCGTGAAATATC
>JBLNEP010000224.1:0-18150 GCA_050262755.1 Actinomycetota bacterium | reverse complement strand
CTCGCCTCTAGGAAAACGGCTCGCTAGACTCCAAGCTGACTCTGATTGAACTGTTGGTAACAAACCCTCGATAGCTGATGATAGCTTGCGTGTAAAGTGCAACTAAATTTGTGTGAGGATTCAAACAATGACTGACGATAACTGGCAGCCTAGCTTGTCCGAGAATACTGCTCAGAGGCAAGCTTTAGAAGATGCACCTCAATTAATTATTGTCAAGCCGACTGCTTCACCGCCTTCGGTTTCGATCAGAACACCGACCAGTAATGCTTCTGGCAGTGGCTCCCCAACGGGTATTCCCCCCTTTCGGGTGATTGGTCAGTTATATACACTCTCAGATGCTGATGACAGTATCAACCTTTCTTTCCGACCAGAAGCATTGGGTAAACAAGTATTAGGTTTAGCCGGTAACGACGTTATTTTTGGCAGCTCTCTTGCTGATTTTATTAATGGCCAGCAAGGTGCTGATGTGATTAATGGCGGAAGTGGAGATGATATTCTGTTCGGCGGTGTTGGTTCCGATCGCCTCGATGGTGGCTCTGGGAACGACTCGATCTTAGGTGGCAATGATAACGATACCTTGATTGGGTCGGATGGGAACGATAATATCCTAGGCGGTCGGGGGAGTGATATCTTGTATGGCGATTCAGGGAATGATTTTTTGTCGGGAGACCGCGATCAAGATATTCTCAATGGGGGGACTGGCAACGATACATTTTTCTTGTCCACTGCCGCTGGCACTCCTCTACTGGCACAAGCCGATTTAATTACTGACTTCCGCATTGGAGAAGATAAAATTGCGATCGACCGTAATACACCAGGTAATGTCAGTTTCGATCCTGTGAATGTGACTTTGGATAGCGTGGGACCAGTCTCTTCGACAGCAATTCGAGCGGGTAATACTTATCTTGGGATTGTGCTTGGTTTGAGTCCAGAGTTGCTGAGTTCCTCCGATCTCATCAGAATCTAAACACTGAAGCTTCATCTCGATCCCAAACCGAGTGCTGGGTTGCCACCTCCTACATCCTACGAAGATGATTCTAGTGCTTGTAGGGCCTTCCAACTCCGGCTCGAACAGATTTCAGGCGTTAAGGTGGCGATCGAGAGCCATTGAACACCCTTGCTACCAACTTCGCGACGATCGCAGGGGTTCAGCAATGGCTCTCCTTCCACAGAACAGTGATAGATGAGGCTGAGTGAATGTAAGGGTTGACCTTGCCAATTTGGGAAAAAGTCTTCTGCGATCGCCACCACTCCCTGCACCCGAAACTCCGTTAAACCTGTTTCCTCCTGAATCTCTCGCTGGAGGGCAACCATCATCGGTGCACCCGGTTGCAACCCGCCACCCGGTAAGTCCCACCGATCCGGCTGGGGCCCCTTGATTTTATGAATCATCAGCACCGAATCAGACTTGACAAACAAACCCATGACACTAATCCGCAATCGCATCTTTGGCTCGATCATTGAGCTTCAGCCTTGCTAATCGCTGCGATTGTGAGGCAAGTTTTTAAGATGGAATATAGATACACTGTCAATTGATCCCCACCTGTCTGAAATTATGGTAACTCAACGCATTGCTGAGCTGCTCCGAAATGGCCAACCCGATCAAACTGTCACCATTCAAGGTTGGGTTCGCACCAAGCGTGAATTAAAGGAATTTGCCTTTGTTGAAGTCAATGATGGCTCCTCAATGGCAAACTTGCAAGTCGTTCTCAGTCCTGATTTACCCGACTATGAAAATACAATCAAGCAACTGAATACCGGTGCGTCGCTAGCAGTGGCAGGGGTGCTAGTGGCATCACCCGCGAAGGGACAGCGTATTGAGTTAAAGGCCTCGGCGGTTACAGTCTATGGCGAGGCCGATCCGCAAACTTACCCGTTGCAAAAGAAGCGACATTCGTTTGAGTTTTTGCGGACGATCGCGCACTTACGACCGCGCACCAATACCTATGGTGCAGTGTTTCGCGTCCGTAATGCCTGCGCCTACGCCATCCACCAATTTTTTCAAGAACGCGGCTTTTTGTGGGTTCACACTCCGATTATCACCGCTAGCGACTGTGAAGGAGCGGGGGAAATGTTTCATGTTACGAACTTTGATTTAAAGAATATTCCCCGCAATGAAGCCCAAGAAGTTGAATTTAATCAAGACTTTTTTGGCAGACAAGCTTATTTAACGGTGAGTGGTCAATTAGAAGCGGAAGTCATGGCCACGGCTTTTAGTAATGTTTATACCTTTGGGCCGACATTCCGCGCTGAAAATTCTAATACTTCGCGACATTTGGCAGAGTTTTGGATGATTGAGCCGGAGATGGCTTTCTGCGATTTGCAGGGAGATATGGATTTAGCCGAAGCCTTTTTGAAGCACATTTTTAAGTATGTGCTGGACACTTGCCATGAAGATATGGAATTTTTCAATGAGCGGATTGACAAGACGGTTTTGGAGACTGCGGAAAATATCATTCATAATCAATTTGAGCGAATTACTTATACCGAGGCGATCGCGCTGTTGCAAAAGGCAGATAAGCAATTTGAGTTTCCAGTAAAGTGGGGGTTAGATTTGCAGTCGGAACATGAGCGATATTTGGCTGAAGAATTGTTTAAAAAGCCGACGATTGTGACAGATTATCCGGTGGAGATAAAAGCTTTTTATATGAGGTTGAACGATGATGAAAAGACAGTGCGGGCAATGGATATTTTAGCGCCGAAAATTGGAGAAATTATCGGTGGTTCGCAGCGAGAGGAAAGACTGGAGGTGTTAGAGAAACGGATAGAAGCACAGGGGATGAATCAGGAGGAGTTGTGGTGGTATTTGGACTTACGACGGTATGGAACCGTTCCTCATGCAGGGTTTGGTTTGGGATTTGAGCGGGTAGTACAGTTTATGACGGGGATGGGGAATATTCGGGATGTGATTCCTTTCCCAAGAGCGCCGTTGATGATTGATTTTTAAGGAAAATTAGCAGGGATTCGGGAAGGGAGAAACAGTGAGAATGAGGGGGACTGCAACTATGCAATCCCCCTAATTGGGGCTTGCTGAAGAAGGGGATAAAGGGGGAAAGGGGGAAAGGGGGGATCAAGTGCAAACGTTTTGAGGTCTAGCACCAGATTTGGGAGCGCTTGACGACTTTTAATGCTTGACGGACTCTTATCGACCCACGCTTAAATGAAGAATTGTAACTAGACAGGAGAGCGTCCATCCTAGGGGTAAAAGTGGACTTCTTGACTAGGGTAACTCATGGGATCGGGGTTAAGATAGTTGCTCCCTCGAGCATGGCACAGGCAGTACAGTCGGCAATGGCTCCTGTCCAACTTTACACCATAGGTAGTGAGGCCAAAGCATAGAGTTTGGCGGTGTCGTCGAGCATCACTGTCAAGACGTTTTTGCATTTGTTGATACATTTTGGCTGCACGGGAAACATTGGCGACGAGTCGGGATGGCGAGGTGGCACTTTCACAAAAATTTAGCCAAAATGGAAGCATCAAAAACTTGAGACAGGTTATATTATGAGCAAACAAACTGAAGCCGAGTCGATTATTAAGTCCCATGTACTGTGGGCAATGGGTGGTGGACTAATCCCAATCCCGCTGGTTGATTTTGTTGCTGTCACCGCTATTCAACTGGAAATGCTCCAGCAAATTGCCGAGCTTTACGGTGTTAGCTATTCTCAGAGCACGGGTAAAACATTTGTCTCAGCGCTCACAGGTACAACCATTGCTCGTCTAGGGGCAAGTTTTCTGAAAGCAATTCCTGGTTTTGGCACGATGATTGGTGGAGCATCAATGGCGATCGCTTCTGGGGCTGCGACCTATGCAGTTGGACAGGTTGCCATCAACCTTTTCTCTAGCGGTGGCACCCTGAATAACTTTGTTGAAGAACAAGTTAAAGCGGTTTATGATTCAGCCTTTGAGAAAGGGAAAAGTTACGTTTCAGACTTAGAAAATGAAAAGGGGAATGAGGCTGCTAATATCTATCAGGCTCTCGAAAAACTCGGTAAGTTGAAAGAGCAAGGGATTCTCACTGAAGAAGAATTTCAAGCGAAGAAGAAAGAACTACTGTCTCGACTCTGACCAGGTTGTCACGCCGTCAGGTAGAAGAGCATTTTTTTTCAGGAGAGATAAGCTGAACAAAGTTCATGCAAAAAAACATACCCGTTCCTTAAGGATTTAAATATTACCTTATTTGTCTCCTTTGAGGTCAAGTATGTTGGAGATAGTCACCCAGATTTGAAGAGGTGAGCTAGCTCTGAAAACATCACTCCCTGGTCAGTAAAGTCCCCATTTCGCTCGAAAAATTCGCTCTTCTGCTGGTCTGTGCCTGTTAACTTTCACCTCATACTCCTAATACTTTTTCAGGATATTCGCACGATTAAGATTTTCTTGTTTCAAAAAACAACCCAATTTGGGAAATTTTATAAGCGTTGATAGAGATGATGACTGGCTCCCTCCTCATTGATGAGCCCAATTATGTTACTCTATAAAATGATTAGCGAGTATCATAGTTGAGGGTATGGGATGTGGGTTCTAACTACCTGATTGACTTTCTCCTGAAAATTTCAGACCTCACTCCGTTTCCCATTACGAATTACCAGTCAACCGTCAACGTAATTCAACATTCACCGAGGTCACGGTACTGGGTTTAGCAATAACCAACACTCGATAGACCCCTGACTCTGGCAAGGTTGCCACAGTTTCCCCATTTCCCTGATCGAGTAACTGTCCTGAAGGTGACTCGATCGCTAAATCTACTCCCTCAGCTTTCACACTCAGACGTTGACCTGCTTTCGCTGCAATCGTCAGTGGTTGAATTTCCTGCTTCCCCAGAGTCAGTCGCACATTCACAGTCGATTGTCCCTGCTTGAGGACAAGCCTTTGGGGTTGTTGAAACTCCCAGTCGCGATCGCGCGTGAAGGAACTCCCACTATTAGCAGATTCAAACTCTAGAACAAAAGCAGTCGTTTCCCGCAACGGTTTCACCTTAACTCTGTAGAGTCCCGACTCTGGAAGCGTGAGTACCTTCTGTTCCAGTTCTTTCTCTAAAGTAGCGAGTTCCTGCCCAGACGGTGTAAATACCTGTGCTGACAGAGAACCCGCCCATAGGGATGCAGTGATGCGTTGTCCAGCGCGACCCGTAAAAGCATAAATTGTTGGTTCAGAAATTGTTTGCCGGATTTCTTCACGGGCACTGATGGCTTTGATGGGTTCAATGCGGACTGGCGCTGCTGCGCTGAGGGTAGCAGTCAGCAGAAGGGCAGCAATGGCAGAGAATGCTTGTCTCATGGTGCAGCTCAATTACTCTAGATCGATCTTCATAACCCAGCCGACTGGATCGGAAACTCTCGAACAAAGAGTTGTCCTCCAAGGCATTGCTTCATCTCTCAGAAAAATCTGTAGGCGACTCACGGTTAAATACCTCTGTCGATAGATGTAGAGACTTCTACCCCCACCTAAAAATTAGGGTGTGGGTTTTCTGTCGGTCCTGCTAGCACTGACACTCTTAAAGGACGGCAGTAACTCATGCGAAGACAGCGTACAGGAAGGTTCTTCCTTGATTCCTTCCTGGTTTTTCTTTTCAAGTTCGGTGGCAATTTTCCGTAAAGACAATTCATTTCAATCCCCTTCAGTCTTTGCCCACACCCCAAAACATTTGCCTCGACCCCGATCGCTGATGGTGCACAGTACCCCCCTCGCGACCGCGAGTTCATCTCCTGCGTGTTTAGCTTGAATCTAGGCGATCGCAGACCCCAAGGCAATTGCATTTAACTTGAACCAAATCATGAGGTCGAAGGAGCAATTTAAACGTTAAAAATAGAATTGCTCCCCATTCAATCTCAAGGCAGCCGTGTTTTAACCGCTGTATGGGATTGCCTCCCATCCCGCGGTCTTCTTTTCCCTCTTCCCATCCCATACCTCATCCAAGGGTCGATCGCTAGATCCCCAAACTGGATGAGGGGCAATTTTTCCCTGCCACGCCACAATAGGAAAAGTCCACCCTGAGAGGAAAAAATGCCGACATCCACAGTAGAACGCTCAGCCGATCGACTGCCACCCTTGATCCCCCGCGATATCCTCTTTGGCAATCCAGAAAAGACCAGCCCGCGACTGTCCCCAGACGGCAAATACCTTGCTTATCTCGCTCCAGACGAGCACAATGTTTTGCAAGTGTGGCTGCGTACCGTAGGTCAACAAGACGATCGCCAATTGACAGCCGATAAAAAGCGCGGGATCCGTATCTTCTTCTGGACCTATAGTGGCGAACAGCTTATTTACCTCCAAGATGCCGATGGCGATGAAAATTGGCACTTGTATTTAGTCAATATCCAGTCCCGTATTGTTCGGGACTTGACTCCCTTTCAAGGCGTCAATGCTCAAGTCTTAAATCTCGATCCCAACTTCCCCCATGAAATCTTAGTTGGACTCAACCTCAATAACCCGCAAGTCTTCGATGTTTACCGCATTAACTTAAAAAACGGCGCGGTAGAATTCGAGACTCAAAATCCTGGCAATATTGTTAGTTGGACGGCCGATGCTGATTTTCAAATCCGAGCCGCCACTGCCACAACAGCAGACGGAGGGTATGACCTCCTCTTCCGTGAAACCACTGCTCAAACATGGGAGGTGCTCCGCCACTGGGGACCAGACGATCAAGGGGATGCAGTGCTGTTCTCCGAAGATAACCAGACTCTGTATCTGCTTGGTAGCCATGATACCAATGCTCAATGTTTGTTCGCTCTTGACCTTGCTAGCCGCCAGGAAATTGTTGTCGCTCAAGATTCTGACTATGATATTTCTCGGTTGGTTATACACCCTACAAAGCGACTCATTCAAGCGGTTTCCTTTTACAAGGATAAACAAGAATGGAAGCTTTTAGACCCGAACATTGCTGAGGATTTTGAAGCGATCGCTCGCATTCGCCCGGGAGAGTTTTCGATTATTTCGCGAGATTTAGCCGATCAAAATTGGCTATTGGCGTTCATGACCGATGATGGCCCTGTTTACTACTATGCCTATAACCGAGAGTCAAAAACCAGCACGTTGCTGTTTAGTAACCAACCTAAATTAGAAGGGTTACAGTTGGCGGCAATGACACCCATTTCCTACTCAGCGAGGGACGGGTTGACGATTCATGCTTACTTGACCAAACCAGTTGGTTTACAAACACCAGTTCCCGCAGTCTTACTGGTTCATGGTGGGCCTTGGGCTCGCGATGTTTGGGGTTATAACTCACAAGCCCAGTGGTTAGCAAACCGGGGTTATGCTGTATTACAAGTGAATTTCCGAGGCTCTACTGGTTATGGTAAAGCGTTCTTAAATGCTGGCAACCGCGAGTGGGCCGCAAAAATGCACGATGACTTAATTGATGCAGTCAACTGGTTGGTAGAACAAGGCATTGCGGAGCAGGATCGGATTGCAATTATGGGGGGTTCCTACGGGGGTTATGCCACCTTGGTGGGACTCACTTTTACACCAGATGTCTTTGCCTGTGGTGTCGATATTGTCGGGCCGAGTAATTTAGTGACGTTAATTCAAACTATCCCTCCTTATTGGGAACCGCTGAAAGCAATGTTTTCCCATCGGGTCGGTAATTTGGCAACGGAAGAGGAGTTTCTGAAGTCGCGATCGCCCCTGTTTTTCGTTGACCGCATCCAAAAACCCTTATTAATTGGTCAAGGAGCCAACGATCCGCGAGTGAAAGAGTCAGAAAGCGAGCAAATTGTCGGCGCGATGCAGAAAGCAGGTAAGCCAGTAGAATATGTGCTTTATCCAGATGAAGGACATGGGTTTGCTCGTCCTGAAAATCGACTGCACTTTTATGCGATCGCAGAGGAGTTTCTCGCAAAATATTTAGGAGGTCGCTGTGAACCTGTGGGTCAGATTCCAGGTGCATCGGGTGTGGTAAATCCGTTGAAGGCTGATGTCTAATCTCACATCCAGTCGTATCAAAATTCTCAAGGCAAGGGAAGATGAGAGTCAAGCTTAGACCCTTGAGTGAGACAATCATCGTTTCCTCTTTTCTCCCTCATGCCGGTGAAATGCAACCAGTATGAAAATAATGGGTGACGGTTGACGGTTAACCCTTAGCTGCCAACCGTCGATCTTGTTTTTAAGTCAAGTTCAGGTAAGCCTGGAGTTGCAAAACCAGTTTGTTGAGAAGAGGGAGGCAATGGGTGCATTGGTTCGAGAGCTAAATGCTGAAAACTGGCGATGCACCCGGTCCTTTATCAACCTAATTAAGACTCGCTAGACTGTTTATCCATATCTCGCAATAGTTGATCGATGCGCGAGGCTGGTTGACTCCTACCTTGTTTAATAAATAACTCTCTGGCTTTTTTCAAGGAAGTCACTGCTTCATCTTGCTGTTCTTTTTTTCCTAGCTGCAATAAAGCAAGCCCTAAGTTATTTAACGCATCCGCATAGTCGCCATTAATTTGAATTGCCTGCCGCCACTCATTCACGGCGGCATCTAATTGGCCTTGACTGGCAAGAGCGGCTCCTAAGTCATTATGAGCTTTGGCGTGTTCAGGGTTGAGTTGAATTGCTTGGCGGAACTGAGCGATCGCATCCTCTGCTTGACTCTGCTCCAAGAAGATTGTCCCTAACTTATAGTAAGCTTCTGGTTGTTTGGGATATCGCGAAATCAACTGTCGGAAAAGTTTCTCAGCATTCGTAAGATTGCCTTGAGCGTAGAGGTCATTGGCAGTTCGTAATACGATCGTGTACCCCTTACCCACGGTCGCGCATTCTTGCTCCTGAGGCTTAGAGGCGTTGGCTTTCGGTCTGCATACCCGCAATTCATCTCCTTTCAGTTCATAGGACATTTCTCCCGACTGAGAATTTGACCTTGGCTGCGGAGCTTGTGAGAGTTGAGCCAGAGCTGGTCGAACCATTGCCAGAGGGGAAATTCCCACCCCGGTCAAAAGACTCAAGCTCAGCCAGATGAGAGCTTGACAGGAGCGTAGCCCTCTGTTGTTTTGAATTTGCATGGGAATTTAAAACCTACTGCCTTACTTGAAATAGCAACGAAAAAGCCAGAGGAGGCAATTAGGCTGATATTTTAGCATTTCTTGGGGAATTTGGAGTTAAATGAAAGTGGGGATTTTAGGAAATGCTGAGTCAGAGAACCTCTATGGGACAGTCGATTTTCGCCATCCTAGCAACGCTAATCGTGGGCTTTGCAGTCAATGCTTCTGTGAGGGTGATCAGTGGAGGTGAGGAAGCTTTAGTGGAGCGTTTCGGGAAGTATAAGCGGACCTTGAAACCCGGTCTTCACTTTATGATTCCTTTTATTGAAAAAATTGCCTGTGTGGACACAACCCGCGAACGAGTATTAGATATTGCTCCTCAGTCTGTGATCACCGCAGATAATGTTTCTCTGCAAGTGGATGCGGTGGTGTATTGGCGGATTTTAATTTTGGAAAAAGCTTTTTATGCCATCGATCAGATTGAGAATGCGATCGCAAGTTTGGTATTAACCACCTTCCGCTCAGAAATTGGTCGGATGCCGATGCAGAATATTTTATCGGCCAGAGACGAAATCAATCGGATGTTGCTGAGAAAGTTAGATGATGCGACTCACAGTTGGGGAGTGAAAGTGATCCGGGTGGAAATTCAAAGTCTGACTCCTCCTCAGAAGGTGCAAGCGGCAATGGAGATGGAACGAGCGGCTCAAAGTGAGCGACTGGCAATGATTAGAAAAGCGGAAGGTACGAAGGAGTCTATGATGTTGCTGCTACAGGTGCTAGAGTCTCATCCCCAAAGTAAGGAAATTTTACAGTTTTTGTTAGCTGAAAAGTATGTAGAAGCAACTAATAAGTTAGGTGAAAGTGGGAATGCCAAAATTTTATTTATGGACCCAAAGGCGATGTCAGATGCTCTTAGAGATTTGATGGGTTCTCTACCCGATACTACCCCGTCACCCAATGGCACTCATCAGTCTGAAAACGGAACTGAGAGCAATTAGTTGCTCAAACGACGGTTAAATCTGCTCGAAAAATGGCATCGGCAACGCGGCAAACCTCGCGCATTTCTTTGACATCGTGAACTCTCAAAATATCGGCTGAACCTGCGATCGCACTGGTACAAGCAGCGGCGGTCCCCCAACTTCTCTGCTGCGGATCGGGTTGATTTAAGAGATGACCAATAAAGCTTTTCCGAGAAACTCCGACTAGCAGCGGACAATCTAAGGAGCGAAATTTTGGTAAGTGTCGCAGCAGCTCTAGGTTTTGAGGGTAATTTTTAGCAAAGCCAATTCCTGGATCGAGGATGATTTGAGAGCGGTCTATCCCTGCTTGCATCGCTGCGGCAATTCGAGCCTCAAAAAACTCGTAGATTTCTCCGATTAAATCTTGATAATCAGTCAATTGCTGCATTGTCTGGGGCGTCCCCCGGATGTGCATGAGGATAATGGGGACAGCGAACTCTGCGGCGACGGACAGCATTTCCGGGTCAAAGGTTGCCCCAGAAATATCATTGATTAGATCGGCACCGGCTGCGATCGCAGCTTTCGCCACAGTCGCCCGCGTAGTATCGACGGAAATTGGCACTCTTCCACTCGCATCTTGCCTGAGTCGCAACTGTTCCACCACTGGGATCACCCGGTTCAGTTCCGCTTCCAGAGAAACTTCAGCAGCACCCGGCCGCGTGGATTGACCGCCAATATCCAAAATATCAGCCCCAGCAGCTACCAGTTGCTCAGCCTGTGCCAAAGCTGATTCTAAAGCATAGAACTGGCCACCATCGCTAAAGCTGTCGGGTGTCACATTCAAGACACCCATGAGATAAGTGCGCTTTCCCCACTCAAACGTTTGACCCCGAAGGGTCAGTTGCTTCGTTGTCATTTCTCCGCTGACTCCT
The DNA here is from genome assembly GCA_050262755.1 of Actinomycetota bacterium. Classification (GTDB taxonomy): domain Bacteria; phylum Cyanobacteriota; class Cyanobacteriia; order Cyanobacteriales; family Microcoleaceae; genus JBLNEP01. The sequence goes on along the minus strand of JBLNEP010000224.1, from coordinate 7,302 downwards.
GAGAGGTTGAGTCGTGAGTCAAGGGTTGATGGTTCTGATTCACGACTCACCACTCACCCATTTTCTATTGATAATTCACAATCCGAGCGAAGCTGGGAGCCGTCAGACTTGCACCCCCGACTAAAGCTCCGTCAATTTCTGGCTGAGCCATAATTTCATCGATATTGTCGGGTTTGACAGAGCCACCATACTGAATCGGTACATTAGGATTGGTTAATTTGCTGCGAATTAAACCAATCACTCGGTTAGCTTCCCCCGCTTCACAGGTGTCGCCAGTGCCGATCGCCCAAATCGGTTCGTAGGCAATCACCAAGTTCTGCTGATCCACCCCGATTAAATCTGTTTCCAACTGAGAGAAGATCAAAGCTTCCGTTTCTCCTGCGTCTCGCTGTTGCTTCGTTTCTCCCACGCAGAGAATGGGGATCAGCCCGAATTTTTGAGCCGCTTGTAGTCGCTTATTCACTGTTTCATCGGTTTCGCCAAAGTATTGGCGACGCTCGCTGTGGCCGACTACGACATAGCGCACTCCCAATTCTGTTAGCATTGGGCCAGAAATCTCACCTGTATAAGCTCCCGACTCTTCCCAGTGAACATTCTGGGCTCCCAGCCGCACTCGACTCCCATGCAAATTCTTCGACAGCACGGTGAGGGCCGTGAAGGGAACGCAGAGAACTACTTCCCGCTCTTCCGGGGTTTCATTGAGCAAGGACATAAACCCCTGTAAAAACTCCAGAGCTTCTGCCTGGGTTTTGTACATTTTCCAGTTACCGGCAATAACGATTTTCCGCACGGGCGCTCTCAGTAAACTTTAGACGATACGAAGTGCATCCTTCAGTCTACGGCTTTATGGATCATTTTTGAACTTAAGCGCTTCCTTGGCCTCCCATTTCTGCCTCACGAAACCGCACAAGCGGCGAGCCAAAATAAACCATCGACTAATAGGGTACTCAAGACAGCGCCACTGAAGACCCGCCAGTATTGCTTCTGAGAGCGCAGAGGCAGTAAGCCTACGGTTAAGAGGACGATCGTGAGGGCGATCGCGCAACTGATGCCCCAAGGAGTTTCAATTTGGGCGATGGCACTCTGAAAAATTGGCAGGGCAAATTCTGGCTCTACCTGCATCAGTTGTCGCCAGTGAGTGATTAAGCCTGTGAGGTAAAAATAAAGGTCGGTGACGGCGGTGCCGAAGAGTGAACCCAAATAAAAATAACTTCCCACCTTGGCTTGGCCTCGCGCTAAACACCAGATGGCGAAGGGAACGGCGATCGCTTCGACTGGCAGATGCCAGAGGGGTTCCCACCTCAGCCATCCCCAATACAGGGAACCCGCGAGCCAACTCCAGCTAAATCCTAGGAGTAAATCTCCCCATACCTGAGTCCGGGGATGAGCCATCAGCACTCCACTCACTCCGAGCCAGCCTAAAGTTGCGATTAAGCTCACTTCCGGCCAGAGACGCACGAGGGGGGCTTGTATAAATACCGGGACTGAAACGAGAAAGGCGGCGGCCGCCCAGAGTAACCAGAGATACAGTTTGGTTTTTCTACCTAGAGAGAGAGCTGTCTGCTGGCGGGTCGCCGTTAGGATGGGAGCGATCGCCGTTGTCAACAAAGTGAGATTAATCAAGGGACTATACTCCGTAACGCTTGAACAAATTCACTAAAAAGGCGGCAGCGGTTGTAGGCTCCGAGGTTTGGGTACCTGAGGGAGTCTGGTACAGCCTCCAACCCCGCACGGTTTGGGGCGATCGCCACAAGTCTAGGTGCTCGACGGAGGGATCGGCGTAAAAATTTTCTGCCCCAGTGCCGAGTAAGGCTGAACTCCAGTGCGTGAAGTAATCATGGCTGAGGCGGTGGATGGGAAAATTGCCCGCCAGGGGTACTCCCCAACCATCCAAAGCGATCAAGGCTCGCACTTTGCCACCGAACTGATGCCAGCCCCAAGCGGCTGCGACCGCGCCAACGACTCCCGCCGAGAAGCTCACAAAGATCAGGCTTTCTCCGGCTGGCACTTCTCTCCCCAAACAACACATAATGTCAAGAGCTGAGTACGCTGGATAATCCTGAGCCGGGAATACCCAGAACTGGGGAGATAAGTTCTCAATTAGCCCCTGCTCGGATAATCCCTTCAGGAAGCTATTTGTGAGCTGAGGGTCATGGATTCCAGGGCAAATTGCCACTCTCATCAGTCGTCAAAAATTTTTGGGGCCTAACCTGATTCGATCATATCCCATCCGGGGGGATAGAGTGCTATACTTTGGAAATACTGGACTTTAGAGAGAATCCTCTGCCAGATCAGTCCGGTTTTACGGCTCTGCGCCCCCACTGGCAAGGGTGGGGCTACCGGAACCAAAGCTGCCTCGGCAGACAGCAAGGTTCTAGCCTGCGGAGACAGACTTTGTCACAATCACTTAGCTTGAGGAAAACGACGTGGTTGCCACTCCTGAAAAACTAAACCTAGAAACATCCTCCGTATCGGCGAGCCAAGACCGGGTAGCCGTGTTGCTTATGGGTTATGGTGAAGTTGAAAGCTACGAAGACTTTGCCAATTACAACGAACAAGCTTTAAATTTACTCACCGCTAAGTTTGCGCCGGTTCCCACTTGGATTTACCCACCACTGGCGAAGTTATTAGCTGTTTTTGACCTGCACGAGTGGAGTCATCAACATGGCAATTTTATTTCACCCCACAATGCCATTTTTGAGAAACAACGAGCAGGAATTGAACAGAATTTGCAGGAAAAATGGGGCGAGCGCATCAAAGTTTTCAAAGCCTTTAACTTCTGCGCTCCCTTCCTTCCTGAACAAGTGATTGCTCAAATTAAAGCCGAAGGCTTTGACAAAATCTTGATTTATCCGCTGCTGGTGGTTGACTCGATTTTCACCAGTGGAATTGCGGTAGAACAAGTCAATAAAGCCCTCACAAAACTCAGCGATGGAGGCGAACATTGGGTCAAAGGTCAGCGTTATATTCCCTCTTTTTATAACGAGCCGGATTACATTGATTTGATGGCGAAGCTCGTTGAAGAACAGATTAAAACAGACCTCGCTGTTGCCCACTTGCCCTCACAGATTGGCATCGTTTTAATGAATCATGGCTGCCCCCACAAAGCCAAAGGATTTACCTCTGGCATTGATGAAAGTCAAGCCCTCTACGAACGAGTGCGAGAAAAACTCATTCATCGCTATCCTTTAATTTCTGTGGGTTGGCTCAATCACGACACCCCTTTGATTGAATGGACTCAACCCAATGCAGAATTAGCCGCGAAAAACTTGATCGAGTTGGGTGCAACAGCCATTGTCTTTATGCCGATTGGGTTTGCGACCGAAAATCATGAAACTCTTTTAGATGTAGACCACATTATTCATGCTTTGCGTCGCCAGCGTCCTGATGTCACTTATCGACAATTAGCTTGTGTCAATGACCGCCCCGAATTCCTGCAAATGGCGGCGGAGTGGGCTCATCCTCACATCGAAACATTGTTAAGCGAGACAGCCTTAGCTGTGAATCCGAGTTTGGCGGCGACCCAGACTCATCACCATCATCATCACGATCACGATCATGGGCATCATCACCATCACGACCACGATCATCATCACCACCATCACCATTAATCTTTGATTTTCCACCGCAAATAAACGCAGATAAAATAGACCTTATCTGCGTTTATTTGCGTTTATCTTATGTCACCCAAAACCTCACAAATTCCTGTTGCTTTAACGATCGCAGGTTCTGATAGCGGCGGGGGCGCGGGAATTCAGGCGGATTTGCGGACCTTTGCCTTTCATTGTGTGCATGGGACCAGTGCGTTAACTTGTGTGACGGCTCAAAATACCCTGGGGGTGAACCGGGTCGATGCGTTGCCAGCAGAGGCAGTGGCGGCGCAAATTGAGGCGGTGGTGGGTGATATTGGGGTGCAGGCGGTGAAGACGGGGATGCTGCTGAATCAGGAGATTATGGCGACGGTGGCCCAACGGGTGGATGCTTTGGGGTTGCAGAATTTGGTGGTGGATCCGGTGATGGTGTCGCGGACGGGGGCCGTGTTGATTGACGATCGGGCGATCGCGACGTTGAGGGAAGAGTTGATTCCGAGGGCGATTTTAGTGACGCCGAACCGTTATGAAGCTCAAATTTTAAGTGGGTTGGAGATTTATTCTTTAGACGATCTGCGATCGGCGGCTCAACAGATTTATCGCTTGGGGTCAAAGGCGGTGTTGGTGAAGGGAGGCGGGATGCTGGGAGAATTGCGGGGGGTGGATGTTTGGTTTGATGGCCAGCGCTTGGAGACGTTAAAGGTGGCGAGGGTGGAGACGGGGAATACTCATGGTACTGGTTGCACCCTGAGTGCTGCGATCGCGGCAAATTTGGCCTTAGGGAAGGATTTATTAACGGCGGTGAAGGCGGGGAAAGAATACGTGACTCAGGCGTTGAACTATGCCTTAAGCATTGGTGAGGGCCAGGGACCAGTCGGTCACTTTTTCCCACTGCTTCAGTAGACAGTTAGCCAATCGTCCTCTCTAGTTGCTGTAGCAGCAGCGACTTCGTTGTAGTCAAACCCTGATTCTGTCAAGGTTGAGGTTGGAGGGTTCCCCCAGTGCAGTCAGTCGCTTAAAGAATTGACACTTCGCCAACCCTAAAAGCTGGAGGAAATTTTTATGGTGAAAGCGTCGAGTTCAAACAACCATCATGGAATTTTCCATCTACTTCCCTCTCCCTTTAATTCCATTTGCTACCACTCTGGTTCCGGAAAAAAAACCTCGTCGCCAAACTCGCCAAATCAGTGAGTTAGAGATTTTAATGAAAATTGCTTGAATCTCAACGATCTGTGAGGTGGGTCTAACCCACCCACCCTTGACTATTTGGCTCGAAACTCCTTGTACTTTCCTCGTAAACTGGGTGTAACTGTGATGCGAATTTACTCTGACCCCCTCGATACAGTCATTAAAGATTTAAACGTCTTGATTCAAGAGTTAGAAGTTAACCCGAGTATGTCTCCTTGGGTGGTTGCTCAAGTTTTAAAATCCATTAAATATCAAGCAGAAACTGGCAAGCGAGAACTGGTGAATGCGAGGGTCAGAGTTTAGTCGTTAGCAGCAGTGGTGAGGGCAATTAAATCTTCGATTTTTTTAAGATTAGGGTCGCCTGCGAGGTAGCCAATGCCGCGATGTAAGTGCAGACGAAATTGTTTAGCAAGGGTTTCTTTATCTGTTCCTAATCGATCGTTATAACACCGTTGCTTAAGGGCAATAATCAGGATGTCTGCCATGTCGCCCCCGAACACAGCCCAGGTGAGTTCGACGTTGCTATCGGCGGGAATGGGAACGGGAGAGGGAATAGAAGGTTCAGCGAGGGAACGACAAAATCCCCAGCGACAAAGGATATTCCATTGGTCGATTTTGGTGAAGCGGCGGAGTTTTAAGAGTTGGTCTTTGCCTGTTTGGGAAAGGTGAATGCGATCGATGGGAGGTTCCATAGTTTGAGTTTGATTACCGCAGAGGAATGCAGAGGGACACCGATATCATTTTAAGCTCCTCTGGGTTCATTGGCAGCGATCTGCGGTTACTTTTAATTAGTCCCAGAAGTAACGATTTGCTTCGATGATGGTTTGTTGCTGACTGGCATCATATTTTAGCAGGTAGGTGTGGGCGATCGCGTTTAATTCTTTCAGGTGTTTATATTCAGTTTGGGCGATTTCGGTGTCAGTGGAAAGCAGAATTACTTGGTGACTGGCAGAGGGGAAATATTTCTCAATTAAATTGTTGCGGTGGGAGGAGTCGAGGCGGCCGAGGGGGGTATCAATGGCGATGGGGAGATGGCGGCCGGATACTCTAGCAAGTCCCCATAAAAAAGCGATGGCTAAGAGTTGTTTTTCACCGGCGGAGAGGCGGTGTTTAGGGACTGCTTTGCCTTGGGAGTCGTAGATGGAGAGGGCAAAGGTTTCGGTGTCAATGACAACTCGATGAACGAGGTCAGATTTGTGGAGGAGGTAGCGGAAACATTCGGTGATTTCTACTTCTAATTTATTGAGTTTTTTGAGGGTCAGTTTTTCTTTAAAGAGTTTGAGGGTGGTTTGGACTTGGCCGATGGAGTTGAGAATATGTTGGTTATTTCGGTTTTTAAGGTAGTCATGGCTAAATTCTTCGAGTTCTTTTTGGCTTTGGGCAATTTTACGCTCAATTTCGGATAGTTTGCGGAGGGCAGATTCATTGGTTGCTTGGGCTTTTGCGACTTGGTTTTGGGCGTGTCTGACGGCGGTTGCTAATTTTTCATAGGCTTCGGGTGAGGCGGCTTTGTCGAGTTGGCGTTCGACGAAATCTATTTCGCTTTCGGTGAGTTTGAGGGCTTTAATTTTTTCGCTGACGGCGTTTTGATTAGCTTGAATTTCGTAGCGGAGGAGGGCTTCGAGGTAGGTGATGGAGGCTTCGCTGGCTTCTAGCCAAGGTTCGCCATTTTCAGCTAATTGGTTAAAGTTGGCATCTTCTTGTTCGATGAAGGTTTTGATTTCTTGGAGTTGTTTGGGTTTGAGGGAGAGTTGAGTCAGGTAATTGAGGAGGCGGTCGCTTCTTTGTTGAATCGCTTCTTTGGCAATTTTTGCTTGCTGTTGATGGGTTTCGGTTTCGGCTTGGGTTTTGGCTTGTTCGAGGAGGGGAGAAATTAAGGCGAGGGGGAGGGAACTGGCGGCTAATTCGACCATGCTTTGACGCAGGGTTTCTGCTTGTTTTTGATGATCGTTTAATTGTTGATCGAGGCGGCTGCGTTCGCCGGCGATTTTCCCACCTTCAGAAAGGAAGCGGTCGCTGGCTTTTTTTAACTCTTTGTCGGCTTGGTCTACTTCGTTTTGACTGCTGGCAATTTCGTTGTTTGCTGCTTCTTTTTCGGCAACAAGTTTCAGAAACGTTTCTTCAATTTTGTCGAGGGTGGTTTTGTCTTTGGCGCCGGCGAGTTCTTTGCGTTTGCGGCCGGCAAAAATGTCTAAGTCTGCGGCGAGGCGTTCGGCGAGTTCTAAGCCTAAAAGACTTTTGATCGCTGCGATCACAAAATCGGGCGGGGTTTCCATTTCGGCGAGTTCTTTGACTTGTTCGCCGTCGAAGAGGAAGAGGTTAGAAATGCCGAGGGGGAGGAGGGTTTCAATATATTCGTCCCAGGTGGAGGCGATGGCTTGGTCGGGCCACCATTCATTGTGTCCGTCATAAACAAGAATGCCGAGGGTATCTTTAGCGTCTTGTTTTTCCCAGTAACGGACGATTTTATATTGAGTTAAACGGTCATCTAAAACATGTTCAAAGGCTAATTCAATGCGGGTTT
>JBLNEP010000223.1:0-46005 GCA_050262755.1 Actinomycetota bacterium | reverse complement strand
ATCCTCTGACCCCTACTCAATTATGAATACTTCCCTGACCCTGCTTGTTCTTAATTCCCGGTTCCTCCTGTCCAGTCCGAAACACCACTTGTCCGTTTTCCAAGGCAACTAAATCTACTTTCAACGGCCCAGCCGTATAAGTTGCGCCTGCCGCTAGCGCCTGCACATCCAACGGTTTTTCATGCTGCTGCAACCGCTCAATAAACCTCACTAACGTTTCGATGCGATCGTCTGCAATTTGAACTTTTCCCCCAACAATTCCAATCAAGCGAGCGCGGAATTGACAAGCTTCAATCAGTTTTTGTAGCCGTTGCCGCACCTGTTCATCCGTCAAAGTTGACGGATCGACGGAAGTTCCCGCAATCAAATCTCCACTCCGAAATACCACTCGATTAATCTCTGCATTGGCAAAGACTTGGGCCCGCTTTTCTCCAACTAAATAGTTGGCAGAGGCGAGAATTCGTACCACATAATCTTGACCATCGGCAATTTGAGAAGTTAATTGCTCAACTTCCGCCTGAGTAATTTGAATAATCGGTTCCGATCCTTTGCCATTGCGGAGTTGCAACAGTTGTACCGTTTCTCGATTTGCTTCCTGCAACAGTTGATCGATCGCTTGACGAGCCGCCGTTGGATCGAGAATGCGGACGACACCCGCCGCTAAAATCTGACCCCGCCGAATAGCAACATTCCCCTCCCGAATCGCCTGAAAATCCCGCTCTAAAATTTGTAATTGCTGTTGCAAATACACTTGCTGCTGCTCCAAATCCTCCTGCTGTGCTTCCAGTTTTCCCAGCAGTGCTTCCCGCTGAGCAATCACCGCATCTCGCTCAGCAATTTCTCGATTGCGCTCGACTAACTTGCGATCGCGCTGAGCAATGTCTCGATCCCGTTGCGTAATCTCTCGATCGCGCTGAGCAATATCTTGGTCCCGTTGAGCAATTTGAGCTTTTACCTGCTCTCGCTGCTCAATCAATTGCTGGCGTTCCGCTTGCAGTTGGCGGATCTCAGAGCCCAGCGCTCTCTTTTGTCGAGAAACCGTCTGCAATTGCCCTTGAGTGCTGCTGAGCTGCGCTTGAGTCTCCGCCTTCGCCGCCTCTACCCGATTCAGTTGGCCTCGGAGTGTATTTAACTTAATTTCTGTCTGCGCTTGCTCTGCGATCGCAGCTTGCAGAGATTGGTTAATTCGATCCAACTTTGCCTGAGCGTCTGCTTGTTCCTGTCTGGCTTTGGTGAGTTTGGCGGCAACGCGATTTTTCTGAGCCGTCACCTCTGCCAAAGTCGCCTGAGCGTCTGCTTGTTCCTGTTTGGCTTTGGCGAGCTCCGCTTCTACCTGCTTTTTCTGAGCTTCAACTTGATTTTTTTGCGCCGTTGCGCCTTCCAACTCCCGGCGAGCTTTGTAGAGCCGCTTCTGAATCTCATCAATTTGAAAGACACCCGTCCGCAGTGGTTTACTCGCCGCAAACAACACCGTCAAGGTAATCGCTGACAAAATACTGCCAGTGACCACTGTTACCAAAACGGCTGTGTTGCGAGGGCGGAGGTTGAAAAGGCTTAAACGTGCTTTCCCAACTTTTGTCCCAAGGCGATCGCTAAGGGTCGCGATCACGCCCCCTAGCAATAACATTACCAATACCAGGATGTATCCGGCGGTCATTGGTTAGCCAGTCCACAGATAGGAGCAGGAGAGGAGGAAAGCAGGGGAATGGTTAAAAACAGGGAGAGAGCGGAAAACAGGGAAAATGAGAGGAGAGAAAGCGGAGGAAATTTCATCCTATATCCTCCTTTCTGCTTCCTCGCGTTACCTCTCCAGATTAAGTAAATTGCTGACTTAAAGCCACTGGATTATGAACTGTGATCTTTTTCTTGTGGATCGAGATCATTTTTTCTTGTCTGAGATCCCCTAGCAGGCGAGTCACCGTGACTCGCGTCGAGCCGATCGCCTCTGCGATCGCTTGGTGAGAGAGCTTCAGGTCGATTGTAATCCCATCCATTCCCGGAGCACCAAAATCCCGGCACAGGATTAGCAGGAAACTCACCAACCGCGATCCCATATCTCGGTGAGCCAGTGTCTCGATCATCATCTCTGTTTGCAAAATTCGAGAAGAGAGCCCTCGCAGCATCACCATTGACAATTCTGGATCTTCCTTGAGAGCTTTCTCCACCTGTTCGATCGGTAAGGAAAGCAATTCCACTGGGGTAAAGGCTACCGCGTGGTAAAACCTGTCTGAGCGGTGTCCCGTGATCAGCGACAGAACGCCAAATACGCTATTTTCTCGTAGGAGTGCAACGGTAATTTCTTCTCCAGCTTCATAAACTCTGGAGAGCTTAACGGCCCCTTTAATGAGAACGTAGACGCGCTCAGCCGGATCTCCCGGGAAAAAGATAGTCTTGCCCCGTTCAAAGGTTTCTACAACGGGGGGAAACACTCCGCCACCAATTTGGCGGAACACAGCAGCTAGCGGTCTATCGTGCGTCACAACCAGATTCCTTGCACTAACCAATGCTCTAGATATTTCTCCCAATAATTTACTGGCGAACCGAATCACTAATAAATTAAAGGTGAAACCTCCATAGCACTTTCCAATATTACTTCTATTTAATGTTAGAAGGTCAACAAACGCTGTAAAATTGCCTATGCTTGTTTTTTAATTTTGACAAGTGTCAAAGGTTGCATAGGCTTTTACCAGCATCAGTAACATTCAAGCACACTGTCACGCACTTGAGTTCTCTCGGCGGTTCCTACAGGGAGTGCAGGGGACTTCGCCGTTGAGAATGGTGCCAATTGCTTTTAGAATAGACCATTATGCTGAATTTAAACGGAAAAAACGCTCTTGTCACCGGCATTGCCAACAACCGCTCGATCGCGTGGGGCATTGCCCAACAGCTCCATAAAGCTGGAGCGAATCTGGGGATTACTTACCTACCGGATGAAAAAGGCCGGCACGAAAGAAAAGTGGCGGAACTGGTGGAACCGCTTAACCCTAGCCTCTATGTACCCTGCGATGTGCAGGATGATAGCCAAATTGAAGCCACCTTTGCAGCGATTCGCGAAAAGTGGGGACGCTTAGACATTCTCATCCATTGTCTGGCCTACGCGGGCAAGGATGAATTGTCAGGAGATTTTAGCAAAACCTCGCGGCCAGGGTTTACGCAAGCGCTGGAAATTAGTGCTTACTCCCTGGTGCAGCTCAGTGCGGCGGCAAAATCGCTAATGTCGGAGGGTGGCAGCATTATCACCTTGACTTACTTAGGTGGGGTGCGGGTGATTCCTAACTACAATGTCATGGGTGTTGCTAAAGCAGCGCTGGAAATGAATGTCCGCTATCTGGCGGCGGAACTCGGCCCGCAAAATATTCGAGTCAATGCCATTTCTGCGGGCCCCATTCGTACCCTCGCTTCGTCAGCAGTTGGCGGCATTCTAGACATGATCCATCACGTTGAGGCAGTGGCCCCGTTGCGACGGACTGTGACTCAGTTAGAGGTGGGAAATGCGGCTGCTTTTCTCTGTAGCGATTTAGCGAGTGGCATTACGGGACAAATTCTGTATGTTGATGCTGGTTACGAGATTATGGGAATGTAGCAGCATGGGGGGTGGAAAAGGACTGATTGATTGCTAAGCCTCAAGTTCTACCCTTCACCCTTGAGCTTTCACCCGTTACTATCGAATAAGACCAGCGCGTCGAGTAGCAGGACTTACGCACGATCGAGGAATGCCGTCCCAGAGGTGGCACCAAATCTGAAGTGTGTAAGTCCTAATTGTTTAACCTGATGAATTAATCACTGACAACGGACACACTATGCAGATCAGCGATCGCCCTTCTCTGCCTCATTCCCACTCCGGCCATCTCGCGAGAGCCGCTTCCGTTAAGCGTACCACTGGGGAAACAGATGTGACTGTGATTCTTAACCTGGATGGTGCAGGCACTTGTAAAGCAGCAACGGGAATTCCTTTTTTAGATCACATGCTGAATCAGTTGTCGTCTCACGGTTTGATCGACCTGGATGTACATGCGATCGGCGATGTGGAAATAGACGACCACCACACCAATGAGGATGTAGGCATTACCTTGGGACAGGCATTAGCGAAGGCACTTGGCGATCGCAAAGGAATTGTTCGCTTTGGGCATTTTATCGCGCCTCTAGATGAAGCGTTGATTCAGGTTTCTTTGGATTTTTCCGGTCGTTCTCACTTGAGTTATGGGTTACAAATTCCCACTCAGCGGGTTGGAAATTATGACACGCAGTTAGTACGGGAATTTTTCGTAGCAGTGTGCAACCATGCTCAAATGACCCTACACATTCGGCAGTTGGACGGGATTAATTCTCATCATATTATTGAGGCAACCTTTAAGGCGTTTGCGCGGGCTCTGCGGATGGCAGTGGAAATCGATCCGCGACGCGCTAGTAGTATTCCTAGCTCTAAGGGGGTTTTGTAAACCGTAGCTGGAAAATTCCCAGCTTGAGTCCAACAATGAAAGGTGGTTGCAGGAAATTATAGTTGCCCAAATCTACTTGAAAATATCAGTAGGAATTCTGAATTCTCTTGAGCAGAGTTGAGCTTTGAGGCCGCGACTTCCCCGACTGCCTTTAAACCTGACTCACCCCAAACTCGGTCAAGAACCGGAAAGCCTGGAGAATATGACTTGCACAAACATAAGGCGAAGTATCATAAAAAGCTTGCCAAGCCGCCGCCTTATCTCGATCGTATTGAGCGGTCCTTTGAGGATGCTTCTCCAGCCAGCCCAGTCGCACTGCATGACCGATTAACACATCCAGAACAATGTATTCTGCGATTTGTAATTCCGGGTTTCGCTGGGCGATCGCGGCCAATTCCATCAAGGCTTCAATATTCACCTGCCGATACTCTGGCGCAACAATTTTATTGAGCAAATGCTCAACTTGGAGCGCAAAATTTTTCTCGCCCGGTGTCATTTCTGATAAAATAATTTCACTATCTAAGCGATTTCTTCGCTCCAGTTTATCTCCAATAATCAATCCTTTACAGTGTCGCATTAACTCCCAAACACTCGGATAAAAATCCTTCGGAACTCGATTTAAAGCACCAGATCTTTGTCGTTGCTGTCGCCATCCTCCTAAGGGTGTTTCAGATTCCTGTGAAATCGGCAGGACTACCCATTCAATCTCTTTTTCAGATTGTTTGACGTGCAAAGATTCTTGCTGCATCAGCACTTGATTCATGCCCTCATACCCCGTCAAAACTTGACGCAGGCGCGTTTTCATTTCAAATGGACTTAACTGCATCAACTGCTCATAGGCTTCATTTTGAGACAGTTCTAACTCGCGAGCTAATTCAGTGGTCAGCAGTAAAATAAAATAACTCACCCGCAAAGTCAGCAACCCTTTAAAGAGTTTTGGTTCTGCTTTAATCAGAAGACCCAGGTAAATCAAAATTTCTTGAGTTAGGACGCGATCGCGAATATCTTCCCCACAGAAGTGGCGGATTTTATCCATAATTTCCGTATAGGATTTCGGCCGCGAAATGACAGAATCCTCACTGTACGCCTTCCCAACTGCAACCAGCTTCCCCCGGACTAAAATATCTGTCACCGCATCCGATAAGCTAATATCCACCTTATTCAGTAAACCAGCGACATGACGTACCACAGCCCAATAGATTTTTATGGGAGAACTTTGAGTGGCTTTCAGATAAACTTCATTCAGCAAATCAGCAACCGTAACCGCCTCTCTGACTCCTCCAAACCCTGTATCAAAATTCAATCCTTTGAGGCGAAACAGGGTATGCAATAGCTCAATTTGCTCGTAGAGATTCTCTGACCCCCGCAAGCTGGTTAGCAGCAGCTTAATATTAGTTTCGCACTCCAGGCTAAATTCTTGCGCGTGGTTTAACGGTCGAGTTTTCTCAGGATTGTAACTCAAGTAATAACGCACTTGCACCGCACCTTTAACCGGAGCCAGGGAAAAGTCAAAATCGTGCAAAAAGTCGATTCTTTCTGTCCCCGATGTCAACATGAGTTGATGTAAAGTACCGAGCTTAACTGGCACGTTACTACACTCTCCGCTGCGGAATTCTTTCATCAACTCTAACAACACTTCCCGACCTGTTTCCAGCATGGTATGAGTGAGCATCAGCGTCATAGTGGGGCGACCAAGCTGAGACCAGTGGCGGTGAATATAAGCTAATTCACTTTTAATTTGAGCGCCTAAGAAATGATAATCAAACGTTAAGTAAAACTCTTGTTGGTCTAAAAATGAGGGTAGAAAGACAACAGTCTCACCCCGAATCCGAAACACCCGCGAAGTTGTTAAACTCCGTAGGCGTCGCACGGGTCTCCCGGTTAAACCTAAGGCATCATTGCGACCCAGTTGTGCATAAGCATCCGAAAGTTCTTTTGCTTGCCTAACTTGTATGGGTTCGACTTGCTTGGGTGTTTGTGTGGCGATGCCATAAGTCGCTAACTCTGTCTGCAACTCTTCATCTTCTGCTAATAAAGCAATTTGTACCAAGGGTTCTCGATGACAGCCAATGCAGAGATGCCGTCCCAATGGATCGATATCACCAATTGCAATTAATTTTTCACTCAAAAGCTGACCGAGAAAATATAAACTTTGCGCCCATACTAGCGGAATATTTTCATTGGGAAGACGTGGCTGAGTACGGGGATTTAATTTTTCTGCTGCAATCAGGTGACTGGGTACATAATACAATTCTGGCAGCAGTTTATAACCTTCTCTCTCTACCAGTAAAGATGCTAAACGCTCTTGATACTCTTGCACCTGCTGCTCGTTACCTTGAAAGATGCCGTCTAATAGCAAATAAGTAAAAAACAGCGGCCATTCACATTCAATATGTTCAAATTCTTTCAGTTCTGTGGGTTCATAGTGCAAGCGGTGGCTATCTTCTAAAACCGTTTGATGACCATCCCGTAAAAAGCGTTTACACCCGTACTTTCCTTGCAATTTTTCCACAATTTTGTTGCGCGTGCGATCCACTAATTCCCGGTCTTCTACGGCAAAGGCTGGAAACCCGATCACACTGAGTACCGCTGCATCAACTTCTTTAGAACTTGATTCTCTGGGCAAAAGTGATTCTAAGGTAATACGAGCTCTAGCAATTTCATCGGGTAAAACGTGAATAACTGAGGCTTGGCTGCCACGAATTCCGAATAAATCTAACCCATTCATGGCTTCTAAGGCTGCTTTTGCCAGTCCCACTGAACTCGCGTTTAGTTCTGCATTCCCCCGATTAATTTTATTACCCCGCTCCCAAATTCCATAGTCAGGAGTCCGGTAGGTTCTGCCAATATAGTACACTAAATTCTGAACAAAATTGACTTCATCAATGGTAAAGATGATGTACAAGCCTGAGGCAGTCATTTGAGCTAAAATTAGCAGAAAGATCGAGGTTGCATCTAATTGCAAATGTCCCCATTGATCGTCCCCGACCACAATATCACCCGTTTGGGTATTGTACTTAGCGTGTAAGGCATCTAAGGGCGACTGAGTCTTTTTAAACTGCTCTACTTTGTTGGCTTGTCGCATCATGGCAAATAACAAACCACGCATGAGCTTGATCGCGCTATGTTCTAGCTCAAAGGTTCTACCTCGATCGCTATCAATTTTGCGGTAAGCCAATGCTAAACCCCAAACGGCCAGAATGCTGTAAACGTTATCTCGCACCCAAGCGTCGGTATAGTCACCATGAGCGGTAATTGCTGTGCTTGCCGGTAGTAACCCACTAATTGGGTTCTGGCGCTTGAGAATGATGGACTTGATCTGGTGGTAGTAGTAATCTAACCTAGCTCGCCGCTGATCGGTTGCGATCGCCATTCTGATGTTTCCTTTTTTCCTGATGCCTGCGGAGAAAGAATGAAGAGACTTTTAGAGATAGAAAGAACTTTATCTCTCGTTAGCACAAATTTTACTAAATCTTTGACAAACACAGGAACTTCTACCTGTTGCTTGCATCCACTTTTACTAAAGTAGAACTGATACTAAACCAATCTTAGGATTATTCAGCAATTTTTTACAAAATTTAATATTCAACTCAAACAGTTAATCCCGATCAACACAAATAGGTGATTACTATGTCTCGCCAGAACAATCAGAATAATTCTCCTTTCGTAAAAATCGTCTACTCTACGGTCAAAATTAATGGGAAAGTAGAGTTAGTACCAATGGAGTGGTATGCAGATGGTTCTGTCAAGCGCTGCGAGTAGGTCCAAACCGAGAGCCTGAAAACAGAAGTCAAACATTCTCTCCTCTGTGACTATCAGTAGCAGCCCTTCAATCCTTCACAGAATTAGTTACCTACCTGTACTAGCTTTGAGTGCCGCGATCGGCTAGCCTAACCTAATAACCCAAGTTGCTAGCGATCGATTCACCTCCCTGAGGTTCCCTGAGCCAGGTAGAGTGGATTCTCCTCTCTCAAACCTCCGGTTCGAGCAGGGTTTCAACTCCTATTTTCCAGGGAAAGTCCTCTCAGAGGACTTCAGCGATCGAGTCGGGTGAATTTCAGGAGCATAAAACAACCAGACCTGACTCCTGGGAAAACTTGAACAGTCACCTTTGATCGAGGGTGGAGGAGGTCTAGGGTCCTGAAAGCGATCGCTAGCAACGGAACTTGGATTAATCGGTGTGTAGGACTGCGAGAGAATAAGATGATGGATGAAGCGCTCCCTCAATTTCCAGTGCTGGGGCTACCAGTTCACCTTTCAGATAACTATCCAGATTGGTTGATCTCACGTCTATATCAAGGGTTAGGGAGCCACGTCGTCACGCTCAATGCAGAAATGGCGATGCAGGCAGAGCGCAATCACACTTTAGCGAGTATTATTCGCAACGCCAACCTCGTCATTCCAGATGGCGCTGGAGTGGTGCTGTATTTGCGCTTCAAAGGCAAACGCCTCAGGCGCTGTCCGGGGATAGAATTGGCAGAGTCGCTGCTGTGGCAAGCCGGAAACTGGCAGCATTCAGAACCTGTCTTTTTCTACGGAGGAGCACCAGGAGTTGCGATCGCAGCCGCAGAAAGTTGGCAACGACGGATCAAAGGGTTAGCGATCGCCTCTCAGCATGGTTATCTCTCCCCCCCTGAAGAGCAAGAATTACAGCAAACCCTCACAGACTTACAACCCCGCCTGATCTTCGTCGGTTTAGGCGTACCGCGCCAAGAATTGTGGATCGCCCAAAACAGACACCTTTGTCCCCAAGCAATTTGGATCGGCGTTGGCGGTAGCTTTGATATCTGGGCCGGAGTCAAAACCCGTGCCCCGGAGTGGTTCTGCAATAACCATTTAGAATGGCTCTACCGACTCTATCAAGAACCTTGGCGCTGGCGGCGGATGTTAGCCTTACCACAATTTGCCTTAAAAGCATTGCTCCGTTAAGAGATTCAGCTACTCAATCACACCTTGGGGCCGGCAGAAGAGCCGCCCCAAACCAGTTTTAAAATTACTCAACATCCAGTTCTATCCCATCACTCACTCAGCTAATCCAGTAGCATCGGAATTGTCAAGCAAAGGAAGACCGGAAGCGATAGCCTAGCAATTGCAAACACGATCCTTTCCCCTTTTCCCTCTGAATTCCAGTGCCGCCGGCCTGAATCTCAACCCTTTTGCCTACTTCCGAACCCGGATTTTATCTAGATTTCCTGTGGGAATTGAAGCAATCAATTGGCGCGTGTAAGCTTGCTGGGGTTGTCTGTAAATACGCTCAGCCGGTCCAATCTCTTCAATTTTTCCTCGATTCATCACCATGATCCGATCGCTCATAAACTTAACGACGCTTAAATCATGGGAAATAAAGATATAAGTTAACCCAAACTCTCCCTGCAACTCCTTCAACAAATTCAGCACTTGCGCCTGTACCGACACATCCAACGCTGACACGGATTCATCACAAATCACAAACTTGGGATTTAATGCCAAAGCACGAGCAATACACACACGCTGACGCTGTCCCCCAGAAAATTCATGGGGATAGCGACGCATCCAATCCGGATTTAATCCCACCCTTTCTAACAGATATGCCACGCGATCGCGTTGCTCTTTCGCATTCTTCCCCACCCCATGAATTTGCATTGGTTCCATCACGGCTGCACCAATTGCGATGCGAGGATCGAGGGAACTAAAGGGGTCTTGAAAAATAATTTGCATATCTCGTCGCAGCCATCGTAGCTTGCGCTCATATTCCCTTTGAACACGAGCATTAGCCTGCCATTGCCATCTCGACGAGAAACGAGGCGGCGTAATTTCTTGATTTTCAAACAATACCTGACCGCTTGTGGGCAAAATTAATTGCAACAAAGTTCTCGCTAACGTCGATTTTCCACATCCAGATTCACCCACTAAACCCAAAGTTTCGCCAGTTGCTACCTCAAAGGAAACATCATTCACGGCCATCAATAAACGTTTTGCTTTCCCAAACATTCCCTGTACAGGAAAGCCAACCCGTAAATTACGAACTTCTAGCAACGGACTGTTCGGAACCGATTTAATAGGTGAAGAAACAGTGAGGGGAGTGGGAGAATTGACAGTCCCCTCATCCGCTGATTCTGTTTGTAAATCCTGGTAAACTTCGGCAACGGAAGCTGTCAATTTTTCTCGAATTTCGGTTTCGCCTGTTGCCGTAGTCACAACTTCCATAAAATCAGAAACCGTGGGCAAGCGACGTAATTGTTGCTCCAGCGAAGGACGACACGCTAATAAACCTTTGGTATAGGGATGGTGTGGATGGGTAAAAATTTGCTCAATCGCGCCGGCTTCGACAATTTTGCCTTGATACATCACTGCAACGGTATCAGCAATTTCCGCAATCACGCCCAAATCATGGGTGATAAACATCATTGCCATGCCTCTGGAATCGCGTAATTCCCGCAATAAATCCAGAATCGTTGCCTGCACTGTCACATCTAAAGCGGTGGTTGGTTCATCTGCAATTAACAGCGTGGGATTGCAGGAAATTGCCATTGCAATCATCACCCGCTGAATTTGACCACCCGATAATTGATGCGGGAAACGATCGAGCATTTCTTGCTTTTGGCGAGTGATAAATTCGCTGATTTCGCGATCGCTCACCCCAACAGCGATGTTTTCCCCGCTGATTTTTTGCCGTTCTTCTAAAAAATGCTCTCGCAGCACCGGATCGCGGGGAAGCAGTTTAACTTCTTGCAACAAAGCCGCCGCTTGACGCCGCGCTTCGGCTGGGGAGATGGTTTGATATTGACAAATTGCTTCTGTTAATTGAAACCCAATGGTATAAACCGGGTTCAGAGAACTCATCGGTTCTTGGAAAATCATCGCAATTTGGCTACCCCGGTACTGCTGTTTGTCCTTTTCTGGGAGTTGCAGCAAGTTAATCGGTGTTGAACCATAACCCCGACTTCGATCGGAGTTAGAAAACCAAATTTCGCCACTGATTTGGCTGTAAGCACTCGGTACTAGACCCATAACGGCGAGGGAGGTAACAGATTTGCCTGACCCCGACTCGCCGACAATTCCTAGGGTCTGCCCCCGTTTCACCTGAAAAGAGATGCCGTCAACGGCGGTAGTAAGTACAGGCTTTCCGCCTGTCTCTTTCGATTCAAATTGAACCCGTAGATTGCGAACGTCTAGGATGGTGTCACTCATCGAGGTCAAGAGCCAAAGTTAAGGGGAAATTAATCTGGATTGTAACAGTGTCTGATCGACTGTTGACTGTTTATGATTAACCGTTGGCAACTGAGGGTTCCTGACCCTTGAATGCTTCCTGTTAGTGTTTTCTTCGCCTTTAAAAACTAATCACCTGAGTGTTTGCAGGCAATGCAGTGGTATCGGAAACCTTCTGGAACAAGGTAGCCTCAGCATCTAAACTTTTCGGTCTAGGTTGACCGGGATTGGTACCTGCCAACTGTAAACGCATCTGGTTAGCAGCCGTGAGTTCAAAAACCGTGAGGACAGTATCTGTTTTGTTCAGGCTGACATCGAGGGTCATTGGTTGAGAGTTGGGATCGATTTTGTACCTCATCTCTTTGGCACGAACTGACCCGTCCGAGACCTCTGCCATCAGGAATAATTTGCCTTCTGGGGCAAAGACGAAGGTGAGGGACTGACCACTGGCATCTTTTGCTTGCCATTGTCCAAGCAATTGCTGACTAATCGTGTTGCTAGTGGGGGCTGAATTGGGAGCTTGGGCAATGGTGGAAGCGATGAGGGGGCGAGCATTGACGGCGGTGGCTGGAATGCCTAGGAGTCCCAAGCACAGGCAGGATGCGATCAATTTGCCCAGAAGTTTGGAGTGCGTCATGAGAGGGTTGGAAAACTGGTTATTTCAGTTTGGCACCCGAAAGGCATGGAGTGCAAATGACTGGTTTAAATCTAAGGGAGAGATTGATTTGTTTCCGCAGATATAGGTCTGTCCGCCTGCCAGCTAGGTAGCCTAAAAACATAGGCAAGCTAAGAGGAGTGTAGCAATGGCGGCAAAGAGAGCAGAGCCAGCACCTGAGCAAAATCAAATGCCAAATTCGCCCCCGATGCAAGCTGGGAATGCTCTGGGTGATGCGGTTGCTAAAGCTGCTGAGGGTTTAGGAGTGGCGATCGCTGAGATGGGGACTGTGGCGACTCAAGCCAGTCAAACGGTGGCTGAGGCGACTGGCGGCACCGTTGAGGCCCTTGAGGCGGCGATGAAACTGGGGCAAACGGCGACGGTGATGGGAGCGATCGCGACCGAGGCCATTGGTTCAGCAGCGACTCAAGTGGGTGCGGCGGCGGGGAAGCAAGGCCAGGAATGGTTTGAGCAAGCCACGGAGGAAGCGGGAAAGGCGATCGGTTTCTGGGCAGAGAATCCTGTGCTCAAACCTGTGTTGAAGTTCGTTCGGGCCGAGTGGCTGTTGGCTTTGGCAGGGGGAGTTGATGTGGCGAAGGTGGAAGCGAAGGTGAGAACGTTACAGCAGGAGTACCCCCAGGAAACGCCCAGGCAAATCGCTCACCGGATTATTGTGGATAAGGCGATGTACGCGGGTGGGATTGGACTGGTGAGTAGCGTGTTGCCTGGGGTGGCGCTGGCTTTACTGGCGGTGGATTTGGTAGCGACGACGCAATTGCAGGCAGAAATGGTGTATGAGATTGCGGCCGCTTATGGCAAGGATTTACAACTTCCGGCCCGCCGCGGTGAGGTTTTGGCAATTTTTGGGCTGTCGTTGGGGGGGTCGGAAGCCGCGAAGGCTGGTTTGGGACTCCTACGAAATGTGCCTCTGGCAGGAATGGCGATCGGTGCGAGTACCAATGCGGCGCTGATGTATGCCTTAGGCTATGCAGCTTGTCGGTTCTACGAGTCGCCGGATTTTCACCTGTAAACCATCGCGGGGATGAGGGGTGGGCACAGCGACTAAGGTTAAGTCTTGATGGGGCAATAATTCCCAGTCATAGCCTCGCACGAGTTGAGCCGCAAACAGTTTGAGTTCTAAGCGAGCAAATTCCTTGCCCAGACATTCCCGTAACCCACTGCCAAAGGGTACATAGCTGAAGGGTTTAAGGTTGTTTAAGCGTTCTGGGCTAAAGCGATCGGGGTCAAATTGGTCTGGTTCCGGGTACAATTCTGCATTTGCATGAGTCTGACTGATTTGGTAGAGAACGCCCCACCCTTGAGGCAGTTGGTATCCGTTGAACTCACAAGCGCGAATCACCTCCCGAAAGACACCACCCACTGGGGGAGACAAGCGCAGCACTTCTCGCAACACTTGCTCTAAGTAAGTCATCTGTTTAAGCTGTTCCAGAGTCAGCGGTTCCTGGGCAGAGAACTGTTGTTGTTCGGCACGGACTTTTGCTAGGACTTGGGGATGCTGCGCTAACTGTAGGCAAAAAGAGGCGATCGCAGAAGTTAGGGTCTCATGTCCCGCAAACAGCAGTAACAGCACTTGGTCTTTCAATTCCTCCAAACTCAAGCCGTTCCCTTCCTCATCTCTGGCTTGGATCATTAATCCCAGCGCATCTGAACCAGGATCTGGCTGCTGCTGGCGCTGGCGGACGATCGCTTCAATCTCTGCTAACAACAACTTCCGACTGCGCCAAGCGCGACCAAATTGAGTCCAAGGCACATTGAGGGCAATGGAAAACAAACCCTGTGACCACACTTCAAACTCATGACTTAGCCTTGTCTGAGAGCTAGAATCCAGACCCACAAACAGTTTACCGGCAATATCAAAGGTATATTTCCTCAATTCAGGATACCAAGTGAGAGTCCCCTTCTCGGCCCACTGGTGCAGGTAGCGCTGAGTAATCTCCTCCATCACCTCTACATAACTCGCGAGGGCCCGTGGCTGAAATGCTTGATAAAGCAACTTGCGTCGTTTTTGGTGTTCTCCCCCTGCTTGCAGCGCTAAGGAAAGGGGGCCTAATAGTGCTTGGGTACTCGGAGGCCAACTGACCGCAAAATATTGGTTTTCATGATTGAGCACGAATCGACTTGCCTCTGCACCTCGCATAAAAATGGTAGGCTTCCCCAGAATTCGGGTTTTGAAAATTGGCCCCAATTGTTGATGTCGCTTCTGGGCAAATTGAGGGTCTTGTAAAAAATTGAGGGTATCGCCAATCAGGGGCAAACCAAACTCACCTGGGGGTAAAGGAAGTGAACTGAGGGCATCTGTCATAGCGGTGAGGGAGCGAGCAACTCTAGCTTCCAACGTTCAGATTCTAAACTACTACCACTTTGATTGCCAGGTCCTGATTGATGGCTGGGATGGGCATCCTGCTTTTCCTAAAGCTCAACGGGGAAGTGCGACCGCTGGCTCTCATCTTGCTAATCTGCTGTTTCTTGTTGCCTAGGAATCTCAATGGTAAACTGGGTTCCTTGACCGGGTGTTGAGATACACCGCAACTGACCTTTGTGTTTTTCGACAATAATAGAGTGGGAAATTGCTAAACCCATTCCCGTGCCTTTCCCTACGACTTTTGTGGTAAAAAACGGGTCAAAAATTCGTTGTTGAACTTCCTTCAACATCCCAGGACCATTATCAACAATGTGAATTACAATCCCCTCTTTAACGGCTTCTGTATGAATCCAAATCGTAGGGTTTAGCTGCACGGTATCTACTTGGAATTTTTTAGAATTTGCTTGATTTTCACTGCGGTCTGGCAATTCTAAAGCATCAATTGCATTGGCAATAATATTCAAAAATACTTGATTCAATTGACCGGCATAGCACTCCACCAGTGGCAGTTGACCATAGTCTTTAATCACTTGAATAGCGGAATGGTTAGGCTGAGCTTTGAGCCGATATTCTAGCATCAGTAGGCTGCTGTCAATACTTTCGTGGATATCCACTTTTTTCATATCAGCTTCATCAAGTCGCGAGAAAGTCCGTAAGCTACGGACAATATCACGAATTCGATTAGCTCCCATCTTCATAGAAGATAACATTTTTGGCAAATCTTCTAGCAAAAATTCCAGATCGATTGTGTCCACTAGCTCTTGAATGGCAGGAGTTAACCGAGGGAATTCCTGTTGATAGAGTTTGGTCAATTTTATTAAATCAGAAGTATATTGCTCGGTGTGGATAAGATTGCCAAAAATAAAACTAACCGGATTATTAATTTCGTGAGCAATGCCAGCAACCATTTGACCCAGACTGGACATTTTTTCAGCTTGAATGAGTTGAGTTTGGGTTTTTTGTAACTGTCGTAGTGTCTGCGAAAGCTGCTGGGCTTGGAATTGGGCTTCTCGTGCTGCTGTGCGGGTTTGGTTGTAAAGTTCTGCTTGGCTGACAGCGATCGCTAATTGATCGGAAACAGCCGAGAGCAATTCCACCTCACTATCAGCCCACAACCGTAAATGATTGTGGTGAGCGCAGATAATGACACCGATCGCACTGCTGAAGGTTTGCAGGGGTAACAGCAGCAAAGACTTGTAACCTAAAGAGACAAAAAAGTCCCTGACAATGGGTGACGCGATTGTCTGGACATCATCAATTCGCAGAATTTCTAAGTCAGTGAGGGAGGTTGCCAGCGCCTCAACAATCTCACTTGTGTAGTAGCCTAAATAGGAAGGTAACTCTGGATTTTTGGCCTCATGGACTGCATTCCAACCAGGTGGCTGACTATTGGGGAGATACCAGATAAATAGACAGCGATCAATTTGTAGCAAATTGCGGAGTTGCTGCACCGCCGTAGCTAAAATGGTATCAATATCCAAGGACCGACGAATATGATTCGCTAATTGATTCAGCAGCGCTTCTTGGGCCGCGAGAGCTCGAAATTGCGCTTCTGACTGTTGCAGTTGCCTACGAGCTTGTCTTTCTTCCGTAACATCCAAACCCAATCCAATTAAGCCGATCGCCTGACCAGAAGCATCTTTTACGGTACACTTAATGATTTCCATTGTATGGAATTCGCCATCAACTAAGGGCAGAATTTCCTCTGAATAATAGGGCTTTTCCTGTTGAAAGCAAGCCGCATCAGAAGCCATGCAGTTTGCAGATTCTTCTAACCCTAAAAATTCTGAATAGTGCTCGACAGCGAGAAAGCGTTCTTCTGGAACTCCCACATCTTGGCAGAAAGTTTGATTCACTAACAGCATCCGTCCAGTTGTATTGGTCATCCACACCCAGATCGGCGCATTATCAATAATTGTCCGCAATGTTTGTTTTTGTTCATAGAGCACTGCTTCGGCCACCTTGCGCTCGCTAATATCACGGGTCATCCCCACAACACCAATGATCTTTCCTTCTCGATCGCGCCAAGGACTTTTCGTGGTCAGAAATGTTCGCACTCTCCCCTGACTATCCAGAATCACTTCTTCAGTCGTTTCTGCCACGCCTAATTGCAGAATCTTGCGATCGATTTCTACGAGCTTACGGGCGAGTTCTGGCGGAAATAAATCTGCATCGCTAACCCCAATCATCTCTGATTTTTGCTTGCCAAAAACGTTGATAATATTTGAGTTAACTAGCACGTAACGACTGTGAATATCTTTGACAAAAATGGCATCATCGGTACTTTCAATGACGCTTTGCAAAATATTGTTGCTTTCCGCTAAATTGACTTCAGTTTGTTTGCGATAGCTAATATCTTTGTGGGTTCCTGTCATCCGCAGGGGTTTGCCCTGCGCATCGCGTTCTACAACTTTTCCACACCCCCAAATCCATTTCAAATCTCCTGATTTAGTCAGCATTCTAAACTCAGTTTCATAAGTAGAACTTTTCCCCTCTAGATGAGAAATGAGAGCTGCCAGAACTTTAGGTATATCTTCGCAATAAATCAATTGCTGCCAACTGTTAAAATTTCTTTCTAACTCATCTGACTCATAGCCGATCATCTCTAACCATCGCGGGCTAAGATACAGTTCATCAGTGGCTAGATTCCAATCCCATAAGCCATCATTGCTGCCTTCTAAAGCTAATTGCAATCGCTCTTCACTGAACCGTAACTCCCGCAAAGTAGAAAATTGTTCTTGTTCAATAGCAGTAACCGTTTGAGTATTAGACCCTAGCAACGAAACGAGGACAATGAGATTGCAAATTCCTAGAAGCGAGACGACTACTTCGGTCGGTAGAATATCTTTAATAACTGGAATCCCTAACAGCCAGCCTAAGAAAATTAAAGCGCTCATGATACTAGCGATTGCGCTAATTCTTTGGTAATAGTCTTTGAAAAAATCAAGTGAATTTAGAATTTTTAAATTTTCTAACATAGAAATAAATAAATTCATCCTGATGCTTCAAATTATCTCTCAATAACGTGATAATAAAACTCAATAAAAATGTTATTTTGAAAAACAAAACTTGATAATCAATTGTTTTTTGTCTATCTTTCCTAGCCTGGAATTAATTAAAACACGATATTTCCCCATCACTTCCTGATACCAGTAGAGCTGATTTATGGGTAGGTTGTAGGAGTATCACGATGAATCATTCCAGTTCCCGAGAGACAGCGATGTTTTGCGACTGACTGAGGGTTCAGATCTCTTTATTATTTATCTTTTCACTTCCCTGCTGCATTGCCATTGTACATTTGGCCTAAAAATAATTAGCATAAAGGCCTTAAAAAAAATAACACTCATCATTCATGACAGCGTTAAAGAGTATTGACAGCAGTTCCCAACTGTAGGAATGACAGAAGGAAATCACTTAATTTATTATCTCCTTTTGCTTAACCATTGCAGACCTTACCCAATTACCAATCAGCCTATAAAAATCGAATTAGATAGAATTTTTTAGGTAAATTCAGGGTGAAATTATTCCAATTTTAGGGAGTTTTACAAACTGAGAAGCAATCAGCAACCAATTAACCCTTACTTGCTTCCCGATCGATCGGAATCTCAATAATAAACTCGGCCCCTTGACCCGGTTCGGAATGGCACTGAAGCTGACCTCCATGTTTTTCAACAACAATTTGATAGCTAATAGATAAGCCTAAACCAGTTCCTTTTCCGGGTTTTTTCAAAGTAAAAAATGGGTCAAAAAGCTTTTTCTGAACTTCGACGGGGATGCCCGGACCATTGTCAGAAATCCGAATCACAATATAAGAAGGATGAGTTTGAGACTGAACCAATGAAGATGAAGCTTGAAGGGCGCAATTTCCGCAAATTGGCTGTTCTAAATTTTCTGCTGTTGATGATAACCTTTCCTTCTTTTCATGCTTAATTTCTGTACGAATCCAAATAGTCGGCGAGGGACAATAATCCGCCGAAGATAAATCTTCTGATACCCACTCTCCCCTCTCCATCGCTTCCTCTAGAGCATCAATTGCATTGCTGATAATATTCATAAATACCTGGTTTAGTTGTCCAGCGTAACAAGACACAAGAGGAAGATTTCCATACTCTTTAATCAAAACAATTTTGGGATGACCGGCTGTTTCCTTAAAACGATGCTGCAAAATCAGTAAGGTACTCTCTATTCCTTCGTGGATATCTACTTGTTTTTGCTCGGCTTGATCGAGGCGAGAAAAATTTCTAAGCGACTGCACGATCTGGCGGATGCGTTCCGCTCCAATCTTCATAGAATTTAAAAGCTTGGGTAAATCTTTAAATAAAAAATCGAAGTCAATCGTTTCCAGTTCTTGTTCAATATTAGGCGTCGGTTGTGGATATTCCTGTTGATAAATTTGGACGAGTCGCAGTAAGTCTTGAAAGTATTCGTCAGCGTGCATAATGTTTCCATAGATGAAGCTGACTGGGTTATTAATTTCGTGAGCAACTCCTGCCACTAATTGCCCCAAACTCACCATTTTTTCATTCTGTACCATCATCGTTTGGGTCTGCTGCAACTCATATAAAGCATGGGCAAGTTCTTGATTTTTTGCACGCAATTGCTGTTCGGATTGCCGCAGTGCTTCCTCAACTTGTTTACGATCGGTGATATTTTTCCGAATGGCTACATATTGATAGGGCTTACCGTTATCATCTACAAACGGGACAATGGTAGTATCGACCCAATAAAAAGTACCATCTTTCGCTTTATTTTTAATTTCTCCATGCCAAACTTCTCCCTGAGTAATCGTTGACCACAAGTTCTCAAAAAATACCGACGGGTGATAGCCAGAATTGACAATGCGATGGGTTTTGCCAATGAGTTCTTGGCGACTATATTGAGAGATGTCACAAAACTGGTCGTTAGCATAGGTAATCACGCCCTGATCGTTAGTAATTGCTACGATCGCTGACTGATCCAAGGCAAATTTTTCAAACTCTAATTCTTGCAGGGTCGCGCGTAATTCAGCTTCCGCTTGCTTGCGTAAGCGGAGCTCGTCGTAGACATCACTAATATCCGTAATCATCCGCAAGACACCCGCAAACTCACCCCGAGAGTTAAACAACGGCGTGGCCGATACAATTGCCCATAGGTGGGAGCCATCAGAACGGATAAATTTAAAGTCGTGGCGTTCTCGGATGCCTTGGCGACGGCGTTCCACATAAGTTTGAGCGATCGCTTGGCTTTCACAATCGATAAATTCAAACAGCGATCGCCCCAGCAGTTCCTCTACCGAATAACCGAGCATTTCCGCCATCCGACTGTTAGCAAAAGTCGTTTTGCTCTCAGTATCAAATATCCAAACTCCCTCAGATGCAGTCTCCACAATGCAGCGGTAGTAACTTTCACTCTGTCGCAATGCTTCCTCTGTCTGCTCGCGTAGGTGCAGCTTGTTATAGACTGCGGTAATATCGTTAGCGACCGCAATCAATCCTTGGAATTCACCCGGTTCTTGGTAAATGGGCGTCATTGCCACAGACAGCCAATATCCCTGACCATCTTTGGCATCATGGTAAATTTCCCCCTCAAACAGTTCTCGGGTCGCGATCGCAGCTTGTAGTTGAGCCCTTGTTTCCGGATCGGTTTTCGTTCCTAGGAGAACCTCTGCTAAATTTTTCCCTCGAACTTCTGCTAGCACATAACCACTCATCCGAGTAAAGCTTTGATTCACCCATTCAATGCCACCATCCGCATCAGTAATAATCACTGAATTTTGAGTGTGTTGAGGGACCAAAGCCAAGCGGGAAAGTTCTGCTTCTGTTTGTTTGCGTTCGGTAATATCTAAAATGACTCCATCCAGGTAAAGCATCGGGTCGGAAGCGCGATGCTTAACGCTAGATGTTTCTTCACGGTACTCCCTCGCGACTTCCTCCTCAATGACCTGACCTTTTTCATAAACCCAGCGAATCCCCCGATCGGAGTGGATCAAGCGGTATTCGAGGATATAAGGTTGTCTAATTTCCACACTTTTCGCGATCGCAGTTTCCACTCGGATTCGATCTTGAGGGTGGATGAGGTTAGCAAAAAGTTGTACTCGGTTATGAACTAAGTCAGAGGGAGAATAGCCTACGATCTCCTGAATGGTATCACTCAAGAACACCATCGTTCGTCCTGGGGGAGTCAACGGATCGTTTAAATTGTAAGTACAGCGGTAGACAGCACCCGGAATGTTAGCCACTAATGTTCGATATCGTTCTTCGCTTTGTTTTAAGTTGACGCTGTACTCGCCTTCAGGATCGTTTTGGTTAAGGCTACCAGAATTCAAGGGGATTTGCATGGTTTTTCGCCTGGTCAGGGGTGGCAAAACAGCTCCAGGTTTTTGACCAAGTGCTAAGCTTGGTGCGCTGATCGAGATTGTATTGAATTTACCAAAATCTCGATCGAAAAATTAATCAATGCTCAAAGGCTGCTGGACAGTTCAGAGGAATGAATCCGAGTGAATTGCCAGCGCGATCGCCTGAGCTTCTCCCTAACTGCAACCCTGAGGGAGGAGCGAGCAGTGTTTTTTTACTACTGTCAGCGTTATACCATCTGATTGACACAGCCGGAAACTCCCCCTCTCAAAAGGTGGGCGATTTCCATCTCCTCCCTGCCAAAGTGGGTGGCAACCGACTCTGTGAGAGTCAATGCTTTTTCGTCCAGTTCCAGGGACTTTGACTGTGAGACAGGGGTTGCAACTTCTAGCGGACTAGAGCGTTGGTAGAACGAAACCGCCCTAGTTGAAAAAAGCAGGTGCAACTTCGGTACACTAGAGTTGACCTTTTGGGAAAATATGGAGTGCTAAACAACGGGCAAGGTGTAAGAACAAACGGCTCGATTTAGCAAAGAGAGAATGAGTAACGGGTCAACTATTCCGAGTTCGCCTCTACTGCGACTCGACGGTGTCAACCTAACGACAGCGCTCGGTTCTAATTATTTGTTAGAGAATCTTTCCTTCACAGTCGCAGCCGGCGAGCGCGTGGCAGTGGTGGGCCCATCGGGAGCGGGTAAAAGCACTTTACTGCGACTGCTGAACCGACTCATCAGTCCAACGAGTGGCTCGATCTATCTAGAAAATCGCAACTATGAACAAATACCTGTCCTTGAGTTACGGCGACAGGTGGTGCTGGTGCTGCAAGAATCGAAGCTCTTGGGGATGTCAGTCGCAGAGGCGATCGCTTATCCGTTAAGATTGCGGGGTCTTCAGTCGCCGGAAATTGAGCAACGTCTCAGCGATTGGATGGAACAACTGCACATCCCGAAGGAGTGGCGAGAGCGAACGGAGTTGCAATTATCAGTTGGACAGCGACAATTGGTCGCGATCGCTCGTGCTTGTGCGATTCAACCTCACATCTTACTTTTAGATGAACCAACTTCTGCTTTAGATGCAGGTAAAGCCGCTCAAGTTTTACAAGGATTCGGGCGACTGGCTAACCAGCAGACGACGATCCTCATGACCAACCATCAACTCGACCTAGCCCAACAATTTTGTACGCGAGTCCTGCACTTGCAAGGCGGAAGGTTGATTCAAGACAAACCTTCTCACCAAATCGACTGGTTAGGGTTGCGAGAGAATTTAATTCAGGCAGAAGCACAGCAAGCCGAAGAATGGAATGAGTAGCAGGGAGCAGGCAGGAGAAAGGGTTGCCTCCTGCTCCCTGGCTCTGGCGATTAAGCTCGCACAGCTCGGTTTTGTTTAATCGGGAGATTCCATTCATGAGCATTGAGCATTTCCAGATTCAGCCGATAACCTACATTGCGAACGGTTTGAATCAAACTCGGCTGTCGGGGGTCGATTTCGATTTTTTTCCGCAACGAGAGAACATGAGTATCAATCGTGCGGGGGTTGTCAATCGAATCCGGCCAAGCTCTGCGCAGCAACTCTGAGCGAGAGAGTGGCACACCTCCGGCTTGAGCGAGGACATAGAGCAAGCTAAATTCTTGGGGAGTTAAATCGACGGGTTCGCCTTGCATCCGGGCACGGCGTTGCACCAAATCAATTTTGAGGTCCCCAAAATCCAGCGTTGCCGGCGGGATGACTGTTCGATGGCGACGCATCAAAGCTTCAACTCTCGCCATAAACTCTTGCATCCCAAACGGTTTCGTCAGGTAGTCGTCAGCTCCAGCTCTCAAACCGGCGACGATATCGGCTTCCGAAGTACGAGCTGAAAGCATAAGAATGAGTGAGTGTTGCTGTTGCTGAAGCCAACGGCAAAATTCTACTCCGTTTCCATCAGGGAGTTCCGCATCCAAGATGACTAGGGTTGGCTGGCGGTTATAAAACACTTCTTTGGCATGGTGGATATCGGGTGATTGATGCACCCAATGACCAACCTGCTGTAGATGCCAGCCTAAGAGCGATCGCAGGTGCGGATTCCCTTCCACAATTGAAATACAAGCAGATCCCACAGAGGCGAACTTCCCTTATCACTGATTGCTACCACCTTATCAAAGGTTTTGTCAGGGTTTTGTAACCTTCGCTACCCAAGGCTCTTCTGTATATGAAGCTCGCGATCGCTCTGACAGAGGATTTTTAAAGATTCGGTCAACTCTCAATGCTCACTCCCTAGAAAGGGTAGAGCTTTCAGTTGGTTGTCTTAGAATAAAGGTAAGTATCCACCTCTTGCCTCATGCCTATGACCCAATCTTTAAATCATTCTAAAATCATTGCGTCTTTCCCAATCTGAGGAAAGTTGACAAGATAGCTTTCTGAAACTATAATCCCTCCAACCAGCCGTCAGGCAGTTACAGCTTGAATTTAAAAAGACTGCCAAATTCAACTCAGTCCTGAGCTGGTTAATATCACCCCGAAAGATATTGCTGAGGGTATCAAGGCAAAGCGATCGCTTAATTACAGACACGGTGAACCCTAAACCACCGCCCAGCCTCAGCTAAGTCAGCCATAGTGAAACCTGTTTATCCCCCAATCGTCTAACCTATATAAAAATCAAGCAATTTCCCAACCTCAACTATGCTTCAAGACACTCGTACTATCCGGCACTACCAAAAACTCACCGACGCCCTCGTCGAGATGTGGAATCGAGGATATCGCTATGACGATCTCCGGTTGTACTTAGATGGCTATTTAGCCGCTCTCAGGCATACCAGCGTCATTGAACCGTACCTGATCAATCGATTAGAGGAAGAAGCAACCCGCTATATTCACGACCCCTCTAATTTTGAGATGCCTCAGCCTCAACCTGAATCAGACTACTATTGACTATTTTCCTGTAGTTTAATAGGGAGTATGAGTGAATTCCGGTATGAAAAAAGCAGTAGGGTGGGCAATGCTCACCCTATAATTTTAGCCGGAAAAGTTTCTTGGCAAAATACAGTTCCAGAGTCTAATGACTGAATTAACCTCCCCCCTTTTCCCGTTGTTAATCACGATGAAGGTTAGAAAGTGAGCGGTCGTTTTTGAGCAATTTGAAAGGCAGACAGAAAGGAAATCGAAACAGCCTCGCCACAAATTTTCCCCAGCACTTCCCTTAAACTTTGAAACAAAGCATCACGTCTGTTTGACTCTAATCCTCTATAGGGCGATAAGGTATTTAAGAGCAGTAAATAATCATCAATGCTATAGCTAAGTTCGCAAGGCAAATGTTCGGAGATGAGATTTCCAAATCGGCCAGAATTTATCACCATCTGCCCGAATGAACTGAGGATTTCTTCCTGAGTTTTTCGATCTTCATATCGTTGAGGAGATATTCCCTGCGCTTGGTAAACTTCCTTCAATGCTTGGTACACTTCATCGGGAATTTGAGGTGACAGATTCCACAACAATATGAGAGAACCATTCTCTTGTAGTGCCTCCACTGCTTTTGCATAGCTAATTTCCGGTGGAATCCAATGCCAAGAATTGGCAGCGAGAACCGCATGAAATTGCCCAGGCTGGAGTTCCCACTCTTCAAATGATGTATTCCTAATTTCTACAGAGGGATACAATTGACAATTCTGTCGGGCGATCCGACAAGCCTCTAGACTAGGTTCTAAGCAAAGCATTGAGAAGCCGAGTTGAGCCCAGGCAAGGGTCGCATTTCCTGGTCCACATCCTACTTCCAAAATCGTCGCTTTTGCTGGCAGTTGAGCTAATTCTACAGCACGATTAATGAGTGCCTGAGGATAGCGGGGTCTGACTTGATTATAAGCTTCTGCTACGTCACTATACCAGGTTTTTCGTTCTGACAAATCTTTGCGATAACTTTTTTTTAACTCTTCTTGAAACTGTTCGTAATTCATTGTTTTTTCTGTGCAACTCCTCAATGAATTTGAATAATTAACAGAGTTGAGGATCGTAAAAACCTAATTTAAAAGCCCGCCTAGGCGGGCTCCTTTTCGCTCCACCCTGGAGAGTGGGGAACAAAATTCAAGAGGGAATTAGGAAGCTAAAGCCACTTCCAGCAGTTGCTGCAATTCGCCCTTCTGATACAGCTCGATCATAATATCTGAGCCACCAACAAACTCCCCACTAATATAAACTTGGGGAATGGTTTGCCAGTTGGAATAGTCCTTAATTCCCTGACGAATTTCAGGATCTTGTAACACATCTACGGTTTCATAAGGAACGCCCAAGGTGTTAAGAATCTGCACTACATTATTAGAAAAACCGCACTGGGGCATCAACTTATTCCCCTTCATAAATACCAGAATCTTGTTCTGCTTCACCAAGTTATCAATACGGTCGTGTACAGTGGTAGTCATAGTTTTGCCTCAATTTGCTTGGTTGTTGTTAGTCAGAAAAACTATTTAGAACCTCAATTGCCAGTTAGAAAAGGAAGGCAAGCGCCCAGAGAAAGAACAGGCACAAAGGGTACACAACTTTTTCTCTAGATGCCAGAGTAACTCTGAGGTTGGGAATGAGATAGAGTTTACTGCTGAGATGGAGAATAAGCTGTTCATTGCTAACAACAGTTGCAATTCCCAACCAAGTTCTTCCCTATTTCCCACTAAGCAACTTGATTTTCTGTCTCCCATTCTTTGGGAGTAAAGGTTCTCAAGCCTAAAGCATGAATAGCTTCTGTAGCCATTGCCTCTTTTAGCGTACCGTAGACCAGTTGGTGCTGCTTGACGCGGCTTTTCCCTTCAAATGCTGAAGAAATGACGATCGCCTCGTAGTGATCGCCACCACCAGTCAAATCGTTAACTCGTACTTGGGCGTCAGGCAATCCTGCCTTAATCATCGCTTCAACTTGCTCTGGGTTAACCATTACATTCCTTAAAAGATTGCTGCTTTCTTGATTTTAGATTATTTAGTTGACGACCTTGGCTGAGGACTCGGTTGAGGACTCGGTTGAGGACTCGGTTGAGGGCTAGGTTGACTATCACGAGGGGGGCGGGGATAGGGAGAATCAACAAACCCTAGTTCTAATAACTGTTGATAAGCTTTCTTGCCTAAATCACGGGTTGGTTGTTGAGAACGAATAATCTGAATCAGAAGCGGTACTGCTAGTTCAGGCTTATTTTGCGCTCGATGCACCAACGCGAGTCGATAGGTGGCTTCATCTCGCATTTGAGCCGTTTCTAAGGCTTTAGTGCGGTTTCCATCAGAAAGGCGATTATCAATCCCTGAAAAGCTAGTTGCTAGTTGTTGATAGAAATTAGACAACTGATTAAAGACTTGGCGGGCCTCTTGGAGTTTTTGAGCTGCCTCAGTATAGTTCTGATTAGAAATTGCACTGCCAGCTTCAGTCATCAAACGTTGCCCACCCTGGACGCTGAGAAGGTTGCTATCTGGCGTTAAAGGGCGGAAATTGTTTGGATCTGTGGGGTCCGTGGGGTCGGAGCGATCGCGGTTCTCTGGCGGAGCAGGTTGCTGTGCCTGAGCGTGGAGCGAGGGCAGCAGGGTTAAAGCGACCATCACCGCTAGGGAAATCCGAGCGGCAGAGCGGAGAAGGCAAACAGTTCCAGAGTAAACCATGAAGTCACTGGCGCGTTGGCGGCAAAAAGTAAAACTAAACTTGAGGCGATTCTACCACTTGAAGACCCAACCGAGTCAATTTACAATAACTTTGTCCAAAGCTCAAGATTTGAAGACAAAGCTCCCAAGCTCCAAAACTCTCAGGAAAAAGGAAAGAAAAGAGATTAGCGATGAGTTTTGAAAGAAAGGCGATCGCACAACAGCTAACTCCTAACTCCTAGCTATTAGCTCTGAACTCTCCTGATTTCCCGCTGCTGCAACCTTGTTTGCTTCCCGGCTTCAGAAGTATGCCGAATCGGTGCTCTGGAATTGGGATTATAGAAAAGGACTTAAGTCTTAACGATAGAGGTGTATTCCCGATGACCCATTCTGTCAATCCATCCGCCACATCGATGCAAGAGTATCAGGGTATAGGAGTTCCCGATGAAAGTATCGGGATCGTTTTGCAACGGGGAGGCGACGAAATCGTACTCTCGAAGGTGAGCGATCGCTTTACAGTCCGCCTGTCCCCTGAAGGTGCAGCATCGCAGGATTGGGCGTCGCAGATCCCAGCCAAACTGCTACGCCACGTACCTCAGAGCAAATTAGAAGAATTTCAAGTCGGTCCAGCTCAGTTAGACGCAGCAATGGCCGCAGCTCGTGCTAGCGATGCAGTTGCTTTTGCCAGTCATGTTTACCACCCAATCAAGAATTCAGCAACCTTTTTCTATCTCAGCGACGAAATTACCATTCAATTTGACCCAAAGGTTGATGATGTTGCCCGTGCTGCGATCGCATCCTTTGCCGGCGTTAGAATTGTCCGACCAGTAGAAGGCATCCCCAACACCTTTGTGTGTGAAGTTACCAAAGAAGCTCAAGAAAACCCCGTTAAAATCACTAATCGTTTAACACGCTATCCAGAAGTTCTAGTCGCTGAACCCAATATCATCGTCCAAACTCAGCAACACTACACCCCCCGTGACCCCTTCTATCCTCAGCAGTGGTACCTCAATAACCGAGGCGGCAACCAACTCGTGACCGGTTCCCATATCAACGCCGAGCAAGCTTGGGACATCACTCGCGGTAATCGCTCAGTTATTGTTTGTATCGCTGACGATTCCGTTGACCTCAACCACCCTGACTTTCAAGGGTCCAACAAAATTGTCTCTCCTCTCAACTTAAAAGAGAACAACTACGATCCCAGACCCATCGCCGACAGCGACAATCACGGTACTGCTTGTGCGGGTGTCGCCGTTGCCGAAGAAAATGGCCGAGGAATCGTTGGCGTTGCGCCTGGTTGCGCCTTGATGCCAATTCGGACGACCGGTTTCCTTGATGATGGTTCGATCGAGGACCTCTTTAACTGGGCGATCGATAAAGGAGCCTCTGTGGTTTCTTGCAGTTGGGGACCGAGTGCCGTGTACTTCCCCCTCTCCTTGCGGCAAAGTGCTGTGATTACGAAAGCTGCCACCCAAGGCCGCAATGGCAAAGGCTGCGTGATTGTCTTCGCAGCGGGCAACGCCAACCGCCCTGTCAATGGTACTGTCAACGAACAAGGCTGGCCAAAAAATATCATCAGCGGTCAAACCAAATGGTTAGCTGGTTTCACCGTACACCCTGATGTGATCACGGTTTCCGCTTGCACCTCCCTCAATAAAAAAGCAGCCTACAGTAATTGGGGCAGTGGTATTTCCGTCTGTGCTCCCAGCAACAACGCCCCCCCAGGGATGTGGCTGCAAGAAACTGGATTTGTCAGCACACCCCCGGAAGTAACCGGGACGCTTCCTGGTTTAGGGGTGTTCACCACTGACCGAGTCGGGTCGAGTGGTTACGATCCTGGGGATTACACCGCTTACTTTGGAGGGACTTCCAGTGCCACTCCCGTTGTCGCTGGTGTTGCAGCTTTAGTGCTGTCAGCGAACCCCAACTTGACGGCGCAAGAAGTGCGGACCATCATCCAGCAAACGACTGACAAGATCGTCGATCCGGACCCGGACCCGCAGTTAGGCATCCGCATGGGGACTTATGACTCTTCCGGCCGGAGTGATTGGTTTGGCTATGGTAAGGTGAATGCTTTTAAAGCCGTGCAAGCTGCGGCTAGCAAGTTAAGTGGAGCGAAGTTTGTAGATACAGGGGGTCATTGGGCAGAAGCTTTTATTAATGGGTTGGTAGATTTGGGGATGATTAGCGGGTTTCCGGATGGTACTTTTAAGCCGGACGATAATTTAACCCGTGCTCAATATGCGGCTTTGCTGGCAAAGGCTTTTGACCTGACTCCCAAGTACCCAGCGACAAATTTCATAGATGTTTCTGCCAGCTTCTGGGGTCGGGCTGCGATTTTAAAGGCAAATCAGGCGGGGTTTTTGGTTGGGTTTCCGGGGTTAAAGTTCCGTCCGGATCAGAATTTAACTCGTACTGAAGCCTTGGTGTCTTTGGTGAATGGTTTAGCGATGACAGGGGGAAATCCTGATTCGGTGAATGTGTACCGCGATCGCGACCAAATTCCTACTTACGCGATTAAGGCGATCGCCACAGCAACTGATTTCCACATCGTAGTTAATTACCCCGATCGCCTTCAACTCAATCCCATTGTGCCCGTTACTCGTGCTGAAATTACAGCCTTGATTTATCAAATCTTAGTGGCGACCGGTCGGGCGAAGTCGATTAGCTCCCCCTATATCGTTTAAGGGGAAAAAGGGAAAAAAGGGGGAAAGGGAAAACGTTTTGAGGTCTAGCACCAGATTTGGGAGCGCTTGAGAGGAGTTTTCAGACCGAATGGACCCTCGAGCGATGTAGGTGTTCGCTTGTTTCAGCAAGCCCTAATTGGGGTTTGGCGATTAGGAACTACGGACTATTAGTAGTTAAGCGAACTCTCAGATGAGTTAGCAGAGTAATGACTCACATTCTGCCTTCTTAATCCTTACCATCAGTGCGATCGGAATTTCGGGTAGAAAATGCCAGTTTTCCCACCCCTTTGTGAGTCAAATAGTCGTAGGCTAATTCCCCTTTCTCCCCTTTCCCCCCTTTCTCCCCTTTCTCCCCTTTCCCCCTTTTCCCCTACCAATGTGGCTTCGCTGCGATTAATTCCCAGGCTGTCGCACTATCCAACGGTCGCGAAAAAAAGTATCCTTGCCCATATTCACACCCCCACTCGCGGAGGTGAGCAAGTTGTTCAGAAGTTTCTACCCCTTCTGCAATTGTATACATTTCTAAATTTTGACTCAGTTGCAAAATTGAGTGGATAATTTCCTCGCTATTGGCATCGATACTACCGATTCTCATCACGAAAGAACGGTCTATTTTTAAAGCATCAATCGGTAAATTATGCAAGTAACTCAAGGATGAATATCCAGTTCCAAAATCGTCTAGTAACAACTCAATTCCTAAGGATTTAATTTGCTCAAAAGTGACGTTATTAATATCCATATCCTTCAAGAGGGAGCGCTCAGTAATTTCTAGTTTTAAACTATCCGCATCTAAATTCACCTCTTTCAAAACTTGCTCGATCTTCTCACTTAATCCCACTCGCGAGAAGTGCTGGCTCGAAAAATTTACACTGATTTTTAAGTCAGAAGTTCCAGACAGCGCGGTCTGCCAAATGCGCGTCTGACGACTGGCTTCCCGCAAGACCCATAAATCAATTTGCACAATCAATCCTGTTGCTTCTGCAACTGGAATAAACACATCTGGGGTAATAAAACCACGCTTAGGGTGAGACCAGCGTACTAATGCTTCAAAGCCTACTATTCTACCACTGTACAACGAAACAATGGGTTGGTAATAAACATGAAATTGCTGTAACTCTAAGGCTTTGGTTAAATCAGCTTCTAACTGCAAGAGGGCCACTGCTTGAGATTCCCTCACTGTATCAAACTCTTCAGCAGCGCCAGGGTTAAGTTTGAGTTGCAGCGAAAGACGGCGCGATCGCAATAACACTTCCACTTGCGCTTGCAACTCCTGTTTCTCAATGGGACTCACGAGTAACTGATCTGCAATTTGCCATAGCTGTCGCGTCTTGAGTTTGGTCCCCTGTCGTGAGGTAATGAATAAAATTGGCAACAACACAGGTTTCTCTCTCTCTCTTCTAGTTTGTAGTTGTTGCCAGTAGTAATTGAGCGCAAGACCATCGACAATGCAGAGGTCGAAATGTTCAGCCGGAAGTTCTTCTCCAGGCTCAGCATCAGGATGGGGAACTAAAACTTGGTAGTGTGCTTTCAGCCATTCCAGGATCAGGCGGCGGTTTTCTTTTTGAGCAACCAGGAGCAGAATGGTACTCATTGCTAGATCTCTAATGGCAAGAGGTAAACAACAGAAAGGGTCTTCGATCCATTTTGTCTTGTTCGTTCCTGCTTGGCTAATTTTTATCCAAGAATAGACCACCCTCGTGACAACTGACTCCTCGCTTCCAGTTGGCTTTTACTGAAAATTCGGCGATCTGTCAGTCTAGTCATTTGTCTAGGATACCAAATTCTGACTGTGCAGCAAAATCCCCCACCTTTTTTAAGCGGATCCAGCATTAAAAATTAACAAATTTTCCTGATTTAATCGGAAAATCTATTGGCAAATAATTGCAATTCAATCAAGGTATAAGTGGCAAATATATTTTTTTATCAAAACATCAGCTTTCCTTCCCTATTTAATCAGTTAGATTTATTGATGATACTTGTAATGATGAGCAGCAACTCTCGAACTATCAAAGGTTTTACTAACATCCTGCGAGCGCCGTGGGACAAAGATTTTTGTTGCAGGGTGTTGCTTGGTTTGGGCGATAATACCAGAAACGGAATTTGTTGACTTCGTAATTGTTCGCAGCAATCCCAAATCCGCCGATCGAACCCAGATAAATCTACTAAGGCCATGCCAAAGGTAACAGTTTGGTTCAGTACATCCTCGAAGGATTCGAGGCGAGAAACTCTTACGATTGGGTATCCTTCTCGCTCAAGAAACTGTGCTAGCAATTGTAAGTTTTGGTGGTTGTGGTTGATCGCAAGAATTGATGAGTTGGTACTCATAGCGTGACTAGCTCCGATACTGGGTAGAGAGGTGCGATGTCTACAATGAGCTCTGCTTACGAAAGCGAGTAGCCACACCCTATCATTTCTTAGGCTCTAACTCCGGCCACACCGGGATCCCGCTCAAGATAGTGCTGAGGTTCATCATGGGTTTGCCAACTTTGAGACCGTAGCGAGTAATCTCCAATTCTCGCAGAGTTTTCTCGAAGTCGCTTACCCGTTTCTTCATAACTCCGATGGATTTACGAACCTCCACTCTCTGAGGGGTGTGGTGTTCCATATAGCGCATAAAAATAATATTATCTGCTAAATAGCTAATTCCGATCTCTGTCACCTGGATATCCCCTGAAATGGTTTCAATCTCATTCACGAGGATCGTGGTCACTCCCATATTTTTAAGGTACTTACAGATACTATGTAAATGATTCACTAACTTTTCCCCCTGCATTGAAAGCTGATAGCCAGAAATACTATCCAGCATCACGATTTGTGTTCCTCTCTCCTCAACTTCCTGTCGCACGAGGCAAGCAAATTGATCGGGACTATAAAGTAACGGTTCTACTGGAATGACGGAGAGAGTACCTTGGTCGAGCATAGTGCGGACGGGAATGTTAATGCTTTCGCAACGACGCAGCAAGGTACTAAAAGACTCTTCAAAAATATACATCGCCGATCGCTCTCCCCGACCGGCTGCTTCCTTCATAAACTGGCTACCCACGGTGGTCTTACCCACACCAGAAGGACCGCTGATAATGGTGACAGTTCCCCGTTCCAGTCCGCCATGTAGCAATTCATCCAGCTCTGCAATTCCTGAGGAAATGACTTCCGTTACAAAATTCCGTTGGAATGTTTCGGGTAGCAGTCGAGGAAAGATTTCGATCCCAGTTTCTGTCAGGTGGAGTGAGTGGTGTCCTTCGCGGAAGCTAGAACCGCGGAACTTATGGACGCAGATACTGCGACTGCTTTCAGTAAATTCCAAGTCGATGATGCCATCACTCAAAAATTGCAAATCATCGTCAGGAATTGAATTGCTACCTTCGGAAGAAAATAGCACGGTCGCTCCTTGTTCAACCAAGAAACGCAGGAAAGAAAGCACTTGCTTGCGGAATTGGCAGGGGTCAGCGGACAGGTAACGGAATTGAGTCATGGCATCGAGGAAAACTCGCTGTGGTTTGATGGTTCGTACCTGTTCCGTAATCTTTGCAGTGATGGGCTCTCGTTCTACTTCTGCCGGTAAGAAAATATCGTAGGTTTGCACCTCAGTGAAAAAATCTGAAGAGGGACTGAGGTCAAGGAAGGAGATGCCTTCGAGGGAGAAGCCAAAGGATTGAGCATTGGAGCGTAATTGTGCTTCTGCTTCTCCTAGGGTGATAAAGAGGGTGGTTTCGCTGTTCGCGACACCAGCGGTGAGAAAGTGAAAGCCGAGGGTGGTTTTGCCGGTACCGGGACCACCCCGCACCAGGTACGCTCGTCTGGGTATGAGTCCGCCACAAAGCACTTCATCTAAGCCGGAAATTCCAATGGAAAGCCGGTTTTGCGACAAGGGAAGCGAGTTTTTTTTTGTCATGCCACAGCCCTTCTTAATATTTAATAGTCTTAGGCTTTTCTTTGCTCATTCTGCGATCGGACATCATCTAACTTTAATGAGATCACTTTCTACAGACAACTACACTAAGGTACAGGAACTCAGAGCAATTGTCAGTGATACTGGGTTTTCTGAGTGGCAGGATTTAGAGGCTGAGGGACAACGACGGATCGCAGGGGCGATCGCACCGGGGGAAAATATTCAAGCGATCGTTTCTCCCCATACTCAGGAAGAACTGGCGGCGGTGATGGGTTGGGCCTATCAACAGCGATGGGGGGTATTGCCCTATGGAAGTGGTACGAAGTTGAATTGGGGTGGTTTAGTCCAGGGTGCTCACCTGGCTATTTCTACGGCACGTCTCCATCAAGTGATTGAGCACGCGGCTGGAGATTTAACCGTGACTGTTGAGGCAGGGGTAAAGTTTGGGGAGTTACAGCAAATTTTGGCTTCAGCCGGGCAATTTTTAGCGTTCGATCCAGCTTATCCAGAAGAGGCAACCATTGGGGGTATTGTTGCCACTGCTGACACGGGTTCTTGGCGACAGCGCTATCGAGGCATTCGCGATCAGCTATTGGGGATTAGTCTCGTTCGCTATGATGGCAAAATTGCTAAGGCGGGGGGGCGAGTGGTTAAAAATGTGGCTGGCTATGACTTGATGAAGTTGTTGACGGGTGCTTACGGTACTTTGGGGATCATTTCTCAAGTAACGCTGCGAGTTTATCCTCTACCGGAGGCATCGGGGACGGTGGTGTTGAGTGGGGATGCGATCGCCTTAGCCAAGGCTACTCAAACTTTATTATCTTCAGCTTTGACGCCGACCGCCGTTGATTTGTTATCAGCACCCTGCGCTGAGAAGCTTGGGGTTGCTAAGACAAAGGCATTGATGGTGAGGTTTCAAAGTGTGGCAGAAAGTGTTAAAGAACAGTCAGCTCGTTTATTGGCGATTGGTGAGCAATTAGGATTACAGGGAAGTGAGAGGATTGAGAGTGATGAGGCTGACTTGTGGCAGCGATTAAAACAACAAATGTGGACAACTGAGAGAGAGTCAGCGATTATTTGTAAACTAGGAGTGCTCCCCGCTCAAGCCGTGGAGATGATGCAGGAATTTCCTCTAGAAACTATTGTCATTCATGCAGGCAGTGGTTTGGGGGTTTTGCGCCTTGAGGCGGGGACACCGGAACGGTTGTTGCAGCTCAGGCATTGGTGTGAATCAAAAGCTGGTTTTTTGACAATTTTAGCAGCGCCTTTGGAACTCAAGCAGCGGTTAGAAGTTTGGGGTTATAATGGGAATGCGTTGGCATTAATACAGCGGATTAAGCAGCAGTTTGACCCGGAAAATTTGTTCAGTCCTCATCGTTTCGTGAGGGAAGTTTAATGAGGGGAAAGAAGCTAAAATGGGGAGCGTGAGTCTGCAATAAAATTCAGGAAAAAATGGTAAAAGTGGATGCAGCTAATAAAAAATAAAAAAATGCAGATATCAGACAAAAACACTGTTGAAGAAAGGGAGTTAATCCCTGCGAAAGCTAGTAATTTTTTGGCACAAAACCCGCATTTACACTCTCCAGAAATTCCGGGGTTTGATGCGAAACAACCACCCGATCCCAAGCTGATTGATACTTGCGTTCACTGCGGATTTTGCCTGTCAACTTGTCCGAGTTACCGCGTCCTTGGCAAGGAAACAGATTCGCCAAGGGGTCGGATCTATTTGATGGATGCGATTAATGAGGGGGATGCACCCTTGAATCAGGCAACTGCTCAACATTTTGATACTTGTTTGGGATGTTTGGCCTGTGTAACCACTTGTCCATCAGGGGTGCAGTACGACCGCTTGATTTCAGCAACTCGCCACCAAGTCGAGCGGAATTATCAGCGGAGTTTGCCCGATCAACTCCTACGCAGTTTGATTTTTAATTTATTTCCTTATCCGCAGCGGTTGCGACCTTTATTAGGGCTTTTATTGATTTACCAAAAATTAGGATTCCAGCAGCTTGTACGCAGAACAGGATTGCTGAAGCAGGTCTTTCCTCGCTTAGCAGCAATGGAATCAATTTTACCAAAAATTACGGCTGATTCTTTTCGGGATACTTGGCCAGATGTGATTCCGGCCCAAGGGGAAAAACGGTATCGAGTTGGAATGATTTTGGGTTGTGTACAGAGACTGTTTTTCTCACCCGTTAATGAAGCAACTGTGCGAGTTTTAACGGCAAATGGTTGCGAAGTGGTGATTCCCAAGACTCAGGGGTGTTGTGGCGCTTTACCGGAACACCAAGGACAAACAAAACCGGCGCAAGCATTGGCAAGACAAATGATTGATAGCTTTGAAGGAACGGGAGTCGATGCTGTCATTATTAATGCAGCCGGTTGTGGCCATACCTTGAAAGAATACGGTCATATTTTAGAGGACGATCCGCAATATCGGGAGAAAGCAAAGCAGTTTGCTGAACAAGTTAAAGATGTGCAGGAGTTTTTAGCAACTGTGGGACTCACGGCGAAACTCAA
This sequence comes from Actinomycetota bacterium, assembly GCA_050262755.1. Classification (GTDB taxonomy): domain Bacteria; phylum Cyanobacteriota; class Cyanobacteriia; order Cyanobacteriales; family Microcoleaceae; genus JBLNEP01. The sequence continues at coordinate 10,330 of JBLNEP010000223.1, read as the reverse complement.
TCCACTCATTGATGGGGAATTGGCTCTTGTTTATCAGGATGCTTGTCATTTATTACATGGTCAAAAGATTAGTTCGCCCCCTCGCCAATTATTGCAGCAAATTCCGGGGGTGAAGTTAAGGGAACCGATGGATGCGGCATTGTGCTGTGGTAGTGCGGGAGTTTATAATCTGTTGCAGCCAGAAGTTGCAGACGAATTAGGTCAGCAAAAGGTGGAGAATTTATTGAATACGGGAGCTGAATTAATTGTCTCGGCAAATCCTGGTTGTTCGCTGCAAATTAAGAAGCATTTGCAGTTACAGGGGAAAGATGTTTGCTTGATGCACCCTGTAGAGTTATTGGATTATTCGATTCAGGGCGTTAAGCTGCAAAGAAAGTGACAGAACTTAGACAGTGATGAGTGAGGACTCGATCCCCCTAAACCCTCTTAAACAGAGGGGAATTCTGAATGCTCTCTTGGGAAGAGGGTTGGAGAAAAGGACTGCCTAAATCTTAAATCATTAGCATACATCCAAAAAGAACTCGCAGCGATTCTCACTCAAACCACTCGGTCAAATCTCTTAACTTCCAGCACTCCCCAGTGCTAATATTAACCGTGAGACCACCCACCCATTCTCTAATTGATCCATATAAAAATCTCCCCCCATCTGTCGCATCAGCCGCTGACAAATGACCAATTGCTGACCCGGTGGCTTATCCAAGGTTGAAGGAGCTAAAATATCAGCGATCGCACCACTATTCAACTCATGAATCAACAATGGTTCAATCACCCCATTATCCATAATCGAAAGTTCTAAAAACTTATCATCCAACGGCTTGCAGCGAATCTCCAATTTCCCCCCAGCCAAACAGCGACGACAAGCCGTGAGCAACACTTCATATAACACCAACTCCAACTTCATTCCATCCCCGCGCACGCTCAAAACCTGTCCCGAAGGCAGCGAAGGATAATCCTCCCGATGCACCTCAATTGACAGTTCCGACTGCTTAATCAGGGGATCGATCCGTTCTAGCGATCGCCGCAGCAAACTCGCTAACGGAATCACATCCTGAGCTGTGTGCAGACGCCACTGTTCCTGCTTCAACAACAAATTCGTGGAAGCTAAAGCATTTCCCATCTGTCGCAATAATTGTTGATAGCGCAGCGTCGCCAGTGTATCCTTCTGCTCTCGACCCACTCCTGGAGCTGATTGGCTCAACTCCCCTAACTGCTTGACCCCAGCTCCCACCGTTCGGTACAACTCCTCCAAACGACGCTGCTTGTACCAATTCAACCACTCCAACTCCTCTTTTTGCGATTGCAGCAACCCCTGCGCCATCAAGTAGCGACGCGACCAAGCAAGCTGACTAGCTAGAATGCTCACCAGATTTACAGATAACTCCGGCCAGCGATGTCCTTGCATCTCTCCCACCAACACCACCCCCGCCGGTTCGTGTTCCGTTGCGGTCCGCATCACCGCCACTAAAATCTGACCCAAGGCCGGACTGCGGAGCCACCGCTTTGTTGTGGCTGGTAACTGACTGACATTCTCCCGCAGCACCCCATTCCTCGACAAAGCCTTTTGAATCAGTGCATCTGTATGCACCGGAATCACCACATCAGAATTAAGCGCAAATAATGGATTTGTTACCGCAGAAGCAACCATTCGACCTGCCTGTCGGCCTGGGCTCCAAGTGACCAAAGCCACTAATGGACAGCCGAGAGTCGCAGCAATATGCTGGGTAAAACGGCGTTCTAACTGATCGAGTTGGTGGGTTTGCTGCACAATTCTCCAAGCTGACTGGAGCGCCTGATGATATTCCCTACTCTTGGAAACTTGTTCGACCAACTGCCACTGATGCAAAATTAAACCCACCTGTCGGCTCACCACCTCAATTAATTCCCGTTCCGAACGGTTCCAGGTGCGAGTGGCTTCATGACCGATCGCTAACAACCCCTCAATCTCCAGAGACGAGTTCAGGGGTGAACCGGATATTCCCTCCCCAGTGGCATTCCCTAAACTGGAATTCCCCGGTTGCTCAACCGCCTCTTCATGCTTCTGAATTCCCGTACTGCACGTTAGCAGCGATCGCACTCCCACCTCTGCGAAGGCCTCCCGCCAAGCGAGCAACCGCCGGTCTTCATCCCAATTCTCAATCCCGACCGCTTCCCCTTGCTCCAAGAGGTGCAGATCCGCCACGCTCAGCGCCTGAAGCGGCGTCGCCACCATACGACGGTTACGGGGGTGATAGTGGCAAACAACCTCAAATTGACCCACCTCCGTACCTTGTAGCAATAACAGAAAATATTCCGAGTGCAAGCGGTCGCACACCTGATCCGCCACACTTTTCAGCGTTGCTTGCCAATCCCGATCTGTATAAATCGCCCGGGCCAACCCCGCCGTTAAATCCCGATCCAACTCTGCTTGCCGAATCTTGCCTTCCATCTCAAATAAAGGAGCTGTCAGCGCTACAAGCTGCGCCACCCCTCGCAAAAAATTTTTCTCATCCTCTAGCCAGATGCGCGGCTCGCTGCCCTCCACCGCTAGAAACCCTAACAATTCATTGTTTAAGACGATGGGTGCAGCTAAGAGCGATCGCGCTCGAATTTGCTGCATCAGCCGCCCCGTCAGTTCTGTTCTCAGAGAACTGTGGGATTCTCCAATCCACACGATCTGCTCATTCGCCAGTGCTTGATAAAATCCCCCTAAATCCTGCACGGTAATCCCGGAGGCCGGTCGATGACTCGCACCCAATCCCGGCGCCATTTGGCGGTTACTCGCTCTGCGCCAGAAGTAGCGTCGCTCCCGCTCAAACCAGTAAATATTTGTGCGGGTTGGGGTAATAAATTTGTGACTTTCCTCGACAACCGCCTCTAAGCAGTGGTCTAGGGTGCGAATCCTGCTCAAGTGCGAAATCAGCGCCAACAGTGGCACTTCGGGGCGCTTCGCTTGTTGTCGCTGCCAATCTACTTCGATTTGGTACAGCGCCGCTGCCAATCCCCCAAAAATCAGGGTCATCTGCGCCTTTTCTCCGGTTTTGGGGGAGACTCCCCAAGCATCCGACCCCAGCAAGGCGACTCCGTAGCAACGGTCCTTGTAGCGCAGGGGAAAAATCATGGTGCCCTGGATGTTAAACTGTTGAGCTGCCTTGCGCCATTCTCCGGCCCTTGCTTCTTCCCGCAAGTCGGGAACTCCCACCGGTCGTAGCTGAATGACAACTTGTTCGAGTAAGTCTCCTGGATTGAGGTTAAAGCGCTGCTTGAGGAAGGTTGTATCTCCTGTGGGTGCGACCCCGCCTTTGCCAAATAAGCGATGATCCAAGCGGTCGTAAAGACCAATCCAAATTAATTGGTAGTCGAATTCGGCTTCGAGGTAATTGAGGGTTGTCTCCAGCAGCACCTCCACATTTTCCTCTTCTCGGAGGGTCTGGAGGACTCGCTCCAAGGTGACTATTTGTTCCTCGAAATCCTTTGGTCTTTGCTGATCACCCATTTCCCAGTATCCCCAACACTCTGTATAATTTAAAAATTAAAAATGAAAGCAAATCGACTTTAAGCGAGGAAATCGCTGAGGTTTTGCTTATAAAGCTGAGACTTTAGTTTTAGCTCTAGCATTTTTAATTTTTACTTCCTTATTATTAGCTATAGGATAAATTATTGGATCTTTATCGAGCTGCTGTACGTCCCCTTTTGTTCTCTGGATTAAAAGCCGATCCAGAGTGGCTTCATGACCAAATCATGGCGATTCTGGAAGTGATAGTTCGAGCTGAATCCAACCCGCTTTTGAGTTCGACTTTGGCTCAATTCGAGCAATCTTTCGGACTTGAAAGCGATCGCCTTGCGCTCAAACTTTGGGGGCTGAACTTTAAAAATCCTGTGGGTTTGGCAGCAGGATTTGATAAAAACGGAGTGGGTGCTGACATTTGGGCATCTTTTGGTTTTAGTTTTGCTGAACTTGGTACAGTGACGCTGCACCCGCAACCAGGAAACCCACGCCCCCGCTTATTCCGCTTGCTGGCGGACGAGGCAGCTCTAAACCGGATGGGATTTAACAATCAAGGAGCTGCTGCAATGGCAGCTAGATTTGAGGCTAGACTCCAACGGAGAGGAGCCTCTGTTGTTTCTTCCCCCTTCCCTTTAGGTATTAATCTCGGTAAATCTAAGGTAACACCCCTCGAGGACGCGGCGAGAGACTATTTGGGCAGTTTTAAGCAACTGAAGAATTGGGGTGATTATTTTGTGGTGAATGTCTCTTCACCCAATACGCCGGGACTGCGATCGCTCCAAGATGCCACTCAGCTAAGCACAATTTTGGAGATTTTGCAAGCAGAAAATCAGGGAAGTAAGCCAATTTTAGTGAAGATCGCCCCGGATTTGGAGTGGGAGGCGATCGCATCTATCTTAGAATTAGCCAAGCAATACCAATTAGCGGGAGTCATCGCCACCAACACCACCATCCGCCGGGACGGGTTGAAAACTCAGATCTTACCCCCCACTGGCAAACCGATCGCAGAGGAAGCGGGAGGAATTAGTGGCGCACCCCTACGCCAGCGCTCGACAGAGGTGATTCGCTTTATTTGGCGAGAAACTCACGGAAAATTGCCGATCATCGGGGTGGGTGGCGTTTTCACGGCAGAGGATGCTTGGGAGAAAATCGCTGCGGGAGCGAGTTTGATTCAAACTTATACCGGTTGGATTTATGAGGGTCCCTGGATGGTGAAGCGGATTCTACAGGGGTTGTTGCAAAAATTGGATGAGCGGGGGTTGAATTCAATTGCGGAGGCGGTTGGGATCGAAGCAGAGAGTTTCACTGTTTCCTGAGAGGACGAGGGGAAGCGATCGCCTGGAATTGCCAACCCTGGAAACCACGGAAGCGGGTTGTCGGGTTGGGAATTCAGGGATGCTAACAATGACGGAGGGTTGAGGGAACTATGGCGATCGTAGAACTGTCGTTGAAGTACCATGCTCTGTCGCTCAATAGCAATGATTAAGGTTTCTTGCGAGTAGTCAGTCCAGCCATTGACCAAGTCAAGCTCACCATCAAAGCACGAGCAAATGCTTTTAAAGCATCCGGTTCTTTTGCTTCAGTGTCTCCCTGCTCATTGTTGATCTGAGCCACTGTCGGTAATATTTCGCTGCTATTAGGAGCTTCTAACTTTAACTTGACCATTGATTCATTCTGACAAACGACTGGCTGCTGGTTAAATTCTGTGGTCATTAATTAAGCCACCTCCTGACTTTTGAAACTGCATACCAGTAACTACAAGTATGACCTCCTTTAATCCGGGATTCAGTGATAAAATTTAGGTTCAGCGATGATAATCGTCAATTCAAGGAGTGATAGCTATCACTCCTGATTAAGCTGCAAATCACTTGGGTTTTATGGGCTGTGCGTAGTGTTTTGATTTTAACAAAAATCCGGTATCCAACCAACGAACTGGGAAAAGGATCACCCGGGAAAATCCTTACAGAAGCGGGAATCCTTGAGACCGTAGATAGTTGTCAACTCCTAGAGCTGTGGCTATGTCTGTTCGCCAAGATTTATGATAATTTGTTGTTTTATGGGTGTATAAACCCGTAAAAATTTGCTGTTTTAGGTTGGGTTAACCGCCTCAGTGAATCGCAGTAGTTTTTACTAAAAGAATCAGTTCGGAAAACCGTAAACTAGCAGGAGAGAAAACCAGAATGGCTCTTTATCTTGACTCAGCGATTGTCAAAGAAGCTGAAGCGGCTCGTCAATTCGGATGGGTGACAGGAATTACAACTAACCCAACGCTTTTAGCCAAGAGTGATTTATCTCCAGAGGCGACGCTAAAAACCCTCAAAGAACTCACTGCCGGAGAACTTTATTATCAATTAACAACCTCTGATTTTGATAGCATGGTGAAAGAAGGAAGAGCAGCATTTGAATTAATTGGACGGCAGACTGTGCTGAAGGTTCCAGCAACGGCAGCCGGTTTTCAGGTTGTGGCTCATCTGTCATCAGAAATTCCCTGTGCAGTAACCGCTATTTATAGTGCAGCACAAGCAGTGGTATCAGCGGAGGCAGGTGCAAAATATGCGATCGCCTATGTCAACCGTGCCACCAGATTGTTAGGGGATGGTTTTGCGCTGGTTCGGGAGATGGCAAGTGTTCTTAAAGCCAGCAATACAGAGATTTTAGCGGCTAGCATTAAGTCGCGAGAAGAAGCAGTGGGAACGTTACAAGCAGGAGCTCATCATTTAACCTTACCCTTTGAGTTATTACAGTCGATGGCTCTGCATGAATTATCGCAGCAAACTGTTGATGAATTTGCAAAAAATGGGAAGGGAATTTTTGGATAAATCCTTTTTCAAGCTTGAGTAATCTTCTTCATTCCGGTGACAGCGGAATGAGGAGGAAACAAGGATGAAGTTTTGGGTTACAGTTTGGCACTAAATTTTCTTGTTTTTGGCTATTCCGAGGCTATTGGATGCAAGATTAAATAACCTGAAAATGTAGTCAATTGTAAAACTTTCCTCTCTCTATAGGATTAAGTGGAAGGATGGAATGCGATCGCGAAATTAGATTTAAAACTGTGAATCTAGAAGTTACACTTCACTCTCTAAGCATTGGTTATACCTGGAATCTTTAGAAGTTTCAATTAGAACTTCTAACGATCGGCTTTTATTTGATTACAACCTGTAGCTGATCTCGCATAGATAGCGATCTAATAGTTCTGGTCAGCGGTTGCTGGGGTCTTTGCAACACCACAAGTAGTTTCGGTAAATCTGCTGCACAGAATTGTTAGACACCTGGCTTAACACGCTCAAAAATTATAAATATTCACGATTTCAAATTTGCATTCCTCTTATTTTTTTCGATTGAACTTATCATTAATCTCCTTACACGCTGACTCATGAAATAGATCAGTTGTCATCATTATTGAATAGATATCAAAATCATTAACAAACTTTCTAGCATTTTCTCTGACATTGTCCTCTGGGCGAAATAGATGGCTATCATAACTACCCTCTCTGATGAAACCTAGGTCAGTGCGAGTTATTTTTTGATCTCTCAGATAGCCTGCTCTTTCTTGCTCTTGGGTAATTTCAAGCCATACCCTGCCTTGAGGTTGAACTATTCTAATAGCAACAATATCAGGCCTAAGGTAAGCCGCATATTTTTGTTTCAAAGACTCAAAAATATCTTCAGCTTGAAATATAGATTCTTTGCTTGCTGGTGGGCTGTTTAGGTTTTGCAACAAAGTTATTGCTTTGTCTAGCGGATATTTAAAGAATTCACGATTATTAGATACACGAAAATCATGTAATTCTTGATGAAAATCAGTCTCAAGTTTATCACATTCATCTGAGAAAATCTCAAAAGCAACTTGAAACGGAGTTGGCAAACCACTCGTAAAAAGTTCACGCGCTCTTGATCGAGAATCACGAAGAGTGCGTCCCACCTTGATCATCCCAGGTAGCGAAACATTTGTGAGTATGTATACATATCCTGAAGTCATGCTTGCCAGTAAATTTAGTTTTGCGCGACGAATATTAAACAGCGTCTAACAGTCAAGTGGAAGGTGTCTAACTATGTATTTAACCGCAGATAGGCTGGATAATACCCTTACCTTCCAGGATTATCCGTCATATGTGTTGCACAACATCCTAGTTTTCAGGAATTCAACAGAAACTTTGTAGGTTAAGTCCGGGTTCTTGGGTGTTATCCATCGCTTCTGATAGTTAATCCTGGAAATCTAGGGTATTATTTGTCACTTTTGCTGGATACCACCCCCTATATTGGTCTTATTCAGCATTAGCTTAATGTCGCAACCTACCGTTTCGATGGGACTTTGCCGTTGGCTGGAGGCGGAGCTTTCACGGAGTATACCAAGGCGGAGTATTGGAAAGAGTGCGATCGCTCCTTGCTGTAAGTTGAGATGAACCTATCAAGTCCTTGCTTGTGAATCAGTCGGTGAGGTGAAACCAAACATGACTCGATTGGACACTCGCACTAAGTTTAAGGATACAATGCGCTCGCGAACTTAGATTTCAAGCTGTGAATCTAGCAGTCACACTTTACTCTCTAAGCATTGGTTATACCTGCAATCTCTGGAAGTTCCAATTAGAACCTCTAATGATTACCTTTATTTTATTACAACCTGTGCTTATCGCATACATAGCGATTTAATGACCAAGTTAAGTGGCAGCAGATCAATTTTGCAACTCCACCAAAGGCTTTCATCTGTCTGTTGCTACGCAGGTTTTTGACCGTTTACTAACGGCTCTTAGTAAATATGGAGATGTACAACCCTGTAAAGCTCAGTTCTCACGACAATTATGCTTTGGAATCATGCAAGAAATCATCAACGCTAAACGATGTTAGGATACAAGCATCATCAATTCTAATACTTCCATCTTCATTATCTTTAATCTGCCAACTCCAGATCCGACATCTTAAGTCTTTAGGTATTTTTACGAGAGCAATGTGATTAAGTTGTGGATTAACTGGTTGATAAGAGCAGATTTTTCCAGTGTACATTCTACCTGCTATATGAGAACAAGCTCTACAGTCTTGGTTGCAAATGTTACATAAACTTGGATCAGCTACTATACCAGGGCTGAGATAATAGCCGCTTCCAAATACATCTCGGAAAAACTCTTCTAAGCTGTCTAAATTCGAGAGAACTTGATCAATAGCTTCACCCTGGCAATATTGTGATGAAAATTGAAGCCTTTCTCTGCAATCACATAACTTTATCCAAACTTTTTCTACAGTTGAATTATCCTTAGACCAGTTTCTATTATTAGTTATTTGACATAACTGAACATACTCATGTAAACTCTTAAAAAATACCAATAAAACAAGTAGCTTGTTATATTCATCTTCATCTATTTTAAGAGTACGTACTTTAAATGCAGAGCCATAGTTCTCCAGAAAGTTAATGCAAAGTTGGCTTGCCTCGTGATATAGCTTTTTTTGCATTAGTCTTAACCACTCCTCTGCTAGAGAAGACACATAGCTTTTAAAATCTGTCATAGTTTTAAGGGGATTGTTGCTCCTCATGAAGACCCTTAAGAATCTTTAGAAAAGTATCTGCATCACCGTTATATTTAATCTCATTAGATAATTTTCCCTTTATAATTTTAATATCTGCATAAACTTTTGTTTCTTGGGAATCATCAGATTCCTGAGACGCTTTTAGTTGATTAGCAGCATCTAGCTTTTTCTGAATCTTTTCTCCAAGTAAGCGACCTACTACACTAATAAGTAAGGGTAATGCTGCATGGTTTAGAATCCAAATACTGCCAAGCCATAAATCTACTCCCCTAAGCTCTGAAGTTTTAACACTCAATCCAAGGTCATAAGAATTTGCACACTTGACACCTTCTTTTTTAAGAATTTTGCTTAAAGTAATGGATTCCCCTGAATCTACTAATTGAGTAGTGTCTGTCTGATTCTCAATGTTTTCGGGAAGGCACAGTATTTGGTACTGACTAGCAACATTAGGATCAACACCAAGCTCACTGAAAAGCTTAAAAATATCCACTCTCAACCTCGCTATCTTATCAAGGGTTAGCTCTGTCATTGATTTTAACTAAAAAAATTTGTTTTGCCTACCAATTCACTAGATGATCCTTATTTTTTGGTATCTAATTACACAAATTTTTATGTGGATTTGTCGCATTCCCAAGCAAGAACTAAGCAGTCGAACTATGTATTCAACGTCAGAAACGATGGATACTACCCCCTATATCGAGCTTATCCAACATTAACCTATATCGCAATGTACCGCTCCGATGCAGCTTCGTCGCTTGCTGGAAGCGGAGCAGGAAGGAGTGCGATCGCCCTTCACTCGGTTAGGTACTGCCAAATCCTTGCTTGTGAATCAGTCGGTAACGTGAAACCAAACATAACTCGATTGGACACTCGCATTAAATTTAAGTATACAATGCGCGAGCGAAACGTTCAGGTGCAGCGCGGTTGTTAGGCAGTGACATTAATATGCGCGACCATCTTTGTGCGTTAAAGCCCACTCACCATTTGGCAATTGTGTTGCTTTGAGATCGTCATTGGGGAATTCCACCTCATCTCCCTCCGTGCGATCGCCAATTTCAAGATAGGTTACGTTTTCCTCAGAACGATTAATCAGTTGATGGGCGAGCCCTGTACCTGCCTTAAATCCATAGCAGTCACCGGGATGCAAAACAAATTCCTCTTCGCCGAGTACCAGCGTTGGGCTACCTTCCAATACCAGGATAAATTCTTCTTGCTTGGAGTGGCTGTGAGCCAGCGCAGAAATTGCACCGGGTAAAAGATGGGTTAAATTGACTCCAAAATTATTCAAACCAAAATACTCACCCAGTTTTCGCTTTTGTCGTCCCT
>JBLNEP010000222.1:0-4650 GCA_050262755.1 Actinomycetota bacterium | reverse complement strand
GTGGGTGGGTACTCTCCGCACGACCTTTACGTTCTAACGTTCTCTGGTCTTAAGCGAGATGAGAAAGCGGCAGTCATCTGCCGCTTTTTGATTGAGGGGGAATGGGGAAAAGCTGGAGGGGAGACAGACGGTCAGAAGCTAGACTTTACCTGGGCTACAGCCTTCATCCCCCGTTGAATAAAGAGGCGTTTCTGGGGGGTTATTCCTCTTGTGTGACTCTCCAGAAAGCTGCTGAAACGGGGACCGTTTTCCCTTGCTCGCGAGCGATCGCTCTTGCGACAGTACGAGCTCGGGGCGATCGTCAGCAAAAACAGCGGCGGTGATGCTATCTATGCCAAGATGATTGCCACACGAGAGTTAGCCATTCTAGTTGTAATGATACAGCGTCCGAGCATTACTGTCCGTTACGAATTCGCTCCTTGGCTGCTTCCCATGAACTTCCTGAATCAGGATTCTGCAAATAAGCAGCCTTTCTCTTGGTAAGCTCTTCTTTCTGCCAGTCAAGCACAGGAATTTGCTCCGGGGCTTGGGCAATCCTGTCCCATAAATCTTCCAGCAATTGCAATTTTTACGAGAGGGTTAACTCAAACACTTGAGTGGACTTTGTGTTCATACTGACCTCACCATCGCAATTCAGTGTCTTGCTCCAAGTCTATCACTGGTAGCGATATTGCCTACTCATCTGCTGTTTGGGCTATCTGGAGGCTGTTGGAGACACCATAGCCAAACAAAATTAACAGTCCCCATTGACGCCTCAGAATAGGTAGACTAAATTAGGTATACCTATTCTGGTAAGGCTAATTTAGACTTCAGGCAAAGAGTATATATGTCCTATCATTTGTTCGAGATTCCTTCTGTAAGTGGTCATCACTCGGATCTGGTTCTTGCAGACCCAGATAACCCAAATGCACCTGCTTACTCTCACTATGCCTTTACCATCGGTACTCCTGCGAATCCAAACGAATTAACGCAGCGTCGAGGAATAGCGTTTAGTAGCTTTCGTGATTGGGAAAAGTTATCTCGTGATTTTAATATCGATGAGATGTTGACTCCAAAGAAGGCATACCTTCCTGGAAGCAGTGTGCTTGAAGAGAAAGACTTGAATCCAGCATCTCGAGCTAAAACTGCAATGCGACTCGGTGCGTTAGAGCTACTTGCTAACATTTTTTCAGGTCGGATTACTGTCAGCGATAAAGATCCTTTTCCTCATCAGTTAGAATTGCAGCAATATATGAAGACTCACCAGACACGAGTTCAGCGTCTTCTAATTGCTGATGAAGTTGGACTTGGGAAAACAATTGAAGTCGGTTTAGTATTACGAGATTTGCTTGTTGCACAAGGTTACTCAAAACCTCTCCGTTGTCTTTATTTGACAAAAGGTGGGCTTCTAGATGATGTCAAACTAAAGCTTCAGTCAGTTATTCCTGGCGTAGATGGTGAGAGTATTGTTCAAGTTGAGAAATCTTTTGTTGAATATGGCAATCGTACTGATGGAATTCATATTGCTAGCATGGATGCCGCGAGACGTTATGTGAAAAAAGCACAGAAGGAGAAGCTTCCTAAAGGAGTTAAACCTGAAATTTTAATCATTGATGAAGCCCATCATTGTGCAAGCGAAGATGAACTAACTAGCCCGCAGCGTATTGGACTGAAAGCAACAACGAGAGCTTATGAAGCAGCTTACCAAATGATCGCTGGAGAGTTTTGGCAAGATTCTGCACCTCCAAAGTTAGTTATATTGATGAGTGCTACCCCATTTCGCTCTAAATCTCAGTTCATCAACTTGTTGCGTCTACTCACACATAAGACTGCCGAGATTGAGAGTGCATACTTACCCAAATTCACTGAGGAACAAGAATTAAGCAAAGCTTTACGTTCTGATAATTCATCTACGGCAATTATTTGGCGGCAGCAGGATGATGTTCGTAGTTGGTCTGATCAACGTCTATTCCCAAAGTTGTCGATCGAACGTCTATCCCTCCAAGCAAGCGAAGCCTATTTGAAATTAATTGAGAAGATTCGAGAAAAAATCAAAGAAGTTCATAATAACTACGGTGAAGGATTTGGCGGATTTGCAATCCGGCAACTAGAGACAAGATTGACTAGCAGCACTATCGCTGGAGCCATGGGGCTATTCCGTTGGTGCGTCAGGCATCAGGGCTGGAAAAATCTGGAAGAATATAAGAAGGACACATCTACAAGTACAGAGAATCTTCGCAAGCTCATTCAAGGTATTTCTCAAAAACTTGCTGCCTATGATGAACGCAATAAGTCTGGTCACGTTACAGTTTCTTTCCCCAGTGATGATTTTTCATTCGATGCCAAGAGTGTAGGACAGCCTTTACCAGCTAATAAAGTAAGTGACATCTACAGATTTAACGAAAAGCTTCGTAAAAGCGATGACGAAGATAGTACCTTCATTGCGACTCATGAAGAGATTACAGAACTCACAGAACTCGCACTAGAACTCTTGAACTTTGCAGCTTTTCATCGTGAAGATGAACCTGGAGCAGAAAATGTCAAGCTTAAGTGGCTTAAAGATCAGCTTGCAGATTATCCTGACTCAAAATTTTTGGTTTTTACGGAGAGCTTGCAAACCTGCGAAATTATCATCAAGGCTCTCCCACGAAAAAGTGAAAAACTCACCGGGGATATGAGCCTTGCTCAGAGAGAGGAGGCTGTTGCTAAACTGCGTGATGTGAATAGTCCTGTAAGAGTTCTAGTAGCGACTTCAGCGGCAGATGAGGGATTTGACTTTCAAGTTGCAAATCGTGTCATTCACTGGGATCTAAGCCCCAACCCAGCAGTCCTAATGCAACGGAATGGTCGAGTCGCTCGTTTAGGTCAAATTTCGGATGTTACAGCTTACTACTTAGTAATTAAAGGAACCCATGAAGAAAGAAGAGAACAAGCATTATTTGAGCGATTTACTGATCTCGGTATTAAAGATGAAAGAATGCGCCTCAAGATTCTAGGTGCTCTAACCAAAGAAGAAGAAGAACAAATTTTTCAAGGTATTGAAGAAGAGAAGTTTTCGCTTATTGACGAGATTCTCAGGAAAGCTGAAAGCGGTCAAAAAGACATGGAAAAGAAATTAGGTGAACTTCAAACCCAACTTAGCCAGCAATGGGTTATTAGCCGTGAGCAGCTAGCTAAACGGCTTGAGAGATGGATGGAGTTAGGATTATCTACGATTGATCAGCAACATGAACTAACGTTTAGTACAAAGGAGTGGAGCCGTCCTGTCTTCCAGGATGAAGGTACAGTGATAGAACCTGCTCAGGCTAAAATTGCTGTCATTCAAGACAGGAAATTCACGTTTGATCCAGAGTTCAAAGTGTTTGGCAGGGAAAAAGATAATATTCTGCTTGCTGGTCTTTATCCTTGGCACCAGAAAGAAGAATGGGAGGGTGTTATAAAGCATCGACCACTTCATAAATCTGATCCGATCGGTCATCTTGCTTGCTCTCTAGCTCGACAGCGTAGGGCAGACTTCACAACAGTTTTAGCGAATCAGCTTTACCAAAAATTTCCCAGTCTGCGAGATGCTGAATATCTCTTATTTGCTACTCATCCGCTTCGTGAAGTAGAAAATTATGCGTCAGACAGCAGCTATTCTTACTTGACATTCTATGGTTTCAGTAGCGACTTTTCCCAGCCTATCAATCCTCAAGGTGCAAAAGCAGAAGAAGTTTACGAGTTAATTTCCCTGCTGGAGGAAGATGCACTCAAACCAGATTCACAATCTTTGACGGTGGATGTGCTTGAGGCTGCAAAAGACGCAAGTCAAAAGCTTGCAGATTGGTTGAAGCAATCAAGAAAAGTAGGGCAACAACTAATTAAAAAGTCGTATTTTCTCCCTATGCCAGTAGCACTTGTTGCAGTGCTTCCGTAAGAAAGTACAGAATTGAGCAATGGCGATCGCCTCCAATGTTTTTGGGCGACGATCGCTTTACTGTCAACGGAGAAAGATAAAATCTTTCTCCTACACACCAATTTGCTACCATCTACAAATTATAGTGAGGTGCGAGACTGTTGGGTCTCGTATCAACGGATAGTGAAGATTTATCCCTTCACCACCCATTTTGTCACAGGTGCCATTGCTTTCGGGCCCAGAAATTTGCCGACGGGTTCTGATCGTTGAATCGCAATGCGGGTTAGGTTTCCTCCCCGCTTGCCTTGCCACTAAAATAGCATTTGTTCGCTCTCGACTGTGACGGCATTGGCAACCAGGCGATCGCCAGCAAGTCTCCAACAAATCCGGTGTGGTGAGTCCACCCCCGATCAAAATGGCATTGGGTTCTGGTAAATCTTTGAGCATATTTGGAGCTTCTTCCGCCACACTGTTGAGATGAAGAACCCCTAAAATATGGGCATTGTTAGCCATGTATTGTAGCTGGGGAGGTAACAACCGTGGCAGGGGAAAAGGGAAACAATGATGAACTCAATAATGGACATCAGGCCAAGCGCTGATATTCTCTTTCCTTGACAAGGCTGATGCGACCAAATTTGATAGTAAGAATTTCCCGTTGTCAAGTTTACGGTAAAGAATGCCCGGTCATTTTTTCAATATAATCCTGAATTTTCTGATACGCTTCCGAGTTACTTTGAGGAGTCATCACAATACTCGTTGTACTATCAGGAAGCCAA
>JBLNEP010000221.1:0-7833 GCA_050262755.1 Actinomycetota bacterium | reverse complement strand
AGCGGGTTGGCGATCCTAGGACGAAATGATAATTTTAAACAGAGCCTACCCTCCTACGACTGGGTGGGAAAATTTTGGGGTTGGTTGTACCGCTAGACATTGGGGGAAAAAACTGATGGGTAAGTTTGACAGCATCTTTAAATCTGAAGAAACCGCCACAGAAAATTTGAGTCCAGAAGAGGCGGTGGCTGCGGTCGCAGTAATTGCAGCTAAGGCGAATTCTACTGTGGTAGAACTTGAAATGGTAGAAGACACACTCTTGCAATTAGAAATTTTTGATGAATACTCAGAGGATGAAATTTCAGAAATTGTCAAGAGATTGGCTGATACTGTTAATGAAAAAGGGTTGGGAGCCTTATTTAGTGCTGCTTATCAAGGGTTAGGAGAAGAGTTTTCCTTAGATGCTTTTGCCGTTGCGGTAGCACTGTTTGTCGAAGACGGTGAAGTGCCAACTCAGCAACAGCTTTTTCTGAAAGAGTTACAGGAAGCGTTAGAAATTGAAGAGGAAGAAGCAGAGGCAGTGATTCATGAGGTCATTGCTGAATTGTCTGAAGAAGACGAGGAGGATAGCGAAGCCAGCGAGGAGGAAGAATTAGGAAATGTCCCTCGGCTCTATGGAGAATCAGGGAATGATAATTGGTATGAATCACCCTTAGGGAATTTCCGCGTGCCGATTCCGGTTGAAACCGAACGAGGGGGAAGAATTAATGAGCAAGAAAGCACAGTAGGATTTTCCGATGATTTTGGGACATTACTGAGAATTGATTATTATTCTTTTCCTGCGGAAGCTGAGGAAGAACTGGACTCAATG
Source organism: Actinomycetota bacterium (assembly GCA_050262755.1). Lineage (GTDB taxonomy): Bacteria > Cyanobacteriota > Cyanobacteriia > Cyanobacteriales > Microcoleaceae > JBLNEP01. The sequence continues at coordinate 7,022 of JBLNEP010000221.1, read as the reverse complement.
GGAGCAGAAGATTTTCTGCAATCTTTACTCGGCAATTATGTTTCTGAGGGAATTCTGGACATTGTTCCTGGTTCTCAGGTTTTGTATGAAGAATACCTCGAAGATGTGGGAGATGGTGCTTATTTCATGGTTGTTGATATGCCACAGGGTTCAACCCTGTCAGTGCAAAAAGGAGAGGGTGCTGCGATCCGGGCAAATGCCTATCGAGGATTGATCTCTTTTGTACTCGAAGGATTTTTATACACCGTGAGTAGTCAACGCCATTTTTGGGATGGTGAAACACCAGGAACACTGGAGTCTGAGGTTGAAGGAATTAAAGAGAAAATTTTGGTATTTCTCGAAACCATAGAATTTGCGGCTGCTTAAAGCATGGGGAAAAGCAATCTTCATTCCGGTTAGACCGGAACGACCGCCCTTGAACGTGCAAACTGTCAGTTCTTGGGCTTCTTTTACCGCTTAATTGACCCTTTCACATACCGTTCGGGGTCTTCTGCCACCCACCCCAAATTTGATTGATAGCGGACTTCAAAATGCAAGTGAGGGTCTGGCAAATCAGGCTGACCGGTGGTTCCTACTGTTCCTAAAACATCTCCCTGTTGCACTCTTTGCCCAATTTTCACCACAATTCGGTCTAACTGAGCATAACGGGTTTGCTTCCCTGCTGGATGGTTCACCACGACTAAATTGCCGTAATTTCCTTGCAAACCTGTATAAGCAACGATGCCTGCACCAACGGATAAGACCGGTGTCCCCACCTTCGCCAACAAATCAACACCACTATGAAAAAATACTTGCCCGCGAACCGGATGCAACTGCCAGCCATATCCCATCAGTTCTTGGGCAGCAGCCGGTAGAGGATAGCCTTGTAGGAGTGCCACCGTTGGGTTGGCTGGACGGCCAGGCGACCAATTCACCCCCGGTACAAAGGCGACTGGTGGGGTTGGCTGACAGCCATTAACCTCAAACAAAGCGTCAGCCCTCACGTTGTAAACAGTTGCCAGCTTTTGCCAAGTCCAGCCGGCGGGCACTCTGACCTGGATGCCATTGTAAGGAGGAATGACGATCGCTCTCCCAACCGGGGCCTGACCTCCCCTGAGCACAGGATTAAATCCCATGAGTGTTGCTGGAATCAAGTTGTACTGCTGGGCGATGCTTTGCACCGTTTCCCCAGGGGCAATGGTATGGCGTTTCAGGCGGGACAAGGCTGGTGGCGGGCAAGGGGAAGCAGTGGCATCAGGAGAGGTCTCAGGGGAAGGATTTGGAGGCAGGGGTGTGGGATTGGCGGAGGCTGCTGAAACTAAAGCCAGCAGCGACAACCCGGTAGAAACAAGGGAAAGCCAGCGTTGAACAGTCATGCCAGATCGATGATTAGCAGTCAGAATGTTTAAAGGGTGAGGCAGAAGCTTGCTGAACTCATCAGCTCTTGCAAGCCATTTGTTACCTTAACGCACTCGGTTCACGACAGACCTACTCTCTACAGAAAAAACTATCCCCTTTCGGGGAGTTGCTGATTTTTTTGATTAGATTAGAAATTAACACCTTTTTCAGGAAGTGCTAGACATCGACTTCCCCGTTCAGCCAAGCTAAGAGAGGGATGAAATTTTGGTGGCTGGCAGCAGTAGCTAGAAATCGCTAGGGGTTAAAACCTCTGGCTAGAGCCTCAACCATTGGCTGACAAGCTAACAGTTATGTTTTCTGGGAAGCGGTACACCCCGCCCCGCTTCCCTCCCCTCCTAAATGCAGAGGCCTCTGGTAGCACGCCTGTATCGGGATGGGACATCCAGCGGGTTTTCCAGATGAATTTTACTTTTAAACAATTAACCTTATATCTAGCCTTGCTGTCGATTGGCGGCGGTGCAGGATGGTTGGGCAATCGCTATTTCCAACAGGGAAATGGCTTAGAAGACCGCTTGGTCTTGCCTGTGGTGCGGCAGCAGCCTGCTTCTTACTTACCGCCTCCGGCTGTGGAGACTCGAATTATTGAGCGTAACAATCCAAATTTCATTGCAGCAGCGGCGGAAAAGGTGGGGCCGGCTGTGGTACGGATTGATGCGACGAGCAAGGTCGCGTCTCCGGTGCCTGAAGCTTTTAGAAACCCTTTGTTTAAACGATTTTTTGGAGATAGTTTGCCGATTCCTGAGGAACGAGTCAAACGGGGGACTGGTTCGGGGTTTATCCTGAGTCCGGATGGTCGGATTGTGACCAATGCTCACGTGGTGGCGGGGTCCGAGACGGTGAAGGTGACGCTGAAAGACGGTCGGATGTTTGAGGGGAAGGTGCAGGGGGTCGATCCGCTGACGGATGTAGCGGTGGTGAAAATTAATGCCAAGGATCTGCCGAGGGTGGCTTTGGGTCGCACGGATAATTTGGTGCCGGGACAGTGGGCGATCGCGATCGGTAATCCCTTGGGTCTTGATAATACGGTGACGGTTGGCATCATCAGCGCCACGGGTCGCACTAGCGCCCAAGTTGGGATTCCTGACAAACGGGTGCGGTTTATCCAAACGGATGCAGCCATTAACCCTGGCAATTCTGGGGGACCGCTGTTAAATGACTCTGGGGAAGTGATTGGTATTAATACGGCCATCCGTGCGGATGCTCAAGGCTTAGGCTTTGCGATCCCCATTGAAACGGCGAAGCGGGTGGCGGCTCAATTATTTACCAAAGGTCGAGCTGAGCATCCTTATTTGGGGATTCAAATGGCGGAGTTGACACCGACTCTACTAGAGGAGATCAATCAAGAACTCAAAGCCAAAATCACGCAGGATAAGGGTGTGGTGATTACACGAGTCGTGGATGATTCACCGGCCGCGAAGGCAAACCTGCGACGGGGCGATGTCTTGGTCAAAATTAATGGGGTGGCTGTGACGAGCCCTGCTGAGGTGCAGGAACGGGTAGAAACCAGCGAAGTCGGTCAAGAACTAGCGGTTGAGGTTAACCGAGAGGGCAAACTCCAGCGAATTAAGATCAGGACTGGCGCTTTCCCGATCGCTGCTGGTTCAGTGGGTGGTTGATTGGCAAGCGTGAGGCAATGAGGGGCGGAGTTTTAGCCTCGCCCCTAGAACCCGATTACCCTGTTAATCGCAAGTGGGATGAATGGAGTTCGTGTTGGCTAGATTTTCTTCAAGCTGCATCCGCTGTTCCATTTGCCGTAGAAAGTAGCCGGTCATCATGGCTGAGGCCAGCAAGGCGGCTAAATTTTCTCGGTTGGTAGTAATTTGTACATTGAAGTTTTCGGAAGGTAGGCCACCAACCAGTCCCTGAACGTTGTGAGAGATAATTTCCTTAATTTCAGGGCTGACGGACTTGGCGACGCGAGCAATGACCTCTGGGGGTTGGTGTTGGAGGTATTTCAGAAGCGGGTTGAGAATGGTTTCTTGGGCATTGGATGTGGAAAAGTTGGGTTGAAAAACCATTGGGTGACTCTAGGGGTGAGGCTTGGTTCTCTTCTAGTCTAAACTAATCTTCTTCGCTCTCCTCTGGAATTGTTTGCAAGTTGAGGGTGAGTTGCTTGGGAAGTTCGTCTACTTGGAAATACTGGTGGAATTTATCGGTTACTTGTAGCCAATAAGACCGACTTTCGGCTTGCCGTCGTTTGCGGACGAAACCGAGTTCGACGAGCTCCTGAACTTGTTGGTACGCACCGGAACCCCGTAGATTGACGAGTTCGGTTTGGGTGATGCCACCTTTGAGGGCGATAGCAGCGAGAGTGCGTAGGGCCCCGACTCCTAATTCGGCGGGAATTAAGCTCTGCATGAGGCTGGCAAAGCCTTCACGGAGTTGGAGGCTGTAACCGGCAGGTGTTTCGACGACTTCTAAGGCACTGTCTCGGCGGGCGTAGTCGGACATGAGTTCGATCAGGGCGTCTTTGACTTGGAGGCGGTCGCATTTGGCTATTTCTGCAATTTCAGCGATCGTGAGTGCTTGACCCTTCAAGTAAAGAATTGCTTCAATGGTGGTAGCAAGACGAGGCATTTACTAATTTTAGATGGTAGATCGTAGATTTTAGATTGTAGAGTGTCGCTACTCAACCGTCATCGTTCATGGCTTTAGTCAGCTTTTCGACCCAGGCGTGGCGAAACTAAGCTATAATCGTAAATAAAGTAACGCTAAAGTGATGCAGACAGATCAGTCTCAGCTATTAGGATACAGCAGTGATAGCGATACTGAGGAATTACAAGATGCTCTTGAGGAGAGGGAGCTTTTGCGCGAACAAGTCCTCACTCTTCAGTTAGAACTGGCTGAGCGAGACCGGCAACTACAAGCGATGGAGCAAGAGTTAAAAATAACCAATCATGACTTATCGGTGGCACTCTGTTTGCCTTGCCTGTCCCTAACTTCAGCTCAAGAATTAGCTAAACAAATTTTAGCGAGTAACAAATCGGTTCATGATTCTTTAGCTGAACTCCTCAGTGGAGTTTATGGCTTGCCTGTGCGCTCCCAAGACATCACTCCCAAACTGATGCCAACTCTCAAGCTGACGACTCCTTCAACGTTTGGACTCACTTGCTCTTCTACTCACAATGGTAGTTTTAAGGGAGAGAATAGCGAACTGAAACGTCAATTGCTGCTCCTTCGAGCGTTGACGGCTAACCTTAAAGCCCAAACTCAGGATTTAATGACGAGAACGCAGAGTGTTCAATTCCTCGTCAAGAAAGGCAAAGACTTTTAATCATTTCCCTCTATTCTACTTGAAGATTATAAAAATTCCATCCAAAATCAAGAAAATTTCTCACTTTCAAGTTCCTCTAATTCTTGCGTAGATTGCCAACCAGGTAACCACAGAGAGCGGTCTTTAAGCTGCTGAGCATTGAGCCAAAAACGGACTGTGGGGTCACAGGAGGCAACCATTTCTGCAAAAACCCATTGACCTTGGTTTTTGCGGTTAACGACTTCAAAGTGTCGCCAACCCCAAGTTTTTTGCTGAGCTGTCCATTTAGAACCAACTAAGTAAGGAAATTTCTGTTTTTTGGGCATAATCTGTAGGGGAAGTCATGCGATCGCTTGGGGAATTGCCTCAGGGAGTTATTCCAGGTTCGCGATCGCCACTGATTCCATTTCCTCTGCTAACTCAAATCCAAACACGCGGGAATAAAAGTAAAATTCCCCATCCAGGGTGCGCTTGATATTCTCAGCGCGACGAAATCCATGTTGTTCCCCCTCAAAGGCAACATAGGCAACGGGTAAACCTTTTGCCTGAATCGCTGCTACCATCAATTCTGCTTGATTGGGGGGAACGACTTGATCTTCTAGTCCTTGAAAGAAAATGACGGGACAGGACAGACGTTCGGTAAAATGAATGGGCGATCGCTCGCGGTATAAATCCTTTCTTTCAGGATAAGGCCCAATCAGCGCATCCAAGTAACGAGCTTCAAATTTATGGGTATCTTGGGCCAATGCTTCTAAATCACTGACGCCATAATAACTCGCACCGGCCTTAAAAACATCGCGGAAGGTTAAGGCGCATAAAGTTGTGTAACCACCGGCACTTCCGCCTGCGATCGCCATTCTTTCACGATCCACTAAACCTTGTTCTGCGAGATAAATTGCACCATTGGCACAGTCATCCACATCTACAATTCCCCAGCTATCTTTGAGCCGCTGTCGATATTCTCGCCCATAACCGGTACTGCCGCCATAATTAACATCTAAGAAGGCAAACCCTCGACTGGTCCAATATTGAATTTTTAGATTAAAGGTGCTAGAAGTGGCTGCGGTGGGACCGCCATGGCTTTTGACAACCAAGGGAGGCTTTTCACCCGCTGGTGCTGCGTAATCTTGGTTAGTTGGTGGATAAAAGAAAGCGTAAGCTGTCTGTCCATTTGCGGTCGGAAATTCTATCGGTTGCGGGATCGATAAATAGCCGGAATCGAGGCTGAGGGTGCTGGAACGACGCAGCACTTCTAATTGATTGGTTGCTAAATTTAATTCAATAATTGCCGTGGGTTCTGTGGGAGAACCCGCAAGGAAAACAACGCGGTCGCCCTTGGCTTTTATGCCTGAAATATCGGTGTAAGGCGTGTCGATTCTCGTGAGTTGTTTGGTCTCTGTATCCAGTTTAGCTAAATACCAAAGACCATCCTGAGTGTAAGTGCAGATGATTTGTTGTTCTGAAGTAAAGGCATAGGTAGACATTCCAAAAACCCATTGAGGCAGTCCAAATTCTGCGGTCATTTCCCCCATCGGTTCGAGATGACCTCTATGCCAGCGGTAAAAGTTCCACCAGTTTGAGCGGTCGCTGATAAAATATAAGACTCCGGCTGGCGACCATTCTGGTTGAAAAATAGATTCTGCAACTCCACCTGCAATTAATTGTTGTTCTCCTAAAGAACCATCGGGTTGAAATTCAGCAACCCATAATTCTGTTCCATCCCAAGGCATATTAGGGTGATTCCAACTAATCCAACTCAGTTGAGAACCATCAGGACTGAGACGGGGTGAAGCATAAAAATCCTTGCCTTCAGTTAAGATTTGGATGGCTTCCCCATTTTCCAGATCGATGCTAACAATTGTATTAACAGGTTCATGCTCCCTGCTATGGTCTTCCCGAACACAAATTAAACGATGACGCTGGCGGTCAAAAATCGCATCGGCATACCGCCAATTACCAGCAGGTGTTAGGGGTTGTGGTTCAGACCCTACTGTTTGATAGTAAATTCGTTGATCGATAAAATTAGAAAAATAAATCGTTCCATTTGCGACTAAATAGGAACCACCGCCATATTCATGAACGCGAGTCCTCGCATTAAAAGGGGAAGGATTTATATCAGTAATTGATGCTAAACTGGCAACAGATTCTTGTCTAGAACCTCGCACAATTACATTCCGACCCCCTTCCGATGGCCGTCCTTCCATCCAGTAGATATCTTCACCATCCAGTGCTATTTGCCCGAGTCCAATTGTGCCAGAGACAATTAAATCAGAAGTAATGGGTGATTTCCAAGATCCATAGGGTGCAGTTTGAGTCATCCTTAGTTCTCCGGGTTTCAGTTTAGAGGTTCGAGTCAAGCAGCATTTGTGAT
>JBLNEP010000220.1:0-37292 GCA_050262755.1 Actinomycetota bacterium | reverse complement strand
GGGGAAAGGGGGAAAGCAGAGGACGGACAAAAAGTGCAAACGTTTTGAGGTCTAGCACCAGATTCGGGAGCGCTTGGCAGGGTTCTTAATGCCTTCCGAATCCTTCATGAATGCAGGTTTTCGCTTTTTTCAGCAAGCCCTAACAACTTTTTCCCGATTGGACATCTATTAATGCCACCCCCAATCTTTCAGCTCAAATCTTTCTCTTCAACAGGGGCTGGTCTAGTCTAGCATCGGGTTAATTCCCCCTAATTTTTCCTCTATTATACTTTTAAACGAGGGTTATTTTTGGAACAGTTAAAAGTTAAATTCTTGACTGAAACCGCCCTTAAAAATTCGGATCGTTTGAGGTTTAGCCACCTGTTTAAATCAAAAGCAACTCTCCAATCCTATCTACCCCCTGAACCGCTAATCCCTCCTGATTTTTCCCTCTCTGCAACCTTAACGCCTCAGTAGTGCCTTCAAAACCATGAACATTAAAGACATTGGAGAACAAGGCTTATTGGCCATCCTTCAAAAATTCTGCCCCTCAGACATCATTGGAGATGACGCCGCTCTACTCCCCACCGATCCTGGCAAATCTCTGGTGATTACGACTGATATGCTCATTGACGGCGTACATTTTAGCGATCGCACGACCTCTCCCCAAGATACAGGCTGGCGAGCCACCGCCGCTAACCTCTCCGATCTCGCCGCGATGGGCGCTCAACCCTTAGGCATCACGATCGCCCTCGGCCTCACCCCCGATACCCCGATCGCCTGGGTTGAACAACTCTATCAAGGCATGATTGCTTGTTTACAACCCTACAATACCCCCATTGTTGGCGGTGACCTCGTGCGATCGCCAATCACAACCCTCGCCATCACTGCCTTTGGACAATGTCACCCCACCCGTACCATCCGCCGCCGTAGCGCACAACCCGGAAACCTGATCGTCGCGACCGGTCCCCACGGAGCCTCCCGTGCCGGTTTAGAATTACTCTTAAATCCAGAATTGGGACATCATCTCGCTCCCGCCGAGCGTCACAGCCTCATTCTCGCTCACCAACGCCCGAAACCACGCCTAGACCTATTACCCCTACTCTGGGCAATTTTAGACTCCCAATCCCTCGTTACATCCCCCATCTCCCTAGCAGGGATGGACAGCAGCGATGGTCTGGCAGATGCGATCGTCCAAATTTGCCGGGCCAGCAATGTCGGAGCCGCCATTGAGCGCAGCCAAATCCCAATTCCTGCTGCCCTCAAGCGCCTCACCTCCCCTGAAGTAGCGCTGAATTGGGCATTGTACGGTGGCGAAGACTTCGAGTTAGTCCTCTGTCTCCCCCCAGAAATCGCTCAATTATTCATCCAAAAATTAGGAGCCGGAGCCGCGATCGTGGGGACCACCACCAGCAGCACCGGCATTTGCTTAGTCGATCGTAACGGTCTCTATCCCGACGAAGAATTAACCCTCCACCAAGGATTTCAACACTTCTGAAATTTTTAACCGAAACCTACCTGCATCAACTCAAGGATTGATTCAGCAACATCACCGGAGTTGAGCGACCTGGAGCTGCGGTTAAAACCTCAAGCTCTCTAAGCTTCCCACTTCTCAGCAACTAGCTCAGCCAAGTCAACCACTCGCTGGCTATAGCCCCACTCATTGTCATACCAGGCAATCACCTTCATTAGGTCGCCATCCAGTACCAAAGTCAAGCTAGCATCTACAATCGAAGAAGCATCATGTCCTCGATAGTCAGAAGACACCAAAGGCAGGTCGCTGTATTCGAGAATCCCTTTCAGGGGACCTTCCGCTGCTTCTTTGAGGACTTGATTCACCTCTTCGGTGAAGGTCTTCTTCTGCACTTGAGCCACAAAGTCTACAACTGACACATTGGGGGTGGGTACCCGCATTGCCAGACCATTCAGCTTGCCCTTGAGTTCAGGAAGTACCAGAGCCACAGCTTGGGCTGCCCCAGTAGAAGTTGGTACAATATTCATCGCAGCCGCCCGCGCCCGACGCACATCCCGGTGGCTAGCATCCAGCAACCGCTGGTCACCCGTGTAACTGTGGGTCGTGGTCATGGTGCCTTTGATGATGCCAAAGTTTTCTTGCAGCACCTTCACAACCGGAGCTAAGCAGTTCGTGGTGCAGCTAGCGTTGCTGATTACCGTGTAAGCATTGTGAGTGTAGTTTTGGTGGTTGACGCCCATCACAAAAGTACCCACTTCAGGTCCTTTGCCAGGAGCAGTAATCAGCACTTTTTTCGCGCCAGCCGTTATATGCTTCGAGGCTCCTGCTTGGTCAACGAAGACGCCTGTTGCTTCAATAATCAGATCAATACCCCAATCAGCCCAAGGCAAATTTAAGGGGTTGCGATCGCTGACACATTTTACTGTCTTGCCATTAACAGTAATTGAGTTTTCATCCGTGGTGATCTCTACATCCTTCAACGTCCCCAGCATCGTATCGTACTTCAGCAGGTGAGCGTTAGTTTTTGGATCAGAGGTGTCATTGATGGCCACCAAATCGAGTTGGCTGTTTTTTCTGCCCAGCCAGCAGCGCATAAAGTTACGTCCGATGCGTCCAAAACCGTTGATCGCGACTCTAATCACCTTTTACCTCCTAACGACGGCAGCCCCTAGCTCAGACTCGAAACTTTGGGAAAATTTAATAGTTGACTCTGACCCAGATCATATCGCAAAGGGCGATCCCTTCTAACTTTTAGTCTGTATTGAGAGATGCCAAACTCTAAGGAGTCCAAATTGTCAGCTCTCTAGGTCTGTCTGATAAAGCTTTTGCGCCTCAATATAGGTTCTGACAGCGTCCGGGACTAAGTCGTGAATCGAGCGACCTCGTTGGCAGTAGTGACGGATTAGGCTGGACGAAAGGTCTAAACTGGGCATTTTTAACAGTTGCCACTCGATTTGCAAACCTTGAGCTTGTATTTGTTGAGCAACTTGTTCGCAAACCACTGTTTCTGGCTCTGCACCTGCCAGCAAAGGACGAGGTGCAACTAACCAATGACAGGAGGGGATGAGTTCTGCTCGTCGCTGCCATTTTGGCAGAGTTTGGAAGGCATCCAATCCCACGATCCAAAACCACTGAGCCTGGGGAGCTAAAGGCTGGAGGTATAAAAAAGTTTCAATGGCGTAGGAGGGTTCCGTAAGATTAACAGGGTTGGCAGGTAATAAAATAAAATCGGGGCGGTCAGCGATCGCTCGGTTCACCATTTCCCACCGCTGCTGGAAATCCGCTCCACCTTGGCGGGATTTGTGGGGAGGACAGCGGTCCGGAAACCAAATCACCCGATCGAGACTGAATTGATTCTGAGCTGTCTCTGCCAGTAACAGATGACCCCAATGAACCGGATCGAAAGTCCCGCCCAAAATTGCCATTTTTCCCATACAAGATGATACTGTTGGTAAATCTATCAATGTGGGGTGTTTCCCCCCATGATTATTTTCAGCACAGAGATGAGAGTGAAGAGAAGAGCGAGTCTCAAGGAGAGACCGCTGATAGGAGGGTTGCCTGTTCCCCCCCAACTTCCTAGCTCCAAGCTCACAGTCTCTCAGCCTGCTAACTCTTACCTAAAGCTGTTCCGGAAAATTACTTGCTAGGAAGTCATATAGGATACAAGGATCAACCTTCTAGAAGTCCCTCAAGCCGACGGGCCCACAGAATGCTTTGCAGGAATCTCTAGCCAACTGTATCCTGAAAAAACAATTCTTGATATGATATCGCGTGTTATTGGCGTGGTGTGGTGTGTAAGGAGCGAAAATGCCGAGTTCTGTTGATTTCAGCGGCAGGCCATTTCATTTCATCGGGATCGGTGGCATTGGAATGTCAGCCCTTGCCTACATTTTAGCGAAGCGCAAGCTACCCATATATGGCTCAGATATTAAATCCAGCCATATTACTCAACGCTTGCAAACTATAGGCGCTCATATTTTTTGGCGACAAGATGCCAGCAATTTTGACTTATTTCAACCGGCTGCTGGTGGCTCCATCAGCTCCTCTCCCGATGCAGCCGTATCGATGGCGACGACGGGAACGAACCGAAACAAAACGTCTGTAGCAACGGCAGAAACCTACAAGCATAACGGCAATGGCGCGGTCGCTAAACCCGTTATGGACTTACCCCAAGTCATCTGCTCGACAGCCATTCACCCAGCTAATTCTGAATATCGTGCGGCCTTAGATCTGGGGTGTCCGATCTTTCACCGCTCGGATTTATTAGCCGCTCTCATTCAGGATTACCAAAGTATCGCCGTAGCGGGGACTCACGGTAAAACCACCACCAGCAGCTTAATTGGCTTTATGTTGCTGGAAGCAGGGCTAGACCCCACGATTATCGTGGGAGGAGAAGTCAATGCTTGGGAAGGCAATGCTCGCCTGGGAGATGGACCCTATCTAGTCGCCGAAGCTGATGAATCTGATGGCTCTCTCGTCAAACTCGCCGCCAAAATTGGCGTAGTCACGAATATAGAACTCGACCATCCCGACCACTACGATACCCTCGATCAGGTCATTGCCACCTTTAAGGTCTTTGAGCAGAACTGTCAAACTTTAGTTGGTTGCATCGACTGCGAGACTGTCAAAGACTACCTGCAACCAACAGTGACCTACAGCTTGCAACCAGAAAGCGAGGCTGACTACACGGTAGATTGCGTCGAGTATCGCTCTGACAGTACCTTAGCTCGTGTTTGGGAGCGAGGAGCTGTCCTAGGAGAGATGAAGTTGAGATTGCTCGGCAAGCATAATCTTAGTAATGCACTAGCTGCGGTGGCAGTCGGCCGATTGTTGGGGCTTGAGTTTGATGCCATTGCCCAAGCGATCGCAGCCTTTGAAGGTGCCCGTCGCCGTTTTGAGGTTCGAGGTTGCCAGAATGGCATTCTGTTTGTGGACGACTACGCCCACCACCCAAGCGAAATTCGTGTCACCTTAGCAGCTGCCCGTCTTCGAGTTGAAGCCATTAAGTCTGGAGAAGTCGCGACTCGGCATCATGATTCATGTCAAATCCCCATTTCTGGGAGTCCGCAAAAGCTAGACCCTTCCTGTTTAAAACGGGTGGTAGCGATCTTTCAACCCCACCGTTACAGCAGGACTCTCACATTTTTGCCAGAATTTGCTGAGTCTTTTGGAGATGCTGACTTGGTAGTTGTCACCGACATTTACAGTGCCGGAGAACCAAACCTAACGCAACTAAGCGGTCAACAGGTTGCTGATTTAATTGCTGCTCATCACCCACAAGTGTCTTACCAACCCAACCTCCCATCAGTCAGCAAGTTTTTAACTGAAAACTTGCAACCGGGAGATTTAGCTTTGTTTTTGGGTGCTGGCAATCTCAATCAAATTATTCCAGAGGTAATGGCATTTTATTCACAAGCTGATGAGGGTGCAGCTTAATGCTAACCATGCAACGAATCGCCTCGATGGCACAGTCGAGCTGATGCCGATCGAGCAATTGCACCAAACTTAATTAAATTGGGCCTGTCAACTCTCCACCAAGTCTTTCATCCAAGGCATTCGAGGATTTGTATGATCGTGACTCTCTCCTCCGACTCACCAGCTAAGGACAATCGGCGAGTATATTCTCCGATTACTCTATCGGGAACTGACTGTCAGATTAACTCTCAAGTCTCTTTAGCTCCGCTGACTTCTTTTCGAGTTGGAGGCCCCGCTGAGTGGTACGTTGCTCCCCGCAATTTGGAGGAACTGCAAGCAAGTTTTGAATGGGCAGATACGGAAGGTGTACCCATCACCTTATTGGGAGCAGGTTCTAATTTATTGGTGAGCGATCGGGGCTTACCGGGACTGGTTGTTGGCACTCGCTACCTCCGCTATGTTGATTTCAATTCAGAAACTGGTCAACTTACTGCTGGGGCCGGAGAACCCATTCCCCGCCTCGCTTGGTTAGCCGCCAAGCGAGGTTGGCAGGGCTTGGAATGGGCCGTTGGTATCCCTGGTACGGTCGGAGGTGCTGTCGTTATGAATGCAGGGGCTCATGGCTCTGCTACCGCTGAGCTCTTGGTGAATGCTCACATCCTCTCACCATCCGGTCAAGTGGAAATTTTGACTCCTCAAGCACTCGGCTATCGCTACCGCACCTCGATGCTGCAAGGCAGCAACCGTCTGGTTACCCAAGCGACGTTCCAGCTTCAGCCTGGATTTGAACGGGCGCGGATGATGGCCCTGACAACTGAACATCTGAATCAGCGGCGGACAACTCAGCCCTATCACTTGCCCAGTTGTGGTAGTGTTTTCCGCAACCCTGGTCCTAAAACCGCAGGCTGGCTGATTGAACAGACAGGACTTAAAGGCTACCAGATTGGCGGGGCGCAAGTTGCTCAGCGTCACGCTAACTTTATTCTCAATTGCGGGTGGGCGACCGCAAATGATATCTTCCAACTCATCCGCTATGTGCAGCAACAAGTAGAACAGCGCTGGTCGCTGTGTTTAGAACCGGAAGTTAAAATACTGGGAGAGTTTCCCTTCTAAGGCATCATTAAGTTATAAGGGATTGGCGAACCACTAGCCCATACACAATTACCAAGCAATTATGAATAAAGGACAGGGACAGGGATTTGGCTTCGGCCTCGGAAAAATGAAAGAACTGACTGAAGCTTTCAAAAAAGCTCAGCAGGTTCAAGAAGGAGCGAGAAAGCTCCAAGAAGAGTTGGATCTGATGGAAATTGAGGGGCAAGCTGGCGGCGGATTGGTGAAGGTTATCCTCAGTGGCAACCAAGAACCCCGGCGCGTAGAAATTTCACCAGATGCCCTCGGTGAAGGAGCCGATGTGGTTTCGGAACTGGTGACAGTAGCAATGCAAGATGCTTACAATCGGTCCACGACAACGATGCGGCAAAAAATGGAAGAACTGACAGGGGGCTTAAACCTGCCTGGACTTTCCTAAGGTCCTTCCTGGCGCGGTGTTTAGCTCGACCTGGTAAACCTTGGTTTCCTTTGGCAGGCAGCTTGCCTGCATAAAAGAGCAGGCAAGCTGTCTGGTTTAGAGAAGGTGGCTTGCCTGCTTTCAATTTCATTTCACCTTTTATGTCTCATTCAGCAATGCCTTACCGCTTACTGTTTGTTTGTCTCGGCAATATCTGTCGATCGCCTTCCGCAGAAAATATTATGAACCATTTGATCGAGGAAGCAGGATTGAGCGGTCGCATTCTTTGCGACTCTGCGGGTACGGGTGGTTATCACATTGGCAGTCCCCCCGATCGGCGGATGGCAGCAGCCGCGAAAAAGCGGGGCATTGAACTCCTGGGCAGAGCTCGCCAGTTCCAGCGCTCAGATTTTGAAGAATTTGACTTAATTCTGGCAATGGATCAGGATAATTATCGAGATATTCTCTCCCTCGATCGGGCCGGAAAATATCGGGATAAAGTGCGGTTAATGTGTGACTTTTGTCAGCACCATGACTTGAAAGAAGTGCCTGACCCCTATTATGGTGGACCAGAAGGATTTAATCGGGTGATTGATTTACTGCTGGATGCCTGTAATGGACTATTACAGCATCTGGTTCAACAAAAACTCCTCTAGTTAACCCCTAGCAGGGATGCAAAAAAAGGGAATCGGGGGAAAGGGGAACGGAAAATTAGAAGCAGACAGTTTGATGGCTCTGGTGCAATCAGAAATAATACTTTCTGTCCAGAACTCTGAAAACTCTGATTGTGTCAGTTAAGGGTGGGAAATGTGAGCCACGCCACTAACAAAGCCTTAAATTAATCTAAAAAAACAACGAAAAATAATGTAGTTTACATATATTTTATATTAAAATAATCCCAGCGCTCCAGGGTGTAGCAACTTGCTCTGTCACTTGCCGACAGTTCTTGCAATGATAACCGTTATCCATGTGCCACCCCTTAAAAATGCAAAGAATCTTACAACAAACTCTACTCGCTAGCCCTAATTTACTAGTGTGTGGATTGCTAGGCGTTTTAACACCTACCCTTGCCCAAGAAGTTCCTCTCAAGTCCGATATTTCTGTACAGCAAACCCCCTCGGCTGTACCCACTATTGCTGCTCCTAGCGCCCCTGATTCCCCTCTTTCAGGAAGCGTTCCTATCACACAATTATCAGTTTCTAACAGCGAACTAACCAACTCAAATAGCCAAAATTCTGTTAGCAATCCCCTCGCTCAAATTACCTCCGTTTCTCAGCTATCTGATGTCCAACCAACCGATTGGGCTTTTCCAGCCTTGCAGTCTTTAATCGAGCGTTATGGCTGCATAGCAGGCTATCCAGACGGTACTTTTCGGGGCAACCGAGCCTTGACTCGCTATGAATTTGCTGCTGCCTTAAACGCTTGCTTAGAGCAAATTAATCGACAAATCGGAGCAAGCAGTGCTAACTTCGTCACAAAAGAAGATGTCGTCATCCTACAGAGACTACAAGCAGAATTTGCCACAGAATTAACCAGTTTGGGCGGCCGTACCAACGCCCTTGAAACTCGCACGGCTGAACTCGAAGCCAACCAATTTTCAACAACAACAAAACTCTACGGCTTAACCTTTTTCAATCTGACAGATACTCGTACTGGGAGTCCGATTAAAGCGGAAGGTACAAACTCTTTTACTGCCAGCCGAGATGATACGGGTCGCCCCATTCAGAGGCGCGTGCATTCAGAGGGTCAAACAACCCTTAGTTATCTATCTTGGTTAAGTCTAGTTACTTCCTTTACTGGCAAAGATTCCCTGTTAATGGTACTTGCTACGGGTAACGGCAACCCTGCAATGAACGAGTTGGTTTCTGCGGGACAAACGTTTAAAGGCGGTATCCCTTTTTCGGTGCAGAGTGGTGGGGCCGTTCCTAACCAGTTAGTTGTGCGTGACTTTCACTACAGCTTTCCGGTGGGCGATCGCTTGCGGGTGATAGTAGGACCTCGGGTTAACTGGTTTGCCCACTTTGACGAAAATGTGTTTGCGCCCTATTATTTATCAGGACTGAGCAGCTATAACTCAATTAACAGCCCTTTACTCGGCAACCCAGCGCGGGGGTCAGGGGCAGTGGTTGAGTGGTACATGAACCGACAATTAGAACTCCATGCGGGTTATTTAGCGGAAAATGAGGAATTTTTATCAGGCGTTCGGACCGCAGCCGATCCTACGAAGGGGTTGTTTGGTCGCCCCAATTCTCTGACAGCCGAGTTGACTTACAAGCCTACCTCTCAGGCGAATATCCGGCTGTTATATACTCGGAATCATTTATCAGA
Organism: Actinomycetota bacterium; assembly: GCA_050262755.1. Taxonomy (GTDB): domain Bacteria; phylum Cyanobacteriota; class Cyanobacteriia; order Cyanobacteriales; family Microcoleaceae; genus JBLNEP01. The sequence continues at coordinate 28,089 of JBLNEP010000220.1, read as the reverse complement.
CAATGGTTCTGGGCAAGTGGACGCTAGCAAGCCCCTCGGCGGCATACTGGATGATGGCCCCGGTGGTCAGCCGAATGGAGGGTTGGCTGGACTCACAGCAGATGTTTTTAACGTGAATTTTGATTGGTTATTAACACCGCGCTTTGGCTTGTTTGGACGCTATACTTATGCGCGCTCGCACTTGCAAGTGAAGGGCGGATCAGACAAAAATGTGAATGTACAAGCATTTCAGGCAGGCATGGCTTTTCCTGATTTAGGGAAGCAAGGCGCTTTGGGAACGCTGTCGTTTGCGATCCCAATGGATATCGTTCAAGGTCGCAGATTCTTTGTATCAGGGGCTGGTAATGGGGCGACTCAATATGAAATTGAGGCAAATTACTTTTTGCCACTGACGGATAATATGGCGATTAATCCCGCTTTTTATGTTATTGGAAACCTGAATAATTTTAGCAGTAATCCCACTGTTTTCGTGGGTCATTTGCGGACACAATTTAGTTTTTAGTCCACCTTCTGCACCCTGAACTGTCACCCTCGTTTTTTTCAGAATGCTGGGGAAAAGCTCTAACTCTTGAGCGCAAGAAGAAGAGGTCAATCTAACGATCCTTTTTCTTTCCCCCTTTTCCCCCTTTTCCCCCTTCTTCAGCAAACCCTAATTAACTAAATGGTGTTCCATTGCAAAGCGAACTAACTCTGCGCGGTTATTGCTCTCAGTTTTTCTCAACAAACTGCTGACATATTTTTCTACAGTCCTAGGACTCAAGTGCAAGCGATCGCCAATTTGAGCATTAGAAAGCCCACCTGTCAGTAGTTCTAACACTTCTAATTCTCGCTGAGTTAAGTTGATTCTCGCGATGAGCGAAGCTGTAACTGCCGCGGCATTAGAAGCAATTGACTCGGTTTCAGAGACTGGTAAAGAAAGTTCACTACTCGCGACAGACTGCGACCGCTCCTCCGACTGCAATCGCTGTGATTCGCTGCGAGGCATAAATGACCCGGCCTGAGCGATCAGTGCATATCTCTCCAACAGAGAACGAATGACCACACCCAGTTCCTTTAACTCAAATGGTTTTGGCAAATAGTTGTCGCACCCCATTTGATAACCCCGAATCCGCTCTTCAGTCGTTGTCCGTTCTGTCAAAAAAATAACGGGGAGCAGACGGAAAGCAGGACTCGCCCGTACTCGTCGCACGAACTCATAACCGTCCATTTCTGGCATGGTAATGTCGGTTACAATCAAGTGGGGTTGGTACTTCTCCACTAATGCCAGAGCCTCTTGACCATTCTCAGCCACAATGACCGAGTAGCCAGAAACCTCTAGGTAATCGCCGATTGCTAGGCGAGTCGCAAAATCGTCATCAGCAACAAGAATTGTCAGGGGCATGGCGACAATTAACAAATAAAAATTAAAAATTAAAAATGCCTCATTCCATTTTTAATTTTTAATTTTACTTTTTAATTATCCCGGTAGCTTACCCTGAGGCTACTAGGCTGCCCTAAATTGCCCTCTACAACAATGCCCCGCCCATTTGCTGCTAAATGCCGCACCATTTTGTAAATGGTCTCGATTTGATTGGGTACGCCTGCTGCTTGAGCGATCGCTTCCAAGGATAAGGGTTGACCTGCATCTCGGAGGGTGTGCAACACCCGTCCCTGCAAGTCCAGTACCGCAGCAGCCGCTTTCTTACCTGCTTCGACTCCCGGTTGGTGGTAAGCATTAATATTCACCAAAAAGCCGTAGAGACCCACCGCGCGGTCGTAGAGGGCAATGAGCGCCCCAACAGTTCGAGGATTCACTTGCGAGATCGTAAGCGTGATTGAATCTCGCTGATTTTCATAGAGTGCTTGTCGCGTTCCCTGCAACAAACCGAACAGATAATCCCCTGAAGTGACTCCAGGTTCCACTTCTGGTGAAATGCCTTGTCGGTCTTGTAAGACTTCGATGAACGTCACAAAGAAATTCAGCACTCCCTCCCGCAACTGCTGGACATAGGCGTGCTGGTCTGTCGTGCCTTTGTTGCCGTAAACCGCAATCCCTTGGTGAACGATCTGGCCATCCAAGTCTTTCTCCTTACCCAGAGATTCCATCACCAACTGTTGCAAATACCGGGAGAACAGCAACAGAGAATCTTTGTAGGGCAGTACCACCATATCCTTTTCTCCGCGGCCATTGCCGGCGAAATACCAGGACATTGCTAACAGTGCGGCTGGGTTGCGTTTGATTTCTGGCGTCCTCGTCGCCTCATCCATTTCCTTAGCGCCCGCCAACATTGCCCGGATATCAATTCCTTGCAAAGCTGCGGGTAATAACCCAACTGCTGATAATTCAGAGGTGCGCCCCCCCACCCAATCTGCCATGGGGAAGGTTGCCAACCAACCTTCAGATTTTGCCTGTTGGTCTAGCTTACTGCCAGGGCCCGTAATCGCGACCGCTTGCTTGACAAAATTCAGCTTTTGTGATTCAAATGCTTTCTGGACTTCGATCATCCCGTTCCGAGGTTCCGGCGTTCCCCCAGATTTAGAGATCGTGATGACTAAGGTACTAGCCAATCGGTCTTTAAGCTGATTGAGGATGCGATCGATCCCCGCAGGGTCCGTATTGTCAATAAAATGAATCCCCAGAGGTGGAAAATCAGGGGCAAGTGCCTCCGCCACAAATTCAGGACCCAAAGCCGACCCACCAATCCCGATGGAAAGCACATCCGTAAATTTCGGGGCAAAAGGCGGCTTGATATCGCGACTGTGAACTTTGCGAACAAAGTCTTCAATTTGCTCTAGCGTCTCAACAATTTCCTGCTTGAGTTCCGGCGCGGGGGCTAAATCTGGGTCTCGCAACCAGTAGTGACCCACCATGCGGTGTTCGTCGGGATTCGCGATCGCGCCTCCCTCCAAAGCCGCCATATCCTTAAAAGCCTTCTCAAACTTGGGCTTCATTCCCTCGACAAAGTCGTCGCCGAACCGCATTCGGCTAACATCGAGGAAAAATTCTAGCCCCTCATGATAGTAGAGCCAGTCTTGGTAGCGTTTCCAGAGTCCAGCGGCATCCATAGAAAATCTCAAATTATCCTTTATGCCAATCTCCCCTACCGAGAGCAGTTTAAAAGACTAAAGGGGTGAAATTGGCGGAATCTTGATAAATTTAACATTTTCGCCTGCCAGTTTCGCAGCAATCAAGCTCATATCTTTATAAGGAGTAGATGACAACCTGCAAATAGTCTCACCCGTTCCCACTCCCACTGCCGAAGGCCAATCCTAACTGTTATCCTGACTTTATAGACTCATCCCTACGTTGCCTGACAGGTCAAGAATTTTAATTTGTAAATCCAAAGCCGAAAACCCCCGTTTCCTGCCCAGGTAGCACCCTGAATCTTGCAGTCACTCCTCCTGATGAATAAAAAGCTAACCAACCTTCTAGGGATCTTCCTCTTAGCAGTTCTGATCTTTACCTTCATCGGTCACGCGCTACAAAAACAACCGGTGGGTAGCAACTCCCTACTCAGCCTGAATGTGAGCGATCTGGCAGTTGGGCAAGTCAATAGCCTCAATAGCAAGCGCGATACCCTCTACCTCAATGGTATTTGGCAGTTCGTACCAGAACTCAGCAGTGGTTCGCAGCCTCCCCGTGCAGGTTGGGGCGAAATCTGGGTACCGGGGGACTGGCGACAGGAAAATCAGAGCGATGCACCCGGCCTTGCGAAGCGCGGGACCGGCCCAGAATGGGAAGACTTTAATAGTCAAGAATTATCGAAAGCTTGGTATCAACGGCAAATTGATATCCCCGCCGGTTGGAACGGCCGCCAAATTCTGATCGACTTGGGTCGAGTCAGCACCGATGCCGTAGTGTATGTAAATGGGATCAAGTGCGGGGGAGTTGATTGGCCCTACGGAGCCGTAGACATTACCAAGGCAGTGACCCCTGGGCGATCGGCAACCCTCAGCATTCTCGTGGTGGCGGCAACCGACGAGCAGGAAAAAACTGTGATCATGGGGCCGACAGAAACCTACAAAACTAAAGCAAATTTGGCCTCGCGAGGCCTGATCGGAGAAGTGCGGTTGCTGAGTTTCCCGAAAGGGCCCCATGTCAGCGACTTATTTGTGCAAACCTCCACACGCAAAGGTGCAATAGCCCTCGACATTGAACTCAAAGGAGTAACCCAAGCCGGAACCGCAGAACTCACCGCCTTGATGCTGGATGAGAGTGGCAAGGTCGAGCGACAATTCACCACTAAAGCACAGGTTCAAGCTAGATCTGAACAAACCCTCAAAGTGCAGTGGAACTGGTCGCGGCCTCGGCTGTGGGATATCGGTCAACCCAACCTTTACACCCTGCGACTACGAGTGCAGGGTGCGGGGATTGACGATGAATATGACCAAAAATTTGGCTTTCGGGAGTTCTGGATAGAAGGGCGGAAATTTTATCTCAATGGTACAGAACTCCGCCTGCGACCGATGCTTTTAGAGGAAGAGTGGCGGGGTTGGGGTCCTGGGATACCAGAAGTTGCTGACCGCATGATTGATGGTTATTTCTGGGCTGGCTTTAATATTGCTCAACTCTGGCCGTGGAACCATGATGAGCGGGGTCGGTGGCACTTCCGAGAATTGTTTGCTGAACGAGCCGATCTGAAAGGGTTTCCGCTGATCGCGGCTGCTTTGGATGCGACTGCCAAGAGTTACGCTGATAACTGGGATAAATCAACGGGTAAACAAGCCTGGGAACCTCGGATGGTGATGGATCTGCGCCGCTACCGCAACCACCCGTCAATTTTAATCTGGGGAAGCAGTCCCAATTTCTTTGGTCACAGCGATGACCAAAATCCCCGACGCCTGGGTAAGAAAAAGTTGGAAGGAACGATCAACCAAGTCGAAGACGATCGCATGAAGCGGTTGATTCCGGTTGGGGATAATGTGGCTGCCACGATCCAGAAATATGACCCAACTCGACCGGTGTTACTGCATCAAGGGGGAGCAGCAGGGGATATCTACGCCCTGAATAATTACCTGAACTTGATTCCACTACAAGAGCGGGAAGAGTGGCTCTCGGAGTGGAGCCAGCATGGGGATATGCCCTATATGGCGGTGGAGTTTGGCACGCCACTCCATACGACGATGATGCGGGGTCGGAATGGGTTTATTGGTTCTATTACCAGCGAACCTTGGATGACGGAGTTTAGTGCGATTTACTTTGGCAAGGAAGCGTATCAGCTAGAAACTCCAGCCTATCGGCAAAAAGTTCGGGAGTTGTTTGTTCAGGATCAAAAATACCAGGGTTGGAACGGCACCAGAGAGTTGAATTTTGCGCCAGCGTTCCAGAAATTGCAGCAGTTGTTTAGTACGAATACCTGGCGCAGTTGGCGGACCTTTGGCATCAGCGGGGGCATGATTCCCTGGAATCAAGGGCACGGGTGGGAGATTTCGGATGCTGGCAGAGAGACGGTTGGGATTGGCAAGTTTGAGCCAGGCCGACGGGGTCCTTATTTGGAAAAGGTGTCGAAGTCGATGTGGTATCAGTACCAACCCCAGGCTTATACGATTTATCCAGGGGGACAGGCAATTCTGAAAAATAATGGCCCGACTTTAGCTTGGATCGCGGGGGCGAAAGATGAGTTTGTGGCGAAAGACCACAGTTGGGAAGCAGGCCAGAAGTTGCAGAAGCAAGTGGTGCTGCTGAATGATACCAGGACCAAGCAGGAGTTTTCGCTGAATTGGCAGGTGCTGGTGGGGGGTCAAAAGGTGGGGGATGGTTCTAAGTCGGGGACGATCGCTCCGGCGGGTACGCTGTTTTTGCCGGTGGAGGTGAGTTTACCGGATCGCTTTGACCGTAAGGTCGATGGCGAAGTAAAATTGACGGCTCGGATTGGTCAGTTTAATCAGGAAGACCGCTTTGCCTTTCGGGTATTTCCGAAGCTGTCTAAGGCCACGGGGACCGTGACAGTGTTTGACCCGGTGGGTAAGACGACGGCGATGCTGAAGCAGTTGGGTTATACAGTTGTACCTTGGGATGGTGCGGCGACTGCTTCGTTGTTGGTGATTGGCCGGGAGGCGTTCTCTGCCAATCTAGGTAAGCTTCCGGGGGATTTGGAGGCTTTTGTGCGGAATGGGGGTCGCGCGATCGCCTTCACTCAGAACCCGTCCTGGTTGCGTAAAACCTTGGGGTTCCGGGTGGCTCCGCATTTGAGCCGTCGGGTGTTCCCGGTGGGGGAGGCTCATCCGGCTTTGGGGGGTTTGGATGGGGAGGACTTACGGGACTGGAGGGGAGAGAGTACGTTGGTGGAAGCGTACCCAGATACGCTGATGTTACGGGAGCATCCTTACAAAAGGTATGGTTGGCACTGGGGGAACCGGGGGGCCGTTGCTTCGGCGTCGGTGGAGAAACCGCATCGCAGTGCTTGGCGGCCGATTTTAGAGTCTGAGTTTGATTTAGCTTATTCGCCGCTGATGGAATTGGATTATGGCAAGGGACGCTTGATTTTGACGACTTTGGATTTGGAAGATCATGCGCCTTTGGATGCGGGGGCGGCAAAATTGGCTCAGCAAGTGATTCAGTATGCAGCGGGAGCTCCTTTGTCTCCGAAGGCCACTCAGGTAATTTTCCTGGGGAGTGAGGAGGAAGGGAAGAAGCTGGATGCTTTGGGGGTGATTTACCAGAGAGCTCAGATGCTGGATCAGAAGGCTCAATTGGCAATTATTGGGGCTGAGGTGAATTTGAGTGATGGGGAGTTGCGGTCGTTTTTGCAGGGTGGGAGAAAGGTGTTTTTCTTGCCACGTCGTTCCGCGTCTGGGGTGCTGGGGGTGAGTTTGCAGGAGGTGAAGGAGTTTGGGGGGTCGCTGAAGGTGCCACAGTGGCCGGAGGTGGCGGGACTGAGTGCTTCTGATTTGCGATCGCGCTCTTTTTATAAGACTTGGCTGATTAAGTCGGGGGGTGAAGTGGGCGCAGAGGGTTTATTGAGCCGGGTCAAAGTGGGGTCGGGAGTAGCGATTTTCTCGCAAATTGACCCAGATGCTTTGAATGCAGATCAGAAGACTTATTTTCGCTTTACTCGTTGGCGACAAACTCGGGCAACGGCTCAGGTTTTAGCGAATTTGGGGGCAAGTTTTAAGGGGGATGGAAATTTTTTCAAGTTAACACCAAATCCAGATTTCTATCACCCGGATTATCGCAAAGATCCTGAGTTAGGGGATAATCCTTATCGCTATTATCGGTGGTAGGAGTTTTGAACGGCAGATGAACGCAGATTAGTGAGGCTATCTGCGTTTATTTGTGGGGCTTTTCTTAGTGATTATGGGTCAAAATAACGCCGAAATCGAGGGTCTAATTTGTCTGTTTTTTTCTGGTTACAGGTCCGGCAAAGGGTGTGCAAATTGCTGATATCGTTAGCACCACCGCGAGCCAGGGGGATGATGTGATCGATGGTCAATTCTGTTTCGAGTTTAGTTTTTCCGCAACTTTGGCATTGGTATCGATCCCGTTCAAAGACATATTTTTTGACTTCTGGGGGAATCCGAATTCTAGGGGTTTTGCTCATTAATTTAGGCGTTGGGTTCCTGATTAAAGAGTTGGCGGCGTAAATCATCTAGGGGAGATTCTGGCGGAGTAATTGCTGAGGGTTTACTTGATGGGGTTTCCTCTGGTTCAGGTTCATCGGGGCAAAATTCTACCGTAATTTTAGCTCGAAGTTTCCCTTTTTCCCAACCTTTTTTACCAAACCTTAAGGCTTGACCAGGTATGCCTTCTTTAGAAAAAAGAACTGCCTTACTACTTTGATTCATATTGATTAATTCCTGAATACAAAATTCAAATTGATTAACCCTAAGGACTGGAGCTAATAAAAGAGAGTTAAACCCTAACTCTTTATTGACCTCTAGCCATCCTTCTCGAAAATCCACAACTTCCTCCTCATTGAGGACAAAAAATATTGGTTCATTATTTTCTGTCATAATAATTTCCCTAACTTCATCCAAGCTTTAATCCTATCGTTTTCCAATTATCGATCGCCCGGAATTTTTTGTCAATCACTGAAAGCCAAGCATTAACCCTTAAAGTTGATGATTGGGCAGGCAAGATACCTGCCCCACAAAAGAGTTACAATTGGATCGGTCGCTGCCTTCTAAAAGTTAGTCAGCACCCTCTCCATTAGAAACTGTAGAGACAGACTGCTCCGGTAAAACAGTCGGCAACAAATGCTCAAATAACTGCATTCCTTGCAAACAACTATTAATCGCTGTTACTGCTTGGTTATAAGTAGCAATTTTTTCCTCCACTTCAGTTAACAGCCGCTGATTTTTCGCAATTTTTTCCTCTGCCTCCTTTTCTAAAGTTTGCTGCAAATAAGCACGCGCCTGATTGTATTGTTGTAAAATCTCATCTGCCTGTTGTTCCGCCATTGGTAACAAATGACTTTTCAAAGTTTGATTAACAATTTGGCGAAAAGTTTGCCGAATCGTTTTAGAAACTTTTGGCTCAAAATCCAACTTCAACAATTGCCGGATCGCCGGTTCTGCATCTACCATACTTTCACAGTCATAACTTTGGGAAGTTTGCTGTAAGGTTTGCCGGAATTGATAAATGGAAAAAGTGCCTTCATCATAGAAGCGAGGACTTTCCCGCACAAAGCGATCGCACTCCACCCGCGCCGCATTGACTAATGCTAACGAAACAGTTTCTGACAACGCTTTCAACTGCGACTCAATTCCCCCATCATTCCCCAATAAGCGATACAGTTGCCGATAGTATTCTGATTTCCGAACCTTATTTGTCAAACATTGAAATAAACTCGCAATCACAGATTGAGTGGACTCTACTAAAATATCTTCCAACTGATTGGCTAAATAATAAAGTGCTTCCACTAAAACCGCAATTAAAGGCGCTGTAGCATTGCGAGGATGGCTCATTGTAGCGCGACTGTAAGCATCCTCAACGGAAAAGCTATCTAGCAACTCATCTAAGCGGCGAATCATCCGCGATTGCAGTTGTTTAAAATCAGTTTCAAAAGGCTCACATTTATTCGTAATCAGCAAGTTCACTTCCTCAGCAATGTGCTGGCGAAACTCGAGTCCAGCTTGCTGTAACTCTTGATTGAGGCGCTGTAATTCTTGCGCTTTCATCGCCTCAATTTCGCGGGGTTGACTGTCCAAGTTCTGCTGGATTGTTTGGTAATACCTCCGCAACTGAATGCACAAATCGCCCAAATCATCTGCTAAATTTTTAAACAATTGTGGGCGCTTTTCTTGAGTTAAATAGCGAGTAATTCCATTGCGAAACTCTTCAATGCCACTGTCTTGAATTAACTGCTCGATTAACGCTTTTCCTTGTTCAGCCAGAATCCGCACGTAATTTTCATTCTGGGTTTCGTAGTTATGGACAGAAACGCGAAACTTACTACTAGGGAGCTTATCAGAAGTACAGTAGCGATTAAATTCGTAAACAAACTGGGGAGTTTCTTCAACCTGTTTTGCTCCTCCCTGGAAGGAGAAATTGACCTCAGGGTTTTCCTGAGTTTTAGGAGTGACACTGTCCGAAAAAATGCTATCTAAACCAAATCGATCGCGACCGCTTGACTGTTTAATTAAACTGCCATAAAATCCTAATAAGCCGCTTGTTTGATAAACCCTGGCTGCATCCCGAAAATCGGAGTTGATCAGATTTTCTAGTCGCTGACGCAGTTGGGTATTGTACCAAGTTTCATCAATGCGGTTAAAAATATAGAAGACGCGGTCGCGGATTCCTGCATTTTCCCGCGTCTTCTCCATTAGTTCCGTTTCTTCTGTCGTCATTTCCCCAGAGGAAGCTGCTTTTAAAACGCAGACAACCGCTGAAGTTTCGGGGTTCTCAATCTTCTCATAGGTCAATTCTGCATCGCGCTTTACTGGCGCATCAATTCCTGGCGTATCAATAAAGATATTGCCATCTTGCAATAAAGGATGGTGGCAATAATATTCTACCTGCTTTAAAACTGCACTATTGCTGCTGCGACGTGCATAACCGGCCGCTTCTTTGAGGTTAGAAAAGTTAAGCTGTTCCATGGAATAGGTAGCATTGCTATTGGTGTAGATGCGCTCGCGGTTGGCTAAATATCCATCTAGCAATAGCATCAATGCCTTTGATTGTTTAGCGCGTTCTGATTTATTTTCCCCACCTTCCTGCTGAATAATTGTTTGGCATCCTTGGCGGAGAAGCTCTATGACATCTTTTTGAGTAATATCTACATTGCTAATTAACTTCAACTGCTCGCATAAAGCAGAGACTTGCTTGCGAATTTCCACTTCACTTAAAAAGGTGAGGACCACTCGCTCTTGCTCGGGTTCCGCATATTCAATATAGCATTCTGTGCCTGTGGCGTGTCCTTCGGCGCTATAAAGCAATTCTCGTTCCAGTAAAGCGTTAATCAGCATTGACTTTCCTGCACTGAAAGCACCCGCAAACACAATCTCAAATTTCGGAGAGAGTGCTTTTTTCAAAGAAGCTTGAACAGCGGTAATATCCTGCTGTCGCAAAGATGGTTCTTGGTGCAGAAGTTGCAATAAAATTTCTACGTGAGCTTGTAGATTTTGGCATTGAGGTAATAATTCAGTCATGGTATTAGAGCGATCCTTGCTGGGGAAAACTATTGTTTCAGGCATTACACAACTGCGACAGAACCTCCAACCGATTGGTTAACAAGATCGAAGGTTAAGAGAATTATAAATCAGTTGAATCTTTAAGTTGCACACCAACGGAACTAAAGTCAGGAAAAGTTATTAAAATTAAGAATTTTCCCTCATGCAAGCAGGCGAAAATCTTCTGAGATAATGGGGCGACAGCTCTAATTTGCCACTGGTAAACACAGCAACTGTGGCGTAATTTTTAGACTTTGCCAAATAGGTTGATAAAATCTCGATCGTTTTTCAAAATAATCCTTAATCTCAGTAATCGGTAATAAAAAGCAATCTGTTTAACTAACTTATTAATAATCTTCTTTAACAACGAATATCTAGGATGTTCAATCTCACGATGGATGTCAAAGTAAATTTGTTTTTCTTGGAGGCGTGATTGTCCTTGTTGAATCCTAATTGTTTCAATTTGATCGTTAAAAAATGGAAACTTATCTTCATAACAAAAATCAAAGGTCATGCCAACTTTAGCCGCAGCCAACGCAATGGAATAACATTCCTTGTCATAGATCCCTTTCATTTCAAAAAAGTAAGAAATTGTCTGCCAAGCTTGAAACAAATCCTCTTCTAACCCATTCTGTCTCTTCATCACAACCATAAACTCAGGAAACCAATTCAATGGCTCAGGATCGATGCCAAGCTTTTGTGCTGCTTCTTCGATGAGGTTATAGTCTTTAACTGCCTGACTATTGTTTGGTTTTTTCTTGTTTTTCTCTATCTGTTTGAGTAAATTCCCACCGGTTCTGGCTGTAATTCCCGGAGACCAATTCATTGGTTTTTCTATCCCACCAAGCACTCGGACATCAGAGTCTAAAAACATACAGCACTCAAAGAGTGAGAGAGCTTTTTTCAAGACAAAACGTTTGTCATGATAGACTTTCACGCTCTGAGGATGATGTTTGAACGCAAGAACATGAGGGAATGCTTTAAACTCTGCTGGACGATCGGTGAGGATACATAAAGTTGTATTAGGGAAATACTTCTGAAGATCCTGAGCGAGTAGTTTTGCATGAGTCCGATACCTATGGCCTATCGCGAGAGTACAAAAACAAAATTCTGTAGATAGATCCATATCATTTGAGGAGATAGGAATGAAGTTGCGGTCGCAGGGGGATTGGTGGACAGTTGCGAGTCAAGATTAGAAAATCGCTGACCTCACAATGTTCCCTTCCCACTATTAATATAAATTCTGGCGAGGCTTAAAAGTTTCAACCTGCCGCAATTTTTCATACAATTCCCGTTCCTCGGCACTTACTTCTTTCGGAACTGCAATCACAATTTCTACCAATTGATCGCCGCGATCGCCCTTTCCCGTCGGATAACCCTTACCCGCCAACCGCAACCGCTGACCCGACACGACACCCGACGGTACCTTCATTTTCACCCAACCGTCCAGCGTCGGCAATTCAATATCTCCTCCTAACACTGCTTCCGCTGGAGTCAGTGGCAATTGGCAGGAGACATCCGACCTTTCCAACTTAAAAAACGGGTGAGGCGCTACCGTAATTTTCAGATACAAATCCCCACCACTAATCCCTTGATTCCGCAGGCGAATTCGCTGGCCTGTCACCATCCCCGCTGGCAGCTCTACCTCCAGCGATCGCCCATCTTCCAGGCGAATTCGTTCGACTCCTCCGGTATAAGCTTTCTCCAAGGGCAAGGTCAGCCGCGCCTCAATATCCCGCTTCGCCTCGCGGGAAGTCGCTACATAGGCGGTTTTGGTCGTGCCAGGGTTCCACGGATCGGAAGAAGTCACGCGCGGTGCAGTGGAGGCCGCGGTCCTCACTTCCCGGCGACGACCCAGCAATTGATCGACAAATTTATTAAATTCTGGGTATTCACTATAATCAATCTTCTCTTCAGAAGTCGCTTGATTGCTCCTAGCTTCACCCCATCCTTTAAAACCAGGTACTTTCATCCCCGCTTTTACTGGAAATCCCTTCTGCTTCCAGAAGCGGCTATATTGGTCATATTCCGATCGCTTATCGACATCAGAGAGGATGTCATAGGCTTCATTAATATCCTTAAACTGTTCCTCCGCTGCTTTGTTCCCTGGATTCACATCTGGGTGATACTGGCGAGCGAGTCGCCGATAAGCTTTCTTAATCTCGTCAACCGTAGCATCTCTGGAAATGCCCAGAATTTGATAGTAATTGCGAAAGTTCTGCATCCGTTATTAGGTGTGAATCGTGAATGGTTAATTGTCAGTAGTTAGTTGTCCGCTGCCCATTGTCCGTTAAAATTGCTGCTGGCCGCTGACTGCTGACCATTGACTGCTAACCACTGACCGCTGGCAACTAACTACTGACAACTTACAGCCAATCGTCATCATCATCATCCCAATCGTCACTCTGATAGGGTCGGGTGGTGCGGGAACTGCCAACGCGATCGGGCGATCGCCGATATCCCCTCGATACGGGATAGGGATCGTCACTGCGACGGCGTTGCTGTTCGCCAGTGGAAGTGGAAAACGTGCGCCGGACAGCACCAAAGAAATCATCCTCGTCCTCGTCCCGGCTAAAAGCAGACACTTCCCGATTTAGATCATACAAAGCATCTTGCAAATCAGAACTCAGTTGGTCCACTCCCCGTTCATCATTCCGCTCAATGCTATCGCGTAATTCCCGAATTAAACTCTCGATCCGCTGGCGGCTTCTCTGAGCAAATTGCATGCCATGATCGAGGGCCACCTCTCGCAATTGTCGCTCCGCTTGATAGGCGAGAGCTTCCGCACGGTTGCGTTTCTCCACCTTTTCTCGCTGTAATTTATCAGCTTGGGCAAATTTTTCGGCATCCCGAATCATCTGATTGACTTCTTGCTGTGTCAGCGTCGAAGCACCTTGAATCGTAATGCTTTGCTCGCGACCGGTGGTTTTATCAACCGCCGTGACTAATAACATCCCATTGGCATCAATATCAAAGGAAACTTGCACCTGGGGTACGCCACGCGGTGCTGGAGGAATACCAGTTAGCTTAAATTTACCCAAGGATTTATTATCTTTTGCGAGTTCCCGTTCTCCTTGGAGAGCGTGGATTTCTACGACCGTTTGATTATTCTCACCCGTAGAGAAGATATCCGATCGCCGCACGGGAATCGTCGTATTGCGAGGAATGAGTTTTTTCATCACTCCCCCAATTGTTTCTAAGCCTAAGGATAAGGGCGTCACATCCAGCAGCAATACGTCTCGAACATCACCCGCTAAAATTGCCGCTTGAATTGCTGCTCCTACGGCTACCACTTCATCGGGGTTAACGTTTTGATTGGGTTCTTTGTCAATTAAACTGCGAACGAGTTGTTGCACCATTGGAATGCGAGTCGAACCCCCCACCAGCACCACTTCATCGACTTGAGAAGGAGCTAAACCAGCATCCGCTAAGGCTTGTTTCACCGGTCGTCGCAGGCGGGGAATTAAGTCACCGCACAACCCTTCAAATTGACCGCGAGTGAGGCGAGTTTCTAAGTGTAGAGGTCCGTCTTCATTAGCATCAATAAAGGGTAAATTGATCTCGGTTGTGCCAACTCCCGACAGCTCAATTTTGGCTTTTTCTGCTGCTTCTGTGAGGCGTTGCAGAGCTTGACGATTCCGTCGTAAATCGACACCTTCTTGCTCTAAAAATTGTTCGGCCAGCCAATCTACAATTTTTTGGTCAAAATCATTGCCGCCGAGTTGGGTGTCGCCGCTAGTTGCCTTGACTTCAAACACGCCATCCCCAACTTCGAGGAGGGAAACGTCAAAGGTACCACCGCCTAAGTCAAAGACTAAAATGGTCTGGCTTTCTCGCCGGTCTAATCCATAAGCGAGGGAGGCGGCGGTTGGTTCGTTTAAAATTCGTTTGACTTCTAAGCCAGCAATTCGTCCTGCGTCTCTTGTCGCCTGTCGTTGGGAGTCGTTGAAATAAGCTGGAACTGTAATCACGGCCCCTGTTACCTCTTGGCCAAGGTAACGACTGGCTTCATCTGCTAATTTCCGCAGCACCATTGCTGAGATTTCCTCTGGGGCAAAGTCTTTTTTGAGGCGGGGGCACTTGAGTTTAATATTGCCATTTTCCTCGCGTCGCACGGTGTAGGGGACTCGCTTGGATTCTGGCGTGAGTTCGCTATATTTGCGCCCGATGAACCGTTTTACTGCATAGAAGGTGTTTTGGGGGTTGAGGACGGTTTGCCGTCGGGCCATCTGTCCGACGAGGCGTTCTCCTTCTTTGGTGAAGGCTACCACTGAGGGTGTTGTCCGCATCCCTTCTGCATTGGCAATTACCACCGGCTTGCCACCTTCCATGACGGCAACTACTGAATTGGTTGTCCCTAGGTCTATGCCGACTACTTTGCCCATCCCTCTGTTGTCTCCTCTGGCGTCGTGTGTAGCTTTCTTAATATAAGACTTTAAGGATTGTTGCATTCATTCTATCGCGTCCAGAGCGCTGGCTTAGGGGCGATCGCCTCACCTGTGGTTGAGGGTGTGGGTGGCGGAGGCGATCGCGCCTCTGGAGGGGGAGATGAAGGGCGGTCGCATTTCGCTCAGTAGGTTAAGCTGATGAAAGGTTACATTTTTAGGATGTTGAGAAACCCGGTTGTTCTGTATTTTGTTGTTTCAGAGAGAGTTACCAATCGCTCATCTTTTAAAGACCGCTATCCGGCTATAAATCTTCATGTAATATCGCATTAAGTTTGGCGCTGTAGGTATGGCGAAGCATTTCAAAATTTTGATGCAACAGGTGATCGCTCTGACTACCTCCTTCCACACGATCTACACTTGACCGATTTGTGGCAACTCCAACATTGCCTACGGCGAAATGTCCGTTTTGCTCGGCATTCTCAGCAACAATTTTTAATAAACTACTGCTTCAGGCAGAACTATTTCGGGATGCGACTATCTAATTTGCGAGCAAGTTCGACAACAGATACAGCAGGGCGAGTACCCTCTATGTACCCAACACCGACGAACGCAACTACTCTACCTCGTCGAAATGCGACCAGATCCATACGGATAGGAAAACCTATGGTGTTGATGACTCGAGTTGCCCCTGATGCAAAATCGCCGATACTCTCTAGATTGGTTAGTTGTTGTGTTGGATGCCTGCCAAGGTCTAGCCCTGGAAAATCCTGGTTCAAATCACCCACAACTCCTGTAAGCTGTCTCATTAAGCGATCGGGGTTGGACATAAAATCAGTTTGCGCTAGAGAATTAGAAATCCAATAAGTTCCACCCATAACTACGCCCAATTGAACCATATTTTCAGGGTTGGTGGAAAACTGAAAAACACTTTGAATAGGTAATTCCTGCAAACTAATATTCCGTCTTAGCTGTTCTAATTCCGCAGGATTAGCAGTTTGAAAATCGCTAGGTAAATCTTGCTGCGTAATAACTATCTTTGATAAATCTGGCTTTTGAGCAATATTTTGTACTGGTTGAGGTAGGCTGGCTGTTTGAGTCGGCTTTCCCGCGAGGATAGCGCAAGTCAGTAAGATTGAAATAATCAGGGATGGGCGTTTCATTTCCGGGGATTTTCTATTAGGGTCAGCTTATTGTAAATTTTGTTGAATACGAGTATCTAACTTGCGAGCAATATCGACAGTAGAGATAGCCGAGACATCCCCTTCAAAATACAACACTATAATAGTAGCCATAACGTTACCTCTTATGAATAACACCTGATCCAGAAGGGGGCGTATCCCATTAATTTCTATTCGTCTAGTTTTACCAAAGGATAGATCACCGATATTTTGGGGGAGGGGTAGCTCGTTTGACTCTAAAGTTTTGATTTG
Organism: Actinomycetota bacterium; assembly: GCA_050262755.1. Taxonomy (GTDB): domain Bacteria; phylum Cyanobacteriota; class Cyanobacteriia; order Cyanobacteriales; family Microcoleaceae; genus JBLNEP01. The sequence continues at coordinate 11,681 of JBLNEP010000220.1, read as the reverse complement.
AATTCCTACCTGTTCGCTCAAATCTTCATCACTTATTGAACACTGCTGTTGTAAAACTTTTCGCAGTTGCTGCCAATGCTCTTGGGTAAACCTTGGTCTAGCTTCTGCAAACCTGTTGCTAAGCAACCTGTTAGAACCAGAGATAATTTGAGACTCTGAAACAAATCTAAATTGACCTGGAGGGAGATTTTTTATTTCTTCAAATCTTTCATGTTTTTGCAAATCTTCCAAAGTAATAATAGCCCTTAATCGATTCATTTTTTGAGCTATTTTGACACTATTTTTTAGAGGAAAATCATTGGAAATGGCAACAGCTTTAACAGAAATACTGACATTAAGAATTGTTAGCAAAAAACCCATAAAAAATATAAGTTTTTTAGGTAGCATTGTATTGACCTTCCTAGATTATAAATTTCCCCAATCACCAGTCAGCATAAACCCTGACCAAGAATAAGGATGTGCGTACTCATTAGGATAATCTTTCCTGAGTTGAATTTGAGCTTGGCGAATCGCTTGAGCTTTACTCATTTTAGCTTGGAGCAAGTTGGTATAAAAATATTTCATTAATAACTGAGTAGAGGTATCATTTGCTCGCCAAATTGTACTCAGGATGCTAGGAGTTCCAGCATACATAAACCCTCTCGTAAGAGAAGTAAGTTCATCACTGGGATTCGCGATCGCTTTCTGCACTTCACAGGCTGTTAACACTACTAAATTTGTTGCTTTGCTTAAATCTAGTTTATAGAGATCCCATCCTTGCAAAGAACCATCATTTCTGGCATCTTTTGCTAAATAGATAGCGCTAGACAAAGGTGCTTCACCTTCATTTAACCCTCTATAAACTCCATGAGCTGCTATGTGTAAAATTTCATGTTCTCCTCCTTGCTGAAAAAGTAGGCTTTCTGTAGCAGCTTGCTCTACAAATACCTGAGTATTAGGAAAGATATCCTTAAGTGCTTTAACTTCGTCAATAACACCTAATAATACAGATAATTTGGAATCTGTCGGAGGAGTGCTTAAGTTAGGGTCGCCCATCGCTAAAGCTAAAATCTTGCCATTAGAAGGCTTGCGTTTCTTGGGTAGATACTTAAGTATGCTGGCATTGGGAAGCAAAAAGACTGCGTAATCATCAATTAAATAATGTTTCCCGTCTGTCAATCCTGGGAACGGAACAGAGTGAAGCATTCCATGCGGGATAATCCCAATATTTGCAGTAGTAATATGAGGCTTGATAGGAGCAATTAACCAATCATATAAATCTTTTAAACTAGGTGGATGAACGTTTGCTTGTTGCTGTAAATCGTATTTCCACCACTCGTTTAATCCTTTTTCTAAATCTTTCTTTTTTACAGGTAACAGTAACATTTTAAAGCTATTATGAGTAATAACAAAAGCAAATACTCTTTCTTGCGCAATAAAATACTCAACCAGTGTTGTATCTGGGTCAATTTGAGCGACCGCTTTTTGAATCTCACTTAAAGAAGCCACTTCAACTCGCTTTAATGAAGCCGTTTCAGGACTTCTTTGCCTCAGTTCTAAATACCACTCATTATATTGCTTTTCAAAAGCTTGATACTGCGTGTCAAGTTCCTGTATTTTTTCGTCAGATACTCGCTCTTTCTTAGCATCCAGTAAGCGGTTTCTTGCAGCAGCCATGTCTCTAGCGATTGCCTCTCCTCTTGCTAAAAGATCGGCATCGGCATTTTTTCCAAAATTAATCGAGCCAGGGACAAACTGATTGAGAAAAGCTCTAGCCTTAGACCGTTCTACATAGTTAAATCCTTCTTCATAGCGATTGCTTAAAAAAGCTAATATACTCAAATGTTCATAAGCCATTGCCTGTAGATTGCTGAAAGGGAGTTGATCTTCCTCAATTTTTAACCCTTTCAGTATGTTCTCAGTCGAATCAACCGCCTGCTTGTAAGCAGCAACGGCTTGTGGGAAATTTCCTTTTTTTTCCCAGGCAAACCCCATCAAAGTTAAAGTTTCTCCTTGTAGAGTCGAATGTAGAGTTTGCTGCCAAATGGTCAGACTCCCTTCTAGGGATTGCAGAGCGCTATCAAATTCTGATAAATTAAATTTTGAAAGCCCTATATAAAATAGGCAAAAAGCTTCTGGGATGCTGTCCCCTGTTTCTCGATAAATCGCTCGCGCAGCTTCTAGTTGAACAATGGCTCCTTGAAATTGATTCTGTTTAATTAACTTCATCCCTTCAGCAAAAAGCTGATGAGCTTGTATCAAAGAATTATCAGCTACAGATACCTGCGAAGGGACGGCTATAAGTGGAAACGTAACAGGGGATAGCGTTGCTATCATTAAACAAGCCACTAATCCACATCCAAACCTCGGCATCATTCTGACATCTCCTTTACTTGTTAAGCTCCTAGTTTTTTGAGTCGCTCTTGCAACTGTTTGACACGCTGTTGGTTGTTTAATTTTTGATAGAGTTCTAAAGCCTGTTTTAAGGTAGCGATCGCTTGTTCTTTATCGCCCAAATCCAAATAAACTTCCCCTAACCTTGCTTGTGCTGCTGCTAGTTCTTCTAGGTTTTGAGTAGAACCTGCAAATTTAACAGCTTTCAAGTAATAATTTTCAGCCTGAGAAGGCAGCCCTATCTGTTGGTAGATGTCTCCTAACAAGCGGTGCACGGCTGGTTTTTGGCTCTTAGCTGCGAGAGGTTCGAGGAGTTCAATTGCTTCCGCCCTCAAGTAGTATCCGCTGTAAAGATAAGCTAGTAATAGAGATGTAGTTTCTTCAGATAATTGCTGCTGAAAAATCAGGGCAGATGCGGAACGCACGTAGTCTGCATCTTGAGCAGCTAGCAGGCGAAAGCTGACATTTGCTTCTTCTTCAATCGAAGAAGGACCGCCCTCCACCTTGACTTCCAACGAATATTCCACTCCCGCTTCCAAAGGCGGTTGTTCGGCTGGATAAGCGAGGGTGTTATCTGTTACGTTTTGTTTCTGCCAAACTGGCTTCCTCAAGGTGAGAGATATCAGGGTAACGGTGTAACTTTTTGCACCTTGTATCGGTCGGTTCCAGCGGAAAGTTGGCTGATTGCTAAGCAGATAGGTCCTGCGGGGAGCGATAATGTAAGGGATGCGATCGCTCTGCCCGCCACGAAACTGAGTTGGACCATCAGGACATGACCTGCACTCTGCGATTAATCGTTCTTTGCTTGCTTGCCCTGTCCCTCTAGTCAAGGCTGTTGGGCTACCGTCAAGCTGTGGTGATGCTAGGGCTGCCTTTGACTGCCTCAAATCGCTAATTCCGAAGTCAATAACTGCAAAATATAAAGCTACAAAAATGGCAAGGGAGGGAGGGTAGTTCATTTTTCCATTTTTTGCGATTTTAGGCGTTCTTGAGCCTGACTTTTCCAAAGTCTCTCATCAAAGTTGTCCTCAGAAGCATATCTTAGGCAATTCTTCCATTTCTCTGAGGCCTCTGCCCGCTCACCCTGCTGCTCCAGCACCAAAGCCAACAGACAGTTAGCAGGTGCAAGTTTGCTATCCAAGGCAAGAGCTCGTTGTAAGTAAACTGTCGCTTCTTCGTACTGTTTTTGCTCCTTGAGGGCCCAACCGAGGTTTTTAAGGAGACTGTATTCTACGTCCTTTTTTTTGGTTGACTCTAAGCCCTTTTTTAGAACAGGAATAGAAGCATTCGACTGACCTTTCAGAATTAGGAGCCGTCCTAGATTGTTGTAGGGTTTGTCATAGGTTGGTTCTAAGCTAATAGCTTTTCTATATTGCGCTTCAGCTAAGTCAATTTTAGCTTTTTTCTCTTGAGGTACTAAACCTTCTGCACGTTTCTCATAAACTCTTCCTAAGCTGAAGTAGATTTCTGGATAATTAGGGTCGAGAAAGAGAGCTAGGCTATACAAAAATTCTGCTTGCTCTAAATGCTTTGCTTCTCTCTTAGAACCAAGGTTGAATAGCTCATCTGGTAAATTCTCCAAAATGACATTTTTTATAAGAAACGCAAACGTCAAACTTCCTAATAATATAGTAATTTTTTTTGTATTTAAATATTTTTTTAAGTTCAGTCTCTCAAACTGTTTAGTTCTTTTGTTAAAAAAAAATTGCTGATTGCTTTCCGATAAGTCTCTTTGCAAATTTTTTAAAGCCTGCAAAATCTCTTTTGCGCTCTGCGGTCGATCCTTCGGAAACACTGCCATCATCCAATTAATTAACTCTGCTAGAGAATCGCTCACTGTGGGAGCGTATCTCCGCCAAATTAACTGCTCGGTTAAGTCATCTACAGGAAGGTGTATCGGTTCCTTTCCAGTTAGTAAATAAACAAGAGTGCGACCCAACGCAAAAAAATCTGAAGGCGGTACAGGCTTACCCTGTATTTGCTCAATGGGTGCATAGCCATCTGTTACTACTTTTGTAGCCGGGATATCCTCCACTAATTTTACAAGATAAGTATTGGTGATTTCTTTGACACTTCCCCAGTCAATCAAAACGAGTTGATTATCAGGCTTACGCATAATATTTGATGGTTTAATATCTCGATGAATATAGCCCTGCTCATGGACATAATCTAAAATCTCTAGCAGTTGTTTTAACCAGTTTATTGCTTCGCTTTCCGTAATTTTTTCCCAGTTGTTTTCCAACCACTTATCTAAAGTCTGACCGTCAATTTTTTCCATCACTAAGCAGTACCGAGCTTCGCTTTCAGCCTGCCAAGTAAAATATCCGTCTGGTTCGACTTTGGGAATTCCTATATAATGCAACCGTTTTAGGACTTCTGCTTCTCGCTGAAATAAGCTGATGGCTTTCTCTTGGTCTTGAGAGTTAGAAAAATGATGCAAAACTTTGAGGACTTTTCGAGTTCCTCGGTTATCTATTTCCTCCACTTCAAAAGTTTCGCCAAAACCTCCTTTACCAAGGCTTTGCACAATGCGATAGCGATTGTTAATGACTGATTCTCGCTGCATAATGGCTGCTTATTTTTCCGAGTTTTACCAAGTTCTTGCTCATGATTATATCATTGAGGTTAAGAGTTTACCTCACCTTAGCTTGCGCAGGCGAATGTTGTTATGATAGTGGCAGGCTTTAACGGGTTGCCAATAAAAACTTTTAGTGGCACCCATGTATCAGTTAAAAAATCTATCTAAAATATCTATCAGTTTGATGTTGAGTCACACCGACTGAGTATGTATTTTCTCACTACAGCCTGTAAAGTAAACATCGCCTGACCATTTTCTATTAATTTTTCAATTAACGAGCGCTCTTCTAAAGATTTTACAGTTTCGATAAATTTTGACGTAGAAATCTGCGAGATAATTCTCTCTTGCAATTGGTCAAAAGAAAGCGAGTTGGGAGCGATCGCCAACTGATACACTACCTCTCTCTCTACTTTAGCTAGCTTGTCAAATTGTGGATCTAAAATATCTTCAATTCCGCCTATAAAGATAGTATTCTTCCTCAAATATTCTGAGGCTCTCCCTGCAAATAATTCTCGAATCATGGCAGCAACGATGTTGAGATAGAGAGGATTGCCTTCGTAACGGTCAATGAGGCTGCTCCATTCAGGTTCTTCAACCAACCCTCGTTCTCGGAGGATTTCCTTGGCAGCGTCTTTTTTCAAGCCTTTTAACTTATAATATCGCACCGGGCGATCCTGACCTTCTAACAAGGAAATTTCTCTGAATTTCTCACAACTAGTCAGGACCAAACAACTTGCGTGCTTCGACTCGCCGATCTGCTTGAAAAGCCTGCCATAATTGCGATAATTTTCTGGAGCTTTTCCAGCTAATTGGCTGGCTTCCAGAATCGTTTCTACCCCATCAAGGATGATGAGGCAGCGGTGCGATCGCAAACACTCCATCAACAGAGAAACGCGATTAGCAAAGGTATCTGGCAAAATAGTTTCTGCCTCTTCAGAAAAGAATTCCAACAAGTCCGCGAGGATATCTTCAACAGGCGGCGCATAACGCAGACTCCGCCAAATTACAAATTCAAATTTACCTTGGAGCTGTTGGGCTAGCTTTACAGCAAGAGCAGTTTTGCCAATTCCTGCCACGCCCCACAATGCCACGAGACGACAGCGTTGTGTAACAATCCACCCATCTAGAGTAGTGAGTTCGGAAGTGCGATCGTAGAAGGTGAAGATATCGGGTGCGTCACCCCAATCTTGTCGCTGAGGGGCCTTGGCGATAGGTAGCTGAGGAGGCGGGGAGGGCGAGCGCTCTTCCACAGCAGCTTCCACTACAATTCTCAGGGTTTTTTTCGTAACGGGCTGTCCGAGCACTTCTGACAACAGCTTCCACAGTTTTGGAGCCAACATTTTCTTGATCGACTCATTAGAATAGGGGTAAATTTCCATATCATCATAGGTTTGATCGTCCCAAGCTCTTCGCAATATCTCTTTTTGGACAGGGGTCAAGCCTTCCCTTTTCTTTTCCCTGACCCAATTGTCTAGTAAGATTAACACTTCTTCAATGTTCATAGCTTCACCTTATGCCAAATTCTTCTTACAGTTTACATAATACTATGAATTTTATGAATAATATGAACTTTATGAATGAAGTGAGACGGAATTTATTGTAAAAATCTATGAATTTTAGGGTTTACTTTTCTGAAATCAGGTGACAGACTCATATCAGGGTTAAGGAAATTTAAGTGACAACTTCCTCGTTTAAACACCTCTATTTGTAACTTTTATTGAATTGTCACTATTTCCCTTCTCAAGCAAACCCAGTTACGTAAAACTTCTCTCAAGTCAACTAGAGGCCTATTATGTTTGAATTAAGCAACACTAATCCTAACAACAGTTTAACCACTGCTGCCAACGCTACTGCCCCCACTAACATCCTGAATTCTCAGATAATGCCAAGGGTTTTTCAAGATCTTCAACGCTTCGCCACCGATCCAAATGTAAATGAAAAACTTAAGTTTAGCTTCGGATCTGATTATAATGTTCAAACTGCACAAACAATTTTGGCAAACTGGGTGATTGGCAATTTTAGTAACATTCCATCTATAGAATTAGTGGAGCGTGGGGATATTGCCGGAGCGAATGGTGCATTTGGGGCAGTAACAAAGAAGATTTATGTGTCAAAGGATATCTTAACCGGAGAGCTCATCAATACCCAAGCCGTAGAAGATGTGATTCTCGAAGAAATTGGCCACTCAGTTGATGCTCAAATCAATACTGTAGATGCGCCAGGAGATGAGGGAGCAATTTTTGCTGCTACGGTTCAAGGAAGACCATTAAGCTCGGAAGAATTAGCCACCTTAAAAGCCGAGAATGATACTGCTGTTGTCATCATGGGAGGAAAACCAATTGTCATTGAGCAAAACACAATGAGTAATCCTCAGACTATCAATAATGCCACTGGCTATTTCACGGGACGACAATTGTACTTGTATCAGTCCGTTAGCACAAATAACGATCAATACTACCGCTTCACTATCGAACAACCGGGGGGTCGCTTAAGCGTTGGCTTAAAAGACCTATCTGGAAGTGCTGATGTTTACCTTATCCGAGATGCTAACAACAATGGTCGAGTTGACTCAGGAGAAGTATTAGCCAGTTCAGAGGGAAGCTCTAATAAATTAATCTCCGGGAATCAGTTGGATAATTTAGCGGCTGGTACTTATTATGTACGAGTCAAAGGAAATGCGAGTTACGGGATTGCTGTGAATCTCGATCAAGCTGGAAATACTTTTAGTACAGCTCGACCACTAGGTGACTTAACGGCTAAGAGACGAACTTATATGGACTTTCTTGGAGCTTCTACGGGAGATGATGTTGACTACTACCAGTTCAGTATAAATGGACCCAGAAAATTACAATTAGCACTCAGAACTACAGATCTCTCTCAAGAAAATCCTGAAAAAAATGTGACGTTAGAACTGTTCGACCAAAATCAGAGACCTGTAACATTAAACAAAAATATCTGGGACAACGGTAGGTATGCTCAAGCTAATTTAGCCGCTGGCATGTATTACGCTAAAGTTACCCCCATCAATAACAATGTTGCAGTGAATTATCGCTTGGTACTAAATTTATTAGATCAAGCACCATCGTTTAACATTACACCTAGTTTTCAGGGCAATTTTACAAAGGATGACAAGAGGATAATTAATAACGCAATTGACTACTGGAAGTCAAAGATTATCAGTAGTCCTGCTGGCAGTAACCTCGAAGGAGGATTGACCCTTAACATCTACAACAAGCCACAACCTGCTCCTACAGTATTTGCGGCGGCTAATCAAACCGATTTGGAGATTTATCCTTATTGGACTAACTATCAAAATCAAACATTAAAACAGCAAGTAATTCAGCATGAGTTGGGCCATGCACTGGGGTTTGGAACTTCAAATGAGTTTTACAAGTTAGTGACTCCTCCACCCGAATTAAAACCACCACAATTTAGCTATTCTGAGTTCACTGGAGCGAATGCTAAAGCACTGTACGGAAACAGAAATATTCCCTTACAAGGTAGTGGTGATTTTAGTAGTACCAAAAATTGGAACAATCGCACTACTGGGTATTTCCATTGGACTGAAAAGGATTTCCCACAGGAACTTATGAGTGCTGTAACGAATGATGATAAGAATAATCAAATAAACCTCACTCTCGCAGCCTTGAAGGATATGGGTTTTGTTTTGAAGGCATAAACTTCGTATCGCAATGGCGATCGCCCCTCCTAATCAAGAGCGATCGCCCTTCCCCCATCCGCGTCCATCCGCGTTTATCTGCGGTTAAAAAAGAGCCTCCGTCCCCCGTTTTTTTTGAATAATCAATAATCAGGAGTCAAATTATGAAAAAATCAGGGTTATTGAACCTAGCAATTTTATTTCTGTTATCGGGAGGGGTTGCAGCCTTCGCTTCAGGAAAAATAGCCTGTGTTTTAACTGAGTGTATTTTAGTGACAGAAGGGAAAGATATTTTTACAGCACGCGGAATCAAATTAGACCAAGGAACGGCGGAACTTATTAAACAGTCGCCTCTTGTCCTTTTTGGAGTTGGTGGTGCTTTCCTAGTAGCTGGGTTAGTGAAGCAAAACGAAATAGGTAGCAAATAATCAGATGATGAAATTGACTAACAATCAGTCTTTGTTAACTTCTGTGCGGTCGAGAACAGCATCAGTTTACAATCGCTACACAAACAGCTAAAGCTTCGGAGCAAACTCTCCCGCTCATTAAAAAATCAATTTACAAACCCTGTTCACTTCACCGAAAATTGATCGCACCTCAAAGACACTCTCCCAGCAACCCCATCCTCTGAATTGAGCAATTCTGCTCCCACTCCTGAATTTCACCCCGATCGCTAAGCACACCCTCTCATCCGCAGGTTCCCAATTTCCCAAAAAATGTAACAACTTGTAAATTATAATGAGAGCGAAAGGAATAACAGAGGGCAGAAGCGTCAAATGCGAGTAGCGATCGCGGGAGCAGGTTTGGCAGGATTATCCTGCGCTAAATATCTCACTGACAAAGGTCACACCCCCATCGTCCTGGAACGACGGGACGTACTCGGTGGCAAAGTCGCCGCCTGGAAAGACGCAGACGGCGACTGGTACGAAACCGGTCTGCACATCTTTTTTGGGGCCTATCCCAATATGTTGCAGCTCTTCAAAGAACTCGACATCGAAGATCGGCTGCAATGGAAAGAACATTCCATGATCTTCAACCAACCGGATCACCCCGGTACCTACTCCCGGTTTGACTTTCCCAACATCCCGGCCCCCTTCAATGGCATCACGGCCATCCTCGGCAACAATGATATGCTCACCTGGCCGGAAAAAATTCGCTTTGGCATCGGTTTAATTCCAGCCATGCTTCAGGGTCAGAAATATGTCGAGGAAATGGATCGATACTCCTTTTCCGAGTGGCTGAAACTACAAAACGTCCCCCCTCGGGTGGAAAAAGAAGTTTTCATCGCCATGTCCAAGGCCCTCAACTTCATTGACCCCAACGAAATTTCCTCAACAGTGGTGCTGACGGCCCTCAATCGCTTCCTGCAAGAAAAAAACGGCTCAAAGATGGCTTTCCTTGACGGTTCCCCCACAGAAAGGTTGTGCCAGCCGATGGTAGACTATATCGTGGCACGCGGTGGGGAAGTCCGGTTAAATGCGCCCATTAAAGAATTTTTGCTCAATGATGACGGCACGGTCCGTGGCTTCTTAATTCGTGGCTTAAACGGAGCGGCGGATGAAGTCCTGACAGCGGATGTATACGTCTCAGCCATGCCAGTTGACCCGCTCAAGGTGATGCTACCAGCAGCTTGGCGCAAGATGGACTATTTCCAAAAGCTGGACGGTTTAGAAGGAGTGCCAGTCATTAACTTGCACCTGTGGTTTGACCGCAAGTTAACCGAGATTGACCATTTGCTATTTTCGCGATCGCCCTTACTCAGCGTCTATGCCGATATGAGCAACACCTGTCGCGAATATTTTAATCCCGACCGCTCCATGTTAGAGCTCGTATTAGCTCCTGCCCAAGATTGGATTAGTAAATCTGATGAAGAAATTGTGGCGGCAACGATGGCTGAGCTAGAAAAACTCTTCCCCGATCAAATTCCCGAACCAGCCAGGCTGTTGAAATATCAAGTTGTCAAGACACCGCGCTCGGTGTACAAAGCAACGCCTGGGTGTCAGCAGTGTCGTCCCTCCCAAACCACTCCCATTAGTAATTTCTATCTAACGGGGGACTACACGATGCAACGTTACCTTGCGAGTATGGAAGGAGCCGTACTTTCTGGTAAGCTGACAGCGCAGGCGATCGAAAGCAATCAGCGCGTCCCGGCAGGCGGTCAGCCCAAACCAGTGCTGAATGAAACTATTTCAAGCTGATAGCTAGATCCTGGAGCCTGAGAGCTGAAACAAGAATGCTGCAACTGTCGAAATCCCAGCGAATGAGAACTCTGGTTTCTGTGGAGGACTCCTACGAACTCTGCCGTCAGATCACGGCGAGGTACTCCAAAACGTTTTATTTAGGCACTCAGCTAATGCCAGAAGCCAAGCGTCGGGCGATCTGGGCAATTTACGTCTGGTGTCGCCGCACCGATGAACTCGTGGATGGGCCAGGCGCTAGTGCCACGACACCTGAAACCCTGGATCGGTGGGAAGAACATCTGGAATCGATCTTTGCTGGTTATCCACTGGATGACTTAGATGTTGCCTTGGTGGATACATTGTCTAGCTTCTCGATGGAGATCGAGCCGTTTCGAGACATGATCGCAGGCCAGCGTATGGATCTGTACCGTTCCCGCTATGAGACGTTTGAGGAACTGAAACTCTATTGTTACCGCGTGGCAGGTACGGTAGGGCTAATGTCCACGGCAGTCATGGGGGTGGATACCTCCAGAGCGGCAACTCGTTGGAATTGGCATTGGGATGCGAAGAGTCCGAAGGAAGAAGCGATCGCCCTTGGCATTGCTAACCAGTTAACGAATATCCTGCGGGATGTGGGTGAAGATGCTCGGCGCGGACGAATTTATCTGCCTTTAGAAGACTTAGCGCTCTTTAACTATACGGAACAGGATTTGTTTAATGGTGTAGTCGATGAGCGCTGGCGGGAATTGATGTGCTTCCAAATTCAGCGAGCTCGCAAGTTTTATACCAATGCTGAACAGGGAATTAGTGTCCTCAATCCTGACATTCGCTGGCCGATTTGGGCGGCCCTGATGCTCTACCGGAAAATTTTGGATGCGATCGAACGCAATCA
>JBLNEP010000219.1:0-2853 GCA_050262755.1 Actinomycetota bacterium | reverse complement strand
GATTTCAGGTTGAGCGTGACCAACGGTTCTCCTTGTTGACCCCGTCGCTGCACGAGATGAACGTAGCGTGTCTGGGACTTGCCGCGATCGTCGCTGTAGAGTACCCGCACAGTTCCTCGGAAAAAGACCCGGTCTTCGGGGGGGTCATAAAACAGCAGTCCACCGATCGCTTTATTCGCCTTCACCGGCGTTTGCATGGAAATGGTGACAGTTTGTGGTTCCTGGTTGCGATTGTACAAAGGCAAAGACAGCCTATATTCAATCCCGTAGTTACCATGGGCGTAGTAAGCTGTATCGGGATAACGAGCCAGCATCTTCGCGCTTTGAATTTGACCGGTGCCGAGGGTACCCGTGTGAGTGGTACTCAAACCGTAGGAAAAGGCGTGGCCTGGCTGAGGAGTGCTTAAATAATCGACCTCAGGGTTATCTGTCACTCGCGCTTGCCACCGCGAACCTTGGGCAACACCCGCTACGCGGCCGTAAATGATTTCAGAATTGGTAATTTGGTTTAGAGGAGTTGGTGCTAAATCCCTCGGTCCTGCTAAACCCTTAGTATTTAATAGCTTCTGCCATTGTTGTAAGGTTGGCAAGCGCTCAGTACCTTTGGCATCTTTGGGGGCAAACATCGCCAAACTCGCTAAATAAATGGAGTCGCTACTCGACATCCGCATCAGCGTGGTGCGGCCATTCGATGAAGGCGTGACTTTTCCCACGGGAATCGGTGAATTGATCAACATTCGGCTTTCGCCTGGGGGAATAGTCATCAGTGGGGGAAAACTACCTTGCCTGTGTCCTCGCAGCACTTCATTGGTGGCGCGACTACCGGGACCTGCAAAGACGGTTCCGAAAGGATCTTCTAAAAATGAAGGTAAATCAATAAACAGGGCATCCGGTCGAGTCAGGTAGCTGACTCCTTGCAAAATCTCCAAGCTGACCGGTTCAGCATTGGGATTGTAAATCATCAAACCTTGAAATAGAGTGCGGGTTTGTTGGCGAGTCTTGGCTTTCGCAATGTGATGAGTGAATACGTCGAATCGCCCTTTGAAGGGGAAGTTTAAATGAGCAGAAGGGACGAGTTTTCCTTCTGGCGGGAAAGTTGAGAGGAGGATGCCTTCGGTTTGGACGACTTCTGGACTGTTGCTATTGAAGACGGGAATGCTATCGAGTTGACCGGGTAAAGGTCGAACTTCTTGAGCCTGCATCACAAGTTTGGGCGGAACTGCTGGCAAGAATGGTGGCACTCGCAGTTCTTCCTCCGCGGGTGGAGTAACATCTTGCGGGATGATAACTTGTTGAGGTGGCTGTACAGGAGTTGCTTGAGCTAAGGGTAAAAAAGGCGCAAAAATTACCATAGGTGCGTTTAACTGACCTCGCAGAAGATCCTGTTCCTACAGGCATCGAAACAAAAATTTACCATAATTTGGTTAAGATTTTCGTTATTTTTTGGCAATTTTGGTCAAACTATGCTGATTTTTGGTAAAGACAATGATAAGATTTTATGATACGTGCAGAGAGCGCAAAATTCAGTAGACGGGGCAGCGCGATCGCTCACGAGGAGGTAGTATCTTAAAACTTCATTAAATTTATAAGCATAGGTAGTCAGGGATAGCAATCTGTAGTCAGGAGGTAAAAAATGAAACTACCTGACTACGCCAAAGCAATCGGCATCAGCTACACGACCGCGTGGCGATGGTGGAAGGCAGGTAAGCTGCCACATCCAGCACGACAAACAGAAAGTGGTTTGATCGTCGTTGACTACTCTCCGTCAGCGTCGCCCGATCGAGCCAAGAAAAATCGAGTTGCTATTTACAGTCGAGTGTCATCTTCCGAAAATAAAGACAATCTCAACCGTCAATCGGAGAGATTGGCCGAATATGCAATTGCCAATGGTTATCAAATTGTTAGGAATGTCAAAGAGATTGGGAGTGGACTCAACGACCAAAGAAAACAATTAGAAGCACTCCTTCAGCAAGATGGTTACGACATTCTTTTGGTCGAACATAAAGAGCGTTTAGCTCGATTTGGGATTAACGATCTTAACGTGTTACTTCTCAGATTGGGAATTAGACTAGAACTAGTCAATTTAGCAGAAAATGGGAAGGACGAGCTAATGCAAGATTTGGCTGCAATCATCACCAGCTTTGCTGCCAGACTCTATGGGCAACGTAGTGCCAACCGAAAAACAGAAAAGATTATTGCCGAGTTGAAGAAAGGAGAATCAGAGTGCAGTTAATCGAACGACAGATCATTAAAGCCACGGAACACCGTTTCGCTGAGATTGATGAATTGGCGTTCAAATCCAAAAATCTTTACAACGCTGGCAACTATCTCCTTCGCCAGAGCTTCATCTATGGATGGGGTTACATCAATTACCCTGAAATGAATCGTTTAATGAAGTCTCATCAGGCATACAAAGCTTTGCCTGCCAAGGTTAGCCAACAAATCTTGATGGTGCTAGACCGGAACTGGAAATCATTTTTTGAGGCACTTAAGGCTTATCAAAGTGACCCTTCCAAGTTTACCGGGCGTCCCAGAATACCGAAGTACAAAGACAAGGCAAAGGGACGAAATCTCTTGATTTACACCATTCAAGCAATCAGTAGCAAGCAATTAAAGAAGGGAATTATTAAGCTTTCAGGGACAGAAATCTTGGTGAAAACCCAAATAAATCCTGAGCGAATCTGCCAAGTTAGGCTGGTTCCCAAATGTGACGCCTATATAATTGAGGTAGTTTATGACCAACCGGAGCCCGCCCTTAGTAACAGCAAGTCTGTAGCCAGCATTGATTTAGGATTGGATAATTTAGTGGCGCTAACTTCAAACCAGTCGGGTTTCATCCCTCTATTGGTTAAC
>JBLNEP010000218.1:0-8241 GCA_050262755.1 Actinomycetota bacterium | reverse complement strand
TGGCGATCGCTGTAACGGCAACTTGTACGGGCTTTGAGATGATGGCAGTTCCGGTTGCAATGGTCAGACCAAGTAATACAAGGTCTAAACTCCAATCGGGAGAAGTTCCGCCAAACTTTCCCCACTTCTTAATTGAAGTCATCTCAACTCACCCCAATTAAGAATCGTTACGGGGAAGCGGTAATTCGGATTGCGGATAAAGTCGGGGTCGCCCTTGACGATCGCCATAAAGCGCTTGTGTCCGTCTTTGCTCTGTTCAACTAGGCAACCCTCAGAAGCATTGCGAACGCTGTTCATGTCATAGCCCCAATGGTTGTTGATGCCCGTGTTTTCCCATTTGGCAGGCTTGAAGCTCTTGCCCCCATCAAGAAAGCGCATCAATAAAACGGGTGCAACTTGCACTAGCCCTTCATGAGGGTTTGCACCGCTGCCGAAGTGGATGCCCACTTGCCAAGATTTGTACTGTCCAGGCAGTATCACCGGAGCGCCTGCTGGGTTCTTGGGCGATCGGAAGGTTGGCAGTCCTGGTTTTGTTGTCGCCGCTCCATCATGAGTAATCTTTGGGGTACTGCCGTCAAATTGAATGATTAGGCGGCGATCGCTCCACTGGTTCATTGTTCCCAACAAGTCGGGATGCTGCAAATAGATGATATTCACTTCCCCCGGTGCTGTTCGGACGGCATAGCCCTTCGACCGCATGAGGCTAACAATTTTGCCAGCATCGAGATTAGTGTTGACGGGTTGCCCGCTGAGATTTCCAACAGCTTGCTGTACCGTCGTCGCCCCTTCCTGAACCATCTGCTGAGCAGGGGGAGTTTGAGCCACTAGCAGCAATCCCACACCCAAAACTATTAGCCATTCCTTTGTCTGGTTCGTGGCGATCGCTGCATTAGCTTGGGCGCAATTGTTAATTGCCTTAGAGAGAAGCTGTTCGTTGAGGTGTCCGCCCTCATAGTCATCAATTAGGCGGGTCAGGATTTCCTCTTTAATGATTGTTTCCCTGTTCATTTCGCATCTAAATCTCTCTTTGTTCTGTTCATGTCACCAGGTGCAACCTTGATTTGAGAGTTGTAGAAGCCTAGTGGGGTATTAAGATTAAGCTCCATCCCGTAAGGTATAGGCGTTGGTGTTGGCTGAGGGGTCTGATTGCTCTGATTGGTAGATTGTTGGGGAGATTGCTGTTGCAACTGTTCCTGAATTGGTTTGACGACCGGATTGACTGTTTGTTCTAACTGGGTTGCCTGTTTCGGTGCTGCAACCCTCCATTTTAGATACTGCTGAAAAAACCAGTTCTGCAATCCAAAGTGATAGATTAAAAATCCCAAACCAATCAATTTTAAGCCTGTTCCGATAGGGCTATCCATAGATTAAGCCCGGTAGCGAACCGGGTAAGCGCTGATTAGTTATTCGATTCTGTGGGTGCTGTGGGTGCTGCGGGGGCTATGTATCTCGGTTTTTTGAGCGCATCCACCCAGTAGTCTGTAGTTTTAGTCATCCCTGCTCCCAGCCCATAAATCGGGCCCATCACAACGTCAACCAATTTGAGGTCTTTAATCATCCAGACCATTAGGATGCCGAGAATTAGCAGTAATTTCTTAAGGTCATTCATTGGTTAAATTCTCCTTAGCTTGCTTTAAAAGTGCTTCCCAGTGGGGCTTAACGTAGTTGGAATAACGGGCATCATCCGAGCGAACCTTGACCCCAAATCTCTCAGCAATCTCAGTCTTGAGAGGTGATTGAATCTCTCCCTTAGCGTGTCGTTCTGCTAAGTCTTTTAGCCAGTTTTGAGTCTCTGAGTTCCAAACTGATTCCCACCAAATCTTGTCTCGATCAACTTTGGCAAAACGATAGCTCTCGACTTCTGATAGGTCAGGAATGATGACGACTTGAGGCGATGCCTCTCCCAGTTGCGCGATCGCAACCCGATAGCCCTTTTTCTGGAGTTGGGCTACCTTGTCTGTCAGCTCGTTGTAGTCGCAATTGGCAAAATATTTGAGTTCGTCGCGGTCAACCTTGTCTTTTATGACTCGCAGGGAATTAAGCTGTTTTGCCGTCGCCAGTTTGATGCCACTGGCCGCGACCGCCATCGATTGACCACACAGGACAACCTTGAAGTTGTACCCTCGCCCCTGTTTTAACAGTGCTCGCAGATGACTATGAAAGTCGCTTTTCTCATCAATCTCCTCAAACAATCCATCGAGTTCATCAATGAGAACCAAGCGAGGGGGGAATGGCTTACTCAGCTTTGGGATTCTCCCTTCTTCTATCGCTTGCCGCGTTTCCGCGTCACACAGCGATCGCCTTCTTTCCAGTTCCTCAAATTCAGAAGCCACCGCAGCAACAATGCTGTCAACGGTGCTATGCACGTACCCCGGATCGATGCCAAGCCAATCATTGAGCCTGCCAGTGCGAGGGTTAGGCTTCCCATAATTCAAATCGCAGATGGTTAAGTTCGTTTCTGGGTTAGTCTCGACCCAATCCGTCAGCAGCTTGAGAACCAGGAAGGTTTTACCAGCACCCGTTTCCCCGGTGACTCTGGCATGGCCTCTGAGAAACTGGGGGAACCAGGATTGATTTTTTACAAGGTCGTCAACCCAATTTTTAATGGGTGTTGGCGCGGTCAAGAGGTAGAGCGTCTTCGCCCCACTTGTCCCGGTCGCCATCGTGAACGAGATGCCATCTCTCAGAAGTTCAGAAGCGATCGCCACTCCATGCTTTGCCAGCACTCCCAAGGTCTCGGCTGTGTCCTCTGGCAGGCTCTCCAAGTCGATGAGAGCTTGACCATTAAGGCAAGTCCGTAGGTGGCAACCTGCAACAAATAAAGAGGCGATCGCCCCTGCTGCATAGAGTCCCTTAAATGGGGTTGGTTGGGATGTTGTCTGAAAAGTCTGGTTGTCTTTCCACCCGACCGGAACTTCCCTTCGCTCCATCGAAGCCAGGGTCAATAGTCCGCTACAACCTAAACTAAAGAAAAAGGTAGTTACTCCCAGATTCCGCAGGGTAATAGGGGGTAATTTGCTATTGTTTACCATGCCCTTTTCCCTCCTGCTTCTTAGCTTCCTCTGCCTGCTGTTGCAGCTTTAGTAACTCCTCTTGTTTCTTGCGCTCTTGCTCGGCTTGGAACTGATTTCTAAGCACTTGCTCGAATTCGCCAGACCTTACGAGCGCTCCTCTCTCAACCGCTACAACCATTTCGGAAAGCACCGCTGCTAGGTTGGCTGTTGCTGTGTATTTGGGCGTGATTTTACCTTCAGACAGCAACTGAGAATTTAGGTCGATGATGCGACGCCAAGCTATCAGTAACCCCTTGGCTTCTCCTAACCAGATCCACCCCTTGCGAATACCTTCGGGGCTTGTCAAATCGACACCTTGACCGACAAGCAAGCGACCTTCAGCGATCGCCCGGTTAATGCGACGCATCAGATAAACTTCATAAGGCGTTCCTTTCGATTTATTTTCCGCCCTGGCATCGTTGAGGACACCATCGGCTGCTGTCTCATCAATTCGCCCTCGCTGGGTGTCGATCGCTTCAAAGCTCTTGTCAATGTAAGCGTCCCGTATCTGCTTGTCTGAGTTGAAATCATCGGCAAAAATGGGGGTAACTTCCGGGCTAGGAGTTGCCTCTGATGTAGGTGCTGCCTCTGTCTCTGGCTGAGGGAGAGGCTTGATAAAATGCTCCTTAATCTGCTGTCCGTTTGAAATGGCAATGCCTGCCATTAAAGCACCTAACAGCAATAAGCCAGTTTTGAGCCTGTTTCTGTTTACTTCAACTTTAGGGTTGCCTTGCATTTTAGGGGCAATTTCTTCCCCTAATTCCTGTTGAATTGCAGGGTGCTTACCATTCCTGCTAGGAGGGTCGCTGGCACTGTATAGAGTATCGGGGTGGTACGTGTCCATCGGTGTTAAAGATTGGTGTTGTCAGGAACCATTGACTATTGAGAATGCTTACAGGATGGGCGGTGCAGGTGTCGATCGCCTAATGCACTGGTGCTTAGAGCCTCATCTTCCGGCTTTCGCGCTCCTGGGCTTCAGCTAGTAGTTGGATGGTGTCGATCGCTTCCGGGGAGCCAGGGGGGAGGCTGTCGAGATGTCGCTTAATCGAGTCGCTAACGCTTTTAGTTTCAACTTTTTTGCTATTAGAAATACTGGCTACAATGCCCAAAGCAATGACCTCGACTGTTGTGGCTGCGATGCCTCCAGAAACGGCTGTAAACTGTGCCATCTTTTCCTGGTTAGTTTGCTCTGTGAGGATGAATGTCAGCCCATACCCAGCACACCCGGAGAGGGCTGATATTAGGGCAATTCGTGATAGAGATTGAAGGATGCTTTCCATTTGGTGTACACGGGCTAGATATGCAGTAATTCCAGTGCGAGAGTGCGATCGTTATTGCACTGACTGGTAGCGACTAGATTAGAAAAAAAGCGGACGATTGTTACAAGCATTTCTTTGTCCTCGTTCGGGGTTTTTTGGGCTGCTAGCAATTCAGTTAACAGCCCTTTCAATTCTTCCTGACTTGCCTCTATTCTTGCGAGGGATTCACCCAAGTCTGAGCTGAGGTTTTTGTTCTCAATTCCTGCAATAAATCTGCTGAGGATTTCACCCGCAAAGTTGCAGTGTGATAGCTTTCCTGTACCGTAGTCCCAGCGAAAAAATCCGGGTCCAAAAACTTGGCAACCATGCCAGCCATAAGCTCTTGATTGGCTTCTATTTTGGCTACTGCAATCTCAGTCTTTGCCGCTAAATATTCCTCTTCCTTCCCGCGCTCTTCTGCCAGCGCTTCCAATCGCCCCATGACGCGCCCGTTCTCAAATCTTTGCAGGAGTGATTGCTGTAGCAAATGCTCCTCAGTGGAAGCTGTAGCAGCCTGAGATTGCTGTAAATTCTCAGCCTTCTTTTGCACAATTTCCCCTGATTTCTTGCGCCCGCGCTTAGGTTTTACTGGGGGTTCCTCTGGTTGAACAGGAGCAACTTCAGACTGTGGGAGAGCGATCGCCTCCGAGCCTCCAATGGCGCTCAGGAGTTGCGATTCTTGTTGGGGAGAAATGTTGTTAGGGTCAATCCCCATCTGGCTTGCTTTTACGCGGATCGTGGCTGCATTAAGCCCGGTCTTTGTGGCGAGTTCTTGATAGCTCATTTGCGATATTCTCCAAGGTGAATTTTTCTAGGTGCTTTTGAATCGTGACCGCTACGGGTGTGGTTCTGCGGTTGACATTTGTGCGTAGTCGCCTGAGAACGTAGAGGCAACCAAACTGGTAGGGATGTAGAGGCTTTTCAGATGCCCAGAAAGAAGCGTAGGGGGGTAACGTGCTGGCAAGCTCGATATCCCACTCGTAAAGGGTTTGGGGACTGAGCTTTAGTATTTTGGCGGCTTCTCTTCTCCCGTACTCGTTCCGTTTTCGTTCCTTCTGCCTTTGGTACTGCCCAATCTTCCTGTCGGTAAGGATTTCAGGGCTGATTGCTGGACACATTGGCTGTTTTTGGGCGGAATTAGTGACTGAAATTAAGGGGTTCTGAGGGTTTGAGGCTAATCACTGGACGCTCCAAGTAGACAGTCAATTGTTTGGGGTTTGGGTGTCCAGTAATTAGAGCCTTTTAAAAGCCCCTTATAGGGCATTTAAGGAATTAGCGATCGCCTATCAACAATGGGTAGGCTCGTTAGCGACACTCATGGTTCGCTTATGAATCACAATAAAACCCGCTCGCAGGCGGGTCAAGGAGTTTACCATATAATGTAAGGTGATTATTTAGCGTGATTTCATCCGCTCAATGATGAGGTCTGCCAAGTCA
This sequence comes from Actinomycetota bacterium, assembly GCA_050262755.1. Classification (GTDB taxonomy): domain Bacteria; phylum Cyanobacteriota; class Cyanobacteriia; order Cyanobacteriales; family Microcoleaceae; genus JBLNEP01. The sequence goes on along the minus strand of JBLNEP010000218.1, from coordinate 2,453 downwards.
GGGTTCTTCCCGGCTGCGTCGATAATTTCCCTTAATGAGTTCGCATAAGCCAAAGTCTTCTCATACTGCTCGGGCATTTGGTCAAACTCAATACCCTCGCCCCACTTGCTACTAATGGTTTCAGGTTTAACGCCAAGAATCCGACTGAGGAGCAAAACGCACTTGGCACGATACCCTCTAACCTGCTCATCTTCCTCTAGCGAGTTGAACCACAACCTACAAAATTCTCTAGGCTTCACTGTTTGCAAGGCTTCCAGACGAACACAACGCTTATTCTGAATCAACATAAAATACTCCCTGTTTACCATATACTTTATGGTAAACTAAGGAGCAAGTGTTTATTTAGTTAACATCATGATATCACCCAAAGAATTACCCATTAACTCGCGATCGCTGGCAGCACAAGCGAGTTTGATACTGTGCGCCAAGCTACAGGAGCGAGAGAGATTCGCGATCGCGTTCTGTATCTGGCTGGAAAGCGGGGCATCAGCTTTGATGAGATGTGGCAGGCTCTGCTGAGGGGAGAAAAACTAGAGCCAGAGGAAATTGAGAGTTAAAAGCGCGAAACTTCGCGTTTTTCACCTGGCGATCGCTCTCACCATGCTCAAGACCAGCCTCACCATACTCAAAGCCACCCAAGATGAAACCTAGAGCTGATAAGGCTTTTCAGCTTCTATTGCCGAATTTGTAAGGATCTCGGCTCAAGGCTGTATTGGCTTATGACCAGCACGCGAAGAACGGCCCGAGTTGGGAGGCCGTGAAAAGTTTTGAAAATTCTGCCAAGAGATTAAAACTAGGCGTGTGGCGATCGCCCGACTTTCAAAAACCTTGGGAGTGGCGGAAAAATAAATAAGGGCTTAGAACATCGGCTCTTTGCGACCGATAGCTAAAGATTTGTGTAGATAAACCTTATCCCAATCCACACACACAGCTTTTCTATTTTACCACTTAAGCAACCCTGTCAAGAGCGCTTCGCTTCAGCTCACTAACGTTCGCTCTCTTGACAGGGGCATATCCCAAAAGAAAACAAAAACCAAAGTGGTAGGGAAAAAGCTGTTGTTGTGTGGTATTTGCTATGGGTTTTCTTCCTTATGGTTCTGGTTCTCCGGTTGTGCGGGCTGATGTTGGCGTTTCGGTTTCTTGGGTGGCGGAGGCTTCTCCGGTGTCGGTTTCGGCTCCTTCGCCGGCTGAGGTAGCTGAGTTGGCTGTTGAATTGGGTGGGGCGTTTCTGTTGGTTCGTCCTTCGTCCCGGTCGTTTTCTCGGTGGGTGGCGGTTGTCTTCTTTGGGTCTGAGTCGTCTGCTTCGTCGTTTGGCGGGGCGTGCGTTCGGCGTTTCGAGTTGCCGTTGGTTTTGGGGCGTCCTGCTGGGGCTTGGTGGGTTGTGTCGGTGCCCGTGTTTGTGTCTTCCTTCCGTGCCGGTCGGGGTTCGTTGCCTTGCCTGGTTGAGCGGTTGAGCTAGCTTTTCTTGGGGGCGGTTGCCCCCTTTTTTTCGCTCATTTATAAGGATTGCGATCGCTTGATTGCGCCACTCCAGCCCGTACCGGGAGCAGATTTTATCCCTCAGCTAAGCTTCTTCGCCCGGTACCGGCTTCCGTTAGTCCCTGTTTCCCAAGGATAAATTCCTCGCTTGGTGTGCCCCCGGAAGCCGGCGGCGCAAAATTGACGGGAAATGCGCTAAAACCTGGTGGCTACGCCGTCAAAGCCTCATAGTCAAACTTTGCGATCGCTTGGCTGCGCCACTCCAGCCCCCGCCCTTCGGGCCGGCTTCCGTTGTTTGATGGTCCCTGCGATCGCACTCCTGATAATGCGATCGCCCTTGACGTTTTGACCGACCGCTACGGTGATGCTGGGGTTGGCGGTGGTTTGAACGAACCCTGATTGTTGAACTTCTTTGAGGTTATAAGTGCCAGGGGAAAGGTTGGCAAAGGTGAAGTTGCCGTTGCTATCAGTTCGGGTGGAGGGTTCTCCTGAGTCTAGTTGTCCGTTGTTGTTGAGGTCTAGGTAGATTTGGAAGTTGGAAAGGGAGGGTTCCCCGGAGTCGAAGCGATCGCTGTTATTGAGGTCGTTGAATTTAAGTCCGCTGATGCTGCCATTGGGGACTGTGTTGTAGCTAAACTTGACGCCACTTAGCCAAACCTGACGGCTGTTGCCGCTACGTTCGGGCCAGAAGAGGATTGTAGCACCCCAGTAAAGGGCCGCTCCGCTACGCTCCGCTACCGCTGCGCTCGCCCTTGACAGGGGTGCTTTTTTGTTTTTTTGGGGCCCTCACTCGCTGTGCTCGGAGGAGGAGAAGAGAGAAAGGTGAGAGGGACGGGTAGGGGTTTTGGGTTTGGTTTGGGGGTTTTTTTATGTATGGGTGAAAAGTTGCAGCTCCGGGTAGCTGCGTAACTTTTCGATCCTTTGTAGCTTGGCTTTGCTCCGTTGCTTCCCTTCCCGGTTGGGTTCTCACGTTT
>JBLNEP010000217.1:0-24023 GCA_050262755.1 Actinomycetota bacterium | reverse complement strand
GGGGGATTCCAGATGGGGGGACGCATAGCTTGACTCCAAAGTCTATCAATTCGGAGGTTTTTTCTACCCCATCATACTTCAAGACTTTTGTCAACCTTTCCTACTGGACTGGCGCTCTAGGCACTTTTTGACCGCGAGAGGGAGAACCGGCAGGAATACCGATTCTCCTCCCTCCCTGGTTAGTCTAGAAAATTTGTCGCTTAACAGTACCCCAATCCCCTGTCAGATTTGATACCCTAGCTGAAATAGTCTTGGGAACGGTACACAAGAAGTGGAAATTCAAATTGGGCGTGGCAAAACAGCTCGCCGAGCTTACGGCATTGACGAAATTGCGCTAGTCCCCGGACAGCGCACGCTCGATCCGAGTTTAGCAGACACCCGATGGAGCATCGGTGGCATCGAACGAGAAATCCCCATCATTGCCAGCGCGATGGATGGTGTGGTAGACGTTCGCATGGCTGTCCTCCTCTCACAATTAGGCGCCTTAGGGGTCTTGAATTTGGAGGGCATCCAAACCCGTTATGCTGACCCCCAGCCGGTGTTAGAGCGCATCGCAACTGTCGGGCCAACCGAATTTGTTCCCCTGATGCAGGAGCTCTACGCAGAACCCATTAAGCCAGAATTAATCGAACAGCGAATTCGGGAAATTAAATCCCAAGGTGGTATTGCTGCGGTCAGCGCTACACCAGCCGGTGCAACTAAATATGGAGCGGCGGTTGTGCAAGCTGGAGCAGATTTGTTTTTTGTTCAGGCAACAGTTGTTTCGACTGCGTTTCTTTCACCTGAGTCGGTGACCCCTCTCGATTTGGTGCAGTTTTGTCAACAGATGCCAATTCCAGTGATTTTAGGGAATTGTGTCACCTACGAAGTCGCCTTGAATTTAATGAAGACAGGGGCGGCTGGGATTTTGGTCGGCATTGGCCCTGGGGCGGCTTGTACTTCTCGCGGTGTTCTGGGTGTGGGAGTGCCTCAGGCTACAGCCGTTGCTGACTGTGCAGCAGCTCGGGACGATTACTATCGGGAAACTGGCCGATATGTACCTGTGATTGCTGATGGTGGTTTAATCACGGGGGGTGATATCTGCAAGTGTATTGCTTGTGGAGCAGACGGTGTGATGATCGGTTCGCCCTTTGCCAGAGCAGCAGAAGCTCCGGGGCGTGGTTTTCACTGGGGGATGGCAACTCCTAGCCCGGTTTTGCCTCGTGGGACGCGGATTCGGGTCGGTACAACTGGGACCCTAGAGCAAATTCTGCGAGGACCAGCACAACTGGATGATGGCACTCATAATTTCTTGGGTGCGCTGAAAACGAGTATGGGGACTCTGGGGGCTAAGGATATCAAGGAGATGCAGCAAGTGGAAGTGGTGATCGCTCCTTCACTGTTGACAGAGGGTAAGGTCTATCAAAAAGCTCAACAGTTAGGGATGGGCAAGTAAATGTACTCAAAACCTCTGAGCATACCCTTGACAAAAATTATTAATTAGTCTCGAAAATTACAGAATCCCCTGGAATTATCCAGAAGGAGATGTCACAATATAAGAAGCGGAGACGCATGTTTCCGTTCACTCCTCACACCACACTCCGCCCGGACAATTGTTCGGGCGGTTCCTTTTTGATGGGGATGCCAGCCTGGGTTCGCGAATCTGTTCTCCTACCCCTTACGAGATGGGAGTTGCTAGCTCCGGATCTTGGCAGGTGGGTTCTGGAGGCAAGGAGTCGGGGACACAGCTTCTGTAAATTCCCTTTTATTGAAAATTTTCAAGAAGTAAGAAAAGCTTTGACGCGATAGGGGACAGTTTTTGCTAAACTAAGGTTCGAGAAATATTCTGTTTTAGTAAGGATGGCTAGGGATGTCAGCAGCCGCGCAAGTAACCGACTCTACGTTTAAGCAGGAAGTGCTTGATAGTGACCTTCCAGTTTTAGTGGACTTTTGGGCTCCCTGGTGCGGTCCCTGCCGGATGGTCGCACCTGTCGTAGATGAAATCGCCCAACAGTTTGACGGGCAGGTGAAGGTCGTTAAAGTCAATACAGATGAGAATCCTAGCGTAGCTAGCCAATACGGAATTCGCAGCATTCCAACGCTGATGATTTTTAAGGGTGGCCAGCGCGTTGATATGGTAGTTGGTGCAGTTCCAAAAACGACACTGGCTAATACTTTGGAAAAGTACATCGCCAAAGCTTGACCCCACCTGTTCAGCCGGGCGATCGCTCGGCTGCCTTCTGCTCACTTCTGTGAAAATTTTTAACTTTACACTCCTTTGTGGGACAGGCAACTTGTCTGTCTCCTTTTCACTTGCAACCGCTCTAGACGGTTGTCCGTTGCGAGGGAAACTTTCATGATCCCCTTTCCGACTGGTCAAGGAATTGAGTCTCTCCAGGTCGAAGTTGCTGAATTAATCAAGCAGTTGCCAAACTTGACCTATGCCAAATGGATCGAGCGATCGCTCTCTACGATCGTGCGGATGGCGGGGGAGGAACTCGATCGCCTCGACTGGAAAATTTTGGCTGCGTCATTGCAAGATATGAAGCAGGCGTTTGAGGTGTTCTACCCTTATCGCCATACCCGTAAAATTGCGATGTTTGGCTCGGCGAGGTTGTCACCACAGAGTCAAGAATACAGCTTGGCGAGAGATTTTGCCCGCGCCATCACTCAGCAGGGGTTTATGGTGATGACCGGTGGCGGTGGCGGGATCATGCAGGCTGGGAATGAAGGAGCAGGTGCCGAACATTCGTTTGGCTTAAATATTCAATTGCCCTTCGAGCAAGGTTCTAATTCCTTTATTGCGGGTGACGCTAAACTCCTAAACTTTAAATACTTCTTCACTCGCAAGCTGTTTTTCCTGCGAGAAAGCGACGCCTTGGCGATGTTTCCCGGTGGGTTCGGCACCTTAGATGAAACCTTTGAGTGCCTGACCTTAACTCAAACGGGTAAATTTGGCCCAGCGCCCCTGGTATTAATTGACCGACCGGAGGGGGGTTACTGGCACGACTGGAATGCCTTTATTCACAAGCAAATGCTGCGACGGGGTTTAATTAGCGAAAACGATCCCAGCCTTTATACCATTACTGATAATTTAGAAGTTGCTTGCGAAGCGATCGCCAGTTTCTACCGCCTGTACCACTCCAGCCGCTATGTGCGAGATCAACTTGTCATCCGCCTTAAGTCAGAACTGTCTGATGCAAACGTCGAACAACTCAATGCCGACTTCAAAGACATTTTAGTCAAAGGACGCATTGAAAAAAGTAAAGCATTGCCCGCAGAAATTGGCGATGAAACCGCCGATCTTCCTCGTCTTGTATTGCACTTCACCCAACGAGACTTAGGGCGATTGTATCAACTGATTGCTACCATTAATCAAATGGGAGCAGCTTCGCCAGAGGCAGCTCATCCCGAACAAAAATAAGTTTGCCTCTCGCTAGGAGTGGCTAAGGATGAATCGAACCGTCAGGCATAATTGCACCCTTCAAGTTAGCATCTCGTAAATTAGCACTCCGTAAGTTCGCACCCCGCAGGTTTGTGCCTCGCAAGTTCGCACCTCGCAGGTAAGCACCGCTGAGATCCGCATGACTGAGGTTTGCCCCCCTCAAGTCAGCTTCTTCGAGAGAGGCTTCCGTTAAATTTGCCTCCTCCAAAGAGGCAGCTAATAAATTTGCATTTCCGAGCTTAGCCCCCTCTAAAATTGCACCTTTAAGTTCAGCATTTTCTAGCTGAGAATTGCGTAAATCAGCACCCCATAAATTAGCAAAGCTCATGTCTGATTTTTTCAAGTTAGCTTGCCACAGAAAGGCATATCCTAAGTTAGCACTGCGGAGTTTACTATTGATAAACTCTGCTTGATCTAACTGAGTCCCCCTCAAGTCAGCCTGGTCTAAATTTACATTCACAAACTTAGCAGAGGATAAGTTAGCTTTCCCAAGATTTGCCTTAGCTAAATTGGCATTTTTGATCGAAATGTTTGTCAAAGAACACTGAGGACATTGGCGAGTATTTAGGAGTACAGCAGTAGGACTAGAAGAAAAATTTTGATTGCTGTGCTGTCTAGCAGAATAGAGTGCTGTTCGCAGAGAGGAATTTTCTTGTTGAAGACTAGAATTTAAGCTGATACTGCTCAATAAAACCCAGGAGCTAAAAAAGGCATACAAGCCAAGACCAATCGCGATATTTCGTGGCTGGCGTTGCGATACTAAAGCTGAGTTATTCGAGGGTGCAATTGGATACTTAGTAGCACTAATAGTATAAAGAACTTTTAATGCTGTAGCTGCATCTTTAAAGCGCTGTTTCGGGTTAGGTGCTACCATTTTTTCTAACCAATTAATGAACTTTGGGTGCAGCGATGGCAATAAATGCTTGAAATTAATCCGACAATGATCGTCAGTTAAATGACCAATTTCAGTCGAAGCTGTCTGAGTTAGTAAGCAAATTAAGGTTACCCCTAAACTATATAAATCCGAAGCTTTTGTGAGTTCACGGTTGAAAATTTGCTCCGGTGGCATAAACCCCAAAGTGCCTTTAACTGCACTACTGACAGCTACATCTCCACAACCAGTCCGGGCAAACCCAAAATCTACTAAGTAAACCTTTAATTCCCTCTGTTGCCGATCGACTAAAATATTTTCTGGTTTGATGTCCCGGTGAATAATGGGCGGTTCTTGCTGCTGCAAATACACTAAAACTTGTAAGAGAGCAATGGCAATTTGTTTAATTTCTTCTGGTGTCCAAGGATAAGGCTGTGCTAATGAAGGAGCATTTTTATATTCTTGCACAATGCAAAATCCATTAGAAGTCTGGAAAGAATCTATGTAAAGCGGAATGCTTGGATGATTGAGTTGTTGCAACAGTTGAATTTCCTGCTGATAACCTTCATAGTCCGACCAGTTAGAATTGGATTGGGCGAATTGAAATTGTTTAATCACAACAGACTTGGTTCTGGGTTCTCCGCCTTGGCAGAGTGGATCTGGGGAGTGGGTAGTTGCTAGATAGGTAATTCGACCACCAGCTCGGTTGTGACCAAGTTCTCGCTTCACCAGATAACCTTGGTTGGAAAAACTAGGAATAAGATTCATAAGCTTTAGATTGGGTGAATGGAATCAGTGATAAGGATTGCTAAAGGTGATGAATTAACCTCTAGGCAATTCTTTTGAAAATCTGCTATTTTTGCTAGCAGTTTTCAAGTCAGTGCAGTACAGATTTTTGGTAAGGACATACTATGGATCTGTCTTCCTGGCTTGCGATCGTTTATTTCTAGCTCACTAGGACTTATGCAGTTAGTGCAGTCGGGAGTCGGAGAGAGAACGGACGAGAGACGCTTTATTTCAACAATCAGTGGTCAGAAACTGGCTTGATGGTCGGGCAAAAGCAGTAAATTATAGAGTGGGCATTTAGTTGGCTCAATCAGAATCGGCTCTTAAGCAAAGATGATGAATGGTTGCGAGAAATGAGGGAGGCGATGATTCGGTTGAGGCGACAACACCTTGGTGAATAATGTTATAAAAAGTAGGAAAATGTTTAATAAGTTTTTAGAAAATATTTTCAAACTGGGTTTTATTAATTCTGACGAATTGGCAACTCAATCCTAAACTCTGTTCCTTTTCCAGGTGTAGATAAACACCGCAAATGACCTTGATGATTTTCCGTCACAATTTGATAGCTAATTGCTAACCCCATCCCCGTACCTTTACCGATTGGTTTAGTCGTAAAGAATGGATTGAATATTTTTTCTTGAACTTGGGGGCTCATCCCACAACCATTATCGGAAATGGAAATGACCACCTGATTTTCAGAACTCATGAAAGTTGCAATTTTTATCTGATCAATATCATCTAAATTTTCCAAATTTCCTAGACTTTTTCGCCGTTGTTCGATCGCATCAATTGCATTGACTAACAAATTCATAAACACCTGATTCAATAAACCCCCATAACATTCAACTAGAGGTAACTGACCATAATTTTTGGTGAGATGAATCTCTGGTATTCCTGAGCGACCATTCAAGCGGTTTTGTAAAATAACTAGCGTACTTTCGATATTTTCATGAATATCTATTTCTTTCAGTTCAGCCTCATCTAAGCGCGAAAATGTCCGCAGAGACTTAACAATATCACTGATGCGCGTAGCTCCATTTTTCATTGATTCCAGCAACTTGGAAAAATCACTTGCTAGATACTCAAACTCCATCTTTTCTAGAAATTTATCAATTGCTTGCGGTGGATTTGGATAATGACATTGGTAAAGTTGAATTAACTCAATTAAGTCCCTAGCATAATCAGCAGCAGGTTCAATATTGCTATAAATAAAACTGACTGGATTATTAATCTCATGAGCTACTCCAGCTACTAATTGTCCCAAACTTGACATTTTTTCAGCTTGAATTAATTGAGCTTGAGTATTTTGCAATTTTTTGAGAGTGATTTCTAATTCTTGAGTTTGCTTTCGCAGTTGAATTTCTGATTGACGGACTGCTGCTTCCGCTTTGATCCGTTCAAGTTCAGCACCAGCACGAGTGGCAAATATTTTTAAGATAGCTGATTGCATTTCTAGATCTTTAAGCATTGGTTTAGTGTCTAAAACTGCCAGCAACCCCAAATGATTACCAGCAGAATCTATAATCGATAAACCAGCATAACTTTCGGCTTGAATCGCAACTAAATCACCATCTTCAGGGAACAAGGACTGCACAGAATTTGGGTAACGGCACACTTCAGCTTTACTCACTACATTTTTACAGGGAGTACCAGCTAGAGAGTAAGTAAAATTATCGCCAAAGCTGTCTCCTGCCCAAAATGCTAGAGTCTTCGCACTCAATTTTTCTGAGTCAACAAATTCTGCAATCAAAGCATAACGTACTTCTAATACTTGAGCGAGATATTGAACGCAACTTTTGAAGAATGCTTCGCCTGTTTTCGCTGCGGTACCTTCAACAATTAAAAGTAGAGCTTGTTCTTGACGTTTACGCTCGGTAATCTCAATTGTTGTTCCGACAATTCGGCAAATTCTATCTTCGCTATTTTTGATAGGGTTCAGTGTTGTTAACCACCAAGTTTTTTGTTCGTTAAAAGTGAGGCATTCTTCATAAGAAATAGAAGTTCCAGCTTGAATACACTGTAAGTAATTTTGACGCACAGCAGCACCTTCAGTCAGCCCGAAAATAGCCTCTGGCATTTTGCCCATTATGTCTGCTGCTTTGATTCCAGTTGCCTTTTCCGTGGAAAGGCTCCAACCTGCATAAATGAGTTCTTGATGCTCAAGGACATCAACAACAAAAATGAGACTGCCAACTCCTTCATAAATACTGCGGAGAAATTTCTCTGTCTCTTCTAGTTCAGCTTTTGCCTGTTTTAGCTCTACTTCCGCACGTTTGCGATCGGTGATATCAAAGTTAATTCCTATAATCTTTTGAGGATTACCCTTTGCATCTCGTCGCAGTAGACCGAATGCTTTAATGAAATGAATACTACCATCAGGATGAATAACGCGAAATTCATCATCTAGTTCAGCTTTTCCTAAAGCAGCCTGACGACCTAATGTTTCCGTGGCCTTGCGGTCATCAGGATGTAGCTTCGTTGCCCAAATATCGTAAACTAATCGGGAATCAGTGTTCTTGGTTACGCCATATAGCTCGTACATTCGCTCGTCCCAAAACAGGTTGTTCTGTACGATGTCCCATTCCCAACAGCCGATTTTTCCAGACTTGAGTGCTAACGACAAACGTTCTGATATTTCATGCAATTGGGTTTCAGCTTCTTTACGATCGGTAATATCCATCACCGTGCCAAACAAACCAACAATTTTTCCATCTTGTCGTTTGATTTCCATACGATTGTTGATATAGCGAATCGCACCATCCGATCGGTAAATCCGAATGTCAAAATATTGAGGAATTCCCTGTTCGATTGCTGTTTTAATGCTACTTAAAAATAAATCCCTGTCGTTGATATAATATTTTTCAATTAGATTTTCAAACTCTGGTTCTCCCTGTTCGGGAGTCATCCCAAAAATCCGAAATAACTCGGTAGACCAGTTGAGTTTTTGCGTCGCTAAGTCAAAAGACCAATTGCCAATTTGGGCAACTCGTTGTGCCTCTTCCAGGTGTTGGGTAAGTTCTTCGCGGGCGATTTCTGCTTGTTTGCGATCGCTAATATCGCAATGAGTACCAATAAATCGCAAAGGTTGACCTTCTGGGTCCCATTCAATCACCTGACCGCGGTCTAAAATCCACTTGTAGGAACCATCTTTACAACGCAGGCGATGTTCGTTGCGATAAGTAGACGTTTCGCCCTTTAGGTGTTTGGAAAAGTCTTCATAGCATTGAGCTTTATCCTCTGGATGTACCCGACTGTTCCACTCTTCTAGAGCATTAGGAAGTTCGCGTTCTTCGTAGCCTAACATGGCTTTCCACTGCCGAGAAAAGATGACTTCATTAGTTTTGAGGTTCCAATCCCAAGTGCCATCTCCCGCTCCTTCTATGGCTAATTGCCAGCGACTGTTACTTTCTTGTAAAGCAATTTCTGCTTGTTTTTTATCATGGATATAACGCGCTATGCCTAAACAGGCAATGACGTTCCCCTCGTCATCTCGCAGGGCTGATAAATTAGAAGAATGCCAATAATAGTTGCCATCCCGATGCAAAACTCGATATTCTACCCCCCGCACTTTCTCACCTTGCAAAGAGCGAGCGATGGCATCCACGCAAATCGGTACATCTTCTGGATAAATCCCATTAGAAAAAGAATGGTCTGACAAGTCTGTTAATTCAGCTCCCCTGATTTCGTTGAATTGGGGACTGATATAGCTAAAAGAACGATCAGGATTGATAATATAAACGATATCGTTGATATTTTCAATAATGCTACGAAATTTATTTTCGCTTTTGCGAAGAGCAAGTTCTGTGGCTTTACTTGCCGCTATATCTCGCAAGATCGTGGAAAAGTATTCTACATTTCCATCGGTTGATTTGTGAGCTAGGATGACTTGAGAAACGGGAATTTCACGTCCCGTCAGATCTAGGATTGCCGTCTCGCCGCACCAAATGCCAGAACGCATTGCTTCCGGCAAACCCTGATTTAAGACAATATCTAAAGCCCATTTTGGATGAAATGTGGGTATTTCCAGATTGGCGAGCTTGGCTTCATCATTTTCTAATAGATTCCGCCAAGCTCGATTGAGATACAAAGCTTTGCCCGTTACATCAGCCGTTCCGATCAAATCTGACGTGTTTTCCAGAATGGCAAGCAGACGTTGATTGTCAGCTTCAGTCTTTTTGCTATCTGTAATATCCCTTATATAACCATGCCAAACGGTACTACCATCCAGTTGTCTCTGGGGTGTAGCATGACCGACTAACCACAACATCCGTCCATCGGTTAAGGAAACTCGGTATTCGCAATACCAAGGGGTAAGATGTTCAGCAGATTCGAGAATTGATTGACTAACGCGCTCGAGGTCATCAGGATGAATGGTAGTAAAAACCTTCGAGGCATCCTCGCGCACTTCTTCTGGGGTAAGACCATAAATCTCTTGCAACCCTTCGCTGGAGTAGGGAAAATGGGAAGTACCATCGGGACGCAGCCGAAATTGATAAATAACTCCGGGAATGTGGCGAGCAATTTGCTCTAGGCGATGACTCTCTGTAGGGATAAGTTTCCTCACAGATTCAATGCCAGCTTCCTGTAATTGAGCTTGGGTTTGTGCGAGTTGGCGCTTAAGTTCTTGAACTTGTGCTTTTGCTTGTTTGCAAGGTGTAAGGTCTCGCATAACTAACAGATGACAGTGAGGCAAAAAGTTAGCCGTCATTGCATATTCCACGATGCGGATTTCCCCATCAGTCCTTACTAAGCGGAACTCACCTCGCACTTTTTCCTGTTGTTGAAATTCTTGACAAATTTGCTGAAAATTAAATCCTGGTTCTGCAAAATCAGAGATGCAACGCCCCAGTAGTTTATCTTTCTCTAGGTCCAATAATTTACAGGCAGCGGAATTGACATCTAAGTAACGTCCTTGGTCATTGACGATCGCGACCGCATCCAGAGCCGTCTCAAAAAGTATCTGGAATTGACGCTCTCTTAGGGGCTGTTGGATCGCAGCTTTTGCCTCAATGGGTCGAGCCAGGTTAGAGTCATAACCAAGAGGAGATGACATAGACCGTTAATTGCTTTGATACAATTTTTTTATACCAGTCAAGTATAATTCAAAGCCTCTTGTGCCACTCAACCGTATTTTTGCTGATCGGATTTAGGCCAAACCACCGGTTTTTCAGAAAAATTATAGTTTTCTGTGCGAAAAATTGATGCAGCAACCGGGGTTTCATGAACCCTCGCGGGTCAATTCTGTTAAAATTTGAGAATTTTTGTGATAAAATTTTCAGCAATGCTGGGAGGAGTGGCCAGTAACAGTAGAGCTGGATTTTGGAAAGCGATTTTTTTCCAGAAAAATGGGCAGCACACAAGCCAACTTGCGCCAATTCCCAGATCCGTTCCCTGATTCTTGAAACATGACTGAGTGAGTCTTTAGTTTAGGAACTGAATTACACCAAACAGTTAGAGCCTCAAAAGCAACAACAGGGCAGCACTGAGAATTCCCTCAAGCACAGTAACCTCTCTGAATGCTGCTAGAAAAATCAAGATCGAGAACAGACTCCACTTCTTGACCTTCTACCTGCCATCTTCCAGGACTGGCTCTCAGCCTCAGCAGGGATTGAATAACTAGGCAACAGGATAGAATTCATGGTATTGAATAAGTGGTGACATTTCAGCCTCAATGATCCCACAGCAACTGACTCTCAAAAACTTCCTGAGTTACCGCGAGGCAACGCTCGATTTCAGCGGACTCCATACCGCTTGTATTTGTGGTCCGAACGGTGCTGGTAAATCTTCTCTCCTCGAAGCGATCGCTTGGGCAATTTGGGGCGTGAGTCGTTCCACTTCCGAAGATGACATCATCCACATTGGCGAAACCGAAGCTCGCGTTGACTTCATCTTCCTAACCCAAGGCCAAGTCTATCGCATTATCCGCAACCGTCGCCGCGGCCAATCCTGCGGACTGGAATTTCAAATTGCCACTCACTCCTCCTCAACTCAGGGGGGAGCCAGTCAACTCAACTTCCGTAGCTTAAGCGAGCGTGGTCTACGAGCCACCCAAGAGAAAATCCTCGAAGCCATTAAACTCGACTATGACACCTTTATTAACTCAGCTTACCTAAGACAGGGACGAGCGGATGAATTCATGCTCAAGCGAGCCAGCGATCGCAAAGAAATTCTCGCCAGTTTGCTCAAACTCGACCGTTACGACCTCTTAGCCGAGCAAGCCAAAGACTTATCCCGCCAATACAAAGGCTCTGTCGAAGTCCTCCAGCAAAGCCTAAACTCCCTCAAAGAGCAACTCCAACAGCGAAACGATCTCACCACTCAACAAGCCAGTCTCCAGCAAACCCTCACCCAACTCCAACAGCAGCAAAGCGCTGACACCGAACACCTGCAACAACTGCGAACCCAGCAGCATAACCGCCACACCTGGGAAAAACTTCTGAGTGGCGAACAGCAACAATACAACCACCTCGCCCAAGAATGCCGCCGCTTGCAGCAAGAACTCGCCACCGCCAAACAGCAGCAGCAAGAACTCCAGGCCCTCCTGCAACAAGAAAGCGAGATCGCAGCCGGGTTTACTCGCTTGCAGACACTACAAGCAGCGGAAGAAACCTGCTCTGCTAAATTCAAAGCTCACCAAGAAGCTCTCTCTCAGCGACAGCTACTCCAAGAACAGCAGCGACAGCAACTCAGCACCCTCCAAGGCAAAATTCAGCAAGTTCAAGCACAATTAGACGCTCTCGAACAGCAGGAACGAGAAGTTCAAGACGTACTCCGCCAGCAGCCAGAAGTTGAAGCCGGTCTCGCTCAATTACAAGCATCCAGAAGTCGCCTGAGCCAACTCGACCAATTACAGAGCCAAGTAGCGCCTCTGCTGCAACAGCGCCAACAATTACAAGCTCAAATCGATCGGATCTGCGCCCGTCAAAGCGCCCGCCTCGAAGAACTCACCGCCGCCATCCAAACGCTTCGCACCAATCAACAGCAGCGGCAACCTCAATTACAGCAAGAACTGGCAGAAATTGCCGATCGCATCCTCCAGCTCGAAAATAAGCGGGTTTACCAACAGCGAGTCCGTGAAAAAGGTCAAGAACGACACCACTTTCTGGAACGCCTGCAAGCGACTCAGCGCGACTGTGAAGCGAAATTGGCAGAATTAGAGCAAAAAATTCAACTGCTCGGTACGCCGCCCAATAGTGAGGAGGCTGCGGAAGCATCGGTGTCGCTTCCCCTCTGTCCGTTATGTGACCGCCCCCTGGATGGTCATCATTGGCAGCTTGTCGCCAGTAAACATCAAACCCAACAGCAGGAAATTTGGAACCAAGTGTGGGTAGTCCGCGAACAACTGGCGATTTCTGAGCGAGAAATTCAAGTGTTGAGAACTGAATACCGCCAAATTGAGCAAGAATTGGCTCCCTATGAAGAATTGCGGGAACGACGGGGTAGCGTCCAGGCACAACTGAGTGCGATCGCCCAAGATGCCCAACGGTGGCAACAACTTGCCGCCGAAGCGTCCCAGATCGAGCGATCGCTTCAGGGTGGTGACTATGCCGCCGAACAGTACACCGAACTCCATCAACTTGAGCAACAACTGCAACAGCTTAACTACAGCGACCAAAACCACGCCCTCGCCCGCAATGAAGAAAAGCGCTGGCGGTGGGCAGAGATTAAAATGGGGCAAATTAAAGATGCTCAACAGAAACTGATTAAAATTAATGGCCGTCGCCCAGAACTGCAAGCTCAATTCAGGGCATTACAACAGCAGTTAGAGCAGCAGAAAACTCAGTCGGAATTGCAGCAGCAAATCCTGGCCTTAGACCGGCACCTCCGGGAAATTGATTATCGCCTCGAACAACACGAACATCTCCGGATCGAAGTCCGCCAAAATCAATTTTGGCTGACCCGTGTTGAGAAGTTACAGGCCGCCAGCAAACAATTTCCTCAAGTGCAAGCACGGATTCAGGAATTGAGTAGTTTTCTGGAAGTGCGGTCCCGCGACTTAGAAGTAATGGTTCAGCAAATAGAAGCCCTCCGCCAGCAGTTGCAACAAACCCCCGATCCGACCAGCGACATTCAAATTTTAGAACAAAAAATCCAGCAGCGTCGCCAAAAATTGGATGAATGCCTCAGCAGTCTTGGACGTTTGCAGCAACAACAACAATATTTAGAAACTCTTCAGGCTCAGCAGGAAGTCCAAAAGCAACAATTGCAAGCCACCCGTCGCCAACATCGAGTTTATCAGGAATTAGCCCAAGCCTTCGGCAGAAATGGCATTCAAGCTTTGATGATTGAGAATGTTTTGCCTCAACTAGAAGCCGAAACCAATCAAATTTTAGCAAGACTGAGTGCGAATCAACTGCATATCCAATTTGTCACCCAACGAGCCACTAAAGCCAGTAGTTCTTCTGCTAAAAAAGCAACTAAATTTATTGATACTTTGGATATTTTAATTGCCGATGCTCGCGGAACTCGTCCCTACGAAACTTACTCAGGCGGCGAAGCCTTTCGCATTAACTTTGCCATCCGCTTAGCGTTAGCGAGACTCTTAGCTCAGCGGGCTGGTACTTCTTTACAAATGCTAATTATTGATGAAGGATTTGGCACTCAAGATGCTGAAGGTTGCGACCGCTTGATCGCAGCAATCAATGCCATCGCTTCCGACTTCACTTGTATCCTCACTGTTACCCACATTCCTCACCTCAAAGAAGCGTTTCAAGCTAGGATTGAAGTGAGTAAAACTCCCCTCGGTTCTCGCATTAGCTTGTCCATTTAGTCAGGGATCGGGATTGGGGAACCTGGGGGCAGGAGAGGGAACAGTTTTTAGCAGCTATGACCCATGAGCAATCATCATGACTATGACAGAAGTTGGCAACGGCTGTAGGGTACAGAACCCAATCACCTCATTCGCTTTACCCCTTTTCTTCTTGCCTCTGACAGCTACAGCTCTCACCCCATTACCACTCGCGGTCGCAGTTGTTTTAGGAATGTTATAGTCCGTATTTTTTTATGAGGTTATCTTTTGAGCTTCTGTTGTTCACCCCTGTGGCTCAAATCAGGAGTTCGCTCAGATATAAGAGCATCGGCATCAATGGGAATCAATGGGAGATACTCAGTGGAGAGCGGGCGATCGAGATCCATAATTCCAAGTAATTGAGAGACGACCCGAGCAAAAACCTGTACTTCACAGAGTTAGAAACTGCTGTAGGCTAACGGACGAGAGCGTCAATACCAGTCAACCGCCACTATTCAGGAGGCAAAAATGCCGAATCAGCAACGTTTTCCCAGGTCTCGCTACTTCCCAGCGGGTGTCACCCTGGTTTTGGGCATTGGGTTGTCTTTTTTAGCCTGGGCGATCCTATGGAACTGGGAAAATAGACGCCAAAACTACGAATTTAATCGTCGTATCGATGACATCGCGATCGGTTTGGAACGGCAACTCAATGCTGATTTAGATGTGATTCTGGTACTGGGTGACTATGTGAGAGCTTCAGCGGTGGTAGAGCGTTCTTCCTTTGCTCGGTTTGTCGATCGCTCCTTGGGGGTTCACCCCAGTCTGCAAGTCCTCGCCTGGAGTCCGCGAGTTTCAGCGGTTGAGCGACAAAAGTATGAAGCAGCAGCTAGTTCCCAAACGCAGATCGCCGTTCGGATTACCGAGCGAGACTCACAGGGGAGACTGCTGGAAGCAGGAAAGCGAGCAGAATACTTCCCCATTTATTATGTTCAACCAGCGATCGGGAATGAAAAGATTTTGGGCTTCGATCTCGGTTCCGATCCCGTGGCTCGCAGCGTTCTTGAGCAAGCGCGGGATACGGGAGAAATGGTGGTTACCAGCCAGGTGAATGTGATTGAGGAAAAATCTCAGGAATTGATGATGCTGGCAATCCAGCCAATTTACCAGAATGGCGTGCAACCGACGACTGTTGCTGCTCGCCGCCAATTGTTGACAGGCTTTGTGTTGGGAGCCTTCCGAGCGACGGATCTGTTTCAAAGCTCTCTGAAGGGACGCAATACCAATTTTCTAAATCTTTATCTTGCCAGTGGCGATCGCCAAACTGATGCAGATGCTGCTGAGCTACCCTTACAAGAGATGGCTACTAAGAGCAACAACCGCTTCACTGCTATTTATGAATCGAGTCAGCAACAAGTTAGGCCAGGAGGAACCGATGGGAAACAGGTAGCAGGCTCTAGTTGTCCCTTACAACTCAGTGATGACAGTGCCCAAGAAACAGCTTGCAGCCGACTCCTGAAAATTGCTGGCCACCAGTGGACCCTTTATGTCCTCGCGACGCCTGAGTTTCGGAAGACTCAAAAGCACTGGCGTTCTTGGGGGACTTTGCTCATGGGGTTATTCTGGACACTCATACCTGTTAGTAATATGTTGACTTCCCTGACTCGCACCGCTCAAATTGAAAAGCTGGCTTTGGAGCGCTCTCGCCAAGCCAAACAGTTGCATGAAGCGTACAAACAATTAGAAGCGGAACAGGCAAAATCTGAACAATTACTGCTGAATGTTTTGCCACAGCCGATCGCGGAACGACTCAAGAAAGATGAACATAACATTGCTGACAGTTTCCCAGAGGTGAGCGTTTTATTTGCAGACATTGTTGGCTTTACTGAGCTTTCATCTCGCATTGCTGCATCCGCACTGGTAGAAGTGCTCAACGATATCTTCTCAGCCTTTGACCATTTGGCAGAGCGACATGGTTTGGAGAAAATCAAAACCATTGGGGACGCTTATATGGTTGTGGGTGGTTTGCCGATGCCACGCGGAGATCACGCAGAGGCGATCGCAGAAATGGCCCTTGATATGCAGCAGGAAATTCGTCGGCTCAGTTTAGTTCATAATGAAGCTTTTAGCATTCGTATTGGCATTAATACTGGACCTGTGATTGCGGGAGTGATTGGCATCAAACGATTTATCTACGATTTGTGGGGCGATACGGTGAATATTGCTTCCCGCATGGAGTCTCACGGTATTACAGGCTGCATTCAAGTCACCGAAGCAACTTATAAGTTATTAGAACATCAATATTTATTTGAAAAACGGGGTGTGATTCCTGTGAAAGGGAAGGGATATATGACTACGTATCTGCTCCTTGAGCGCAAACATAATTTTTAAGGGGAGGTGAGGGAAAGAGGGAGAAGTAAAAGTTAATACGGTGATTATACCTGGTGTGTTTATGAGTTTTTATAGCTTGGGTTTGCTGATTAATCAAAAGTTTGCTTTTAGAAATATTATAAATATGAGGGTGGCAGCTCAGAGTGAAAAATTTAATTTTATCTCTGCTATTTATTGATTCGTTAATGTTAGGCTTTTTATAACTTGATTTTTAATTTTAATCTACTTGAGTTCCTGGCAAAAAATGGGAGAATGAAACAACCCTACTTAGAGCTTGCTGAAAAAAGCTAGAATCTGCCTTCATCAACGGTTCATCAGGCATTAAAACCCTATCAAGCGCTCCAAGATCTGGTGCTAAATCTCAAAAATTTCCCCTTTTCCCCCTTTTCCCCCTTTTCTCCCTTTCCCGTTTCTAAAGATACAGAGGAACTTCTATTCCTGGATAGCGTATATTTGAATAGGTAGCAGCTTTGACTTCAATCTCAAATTCTCCGATGAGTTCTGGCCATGCTTCTCCCATCAGATCCGCCTGAATCCTCAACGAATTTTGTGCTTCCATCCAACTTTTACCCGCCTCTGAATTCAGAGAGATGCCATTCACTCTTACAAGCTCTGCAAAGAGTTCTAGTCCCATCGCTTGCTGCGTAAGATTGTCGGGTGGGGCAGGAATTTCAAAGTGAACGATAAAATATTTTTGAAAGGGAAGAGTGCTAACCTCAAAGGGTTCCCACTCAATCTCGCTTAAAGTTTCTTGAATCAGACCATACATTTTTGCCGAAAGCTCATTTTGATGATGAAGTTGAATGATTTTACCAATGAGATTAGGAATCGGATAGGCTCTAACCCATTTTAACTTCGGAACATCTTCTAGACTATAAAGATCGGGGTCGTAAAGTTGCTGCCATGAATACTGTTTCCCAATATAATTTCTCATTTTTCCGCAAACCGGAAGGTAAGTGAGGAATGGGAAGAGAGGCTGCTTTAGCCCCCGACACCATACAGGCGAGCGATAGATGGGCATAAATGAGTCAAAAACCATGAGTCATGCTCAGGATTTTAACCCAAATTTCGCGTTCTTTTATCACCCGCAGTACCGCTGATTGCATCTTTATCTTTAAGCTGGGGGAACTTTTGCCGCATCACGCTCTGTCCGTACCCATTTCGTTTGTGGCTTGACTAAAAACGCTAGATAAAGGGGGATTTTCCACAGGATATAAAAGGGTACAGCCAACAAAGTGAGGAGCGGAATCTGAGTTCTACCAAACTTTGCCCAGGCTCCAACAATGGCAATGAAAATTAGTAAACCTTCTAGCGCTAAAAATGTGGCGGGGTTCCAAGAAAATCCTAAGGTTCCTGCTAGGAATGTGGCTCCCATAATCGCAACCCACATCGCAACTAATAGCGACAGGGGTGGTACACACAGATCGAGGGCGATCGCAACCAAGTCCCAGCGTTTTTGCTCGATCGCAGCTTTGAACAACCTTGGAGTTTGGGTGAGGAGTGTCTGTAAGTGACCATGTTCCCACCGCGTCCGTTGACTCTTGGCGGCTTGCTGCTGTTGGGGAAGACGACCGATCGCATGGGCATCGGCACAAAACATCGGGGGGTATCCTGCGATCGCTAAATCCACAGCCACCTGCATATCTTCCACAATATTGCCACTTGCGAGAGGGGCTGTGGCAATCACTGACCAAGGAAAGGCCATACCGGTACCAGTCAACAAGCAAGGTAACCCAAGTTGAGCCAAGCCACTCGGTCGGACTAAATTTTTAACCAGAAAGGCTAAAGCAGAGATGGAATCTCTGGGAGTCGGAGTTGGGGGTCGTTCCATTAAGTAAGTTGCCTGGACTGGCCGCCCAGACTCAAAGGCAATGCGAGCAATACGGTCAATCGTTCCTGGCTGGATGTGACAGTCAGCATCAACCATCACAACGATGTCTGGCGGATCGGCTTCTAGGAAGCGGAGGCCGTAGTCAAGGGCATAGCCTTTACCTCGGCGGTCTAAATCTTGACGTTCAATGGCGATCGCGCCACTGTTACGGGCCACCTCGGCTGTTTCGTCCGTACAGTTATCCGCAATGACAACCAATCGATCGGCTGTGGCTACCTGTGGTAGCAATGCTGACAAAGTGCTACCAATTTCTTGAGCTTCATTGTGAGCGGGTACCAAAATGGCAACCCTTGGTTTTGGGAGGTTTTGAGTCTCTATGCGAGAGCGGTTCAGCCAGACGGCTGCACAACATTCCGCAAATAAAGCTGCGATCGGAACGAGCAACCCCATTGCCAGGGCAAACAGCACAATCTCCACCACGACAGACACCCGCTGAGCTGACACCTTATTTTAGTTTACGATTGGACCTTCCTGGTTGAGGGAGCGTGCAGCAGCAAGTTAATCTGCCTCATTTTCATCACCCTCTCTCCCGACCCAGATTCAACCGATCGGGAGCGAAGGTAGTTGTTCAATCCGTCCTACCCTTAATTTCAGACCGCTTTTTCAGCTACTGTTTAGGTTAATTCCCCTACAGAGGCGAATTCAGGATGGGAGCATAATCAACGGATTTTCTACAAACTACCTTGCAATTAACCCCCTATACACAGCTAAGGCAAAACCCCTCATCTTAAGCACATTTGATGTTACCCATTGAGCTGATTCCCACCTGATCGGTAATGACTTCCAGAGAAGGCTTGACAGGCGAGAACTCTCTGACAAACCGGGAAACTGACCGCAGATAGGCCACCTCTGATTTGAGGAAATCCAAATGAGATAAGCTGGCAATCAAATTATCAAACTCACTAACGCTCACTCCCGCTTTGATCAAGACATCTTGATTGAGGCGACCGTATAGCCCGTTCAGCAGTAGCTCCAGAATATCGCGATATTGTTTGATATCCGTTTTGTCAGCTTCTAACTTCTTAGGATTCATTCCCCATTTTAAGATTTTCAACAGAGTTGGGGCGTAAGTCCATGAAAAGGTAGAGGAAACAATTTCCCGTTCGGCAACTGCCAAAGCTCGCTTTAGTTGTACTTCAGGAAACTCTGGATTAGTAACTAAAGGTTCTAGTTGCGAGACTTGCTCTGTTAGAACCCGAAAAGAAAAGGGAGCAAGTTCTGTCACAATCATGTCTTCTGAGTCAGTTACAGTGCGGAACGGATCTTCAAGGACATTTAGCAACAGATGAATTTCTGTAGGATTACTCCAGTCAAACTGACCGAGGAAAAAGGGTTCTTCATATCCGGGTAACAACCCTTGGAAATAAATGGGCAGATCTTTGCCAGATTCTAGGATTTTATAAAGAGCAACTTCCAAAGTTTCTGTCGGCCACCCTAAGTTGCGGACCGTTAAAAAGCGTAATTTACCAGGTACTGAAAAAATTAGCGAGTTCAGCAGCAGATGTACCGCTTCGATGACGTTTTGAGCCGTGACGTAGCGGTGCGGAGCGTGAACATTGACCGTTTTACCTTGATTAACTTTGTTACTCATTTGCTCGCAGAAAGAGCTGTTTTCGAGCATATGGGTAAAGCGAACCATCCCATAAGTAACATTTCCTTGCTGAGCAGCTTGGGCAAATTGCCATTCAGCTAATTTCTTGGAAGCTGCATAAACTTCTGTTGTGTAATAGCGAGAGGCTTTACCAGTCGAAGAAAAAACGCATTGAGCGACACCATACTCTTCACAGAGCTGAATAATGTTTTTAGTACCTAGCAGACTGGTTGAAATAGTTTCTCGAATTTTAATTTCTGCAAGTCCTGGCAAGCGTTGAGCTGCAAGGTGGAAGACGATATCAGGCTTCTCTACCTCAAAAATGTATTGGAGCTCCTCGTAGTTACGAACATCAGCAGCATAGAATTTTATTGCACCCTTTTGGTAAGCTACAGGGTGAGCATCTTGTTGCTCATGACATCGTACTTTATCTACAGAAACGATTTCTTGTACTCCAAGTTCTACCAGTTTTTCGATCAATTTAGCGCCGACATAACCTTCTCCACCAGTTACCAGCACTACTTTGCCTTTTAATTTTCTACTGATTTCAGGTGTGTACAGATGAATACTACGATTACGGACATCAGTAAAGGGTTCATTTTCTAATTGCCCATCTGCTTTGTAGGCTTCAATGAGCTGCTTGGTTAAAGTTTGTAAAGTAGCTAGTGTGTTAGCATCTGTTGGTTCAGGCGATCCAGGTGGAACCAGCTGTTGGATACGGGTAATGATCTCGGATTTGCTGGTAGATGGCACAACTGATAAGTCTAATTCAGGCTTCACTGGTTTTGGCTCCTTTAAATGGTAAAAATAGTCACTCTTGAGCCACCCCATAACTAAAACAATGTTCCAGTTACAGGATTTGCAGAGGAGAAGTGGCAACTGTTTAGAGGTAGCTTGCCATCTACTTCTCTCTTTATTTCCTGGTGCGCGATATCTGTATTTTCTCAGAGGTGATGAACGGCTGAGTCAGATTTCAGTAATATCACTGCGCTTGGTTGAGAAACATAATAAGCGATACTTACGAGGACTTGGCAAGTAGTTGATTGTATATTTACTGACTCTTTATAATTTTCGGCAGTTTTACGGTCTTTTTTAAAGATTTTGTAAAGTCACCAGAGTTTCCAACCGTATTTGTAACAAAATTATAAGACCCAGCTCTCGGTAATTGCTTAACAGATGCCTGCAAAATGTGTTTTGGGTCATCAGGTGTCTACCTACTGGGGGTGAAGCTACTACGGTAGGTACCTTGTCTAATCCTAGTTATAATGTCTGGTCAAATGCTTCCCAACCTTCCTAAAGAGGGAAATTTGGGGTGAGAGGAGGGATGCAGAGAGATGACCCACCGTTTAAGAAATCATGAATGAGGAATACAACCCTCTCAAAAGAGAAATGGGGAAATGGGGAAATTGGGAAATTGGGAAATGGGGAAATTGGGGAAATGGGGAAATTGGGGAAATGGGGAAATGGGGAAGAAGGTTATTGAGCTATCTTCCTTATGCAGTTGCAAAAGCAGCTTAGTACCTAAAATTCTGAGGCGTTTAGGCTGGGGCGCGATCGCAGTTAAAACGATCGGAGCAACCCAATCTGATAGATGAAGGGTGGCTAAAACTACCACCCTTCACATAAATTTACTTGACTGAACTCCCCGGGTAGGATTCGAACCTACGACCAATCGGTTACACTGATCCCTACGTTTCCCTAGGGGGTGGACTATCTCATCATCCCGTTCTCTTTACTGAGGACTGAGGGATGTCGGGCGCTGTGAGATTTATTGGCTAGGCTCCTCATCTCTAGTCTCTGCACCTTTCTGGCTACCTGTGGAAACCACTGCCTTTCACCAGATTTGGCTCAAGATTACCGCCACCGAATGTGCTGCGGCTTCCTTGAATTCACCCGATTTTCCACTGCTCGTTACCGAGTAGCGCTGCTAGATTAACTGAGCTCTTGGAAATTTCCAATTGCTTGTGTTTTTAACAGCCGACCGCTCTACCACTGAGCTACCGAGGAATGTTACTTTTTCTTGGGCAACGGTTAACTATCTTATCTGCAACTTCAGGAAAATAGCAAGGCCTTTTACAAACTTTTTTTGTAAACTTTTGTTAAATTACTGAAAAGCAACCCACTAAACCCTCTTTTTGCTGATGCGAGGGGTTGAAAGCCTTGAAATTGCGTACTCAGTTACAACCCTCTTCTGAGCCTAGCGAGGCGTTGTTGAGCTTCTGCATCCAAGGAACTTGCCAAAAAGCGACTAGAGGATTGTTTACGGGGTTGATAGCGCTGCTGACAGCGACGAGTGGCAAGCTCTACCTCACGAGCTAATTGATCGGCAGACATCCATTCTGCGCCGTAACCGACCACTGTTAACTGCTGCGCTCGGTCTGATGTCGCGACAATCAGCCGTCGCTTGATCAGGCGAAACTCATGGCGGAGGGTCGCACAGGTTTTTTCTATATAAGTATCTGCGGTCTGACCACAATCCGTATAATGGATTGACAAATTTTGCGTAAAAGTTTCGCTGACTTTGCGATTGGCCTGATATTGGGCGTCAAATACCAGTCGTGTCTCGAAGCCTACAAAAGCACTGTAGTTGGCGAGAACCTCACTCAGTGTTCGCCGTGCTGCTTCCAATCCATCGCGATCGCGCTGTTGTCGCAGGTGTGACCAAAGTCCAATCATGTTATAGCCGTCTACCAGGAGAACGGCTGGCAATACTGGTGGTGACATGGCTCAGGACTCACTGTGTTTTGGTTTAAATCGGGCGTTATATTTCTATCTATCTATCATGGCAGGATTTGTTGCTTTTTATTACAACGCTGCCGTTAATTGCTATTGATTGTTAACTAGGATGACTGTTCTGCTCAGTTTCGTCAATATGAAGCGATCGGTTACCAGCTAGAGAGAAGCTAGTAACCGATCGCTCAAAATGGGCAATCACTGCCTAAATTTCCTGGTTTGCCGCCATTAAACGCTGCTTCAAGCGCTCTGGATCGCCCCGATCTGCAACTCGACCGTTTTCTAGCAGGATTGCACCATCGCTGTAATTTAACTCATCCAAACGGTGCGTCACCCACAGAGCCGTTAGCCCCCGGTTTTTTACCAAACGCTGTACCCCAGCCACCAAATCTAACTGAGAATCAGGATCGAGCAAGGCGGTGGGTTCGTCTAAGAGTAAAACTTCACAGTGGCGGGCAATAGCGCCAGCGATCGCGATCCGTTGCTTTTGTCCTCCGCTCAGCGCATAGATCGGTCGCCGCTGCAACTCCAGCAAATTCACAGCCGCTAGCGCTTCAGCCACGCGATCGCGCACCTGCTGTAGCGGAAGCTGCTCCTCTACCAACCCAAATGCAACATCTGCTCCTACGGTCGGCATCACTAATTGATGGTCAGGGTTCTGAAACACAAAACCCACCCGTCCGCAGATCTTAATTTCGCCTGAGAGAGGATGCAACAATCCCGCTAACAACCTCAGCAAGGTTGATTTGCCACTGCCGTTGGTACCCAGCAGCATCCAAAATTCACCTTTAGGGATCTCCAGAGAACAATTTTGCAATACACAATCGCCTTTGGGCCAACTAAAGCATAGATCCTGCACCCAAAGTGCCGGATCGGCTGTCCCGCCACCGACATCGCTCACGTTCATTCCGCCAGCGCCACAAAACCGGGCGGCCTTCCAGCAGCGGCTGCACCCGACTTCTGAGAGAGTTGAACCGCAGAAACCTCACTGCTGAGAATTGCGATTTTTTTCTCGGGTTGTTTCTCGCAGGTCAGTTCCAAAACCTGAAAATGAGTGGCGCGGAGTGCCTCCAGAATCTTTTGGTAAAGTGCCTCTGCGTCCTCGGCTGACTTCCTTTGCACCGACAGTGATACTGGCGTGTGCTTCACAATGATATCAATGGTGAACATTCCGTCTCATCTCAAAAATTGATGTCTAGAACCCGATCCTAGTATAGGAGTAGACCACCTGAAGAGGAGAGAGGGAGAAATTCTCCCGCTCGGACGCTTAATTTCAGACCTTGTGACAGAGGGCTAATTAATGGTTGCCCTTATAAAGACTTGCTTTTATAATTATGAGTAACGGTAAAGAAACGTAAACTCTACTCCTGATCCAGCCATTTTCTGCAAAATCAAGCTCAAGATTTGGAAATCAGCTAGTAGGGAAAACTCCGTTGTAATTATATCTTTCTGGAGAATTGTGTAATGACAATCGCAGTCGGACGCGCCAGTGCCGAGCGAGGATGGTTCGACGTCCTCGACGACTGGCTCAAGCGCGATCGCTTCGTATTTATCGGCTGGTCAGGTCTGCTGCTGTTCCCCACCGCCTATCTGGCGATCGGTGGCTGGCTG
>JBLNEP010000216.1:0-13499 GCA_050262755.1 Actinomycetota bacterium | reverse complement strand
GGCTGCCGGGAGTTAAGTTGGTGATGCCATCACTTTTGGTTATTTGTAAATTGGCACTGGGTGTCAGAGTATTGGTATCGGTAGCGGAGTTATTGGCAGTGTTCGGGTCAGTGACACCACTGGGAGCTGTGACTGTGGCGGTGTTGGCTAAGGTGCCTGTCGCAGTTGGGTCTGTATTGGCTGTAACTGTGTAAGTGATGGTGCTATTGACTGGCAAGTTAACGGTGTCGCTGATGTTGCCGGTACCGCTGCTGGTGGCAGTGGCACCCCCACTGGTGGCACTGGTCCAGGTAGCTGAGGTGATGGCTGCTGGGAAAGTATCGCTGACTGTTGCTCCTGTGACTGCACTGGGTCCGGCATTGGTCACGGTGATGGTGTAGGTGGTGGGGCTGCCGGGAGTTAAGTTGGTGATGCCATCGTTTTTGGTGATTTGTAAATCGGCACTGGGTGTCAGAGTATTGGTATCGGTAGCGGAGTTATTGGCAGTGTTGGGGTCAGTGACACCACTGGGAGCTGTGACTGTGGCGGTGTTGGCTAAGGTGCCTGTCGCAGTTGGGTTTGTATTGGCTGTGACTGTGTAAGTGATGGTGCTATTGACTGGCAAGTTAACGGTGTCGCTGATGTTGCCGGTACCGCTGCTGGTGGCGGTGGCTCCACCAGCGGTGGTACTGGTCCAGGTGGCTGAGGTGATGGCTGCGGGGAAAGTATCGCTGACTGTTGCTCCTGTGACATTACTGGGTCCAGCATTGGTCACGGTGATGGTGTAGGTGGTGGGGTTGCCGGGAGTTAAGCTGGTGATGCCATCACTTTTGGTGATTTGTAAATCGGCTCTTGGCGTCAGGGTGTCAGTGTCTGTAGCAGTAAGTGTATCCACTTTTGTGCCATCTGGCAGAGTTGTGATTAAACCGTTTGGCAGCTTGACGGTGGCGGTGTTGCTTAAGGTGCCTGTTGCTGACGGAGAGATGGTGCCAGTAACGGTATAAACAATCTGGCTCTGATCGGGCATATTTACAGTTTCATTGATATTGCCCGTTCCAGTAGCAGTATTTCCCGTTACACCACCCGTGACTTGACTTGTCCAAGTAATATTAGTCAGCGTCCCTGTAATGACATCGGTTATCTTGATTCCATCTGCGTCACAGCTAGGATTACTCGCATCACCATTTTTGACAGTAATAGTATAAGTAATAGAACTTCCGGGAACAGCAGTGGTGTTTCCGGCATCATCCTTCCTGACAGTTATTGCAAGATTTGGTGTTTGTGTGGGTAAGGAGGCAAAATCTGAAAAAACGACGCCAGTATTACCAATTAAAGTTGCTGTTCCTGTGCCAGGAGTCAGATCGAGTTTATAAAGCCTGGGAGTCGCAGGGGTAGTGGTATTATCAGTGGAGTTTGCATAAAGCGAACCGTCAGGTCCAAAGGCTAAGGAACCTGTACCACTTGTACTAGCAATGCTCGGATAGTTGTTAATAAATGTTGCTTGTCTAAAAGTAGCAGAACTCGGGTTAGTATCAACCGAGTAAAGTCGATAAAAAGTACCACCCGCACTATCAGTAACTGTTACATACAATCGATCGGCATTGTTAGGATCAAAAGCGATATCCCCACCACCACCAGTAAAAGCAGGAGTTCCGCCAGTAATTGCTCCAAGATTTGTCGCAGATCCTGTTGCTTTATCAATTGTGTATAAATTAGTATCACTACCAGAAGAACTCATTGCATAAATCGTGCCGTCTTGTTTTTGAGCAAGCTTGGCAATGATTGGAACTGTCGCACCAGTGGTATTCGATAGCGTAGTATTCGCCCCAGTAGTAGGGTTGAAATAAGCAACTCTACCGTTAGTAACATTTTCTACGTAATAGATATTGCCTGTGAGGGCATCTCTTGCCATAGCAAATGAATTGAAGCTAAGATTGCCAATTGCAGTGGATGTTGCATTGGCGAGATCCAGAAATCGAACTTCTGTAAAAACGCCACCACTACCCGCAACAACGCCATACATTTGGTTAGTTAAGCAAGGTGCTAATATTGAGTCATAACTCTCGAGCGCACTCTCCTCAAAGGCTAAGCCTGACTCAATCGATCCTGTTTGCTTCTCTAAAATCCAATCTGCACCTAATGCTGAATTCCCTGTTAAATTAGTAGAAGCAGCAACGTCAGCTCCCGTTAAGTTGCTGAGCTGTTGCACAAACTGATTCCCGATTTCTCCTGCAGCGACATCACACCCATAAATGAGTAAATCAGCACCGGTTGCTAGCGATTTTTTCCACGCTTGTAACTGCGATCCATAGGCTTGTAAATTCTCGTTATTAAGTTGAGTTGACCCTAAATTTATGCTGCCATCTGAGCCGTGAGAGACAATATGAACCGCTTCAATATCCTTACGATTTGCTAAAACTTGTGTAATTTGCTCGACTCCATCCCGTAATGGATCGAGAACCACGATTTCTATCCCTGGTTTAACTCCTGCAATAAGCTGTTTGTAATCTTCAACTTTGGGATTAATAAAGATTATTTGTTTTTTCTGCTCTGTTTCAACTGGCAAAAAATCTCCTGTTAATACATCTAAATTTCCTTCATTTTTGCCAATTTTCAGGGAAGAGTTTTGAGTGAATTGAAGATGATCTGTGAGATTTGTAATATTGGCTGAGTTTTTAATTTCCCAAGAAGAATTATTTCCAAAATTTTCCATGATAAATTCACCCGGTAGATACATTGGTTGAGCAAAAGAGAATTAGATCGGCAATTAAATGAGCTGATCTTGCCTGAACACCTGATATGAGCCAGAATTTTATAGAAACAGAGAAAATTACTGACTGATTGTAATGGAAAAGTAAAAGAGCGAGTTAAGCATCAAAAAAATTTTGCACTCTCTCGTTGCTCTCCAAACAGTCATGAGTCAGAAGAGAAAGACAACTTAATAGCTGCTGAAGCTAATTAATATTCCCCGCTAGAGCAACAGCACCAACAACACCCTCTGTTGCGCTCATGCAAATAGATTTGCAAATTACACCATGAGATAATACTCCGCTGCTTGCCGTCGCCTTAATTTTATTGCTCAATGATTTGACAACAAGAAAAATTTCTGCTATTTCTTCTTATCGCTTAATTATCATTGATTGAGGCTCGTTATGGAGTGATTAGATAATGGAGCCTCAAGTATTACTGACCTCAATCGATACTCGTTGAGTAGCCAAACAATGGCAATAGTTTACAACTTGTGAAGCGATTAAGCTAACTACAGAAAGCTTTGCAAGGAAATCCCTGCTCAGGCAGCTCCGTTCCCGATTTTGAGTGCGTGATTTCATATTAGAACTCGCTTAGTTATAGATGCCCCAGTGTAATCCCGGAGCGTTTGAGGGACTGTGCGTAGTAGATGCCTTGAAAAATCACTTTAATATTTTTTACCACATAGATAAACATACGGGCAACCTGGGTCACAGCTTTTGTCCTGTTCCAAAACCCCTCAGTCTAAGGGAGCCAGGTCTACTTTAAAGTTTTTGACACTCTGGCTCGATCGCTCTTGGTTCGTAGTAGGGACAATCTTGACAAGGACCGTAGGGGTTGACAGCGCAGCGGATATAAGCAGACCGAGCGTTAAATTGACAAGTAATGTCACCAACGAGATATCCCACTCCTTCAACGTATTGTCGCTCTGGCAATAGCCACTCCGTTGACCAATTCCTAGCTGCTACGGACGCTCTAGCGGCTCTGAGCCTTTCCCGCGCTCGTCGTTCCGCTTTCCGCATTAACCACAGAGACAGTAAAGAAGGAGTCAAACCTAGGAGAAAAACAAAAATTGCTTCCAACACATTTCTTCAGCACATTTGAGAATCTTTCTTATACCTAATCTTAAATTATTCGACTGAAGGATTGGATTTAGTGCGGTTGAACAATCCAATAATTGACTTGGCAGGTAAGGTTTCAACCCTTTGTGCATCTACTAGGGAAGAGCGCGATAAATCACTTTTGTGCATTCTTACAGGCCAACCTGCTCCCACAAACAGTTGCAGTAAAAAAGTAATGGTGGCTGCTAGCAATAGTTTTTCGCGCATTGTTCACTCCCCCCTTGAGATAGATGCAGTTTTGCATTACTACTTATAGTGTCGATCATAAAGAAAGGCGATCAGCCATTTCCGTGACATAAATCACAATTTTCTAGTGATGAAAATCATTGACGAAAATTAACATTTATTCATGAACTAGGGGTACCAGGGTGAGGATTAAGTAAAATTACTGATGCTACTACTCAGTGCCCTGAGGAACCTCCTAGCTCCTGACCAGAATTTAGGAATTGTCTCTAGAAGGAGAAGTCGATTAGCCGGTAGAAAGGTAGAATGACCCCTTAGATGGTTTTTGACACAGCAGTGGTACCGGCAATATGCTTGCATACATCCTTGCGTTAGCTGTCGGCTTGGGCAGCTTCGCCCTTTATATGGTTGCTTTCTTTCTTCCTGAAGTTCATCGCAAGAGTGACTTCATCTGGAGCGGGGTAGGACTTTTTTATGCCTTAATTTTGTGGGTGTGTGCTGGGCGGATCACCGGCGCGGTCCTGCTTGGTCAAATGGCCAGTGTCGCTCTCTTAGGTTGGTTTGGCTGGCAAGTCCTAACTTTGCGCCGCTCTCTAACTCCGATCGCTCAGCAAACACCACTTCCTAGCCCCGAAACCCTGCCCAATCCAGCCACCCAGTTAGCAGGGCGCGGTGGGCTTTCTCAGTTTCCCGGAAAAGTCACGGGCTTATTTGCCAAGAAAAAAACCGCTCCCGTAACCCAACCGTCCAGCCAGCCTAAATCTGAGACAGTCTCTCCTCCCCCAGCTAAGGTTCGGTTCGCCGATCCAGCGGACTCAGAGCTAGAGGTCAATGAAGCTGGGACAGAAGCA
This sequence comes from Actinomycetota bacterium, assembly GCA_050262755.1. Lineage (GTDB taxonomy): Bacteria > Cyanobacteriota > Cyanobacteriia > Cyanobacteriales > Microcoleaceae > JBLNEP01. The sequence continues at coordinate 8,617 of JBLNEP010000216.1, read as the reverse complement.
CCTGCGATCGCCAGCCTAGAGGATACACCCCCTCAATCCCTGACAAGTCCCAGCACCCAAGAAACAATCACCCCTCCCGTCGCACCGATCGCTCCCCCCCCAACCCTAGAAACAGTTACAGATACCCAAGAAACCCCTTCAGTCCCAGCAGTCAGCGAAGTTAGCCTAGAAACTCCGACTGTTACCGAATCTCAACCCGAAAACGACTGGGAGAACGAAGCCGAACCAGCCGAACCGCCCCAAACCCCCAAACCCGCCGTCACTCCTCCCGCAGCAAAAACTCCCAAAAAATCGGGTGGCTTTGGTAACTTATTCGCCAACCTGAAAAACCGCCTTGGCTTCGGTGGGTTCAGCAAGCGCAAAACAAAGCAACCCACTCAGCCAACCAAAGTAGACGTTCCTGCACCGGTGAGCGAAACAGAAACAGCAACCGCCCCATTGTCAGATTCCGAGAACCTAGATCGGGTTCTGGAGGCAGAACTTGCCGCAGTCGCTGAAGAAGTCGCCACAGAAACAACCCTTCCCGAATCTCCTGAAACCGCCACCGCAGAAACATCAGAAGTGGCGCTCGCACAAAGTGAGGAAGTAGAACCCCTACCCACCGCTCAAGAAGCACTAGCAGAGACCCCCTCTGAAGCAGTACCCACCCCCGAAACTCCGGCTGAATCAAGCCTCGAAACCAACCCCATAGCAGCAGGAGACACACTAGAAGCCAACACTCAAACACTGCTGGTAGAAATCACCAATATAGAAATAACGCCCCAGACAGAACCCTCACAACTGGAAGAGTCTACTGAGCAACAAAATGTACCCGAAGCTGTCGAGGCGGTCTTAGTTGAAATTACCCCCCTAGACTCCTCCCCAAACCCACCCGGTCCAAAGCAAGTAGAAACTCCTCAGCAAGAGACCGAAGCCAAACCTAAAAATACCTCCCTTGAAGACAGTACAAAGGCCTAAGAGTAATACTTTTTTCCCTGAATGCTGACAAAATCGAGGGTGACAATCAAGGGGGTTGAATAGGGGTTGTGGTTCTCTGGTTAATGAGGTTGCTGTCTCGCCAGCAGTTTGCAACCCCATCCTCTAATGGGACTTAGACATTTTTCAGCCCTTTAAGGGGCTGAAAACCTCTCTGAGCAAGGATAAAAGGTCGATGCCATAAAAATGGCTGAAACCCTTATCAATACTAGATTCATACCCATTTTATCTAAAAGCCTTTCCCTATATAGATTTGAAGTCATTTTAGCCTCAGTTTTTGTCTAAGTCCCGCTAAACGAATGCAATCACCTCATGAACTTTCCCATTTCCCCTCTTCCCTCTCCCCACTTTGTGAAGAATGTGCATAACAAAACTCTACTGACTGCCCACCCAAAGCGCTAAAATTATCCATTAAGTAACCTTGTACTACCCTTGAGCATCCGACTGTGACAGAAACGAAATCCTATAAAGACACCGTCAACCTGCCCAAGACAAAGTTTGATATGCGTGCTAACGCCGTCAAACGCGAACCCGAATTACAACAATTTTGGGCAGACCAACAGATCTACGACCGCCTGTCACAGAACAATCCGGGTGACTTGTTCATACTCCACGACGGGCCCCCCTACGCCAATGGCCAACTCCACATCGGTCATGCCCTTAACAAAATCCTTAAAGATACGATCAACCGCTATCAGATGCTCAAGGGTCGTAAAGTCCGTTATGTCCCTGGATGGGACTGCCACGGTTTGCCCATTGAACTGAAAGTCTTGCAGGATATGAAGGCGGCTGAGCGACAAAAGCTGACCCCCCTCGAACTACGTCGCAAAGCGAGAGACTTCGCCCTGCAAACGATGCAGCAGCAGCGGGAAGCATTCAAGCGCTATGGAATCTGGGGTGATTGGGACCACCCCTACCTCACCCTCAAACCGGAATACGAAGCCGCCCAAATTGGTGTTTTCGGTCAAATGGTGCTCAAAGGTTATATCTACAGAGGTCGCAAACCGGTTCACTGGAGTCCCAGTTCTAAAACCGCCCTCGCGGAAGCGGAATTAGAATATCCCGAAGGCCACACCTCCCGCAGCATTTATGTTGCCTTCCCAGTCACGAAACTCTCTAAGTCGGCGAAAGCGCTGCAAGCTTACCTCTCTAACCTCAACGTTGCCGTCTGGACTACAACACCTTGGACAATTCCCGCTAACTTGGCAGTGGCAGTCAATCCAGAATTGACCTATGCAGTGGTTAAATCTGCTCAAGCAGAGTCATCACCCTTTGGCGAGAAATGCTTAATCATTGCCCTCGACTTAGTAGACAAATTATCAGCGACGTTCAACACTCCGCTCAAAATTCTCAAAACCATCAAAGGCAAAGAATTAGACGGCTGTACTTACCAACATCCTTTATTTGAACGCGAAAGTGCTGTTGTCATCGGGGGCGACTATATCACCGCTGACTCTGGTACGGGTCTGGTACACACAGCACCCGGTCATGGTCAAGAAGACTATCTGGTAGGACAGCGCTACGGATTGCCCATTTTATCCCCAGTCGATGAAAATGGTAACTTCACCGCCGAAGCAGAGCAATTTGCTGGCTTAAACGTGCTCGCGGAAGGGAATGAAGCGGTCATTGACGCTTTAATCAAAACCGGTGCCTTGATTAAAGAAGAAGTGTATGCCCACTCCTACCCCTACGACTGGCGTACCAAAAAACCTACGATTTTTAGGGCAACGGAACAGTGGTTTGCTTCCGTGGAAGGGTTCCGGGAGGAAGCACTGAAGGCGATCGCTCAAGTCAACTGGATTCCCGCCCAAGGCGAAAATAGAATTACCGCCATGGTGAGCGATCGCTCCGACTGGTGCATTTCTCGTCAACGCAGTTGGGGGGTGCCCATTCCCGTCTTCTACGACGAAGCAACCAACGAACCTTTACTCAACGCCGAAACTATCGCCCACGTCCAAACCATTATCGCCAAACAAGGGTCTGATGCTTGGTGGGAATTGTCTGTGGAAGAGTTGTTGCCAGCATCCTACCGCAACAACGGCAAAACCTACCGCAAAGGAACCGACACGATGGATGTCTGGTTCGACTCTGGTTCCTCTTGGGCCGCCGTCGCGAAACAGCGTGAAGAATTGCGCTACCCCGCTGATATGTATCTGGAAGGTTCCGATCAGCATCGCGGTTGGTTTCAATCCAGTTTGCTAACCAGCGTGGCTAATAATGGAATTGCACCTTATAAAACGGTATTAACTCACGGCTTTGTGCTGGATGAACAAGGTCGAAAAATGAGCAAATCCCTTGGCAATGTCGTCGATCCCGCCGTTGTCATCAACGAATATGGGGCAGATGTTTTGCGGTTGTGGGTGTCGTCAGTTGATTACTCAACCGACGTTCCTATTGGCAAAAATATCCTCAAACAATTAGCGGATGTTTACCGCAAAATTCGCAACACCGCCCGATTTTTACTCGGAAATTTGCACGACTTCGACCCGGCTAAAGATGCAGTTCCCTATGAAAAACTGCCAGAATTAGACCGTTATATGCTGCACCGAATGACGGAAGTGTTTGGAGAAGTAGAAGCAGCCTTTGAGAGCTATCAATTCTTCCGCTTCTTCCAAACCGTGCAGAATTTCTGTGTGGTAGATTTGTCAAATTTTTATTTGGATATTGCCAAAGACCGACTTTATATCAGTGCAGCGGATGCCTTCCGTCGCCGTAGTTGCCAGACGGTACTGGCGATCGCGCTGGAGAATTTGGCAAAGGCGGTCGCACCGGTGCTGTGTCATTTAGCCGAAGATATTTGGCAATATATCCCCTATCCAACAACTGCTACCTCCGTCTTTGAGGCGGGTTGGGTGAAGCTAGAAGACCGCTGGAAAAACCCTGAATTAGCCACCTCTTGGCAATATCTGCTGCAATTGCGGGGGGAAGTGAATAAGGTGCTAGAGTTGGCTCGCAACGAAAAGGCGATCGGTTCTTCCCTGGAAGCAAAAGTGCTAGTTTACGTCCCGGAAACTCAAAAACAGCAACAATTGCAAGCGTTCAACCCCAGCACCCAGGAATTGGTGAAATCTATGCACCCGCCCGCAAAGGTGGGAGAAATTGCCCAGAAAGAGCCAGTAGGATTAAATTATCAAAACCAGGGATTCGCGAGTTTAACTGACAAGACGACTCAGGGGAGTGAGGAAACAAACTCCTCCGCACAGTGGCAGCACATCCTCGATCGGGTGGCGGTCTTTTTAAATGATGTGCCGAGTTATCTCGGTAAGTTTTTTGGGGAATACCAGCAAGCTGCCATCACGACGATCGGGTTGGTGACGCTGTTAATTTCTGGGAAAGTGACGCTGACAGTCCTCGATACCCTCAATCACATTCCGTTGGTGGGAGGGACTTTGGAAACGATCGGACTGGGATATACGATCTGGTTTACCTGCCGTTATTTGATCTTTGCCAGCGATCGCCAAGAACTAGCGGAAAAAATTGATACGGTCGTTGTGGAAGTGCTGGGTAAAAAAATCGAGCAACCTGCCATTGAAACACAAGCGATCGTCTCTGAAGCTGAGGATATCCAAGCAGAGGAAAGCATTGCCAGGATTGCACAGTCAGCAGAGAAAGTGTCTGTACCTGCAACTCAGCGAGCGAATCAGTTGCCACAGAATCCTGAACTCGGCAATGGCATTGATGAATTGCGCTATCTGTTTATTACCTCTGGAGTGGAATTGCTGACATCACCAACAGCGATCGAGGAATTACCCTACAGTTCTCAGTCTCCTGAATTAGCGATAGGAGTGGTCAAAGCAGACGGAGAAAAGTGCGACCGCTGCTGGAATTACTCGATTTATATCGGGGAATCCGCAGAAGATCCGCTACTATGTGAGCGCTGTGTGCCAGCTTTAGCGGGAGACTTTTAAGAACGTTTGAGCTCTGATTGTAATTTGTTTACGCTAGTAATCTATATTTTGGGGGATGCAATTTGCTCCCCTTTTTTAATAGGTAAAAAAAACTTCGGTTTTGCGGTCCAAGCGCGGTCAGGACAAAACCATGAATGCCGATCGCAGGCTACACTTAGTAATCACAATACTTATACTTCTTGAACTCAAACCATCAGAGCAATTGGTAACCTCCCTTTTGCCTCAAGATTGCATCCCTTAAGCATCCGAGGAGAACCGATCCACTTCCGCCCATTCCAGGGATTCTTGCTTGACGCGGCCGGCCATCGTTGCAAGCTGTAAACTCATAAACGCATTTAAATCTTCTAAATCATAATTTCTAGTCGTAAAGATTTGTCGTAATTGATATTCCGCTTCCATCGTCAGATACCCTCTAGTCAGCGCTTCTTGGATAACTTCGCGAATCATCAACATTTCTGGACTCCGGTCTTGAATCAGATTTACAAGAATTAAGTATCGAATTTTTGGCTGGAACACTCAGTGATGCTTATTTGCCTACTCCTGTGATAGTTTTAGGACTGGCTTGTGACGACCTGTTTAGGAGCGAGTGATGCCGATCACGACGGAGGGGGAGAAAAGGGGGAAAGGGGAAAAAGGGAAAAAAGGGGAAAGGGGGAACACAGCGAACACAGGGATATAGGGAAAGGTTAACCTAAAGAACATAGAGGCAGAACCAAAGTTCCAAGTATCTGAGGTAGCAGAGCACCCTGTCAGAGCTCATAGAGGCGATCGCTTCAGACGAGGAGTAGTGGTTATCCATAGGGTTCACTCTCTGAGAGATTCTGGCTATTCCTTAATTCGCGGGACTCTTGCTTCACCTGACCCGCCATTGCAGCCAGTTGCAAACTCATAAAAGCATTCATGTCTTCCAAGTCATACTTGGTTGTAGTTAATAACTGCCTTAATTGATTTTCAGCTTCAACTGTTAAATAGCCAGTTTTAAGAGCTTGTTGAACAACTTCACGAATCAGAGGCATAGTAAACATCTCATCCATCCTGGGACTGGGTGAAATTTAGTATTAGGTATTTCAACCAAGTTCTCAGTGACGTTTCTGTCTCTACTTGTGTGATGTTCCCGGAACAACTTGGTGATGGCTTGATTCCAGAATTGTGACTCGTTGTTGGAAAGGGGGTGACAGCGATCACGAGCAGTGGCAGGGAATCGGGCAGGTGAAAAGGATAAACTAGAAATTCTTTCCCTTACCCACTCATCCCCTGACACCCTCTGCCCATCGACACTCCTGATGGCACTCACGCTCTATAATCGGCACGTTAAATCAATAGGACGACACTATGGAACCAGCTCATACAGATTTGCTGCAACAAATTGCCTCTCTATCAGCAACTTTTCCGAACTTAGGCGGCCGCTTATCTGAGGCAGCCAAAGCACTCCAAGAAGCTGGCACTCCTCCCTCGGAAAGCTTGCTCGAAGAATTGACGACTTACCACAAAAACTTTACCCATGTCCAAAAGCAAGCCTTAGAACTGGGTCAATCCTTACCGACTCCCAAGGAAATTGTTTCCCTTAAGGATCTAGAAAATTGGGTAGGAACTGCGATCGCTTCTCAGGCAAATGCAGCGGTTCGTCAAAAAGCCTTAGCAGTTCTTGAGCGCGTCCTCGCGATCGCGCATCGCGAACAGAGTGATTTTGCTCCCTTAGAATCAGTCCGTGCCAAAGCTCGCGAACTCCAGCAAGCTGTTACTGATACACCGACCACAGAGCTACACCCAGACGCCATTGCTTTAGTCGAAGGAAAGCACCCAGTAACCGCGGTCGTTAAACTGATCGAAGAACAAGACAACCTGGATGACGAACAGTGGGTAACCCTAGAAGAAACAGTCGGAGCGGCCTTTGGCAAACAGTTAGCAGTCGCCATCTCCAGAGGTAAATTAATTATTCCCAGTCCTCAGCCGATCGCCAAACCAGAAACGAAGCCTCAACCTCCTACGATCCAAGTGATTGCACCGCAGCCGGTTGGGGAACCTATCCCAGAGGTGATTGTTATTCCCACGGGGGGTGCTGCTGTTGCGAAACCGGCTGTGGAGCCAGAAATCCAAATCTTAGAGTCGCCCCCACCGGCTGCTCCCATGCACGAAGTGATTATTGTTCCCAGCGTCGAAGTCCCTCTACAACCGCTTCCGAGTGACGAACAACCAACCGTTGTCTTTGGGAAAGCTCCCGTTAACGTTAATCCCCAACCTGAACCTGCGGAAGCGCAGTCATCGATTGGGTTAAAAGTATTGGTTCACTTGCAAGGTTTAGGCGATCGCACCTTTGGTCCCCAAGAATATGCGGGTACTCGCGGTCAAAGTCGTCGTTTAGAAGCGTTTCAAATCGAGATTGACCCTCCCATTCTCGGCTTAAATATTCAATACATGGCTCACGTCTCAGGCGTTGGCGATACTCCTTGGCTGAATGGGGGAGAATTGGCAGGAATTCGAGGTCAAGCGAAACGAATTGAAGGGTTTGCTGTTCGTCTGATCGGGCCTGAAGCAGGAGATTACGATGTATTTTACTCCGCCCACATCGAGAGGGTCGGCGACTCTCCCGTCGTTTCCAATGGTCAATATTGCGGTACGAAAGGGAAAGCACTCCGGGTGGAGGGGATGAAAGTATGGATCGTGCGTAAATAAGGAACTTTCGTTGCTGAATGAATCGCATCTAAAACAGAGCTGTTTTCTACTCTCCAAGCTGTAGTCTGCTCAAGGTGAAAACCCTGTCTCAAAGGCCAATCTCCTGTGGTTGCCCGAACCAGTCCTTCAGACTCTTACGATTCTGAGACAGGGACTTCAGTACCTTGCAGGTTTGAGGAGACGGAAACAGCTTTGGAGTTTTCCGGGGGGAGCAATGGATCGCTCGTAATCTTCAGACGATTTGCCAGCAGTCTCCAGTCAAGCGTTCGCTGATTTTTCTAGCGCCACTAACAGACATAACAAAAATGCCTCCGTCCATTCCACGACGGCTCCGTAAGTATCCCCTGTATGACCCCCTAAGCGGCGGTTGAACCAAGCACCGGTGAAAATCGCGATCGCAGCTCCGCCTAGGGTCATTCCGACTGCTACCAGCCAGCGATGGGGATTCAGCAGGATTTGCAGGCCGCTGAGGCTCAATAGTAATAACAATCCGGGCAGTAAATCCAGGGGTTTATAGCCGGATTCTTTGTGAAAGGCTCCTTTGCCGGTCGCTTTCAGGTAGGGGTAGCGAGCGATCGCAACCAGTTGACCCCATCTTCCCCAACCGGCGACTGCCATCAAAGCCAGCCACCGATCGCCATTCAAATCCGTAAGAGCGCAGACTTTCAGTAGCAGCAGCGCGATGGCGGCCATTGCTCCAAAGGCCCCGGTCACACTATCTGCCATCACTTCTAACCGTCGCTGGGGGTCAGCAACGGCTAATCCATCGGCGGCATCCATTGCTCCGTCTAAATGTAGCCCTCCCGTCATCGCGATCGCAGCGACTACGACCAACACTGACCGGGTGAGTGCAGGCATCCCTAGAAATAGTAATCCAGTATCGATCGCCGCCAAGAATCCACCCAGCATTACGCCGACTACGGGCGCAAAACGAGCTATTCCTTGGAACTCCAAGGTCCAAGCAATGGGAACGGGTAAACAAGTATAAAACGCGATCGCAGCCGTCAAGGTTGCCACTTGCGTCCGGAAGAAATTCCTTATCCTTTGAACCCAGTTATCAT
>JBLNEP010000215.1:0-6208 GCA_050262755.1 Actinomycetota bacterium | reverse complement strand
GGTTGAGAATGCCAACTGCATTATTTTGTGAGATCTAGCATTTTCAAATGAGAGATGAAGAAAATGCTAGATAAAGGAATTGAAAGGATAGCGCTCATTAAACAATCGCATAACTTAATAGTGTGTCTGGAATTTAGGTTATTTAACGAGTGGAATTTTTACCAATTTAAGAGTGCTATAATGAGCCATTGAAGCAAGTATTTATAATTTTAAAAATTTGATTGAGCTTATGGAATTTAGAATCTAAAGATTAGCTGTTGAGAAAATTGATGCCAATCTAGAAGCCATCACGATTTACACTCAGTGCAGCTCAGACTTGCACTAAAATTTAAAAATTCATAAAGTTATAAAAATGGATTGAGTGTAAAAGACAAAGTGAAATTGCCATAAATCAATCTATTTACTAGCAATAAAATCAATCTGAAATGTAACTAATTTAGGTTTATTTGTTAGCGATTGAATGATTGTGGAAAAATCCCAAGGGAATCAATCTTCTATACAGTTCGCACTCCGGTGGAAGCACAACGAACATTCGCTCGTTCCAAGTTGAGATCCTGATTCAGCAGCTATCAGTCAAAAAGTGGGTTCCTCAGCAGGATCTAAGCTGCCAGACGGTCGGACGAGCAGACTCAGCCGAAAGTTGAAGGTGATACTGCCCTCAGTACAGGAACGCTGGATCTGTGCTAATACTGAAAAAACCCCACCCTCACATTGCCACCAAGTCAGTTCTTTGGCTGCTAGGATGGGAAAGCTAGGAAGAATACAGCATCAAGCCCATGTCTTTCTCTTGTTTGAAAACTTGCTTCGAGTCCTCTCTGAGTTCTGGCAGAGATAGAGGCGTAACTGTACTGGCAAATCTTTCTGGAGAGTCAACTCTGAGCAAAAACCTTGGAAGTCTGGGACAACTTAAAGTTGACCGTTCTTGCTTCTATTTAAATCATCTTTTAACTGCACAATCCTTCTGAGTAGCCGGCGGTGCAGCGCCCCCAAAAATCTGCAATCGTTCAGCAACTTCAGTTCATCAGTAAACAAGGGCTTATGAAACTTGAACTAATGACTTTGATCGGTGAAGCATGGCAGCTAGTAGCTGGAAAAAGACACTTGATGTCATGGAATTTGTTTTTAGCTTTAATCCCTTTAGCAATGAGTCTCTGGCTATTTCATCGGCCGCGAGCGCGTTTTTTGCAGTGGGGAACAGTCTTTCTACTGGGTCTGACTTTTCTGCCTAATATTCGCCGGGTTTGGGCTTACGGAACTCATCTAGTGCGAGACTTAGGAATTGCTTACATCGGAGGGGTGCTATCAATCACGCTGGTGCTGATGGTGGTGGATATCTGGATTTTGCACGGACGGCGGGAGCGTTCCCTACGATGGTGGATGGGATTTTTGGTGTTCATTACCTTTTTGCCAAATGCGCCCTATGTTTTAACGGATGTGATTCACTTGATTTGGAGCATTCGCTGGGTCGATTCCATCTGGATTATTACTTTAGTCTTAATTCCCCTGTATTTACTGTTCATGCTGGTGGGGTTTGAAGCTTATGTGCTGTCTCTAATCAACCTAGGTTACTACTTGCAGCGACAGGGGTGGAAAAAATTTATCTGGGCTACGGAGTTAATTATACACGCTCTGTGCGCGATCGGCATCTATCTAGGGAGATTTATCCGCTTGAACAGTTGGGACATCATCACGAATCCCGATGGTCTGGTGATGAGTGTGATGACAGATTTAATTGGCAAACGTCCGGTTTTAGTCATGGCGGTAACGTTTGTGATAATCAGCAGCTTGTATTGGTTGATGAAGCAAGTGAGTTTGGGGATCGTTCAGCGATATTATGCGATCGCGCCAGGTACTGAGTCACTTAGCAAAGTTCCAACTCCTGACGGGTCTGTTTCTCACTCTGATTCCTCCACGGCTCAATTTTAGCCAAGTTTTCGGCTTTAGGAGGTCGCTAGGAGTGGGTACCCTTGTTAAACTTGTTCTCTCCCGATCGGCTGCTGAGGAACTTCCTCTAGCATTTTGCTAGCACTCTTGATATGTTAAAACAGCCGGAGTAATTTGCTTGAGCGTCACAATGAACCGATTGAACCGTCAACTGTGGAATAGATTTTTAGCGATCGCCCAACCTTACTTTTACCCCCTTGAACCAGGCGGTGGCAGAGCTTTCCTCGGATTGCTGCTGGCGCTGCTTATATTTCTTTTCGCGAGTGTCTTTGTCGCTGTTAGTGCTGTCTCTTTTGGCAGTCAATCTCTGTTTCCAGAGTTTTTTAATAGTATTGCTCCTGGCTTAGTTGACGCGGTAAAGGGAATTATTTATTCGCCTTGGATCGTCGCCATTGTCTATATGCTGAGCATTCCGCTCTTTACCTTCGTCTATTTTAAAAGTCGGTTGCTTCCGCGCTGGCAGCAGTGGGCAATGTTAGCTTTTTTATTATTGCTCTCGCTATCGGTTAGTGGTCTCAATGTAGTGATTAGCTATGTAGCAAAGTTTTTTACTACAGCCCTTGCTAAAAAAGACCAGGCAGCATTCTGGCGATTTTTGTTTGTCTATGCGGGAGTTTTTGTGGTCGGCACTCCCATTGTTGTCTATTACAATTTCATCCGAGATAAGCTAGGGCTTTACTGGCGAGAATGGATGACAAAAACCTTTATTGAAAAGTATTTTTCCCGCCGAGATTATTACAAAATTAAGTTAAATAAAGAAATAGACAACCCGGATCAACGGATTGCGGAAGATATCAAATCTTTCACGAGCAATAGCCTCTATTTCTTGCTCACGATCCTCGGAGCTATCCTAGACATTATTTCCTTTTCTTGGATTCTCTGGTCTATCTCTAAATCCCTTTCTATTTTTGTAATTGTCTATGCCACGATCGGCACTATCATCGCCTTTATTTTCGGCAAAATCTTGATTCCGATTAACTTCCAGCAACTGAGGAAAGAGGCAGATTTTCGTTACGGATTGGTCCATATTCGAGACAACGCCGAATCTATTGCATTTTATCGAGGAGAGCGCCAGGAAGAAATTCAAGTATGGCATCGCTTCACCCAAGCTTTCCGCAACTTTAACTTGTTGATTGGCTGGCAGCGAAATGTTGGCTATTTTAGAAAAGGATATAACTATGCAATTGTAATTCTACCCTCCTTGTTACTGGCTCCTATTTATTTTTCAGGCAGCATTGAATATGGAGACATTACTCAAGCCAATATTGCCTTTAGTCAAGTGCTGAGTGCGCTTTCGGTCGTGGTCGATCAAATTGAATCCCTGAGTGCTTTTGCCGCTAGCATTAACCGTTTAGGTGAATTTAAAGACCAGTTGCAAGACCCATCAGAAATTTCTGAACCTGAAGTGCGGACAATTGATACGGTGGTCGATTCTCAATTGTTACTCGAACACCTCACCTTAGAGACGCCGAAGCACCGCAAAGTTCTGATCAAAGATCTTTCAGTCTCGGTGCAACCAAGTTCAGGTTTGTTAATTGTAGGCCCTAGTGGTGCTGGCAAGAGTTCACTACTCAGAGCGATCGCAGGGTTATGGAACTCTGGCACAGGTCGCTTGGTACGGCCCAATCTGGAGGAAATGTTATTTTTACCGCAGCGACCCTACATGATTTTAGGGACTCTGCGATCGCAACTCCTCTATCCCCATACCGATAGCAATATTGATGAAAAAGAACTACGCTGGACTTTAGAAGCAGTCAATTTAGCAGATTTACCAGAAAGGCTTGGCGGTTTCAATGCAGAGTTAGATTGGGCCGATATTTTATCATTAGGAGAACAACAACGTCTCGCCTTTGCGCGACTGCTCCTCACGCGACCCCGCTACGCGATTTTAGATGAAGCAACCAGTGCTTTGGACCTAAAAAATGAAGAGTCTCTCTATCAGCAGTTACAAACAACCAACACAACCTTCATCAGTGTGGGTCACAGATTGAGCTTATTAAAGTATCACCAACAGGTGTTAGAATTAATAGGAGATTCTCATTGGCGACTGATATCAGCTCAAGAATATGCTGCATCAGGCAGAGTCTAAGTATTTATCTCTGTTTAACTTGGATCAGAGGGTCAAGAGCTGACAAAAAATAAACCTGACACTGAAATTGCAAACACTCAACCAATCAACCTGTAGCTAGCTCAGTAGAAGTCCTTAGAATTGAGCGATGAGGTAATTTTTTCTCAGAGAGCCTAAAATTTTTTCCAAAGTCACCCGTGTTTCTGCTGAGACGATCGACGAGTTAACTTCAAGATCCCTCAGCATCAATACGTAGACTTCTCAGCATTATGAGTACCCTTCACCAGCAAACTAAACCATAAATAGCTTCAGGGGTTGGTTAGCTGGTTTAAACTCACAGAATATAATAGAAAGTATGTTCATTGTAAAAATGAGGCTATCCCCTTGACGACTCAGATTCCACAGGATTTTGTACAAGCGATCGCAAAGGAGCGCAGTGTTACAGATGCCGAGTTAGAGACTGTATTTATGGCTCTCGACGGTCAATCAACTGCTGCGATTGCAACCAGGCTGGAAATTAGCGATATTGCTGTCCGCAAACGGCTCGGTGAAGTCTATAAAAAGTTTAAAATTAGTGGAAGTGGTCCAGGAAAGTTAGCTGAATTAAGGCATCAGCTTTTGTTTTTATATCAAGCTGGACAGCAAACTAACAGTGGCTTTCACCCGGCTTCAAGAAGCGCTACAGCTACCGTTGTTATCACTCACCGCCATCAAGATTGGGGCGAAGCACCAGATGTTTCAGCCTTCTATGGTCGGGCTGAAGAATTATTAACTTTAGGACGATGGATCGTATCAGATAGCTGTCGGTTAGTAGCAGTGCTAGGTTTGTCAGGAATTGGTAAAACCACCCTTTCTGTGAAACTGGCAAAACAATTACAGGATGAGTTTGATTTTGTACTTTGGCGATCGCTACGAGCTAAGCCTTTACCAGAAGACCTGATCGGGAACTTGTTACAATTCTTATCCAATCAACAGAAACTGGATTTACCTGAAGACCTCAACACCAGAATTTCGCGACTGGTTGAATACTTACGTAAGCAGAAATGTTTGCTAATCTTGGATGATTTCGAGGCAGTTCTGAAGGCGGGACAACTAGCCGGTCACTACCGCGAAGGGTATGAAGGATATCGAGAACTGATCGGCCGATTAGGAAAAGTCAATCATCACAGTTGCTTACTCCTAATCAGTTCTGAAGAACCCACAGAACTCGCCTTACTAGCAAGCGAAAAAGTTCGTACCTTCAAACCCATTGGTTCCGAGGAAATCGCGCGGGAATTCTTCAAAGAAAAAGGCCTCTCTGCCCATGAAAAAGAGTGGAAAATTTTAATGAACCGCTATGGTGGCAACCTTTTAGCTTTGAAAATTGTAGCAGCCACGATTCAAGAGTTCTTCGACGGCAGCGTGTTTAAATTTTTGGAAGCAACGGCGCTATTTTTGGAAGATCATATTAGCCACTTGCTTGCTCAACAGCTTGAGCGTTTATCGCCTGCAGAAGAAGATATTATGTACTGGCTAGCATTAGAGCGTTATCCTGTTTCTATGGCTCGGTTGCGGGAGGACATTGTAATTAAGTCACCGCTATCAGAATTAGTAAAAAATCTAGAATCGCTCGGTCGCAGGTCACTGATTGAAAAAATCACCGAAAGCGGGGAAACGCTGTTTACCCTCCAACCTTTGATTATGAAGTACGTGACCGATCAGTTAGCTGAACGAGTCCAAGAAGAACTGCTGGAACTCATTAAGACTCAGACAACGGACAGGTTGCGGCTCTTAAAAAGCCACAATTTATTCAAAGCGTCCCCAGTCAAAGGTAAAGGTAGCAAAGCCAACCAAACCCGTAGCTTGATCAACCTCGTTAAAAATCGCCTGCAAGCTCTTTTCATCAAAACCGCTGGGTATGAAGAGCAGCTCGCGATTTTGACGAAAATTACATCTTCTGTGCAAGATAAACCTCAACTAGAAGTGGGATATGCTAGTGAGAATCTGCGTAATGTGCTTTCAGAACTGGCGAATGCTTGAGCAGTAGCAGACGGTAGTGCCAGCGCAGTCGCAAAAAATTGAGGCACTCAAGAGGTGACGTGATATCAAATAAAGAAATAATTAATTAAGACGCTCAACTCTATCTATTTCAATTACACTCAGATAGGTAGAGTTAAGCGGTTAACCATGAGCTATGTCACACCCAAGAAAGCCGCC